>DUBX01000025.1:5836-36418 GCA_012960115.1 Porticoccaceae bacterium
ACGCCACTGTAGCTCCTGTCCGGCAGAGTGCGCTCTATGCTCCCTGATCTATTCCTCAGGAAATCATCATTCGTCTCAGTGAGCGCCAGAAAGCGCCCGCTCAGATCCAGTAACTGTGCCGCTGGTGTTATTTCCGATGCCAGTGTTGAAAGGTCCCACGCCTTTGGTGGGTGGGTTACCGTATCGGTAAACTTAAACTTCGTTTTAATGGTCCTGCCGGGGCGAACCACTTGGTATGTGATATCTTCGGAACTTAGAATGATACTCCACACACTTGGGTATGTTCGGGTCGGCGCATGGGCCTTGGTTATTGCGATGGATTCCGCACTTTCTGGGAAGTTCTTAACATTGGCAGTGCTATCAGCAGA
This sequence comes from Porticoccaceae bacterium, assembly GCA_012960115.1. Lineage (GTDB taxonomy): Bacteria > Pseudomonadota > Gammaproteobacteria > Pseudomonadales > Porticoccaceae > HTCC2207. The sequence goes on from DUBX01000025.1 coordinate 6,205, forward strand.
AGAATAACCACCATACAGCGTTAAAGCATCTGAAGAACCATCGGCGTGGCGATGATCATGCTGTAACTTGATGCTGCCGTCGCTTTTGGTCAGGACCAGTATGCGAGATGAATTATCATCAATATGTAGCGGCATTTTAATTTGGGTGTCTGAACAATCACGAATGTGCAGCACAAATTTCCTGCCGTTATAGGCTGTGCTGTTTGAACTGTCCTCAACTTTGCCTGAAAAGGCATTGCCACAATGAGCTTTAACGGAATCAAAAAACGTATCTTGATTGCTGTCTGTTGCCTTAACTGATGTGCCCATAAGGCTTGCGACTGTTCCAACAATGGTAAGTGCCGCAGTCATTTTTCGTGACTTAATTGTCATTGATATTTTCCCTTAAAGTCATAGAGCAGGCTTCAATGAAATAGAATCTCTTTTTTTACCATCCAAAATTAATGACTCAACCTCTGCATCACTCTCCGAAAGGGGAAGCAATTCGCGTCCATCAATGTTTTCATAAATTTTCCTGGCCGCGTTATAACCGGAATTCGGGGAAAAAAGACCCGTGAAATAACACGGGTCTTTTCCCAATCAGCATAATTCTTAACGATGCTTTTTCAGCCATTTCGTCTTAAAAGCTGTATTCCGCTTTTAGTGCCACAGTGCGCGGACGTGCATAGGTATCCAGTGAAAATGCGCCCCCCGGGAATAACCCATCCTCTTCATCCAACAGGTTGTCAGCACTCAGTACAACTTGCCAATTGTCAGCCATTGCGCCAACGCGGAAGCTCAAGTATGTCAACGGATCCGTTTCAATGACCGGTTGCATCGGGAAGGTTCGGACGAAAACGGAAAATCCATCGGCGTGTGACAGGTCGAGTCTAGCCATGCCGCCTAGATTACTGCTCCAGTTAAAGTCATAAGCTAACGATGCCGAAGCCGTGTGTTTTGGCGTATATTGCGACGCATCACCCACAGCAACGTTTGCTGGAGCACTACTGTCAACCTTGTCATACTCTCGGCCAACATAACCGGCTGTCAAATTGAAAGTGAGGTCATCAGTGATATTAACTCGAACAGCTAAGTCAACCCCAGGACCAGATGCCGAGTCAACATTCGTGGTTCTGCCGTACCCATTTTCCGAAATTGCCACCTGTACATCGTCGAAATCCATGTGGTAAATGGCTCCGTCTACGTAAACACGGCCGTCAAGGAACTCTCCTCGCCCACCGATTTCATAGAGAATGGCCTCTTCAGGAGCATAGCTGGGAATAGATGAACCAGCCCCATTAATCCCTCCACTGCGGAATCCTTTAGACATAGTTGCGTAAAGAGAGGTGCTTTCAGAGACACTCCACAGAAAATTCAATCGCGGAGTCACCGCATCGAATGACTGATCTTCAGGACTCATATCCATAGGTGCTGGCCCTCCTAATAAGAAGATCGATGGCTCTTGATCCTCCTCAAAATAACGCATACCAAATGACGCTGTAAAGGTCTCAGAAAATTCGTAGCTAAGCTCTCCAAAAGCAGCCCATGACTTAGAATCTATCGGAGCCGCTCCTGTAGTTACCTGAGGAGGAAACCCAAAGAATACTGGATAGCTTAATATTTGCGTCTGTGAAGTATCCGTTTTTCGATAAAATGCGCCAACCGTATAATTTAAAGGCTTATCCCAATTTGAATTCACTCGAATTTCTTGAGTCAAGGTTTCAGACTCACGATCCTCCAACTCAATGGAGCCAAACGCGTTAGGCGGGAAAAATGCATTAACGAATTCCGACTTGAAGTTAATTTTGCGATCCAGATAACCGGTTGAACTCAATATAGTGGCATTCTCTATTTCATAATTGAGTATCAGGTTTAGCAGGTCCCACTCATCCGAAACAGGCGTTGCAAACGGCGTGTTTACCTCACGCTCATTCGTCGCGCCCCTGTTATCAACATTTAAAAGCGTGAAACCACTTTCGCTGAGTTCATGGTTGTTATTGTCTTGCTCGAACTCGTAGTGCATCCACATAAATGACGCATTGAAACTGTCACTAGGCTTGAACAATACCTTAGCGCGAACAAAGTCACGTTCCGCCTCATTGACATCGGACTCACCCATCGCGGTGTTGTCAATCCAACCTCCAATATCTTCTGTTGATGCTGCAATACGTATAGCAAGCTTGTCTTCTATAATCGGCAGATTAACGACCCCATTAATCTCATTGCCATTACTGCCATCATCGATACTGCTGAAACCTATACCCAAACTTCCACTAACTTCATCTAGATCGGGAGAGTTGGAGATAAACCTTATAGTACCGCCAATGGAACCAGCGCCGTATAAAGTACCCTGGGGGCCACGTAACACTTCGATCCGCTGAATGTCCAGTAGTGGAATATCCAGCGCCCTTTGCGTGGCGTCACTGCTGACACCCACTTCGTCCATATAGCGTCCAACCGTTGGTGATCCAAGGCCCACGCCCGACGAGGCGCCACGTATTTGGACGCGATCCTGCCCTGGCTGATTGTTCGTTATAGAGAGTCCGGGGACCGAGTACTGCATGTCTTTAATGTCACTCGCCCCTCTAGCCTTGATCTCCTTCTCGCCAAAAGCTGAAATGGCAAAAGGAATGTCCAATATGCTCTGATCCCGCTTCTGGGCTGTAACAATGATCTCATCTATAGAATTAGAGTCGCCGGCAAAAAGCTGGGAACTCATTAGTACTGCCGCACTGACCGTAGTAGTCAGCAGTTTTCTGTAAAGTGCTGTTCTATTCATGTGGTTTCCCCTATTCTTAACATTGAAATTAATATTGTAATTAATATTGAACCGCCCAGAGCCAAGTCTAAGAAACGGCTACACGGTTAATATATTAACCAAATTTTTGGCAAACTGCAAATATTTTGGTAATCTGTAAATATAAACTAGCAAGATCTCGTGCATTTAGATCAAAGTCGGCTTGATAGGCGCCTACTGATAACAACACCTAAAACAAACAGCTGAGGAAATATGGACGAACAAATCGCTCAAGATGTCGGCGCAAAACTGAAAGCTCTGCGCAAGCGCTACGGTATGTCTCAAAGGCAGCTTGCAGAAAAAGCCGGCCTGACCCACGGTACCGTTTCCTTTATTGAGCGCAACAAAATCAGCCCCTCAATAGGCACGCTTCGGCAAATTCTTGACAGTATTTCGATGACACTGTCTGACTTTTTCTCAGACAACCAAGAAGGGGAAAATGACTTTTTTTACTCTACGGAAGACCTGCTAGAAGTGGGCTCAGGTGGCGTCTCACTGCTGCAGATAGGCAAAAACCTCAACGGACTGCCACTGCAAATACTCCTAGAGCGCTACCCGCCTGGAGCAGAAACCGCGAGTACACCCTACCGCTGCCGGTCGGGAGAGGAGGGCGGCTTCGTTATTGAGGGAGAAATTGAACTCACGGTCAACGGCAGCACTCGGATACTCAAACCCAATGAAGGCTACCTTTTCCCTGTTCACCTGGAGCACAGAATGCGTAACATTGGTGAGGTGGATTGCGTTATTGTCAGCGCCTGCACGCCACCAGCCTAAACTCGCCGCGGGCAATAGGAACATAGAAGGATCTTCAGGCGGCGCCTATGCCGCCACCCAAGGCATAATCAACGGCATTGATCGGGGCCTTAATAAAGGTTAAGATATTAACCATATAGATTCTTTTTAAGGGTGTCCTATGGCCGTTAGATCCGCCTACCTCAGCGCCTTGCTACTCATGGCACAGGCTGTAGCTCAGTGCTCGGTCGCCGATTCACATGATGCCTCAGTGATCATTGACCTTAACAACGCCAGTGATAGCCAAAAACTGAGTTATCTACTGGGTCTCGATATGCATGAGAAGCGCTCAAAGCAGGGTTTTACGTTGGATCCACAGATGGTTGCCCAAGCCATTCACGACGAACAGACCGGATCCCAACCAGAGCTGTCATCCGCCGAATATATGCGCATTGTCATCCTCAAGCGGGAAATGATTGCCGATTTCGAGGCGAGCTGGCAGGCGCTATCCAAAAAAAACCTAGCTGAGGGCGCAGCCTTTTTGCAAAAAAAAGCCCTGGAACCAGGCGTAATGGCTACCGATAGCGGCCTACTTTACAGAGTACTGCAACCAGGAATCGGCCAGCGCCCCACTGATAAAGACATAGCCAAAGTGCATTACCGGGGCACCATGTTGAACGGCGAGGAATTTGACAGTTCGTACAAGCGCGGCAAGCCCGCCGACTTTCCCGTAGGCAAAGTTAAGCCGGCACTAAGAGAAGTCCTACTACTAATGCGTGAAGGAGCAAAATGGGTGTTTTACTCCCCGCCAAACCTTGCCTACGGAAAGGAGGGCGGCGGACAGATTGGGCCGAACGAAACCCTTACCACTGAAGTAGAGCTGCTGGAGATTCTTGAATGAACTCCGTAATGCCTGTCGTTGCCCTGTCGCTGATACTTACACTGATATGCAGTACTGCGGCTGCAGAATCGGCCAAATTGCAAACGATTTCCGCTGTGGTAGAGGATATCTACAGGGATCTCGACCGCACCGACGGGCCGGGTTGCGCTGTTGGATTTGCCCGCGATGGTAAGTTGATCTATCAACGCCAATTTGGCATGGCCAATCTGGAACACGATATTCTAATCGACGCGACCACTATTTTCCGCGTCGGCTCTACGACCAAGCAATTCGTTGCGACCAGCATAGCGCTTTTGTCACTGCAGGGTAAGCTCGATCTGGATGCGGACATTCATACGATTCTGCCGGATTTGCCCGACTACGGCACGCCGGTAACGATTCGTCAGATGATCAACCACAGCAGTGGTATCCCGGATTACATGCCGATTCTGGCAGCGGTATACGGTGATCTGGACGGCAATTTTTACCCCAGTGAAAAGAACCGGGAATTTCTTTACCGAATGAGCCGCCTCGACTTCGAGCCTGGCAGCCGTTACGCCTACAGCAATTCGGCCTACGTGCTGTTGGCGCAGGCTGTCGAAGTGGTCAGTGGCCAGACCATGCGTGAATTTGCAGAAGAAAATATCTTCAATCCGCTGGGGATGCACAACACCCATTTTCACGACAATCACCGTGAACTCGTTGAGAACCGTGCCGATGGTTACGCAGAAATTGATGGCCAGTGGCAAAAGAACAACACCAACCTGGAGGTGGTGGGCGACGGCGGTGTGTTCTCCACCGTTGAGGATCTGGTGACCTGGTACAACAACTTTGCCGACAACCGGCTGCCCGGCGGAGATGAGCTCATAAAAATCCTGACAACGCCGGCGACCTACACCGAAGTGCCGGCCAAGTACCGAACCTGGCCCATTGAATATTCTTTCGGAAATATGCACCTGGAATTCGGAGGCCAGGCGCTATTCGGCCACCCCGGCGGGTTTGTCGGCTTTATCGCTGCACCCTACCGAATTCAGGAGACCAACGAAATTATGGTGAGTCTCTGCAACTACCGTTTCAAAGGCAACGTCAATCGCGTGCTTGATGTGGTCGAAAGAATTTACGGTGACAGCGAATGAACAGGTATTACGAAGGTGCCGGTCTGGTGCGATCGCTGGCGCTGTGCCTAGCGCTATTCTTAAGCGTATCTGGTTGCACTCAGCCCTCATCGACGCCCGCCAACACCATTGTCTTCGAGACCGATGAAGGCAGCTGGATGTCGCTGGATGTTTCCCCCAATGGTGAGAGCCTGGTGTTCGAACTATTGGGCGATATATACAAGCTTCCGATCGTTGGGGGTGTCGCTGAACCCATCATCACCGGTCGTGATTTTGCATCGCAACCGCGCTATTCACCCGACGGCGAGCAGTTGGTTTTCGTCAGTGACCGCAGTGGAGAGGATAATCTCTGGTTAGCCAACGCCGATGGCAGTGGTCTTACACAGTTAAGTAAGCGCAGTGATGGCGAACTGATTTCCCCTGCGTGGTCAAAGGACGGTCAAACTATTTACGTTTCACAGCTGCCCAGCCGCCGCACTAATAGCGCCAACGTTGAAATCTGGGCCTACCCGATAAACGACAATACGCCGGAACTGGTCGAAACCCCGAATATGGGCCGAGGCTCTACCTATGTTTCCGCCTTTGCCCCTGGCGCCTACGGGCCTCAGGTATCCGCAAACGACCACGACCTGTACTTCGCTGCCTCTGCCACACGGCAGCACAGTCCACCCTCTGATCCCCGTGCACAAATCATGAAGCTCAACTTGTTAACCGGTGATGTTGAAGCCGTCAGTGACCGTAGCGAGTCGACTTTCAAGCCACAACTATCGCCAGACGGAAAATGGCTTGCCTACGGCGCCTTGCACGATGGAAAAACCGGATTGCGGCTGCGTAATCTGGAGTCCGGTGATGATCGTTGGCTGTTACAGGATATCGGCTTCAACGGACTGGAGACCTGGGCATCGCGGGACATGCTGCCCGGCTTTTCCTTCACCTCTGCCAACGATGCGGTAGTGATCGCCTTTGGTGGCAAAATGCGCCGGGTCAGCATTGCCGATGGCGGTATGACCGAGATTCCGTTTCATGTCCGCGTGGAGATGGAAGTTGCACCAAGGATTGCTCCTTCGGTCACTATCGATCAGGGGCCGGTGACCGCAAGGGTTGCCAAGGGCGCTGTTATCTCGCCAGACGGCACGCAATTCGCGTTCTCAACTTTTGGCCGTCTCTATAAAATGGCCATTGCCGAACAGACTCCCCACAAACTGACCACCCAAGCAAACTTTGGGGAATTTCACCCGGCGTGGTCTCCGGATGGTACCTGGCTGGCCTATGTGACCTGGAGCGCAACTGAGGGTGGCGCTGTTTGGAAGGTACGCACGGACGGCACCCGACCCGCAGAAAAGCTCACTCCGGGCGACGCTTTCTACCGCAACCCGGTTTGGTCTCCCGATAGTCAAACAATTTTGGCGGTAAGTGCACCGAAGATCGTGCGGCTCGAAAACGCCCGCGGCCCACTGGCCAAGGCGGAGCAGATTGTCAGGCTCGCGAGCAATGGCGGTAAGCCTGTCGCTATTACACTGGCAAGCGGCGCAATTAGAATACATTTCACCGACGATGTACAACGTTTTTACGCTTACACCCCTGCACTGGGCCTGAGCTCATGGAAGCTGGATGGCAGCGACCAGAAAACCATCCTCCGCGTAATGGGGTCGGCGAGCACAACCGGTTTCCCAGCCATGGCCAGCGATATTTTGTTGAGCCCCAACGGTGACATCGGCCTGGCATTAGTTGCCAATCAGTTGTACCTAATCGATATGTCGGCGGTACCCGCAGAGCAACCCTCGATCAATGTTTATGCGCCGGGCAATGCCTACACCAAGATCACCACCCTCGGAGCCGATCACTTTTCCTGGGCGGATTCGACGACACTGTCCTGGTCGGCAGGCAACACGCTTTACCGTAAGGCCATCGATACCGATGCAGTAGACGAACTTGAAGCATTGGTGCAGCAGCCCCGCCACACACCCGCCGGTACTGTTGCGCTGAGCGGCGCCCGAATTATTACCATGGATGGCAACAAGGTCATTAGCAACGGCGATATCCTGATAAGCGGTAACCGTATACAGGCAGTCGGCGAGCGCGGCACCATAGAAATTCCCAGTACAGCCACAATCATCGACATACACGGCAAAACCATCATGCCCGGCATTGTCGATATCCACGCCCACTGGCAACTCAAACAGTCGGTATTGGACCTTGAGGATCACAATGCCTATGCCAACCTGGCCTACGGTGTGACGACCATCCGTGATCCCCAGTCTTTTACTGACGATATATTTGTCTATAGCGATGCTGTGGATACCGGTGAGATGGTCGGCCCCAGAATTTTTTCCACCGGGCGGGGCGTATTTTTCTTTAATAATTTTCAGTCTTACCAGCAGGTCTACGCCGTACTGGAGCGCTACAAAAAGAAATATCGCACTCACCTGATCAAGTCTTACCTACCCGGCAGTCGCCAAGTGCGCCAGTGGGTTGTGCGGGCGTGCCGGGAGCTTGGCATTATTGTCACGGCGGAAGGCGCCTCCGACTCGAAAATGGACATCACTTTCGCTCTGGATGGCTTCAGCGGCATTGAGCATTCGATTCCTATCGTTCCCTTGCACGAAGATATTGTTCAGCTGTATGCCCAGTCTGGCATCAGCTATACACCCACGCTGTTGGTTAGTTTTGGCGGCCCTTTCGCAGTCGATCATTTTATTGCCAAAGGAATTGGATTGAAGGATCAAAAACTCCATCGGTTTATGCCAGCGAACCTGATCGAACGACGCATCGCGAACACAAGGTTTGTTGCACCAGAGGATCACATCTTCCCCGAGGTCGCCAGCGGTGCGAATGAGATCCTCGAAGCGGGTGGCAGTATCGGGCTCGGCGGGCATGGCGAAATGCAAGGCTTGCAGGTTCACTGGGAAATGTCGGCTTTGTCGGCAGGCGGCATGAGCAATCACAATGTATTACGGGTGGCGACACTCGAAAGTGCCAGGGCCATTGGACTTGACACTGATATCGGAAGTATCGAAGCGGGCAAACTGGCCGACCTGGTGGTGATGGATGACAATCCCCTGGACGATATTGCCCACACCAACAGCATAAGCCGGGTGATGGTTAATGGCGTTTTATACGACGCCGAGACCCTTGCCCAACAGTGGCCGGATAAGAAAAACCTTCCCGCACCGTGGTGGCAGAACAGCCTAATTCATTGAGCGCCGTATTACCGCGGTTGGTGAGAATGGTACCCGATTGCAAATCCACTGGAGAATTGATCTATGAAAAAACCGGCCTTTGCTAGAAACATCACTCGCCGTGATTTCCTGAATGGTACCTCTATCGGTATGGGAGGTATGTTGCTTGGTTTGGGCGCACCCAATTCCCGTTCGTCTACATCGACGCAAGCGCCGCGCCCCTCTCTCGGTCCCGACTGGTACGGCTATGGCGGTGTCGGCGATTACCGCTCGTCTCACGGTAATACGCCAGAAGTTGTCGCCAATGCGCACCGACTGCGGGACCAAGGGTACCCGAGATTTGATCAATTGGAATCGGTAGAAGAATACGACTACGTCATCGTGGGATCTGGTATAGCCGGCCTGTCAGCCGGGCTGGAGTTTACCAAAAAACGTAAAGACGGGCAGACGTGCCTGATGCTTGATAATCACCCGATCTTTGGTGGTGAAGCCAAAGAGAACGAATTTAATGTGGGTGGCACCCGCATGATTGCCCCGCAAGGAGCAAACGGTTTCTTCATTCCCGAAGCCGTGGATGATCCAGCGACAGCTTCAGGTGATGCGCGCTACTATGCGGAGCTTGGTCTGCCGCGTGAATACCAGCTGGGTGACTGGCCTGAGACACAAAAACCGTTGAAATTCTGTGCTGACAATTTTGGTTACCTTGTCAGAGGCTTGCAGGAAAATACCAGCGTTGGTCACTTTTTTAATGGTGAGCAGCCTGAAGGTGGCACCTGGGCAATCGATATGTGGGAGAAGCAGTTAAAGAATACGCCACTGTCGAAAGCTGAGCGGGAAACGTTGCTGGGGTGGTATCACACGGGCGCCACGCGAAAGTACGCCAGCGAAGCTGAAGCGATTGCTGATCTGGATACGATGTCATACAAAGAGTTTCTTGAAAAGGAGCTGGGGTTTGGTCCAGAGGCCGCGGCCTATGGCGATATGTTTCTGGCGTCAGCGAACGGCCTCGGCAGTGATGCCCATTCTGCCTATGCGGCGTACAAATTGCCAATGCCAGGTTTTATGGATATGCCGCCACCGGAACTCAGGCGATCATCTTTCCCGGGCGGCAATTCCGGTTTCGCGCGTCATTTTCTCAAGAAGCTGATTCCGGCAGGCATAGAGGGCAAAGATCGTTTCGAGGACATCATCACTGGACGCATTAATTTTCAGGCGCTGGATCGTCCAGACAACCCGTTGCGAATGCGACTTAGCGCGACAGTGCTGAGTGTTGAACATGATGGTCCGCCGGATTCTTCAGACGGTGTTACGCTGGTGTATATACGTGATGGTAAGTTTTATGGTGTTCGCGCCAAGGCTGTGGTCATGGCAACGGGCAGCTGGATAAACCGTCATGTCGTCAAAGACTTGCCTGACGACATAGATGACGCTTGTTCCACGTTCCAGTATGCGCCATTTTTGGTTGCTAATGTCGCGCTTAATAACTGGCGCTTCCTACATGATCTGGGAATTTCGGCAGCAATTTGGGACAGGGTTGACGGCGACTTTGGTTATACCTGCAATATCCGAAATTCCATGCAGGTGGGTGACTACCAGCCCCCGCTAGATCCCGATAAGCCGATCGTCCTGTCATTTTATAAACCGTTCTATTACCCAGGGTTGGACATCGCGGAACAAGGTACGAAAGGGAGGATAGAACTGCTGTCCACGTCCTACAGCGACTATGAGCGTCAAATCTATGCGCAAATGATGAAATTGTTCGGATCATCAGGATTCAACGCGCAGCGCGATGTCGCAGGTGTCATACTGAATCGCTGGGGGCATGCTTACTCGGTGCCCTACCCGGGTTTCTATGGTGGAAAGGGTGGTATTGCGCCTCGTGACGTTATCCGCAAGGGCTATGGCCGTATCGCATTTGGCCACTCCGAGCTGGATGGTCTGCAGCACTATGGTCCAGCAGCAGATGAGGGCCGGCGTGCAATGACTCAGGCACTGCTGAAAACAGTATAAGGTGCGAGCCAGCAATTTAGTGAGCTTATTGATCGCCTCTATGAGTACTCGGGAAAAGAAAAACCCCTGCAGAAACAGGGGGTTATCTTTTTTTGGTGGAGGCGGCGGGAATTGAACCCGCGTCCGCCAGTCCGCTGCCTACGGCTCTACATGCTTAGTTCAGTCTTTAGTTTTAGTACGTCGAAACCCGACTGACAGGGCGGACAACGCACGATTTCGGTAAGTTTTTAGTGAGTCCGCCCCGAACAAGCTTCATCACGATCTCATGAGATATGACATTTGAGCGTCCCTCCCCCCTAAGGGTTTAGAACTCTGGACGCATAAGCACGGCTCCAGTCAAACGGCACTACACTGGGGTTTAAGCAGCTAGTGCGTAGTTGTCGTCGTTGGCAACTATAAGTTTGCGACTTTGGATTAACGAGATTGGTCACCATCTCGGCATGCACCGGAGGTTTTGTAACCCGCGTCGAATCCAGAACGCCCCCCTGAGACGCGATATTACCATACTCGGGCACTGTAACTATCACCGGATGCGTAAAATATCTAATCAATCCACCTTATTTAAGGTTTCAGTCGAATTTACGCCCTGAATCGCCTAGACTCTCGCTAAAGTAAAAAACCTAAAGGACTAAATCATGCAAAGAGGTCAATTTTCATCGCGCTTAGCATTTATTTTTGCCGCATCTGGCTCTGCTGTAGGCCTCGGAAATATCTGGGGCTTCCCAACCAATGCTGCAGAAAATGGAGGTGCTGCCTTTGTATTAATGTATCTCATTCTGGCGTTTCTACTCGCCTACCCAGCCATGATGGCTGAGCTTATTATTGGCCGCCACACACGTTCTAATATGGTCAGCGCGCTACAATCTATTTCTTCAGGTCAATCCGCTAAAACTATAGGCAGACTAGTCGGGATTGGCGGCATGATCACTGCGGGATTGATTTTGAGCTTTTATAGTATTGTCGCCGGGTGGATGCTCGCCTTTATGTTGGAGCCATTGACTGTTGTCCTTGGCCTAGGCGATATAAGTCAGTGGTTAACGAACTTTAGCTTGGCACGCAATGTTGGCTTTGCTGCCTTTTTTGTTTTCTTAACAGTGCTGATTATCAGTGCTGGTGTTGAGCAAGGTATCGAGAAGTGGTCGAGCCGCCTGATGCCATCCCTGTTTATTTTGATGGTCGGGCTAATACTCTATGTACTCACCCAAGATGGGGCAATGGCAGGACTAAAGCACTATTTAGTGCCAGACTTTTCGCAAATCACCAACCCTAAGCTCATCGTTAGCGCTATGGGACAGGCCTTTTTCTCCATGTCACTCGGGGTCGGCACTATGTTGGTGTATGGCTCTTACATAAGAGCTGATGAAAACCTGCCGGTGGTGGGCGCCCTGGTGACCTTGACCGATACCTCTGTGGCCTTTTTAGCGGGATTATTGGTGCTACCCGCTATTTTTGTCGCGCAAGAGCTAGGGGTCACTATTTATGCCGAGAGTGGTAATTTGATTGCTGGGCCAGACTTAATCTTCAAAGTGCTACCGGCGCTGTTCGAAGGCATGGGGGTCACAGGACTATTTGTTGGCTTTGTGTTTTTTGTACTAATGTCGATCGCGGCAGTCACCTCCTCTATCTCTATGCTTGAAGTACCTGTCTCCTATGCGGTGGAAGCACATCAGGTTGACCGTAATAAGGCCACTAGGCTGGTAGGGCTAATTGTCTTGACTATTAGCACCCTGATTTGTCTAAACTTTGATTCTCTATTTGGCTTTGTAATCACCATGACAACTGAGCGCGCGCAGCCACTGCTAAGCATGATGCTGTGTATCTTTGCCGGCTGGGTTTTCTACCGGAACAGTATCCTTCAAGAACTTAAAAGCGGCAGTCCTGACGTGGAGCAGGGATTGTTCTGGAAGATCTGGCCTGCGTATGTGAAGTTTTTCTGTCCAGTACTTATCATACTTACCTTTGCTCAGGGATTTTAGAGCTACAGCGCGAATCATTAAAAGATAACGAATTTCAACGACTATAATGAGCATTGACCCTCTTACACAGGTTGGTTAGTGTTGTACTCCATTAACATAGATTAATTTCTATAAGACAGGTGAACATTGGTGACTAAAACAACAAAAGCAATTGATTTTGAGCAGCAGCTGGAAAGCCTAGAGGCATTAGTCGCCTCGTTAGAGAGCGGCGACTTAAGCTTAGAGGATTCTTTGAAGTCATTTGAGCAGGGTATTAAAGTTGCTCGAGAGTGTCAGCAGGCTCTCAAAAATGCTGAACAAAAAGTAGAGCTGCTGACCCGGCAAGGTGACGAATTAGTGAGTGCCCACTATAGTCTTGAAGACGACAATTAAAGAGCCTCATGTCCAAAATGAAGAAAACTATTGAAGGTTATATTGCGCGAGTTAATCAGCGGCTAGAGAGGGCCCTGCCAGCGGCCGAAGGCCCTGCAGAACGGCTACTTTCTGCGATGCGCTACTCGGTATTTAACGGCGGGAAACGTCTACGGCCATTATTGTGCTTTGCGGCTGCTGATGCAGTAGCAAAGGCCGACCATCATACTGAAACTGCCGCCGCATCGATTGAGATGATTCATGCTTATTCTCTTATTCATGATGATCTTCCAGCTATGGATGATGACGATTTGCGCCGAGGTGAGCCTGCCTGTCATATCCAGTTTGATGAGGCCACGGCAATATTGACCGGCGATGCGCTGCAAGCGATGGCTTTTGAACAGTTAGCGACCATGAAGGAAATACCGCCAGCCACACAGCTTGAATTAGTTCGCCTGTTGGCCAATCACAGTGGTTGCTCAGGTATGGTCGCAGGTCAGGCCATCGACCTTGCCGCCACGGGTGAATTACTGACGCTGAGTCAACTAAAGTTTATGCATGCCCATAAAACCGGCGCCTTGATTGAGGCAAGTGTTATAATTGGCGCGATCGCCACAAACCAAGCGACGTCACAGCAGCTCGACGCCTTGACAAAATTTGCTCGCGCTATTGGCTTGGCCTTTCAAATTCAAGACGATATTCTCGACGTTGAAAGCTCTACCGCCCAGCTAGGCAAGCAGCAGGGATCTGATCTGGCTAAAGGAAAACCAACCTATACCTCTTTGCTGGGTCTTGACGATGCCAGAACCCAAGCGTCGGAACTATACGCAGAGAGCATCGCATGCCTTGAACCATTTGGTGAGCGCGCTGAACCGTTACGTTATATTGCCGGCTTTATCGTTAACCGAGCGCATTAAAGTGACTAATTGGTGTAATATTCACACCCTCAATAAACATACAACAATGTTAGCGCCCTAAATGCCAAAGACCTATACCGAAGTTCCTCTCAGCCGCCCAGTTACCCCCTTACTGGATGCTGTTAATGCACCTGCAGATCTCCGCAAACTGACGGTTGAGGAATTAATACAACTGACTGACGAGCTGCGCTCGTTTATGCTTTTTTGTGTCGGTAAGACTGGCGGACATTTTGGTGCCGGATTGGGCGTGGTAGAACTGACCGTTGCACTGCATTATGTTTACGACACCCCCAATGACCGATTGATCTGGGATGTTGGTCACCAAACCTACCCTCACAAAATACTCACCGGTCGGCGCGAGCAAATGCTCAGTATACGCCAAAAAGATGGTTTATCAGGCTTTCCCAAGCGCTCAGAAAGTGAGTTCGACACCTTTGGTGTTGGGCACTCGAGTACGTCTATCAGCGCGGCGCTGGGTATGGCAATGGCGTCAGATCAACTTAATGAAACACGTCACACGGTTGCAGTAATGGGCGATGGTGCCATGACAGCAGGAATGGCTTTTGAGGCCATTAACCACGCATCTCATGTGGATAAAGATATGCTGGTTATTCTTAACGACAACCAAATGTCGATCTCAAGAAATATTGGTGGGTTATCCACCTATTTTTCAAAACTTTGGGCCAGTCCGTTTTACAACCAGCTGCGTGAGCGGGGCAAGAAGGCTTTGCGCTCCCTACCCCATGCCAAGAATTTTGTGCGTCGTACTGAAGAATATATGAAGAGCATGGTTTCGCCAGCGACTATTTTTGAAGAGCTGGGTTTTTACTACATTGGCCCTCTCGACGGTCATGACTTGCCTCTGTTAGTGCAAACTCTCATTAATCTGAAAGAGATTAAAGGGCCTGTGATGCTTCATATCATTACTCAAAAAGGCAAAGGCTTTGCTCCCGCTGAGAGTGACCCTGTTGGCTACCATGCTCTCAATAAGATTGAACCCAAACAATCGGCTGTGGTAGCTGAAGAACCCAAAAAGGCGGCTAACCCTAAATATCAAACAATATTTGGTGATTGGCTTTGTGATATGGCTGAGCAAGACGAGCGTCTCATTGGTATTACCCCTGCTATGTGCGATGGATCAGGCATGAATGAGTTTGCCGAACGCTTCCCAGATCGTTATGAAGATGTCGCTATTGCTGAACAACACGCCGTAACCTTGGCCGCCGGCATGGCCTGCGAAGGTTCAAAGCCTGTGGTCGCCATCTATTCAACCTTCCTGCAACGAGCCTATGATCAGCTGATTCACGACGTAGCCATCCAAAATTTAGATGTGTTATTTGCTTTGGATCGTGCTGGGTTGGTCGGTGAAGATGGTGCTACCCACGCTGGCGCCTACGACATTAGCTATTTACGCTGCGTTCCAAATATGGTGCTCATGGCGCCCTCAGATGAAAATCAAACTCGTCAACTTCTTTATACCGGCTATATGCATAAAGGTCCTGCTGCGGTGCGCTACCCAAGAGGAACGGGTCCGGGAGCAGTGGTCGAAAAAGAAATGATTGCGCTGCCTTTAGGTAAGGGAAAAGTCATACAGGAAGGTGTTCAGGTTGCCATTCTAAATTTTGGCACCCTACTACCATTTGGCCTTGATGTTGCTGAGCAACTCGATGCCACCATTGCAGACATGCGATTTATAAAACCCATAGATGAGCAATTGATTCGCCAACTGGCCTCGGATCATCAGTTATTGGTTACCCTAGAAGAGAACAGTATTGCTGGCGGTGCTGGCGCAGCGGTTAGCGAATTCTTAGCCCAACAAGGGATTGTGATGCCGGTCCTGCATATTGGTCTACCCGATAGATTTATAGATCATGGTAACCACAGCGAGCAGCTGCGTGACTCCGGTCTTGATAAAGACGGAATTTTGCATAGCATTGAGCAGCGGCTTAATGTTTTGAATTTGCCAAAGCGAGGCTCCTAACCACAAGAGGAAAGACTATGAGATTTTATGATTGCACCACAGCCCCTAGCCCTCGAAGAGTCAGAGTACTCATGGCCGAAAAGGGTATTGAAATTGACACTATTCAGATTGATCTTTTTAAAGGCGAGCAGTTCTCTGAGGCTTTTAAAAAGGTAAGTCCACTGTCTGAAGTGCCCGTTTTGGTATTGGACGACGGCACCACAATCACTCAGGTCAATGCTATTTCTCGTTATTTGGACGAGATCTTTCCTGAGAACCCGCTACATGGGCGAACACTCGTTGAGCGCGCGCGCGTAGATTCAGCGAATAGTTGGGTGCAAATGAATGGCTTTGCAGCAGGGGCAGAGGCCTTTAGGAATTTTACCCCAGGGTTTAAAAACAGGGCTATGCCAGGGCCCCACAACTACAGTCAAATTCCTGAGTTAGCAGAACGCGGTTTACTGCGTATCGACCACTTTTTCGCAGATCTAGACGCACATTTTGAATCCAACGAGTATTTGGTTGATGACTACTTTTCGGTGGCCGACATCAGCGCCCTAGTATGCGTGGATTTTGCCAAGTGGGTAAAAAAGAGAATCCCTGAGGATCACAAGAATCTTCTGCGCTGGTACGATCAAGTCAATCAGCGACCCAGCGCAAAAGCCTAATTAACGCGATAATCCAAGGGTGGCTTTCGGTCACCCAGTAGCGCTTCGTAATTAAAGTCAGGTCCAACATTTTCTTGTAGTTCTTTTTGTGCTCGAACAACGATATCCGGATTTTCATAAATTTCCAGCGCTGTTGCCGCCAGCGCTTTTGCTGCTAATTTCGTACCTTTTAGTCCTATTGAAGTCCCTCCTGCTGCCACGGCCTGCCAGGAATGTGCTGCAGTTCCTGGAACCCAAGTCGCCACGCTTATTCCACCAGTAGGAATTAACCAGCTAACATCTCCGACATCTGTAGATCCATAACCATGCGTCCGCTTGTAAGGACCAACTTTTCCCTGGTCCCCAATTTCACCCGAAGGTTGGACGAGGGTTTTATAAATGGCTTGAGCATATTTTTGCTCCTCTTTAGAGTAAGTAATGCCACCCAACTCTTCTAGCTTAGCGTGCATGACTCGCTGCAATGTCTCATTGGGCATCAAGGAGTAATTGCCGTGCATAACTTCATAGCTCATTTGGGTATCAGTTCCCAATGCCGCGCCGCGAGCGGTATTAACAACGCGCTCAAAAAGCTCTTTGACCATCTCTCTTCTTGGGTGCCTAACATAGTAGTAAACCTCTGCCAGATCAGGCACCACATTTGGCGCCAAACCACCTTTGGTAATGACATAATGGAGTCGCGAGTCCTGAGGGACATGCTCTCGCATCATGTTCACCATCATATTCATGGCCTCAACACCATCCAACGCTGAGCGTCCTTTGTGCGGTGCACTGGCTGCATGCGCCGAAATACCGTTGAAGGTGAATTTACCCGATTTATTAGAATTAGTTGATCGTGGGCTGGCGTTATTTGATGAGCCTGGGTGCCAATGAAGCATAATATCAACATTGTCGAAAGCGCCACTGCGGGCCATGTAAACCTTGCCCGAACCACCCTCCTCAGCGGGTGTGCCATAAAATACCACGCGCCCTGGTGTTTTAGATTTCTCTAACCATTCTTTTATCGCCACTGCCGCCCACGCCGATCCTGCCCCAAACAAATGGTGTCCACAGGCCTGGCCACCACCGGTTGCATTATCGATCGACTCTTTGAACGGTGAGGTACTTTGGGCGATAGCTGGGAGCGCGTCAAACTCTCCTAAAATACCAATCACGGGTCCACCTGTGCCATATTCTGCTTTAAAGGCGGTCGGTATATCTGCGATACCTGAGCTGACTATAAAGCCCTCTTTTTTAAGTTCAGCTTGAAGAAGAGTTGAACTTTGAGTTTCTTGGTAGCCTAATTCGGCGTAATCCCAGAGATCTAGAGCGATCTTTTCAAACTGGCTTTGATGAGCGTTTATGCTCTCTTGATAGTCTGGCTTTGCAGCCAGCCCAATACTGCAACAGCTTATCCCGAATGTAACAATGGCAATCCTAACGATGTTAGTGCAGATTAGTCTCATCACTCTATCCTCTTTATGGGCATCTAATATCTTTAGATGTTAATACTTTTATTAAGGCGCATGCAATGACTGTAGCATCCATTTTTAATGACCAGAAGTATATTTTGGAGCTTTAAATTGTTATATTTTTTTAGTAATTTAGGCCTATATTTGTTGTGTCATTGTTATAATCTTCATATTGCAATTTGGGACGCACGCGCCCAGAACTATTAGTGGAATTTGGATTAATTATGAAGGAACTGTTGTTAATATTGGCTCTTAGCTTTACCTCTTTTAGTTTTGCTGAATGGCCAATTGGGGGTAAGGTTTACGGTAAAGCCAACCTCTCATTGGTTAGCCAAGATGGTGGGGGCACCAGTGAATGGAACCTTAACAGCAACGCTTCTCGTTTGGGAATCAAAGGTGAAAGTAAAATCTCTGAGGAACTTGGAGTTGTTTATCAAGCTGAATATGAGGTCTGCATTGACAGCGGTGACTGTAAAGGGCAAACATTTAAACAACGTAATACCTTCTTGGGTCTTAAGGGTAGTTTCGGCATGGTTTGGGCAGGTAAACATGACACCCCCACTAAGCTTGCGGCGAAGAAGGTCGATTTATTTAATGATCTTGAAGGCGATATTAAAAATGCCTTTGAAGGCGAGAATCGAGTCTCAAATGTTGTCGCCTATACTTCACCAAAAATGAATGGTTTTTCTGCAACTCTAGCAATGATTCCAGCTGAGGGCGAAGATGTCGACCAAGACGGGCAAGATGATACTGGCCTCAATGATGGATTATCATATTCAATCAATTACACCAAAGGCGATCTCTATCTTGCTATTGCCGGTGATCAGGAAGTCGATGAGCAAGACCTTGTACGTATGATTGCGCAGTATCAAATAGACGCGTTAAAACTGGGATTTTTATACCAACAAAATGAAGACAATCTAGGTGCTAAAGATGAGTCTGGCTATTTTGTCAGTGCTGCCTACACACTTAGTGCTGACATTACGCTCAAAGCACAGTATGGCGCAATCGAAGATGATATTGACGGGGATGAAGAGCAGACCCTTTCCTTAGGTGCTGATTATAAGTTAGATAAAAACACAAAAATCTTTATTTTTTATACCAATAATACTGACTCTGAAGTCGGCCTAAGTGACGATGAATTTACTGCCTTTGGTATAGGCATGGAGCATAATTTTTGAGCAAGACACCAATATTGTTAAAGCCTGTATTAAAAACTCCATGGATGATATTTAGATGACGAGATAGAATAGCCCGGGGAGAATCACATAGTAGTTTTTAAATATTCAAGTCTCAATGGTTTTCACGGGTTCGATATTTCGTTTCTATTGAAGCATAATGCTCACTTTATTCATCCACTGGACACAGTTAATGACCATCAAAAATAATAGCGCCGTAAGCTTTCATTACACATTGACCGATGACGACGGCCAACGACTCGATAGTTCAGCAGGAAAAGAGCCCTTAGCATATCTGCATGGATCTGGAAATATTATTCCTGGCCTAGAAAATGCGCTCGAAGGAAAAAACGTAGGAGACTCTATGGTAGTGGCTGTTACTGCCGCTGAAGGGTATGGCGAGGTGCAACCTGATTTGATTCAAGAGGTGCCGCGCGAGTCATTTCAAGGTGTTGATGACATTGAAGTGGGCATGCAGTTTGAAGCTCAAACAGGCAATGGCGATAGTGTTCCTGTCACCGTGAAAACGGTTACCGATGAGTTTGTAACGGTTGATGGCAATCACCCCCTAGCCGGCAACAACTTGAATTTTGATGTGTCTATTGAGTCTGTACGAGATGCCACACAAGAAGAGCTTAATCATGGCCATGTGCATGGACCAGGTGGGCATGATCACTAGTTAAAAGTATTTTGAGTATTAAAAGTCACCATGCGGTGGCTTTTTTTTGTCTTTTGTATTCTGGTATCGGCAAAAGGCCTCCACATAGTTAACTTTAAGTTGCTAGTGCTACGTCATCAATGTGACTTAGTTGGTTGTATTAGTGGCTGAACGTATCAGACTTGGAAGTGACATGACAATACGAGTAGGAATTAATGGATTTGGCCGGATTGGGCGTATGGCTTTTAGGGCCGCTTGGGAATCAGATACTTTTGACATAGTACATATCAATGAGGTGGCCGGGGATGCAAAGAGTGCGGCTCACTTACTGCGTTTTGATTCAGTCCATGGTAAATGGAATCGAGATGTGTAGGTGACAGAATCTAGTAGCGAGATAGTGATCGACGGCAAGGTAATCAGCTACTCCCAGTTAGGCAGTATTGAGCAATGTCCTTGGTCTCAGGCAAAGGTTGATATTGTCGTGGAGTGTAGTGGTCAGTTTAAGTCTCGACAATCGCTACTGCCCTATCTCGACCAGGGAGTTAAAAAAGTCATTGTTTCCGCACCCGTCCAAGACGGTACTCTGAACATTGTTATGGGCGTTAATGATCACCTTTATAGTGACCAAGATATTGTGACAGCCGCCTCCTGCACGACGAATTGTTTGGCGCCGGTCATCGATGTTTTACAAAAAGAGTTTGGTTTAGAGCACGCCGCAATTACCACTATTCATGACATCACCAACACTCAAAGTATTCTTGATGAGTATCATAAAGACCTGAGGCGTGCCCGCGCCAGCAGTATTTCTTTGATTCCCACCAGTACCGGTTCAGCAACGGCTATCATAGAAATCTTTCCTGAGCTCAAGGGGCGAATAAACGGCATTGCGGTGCGCGTACCACTTGCCAAGGCTTACGAGCCGAATCAGGAGGGCACAGCCCTATTTATCATCCCTGTCCTTATGGCCGCGGGACTTATGTCTGGTGTTATCTGCTTGCATGATTTTTGTCAGCACTCAAGTAGCAAAGAGCTTGCCGATGAGTCAGAGTATTTGAATAGCTTCATATTCTGTGTGCTATGGACTTCAACTCTCTAATTATGTCTGCTAGGGTAGCTGGCAAACTAATTAATCACGAGAACACGCTGTATGACAACCGCTAATGACAATGCCATGGACCCCAATGGCCTTTTTCGCGAGGAAAACTTTACTGATCAGAAAATGGGTGCGATTCGCAAACTCACGCCAGTAACATCCGCCGGCCTAGATGATGCAGACCGAGAGGTTAGCTTCCGAGGCTCTGCTCAGATTATGACCCAGATGGGCGCACTACCCCTAAACTTTGTCTTAGAGGGAGCAACAATCGGTGAAGCTGCAGAAGACTTTGCGGCGAAAGCGGCGGTCGCTGTTGAAGAAGCCGCTATAGAACTTGAAAAAGTGCGCCGTGAGCAGGCATCACAAATTGTCGTACCGGGCCAAGGTGGTGGAATGGGAGGCCCTGGTCAAGGTGGAATAATAACCTAGATTGGTTTCATCGGTAAGTACTCACTATTGCTATCTAGCGGAGTAGTAGAGCACCCTCAATGGGCCGGAACTCATCTGTAGCCTCTATTAATGATTGGGCGGTTAAGGCGGAAGCACCATAGGCGAGAGTTTGCACTTCGCCGCTTTCACCAACACGCCGCAGGAGTCTATCAAAGTCGCCGTCACCCGATAGAAGCACCACCCA
This sequence comes from Porticoccaceae bacterium, assembly GCA_012960115.1. Taxonomy (GTDB): domain Bacteria; phylum Pseudomonadota; class Gammaproteobacteria; order Pseudomonadales; family Porticoccaceae; genus HTCC2207. Next base: position 27,780 of record DUBX01000025.1, read on the forward strand.
ATCAACTCTGTGTGAGGCGCTGGCAACAGCGTCCATAACATCGATGGTTATCCCAACATCCCAATCGCCTTTGGCTGATCCATCACTTCTTTGGATATAGGGCTTCAGCTTAATATCGAACCCAATATTACGAAGCGTCTGCTGAAACTTGCGTTGTTGGGCGTCATTTCGATCAATAGCGTAGGCATTTGCCAGAACAATATCGCCCTCCAGACTTATCTGTCGCCACAGCTCCCGATAGTTAAAATGACACCCAAAACTCTCCTTTACTGTGTAATAGATATTCTGAACATCGGCGAAAATAGCGATTTTAGGCATCTAACTTCCCTTTAATAAACTATGTCGAGCTATGACGTAGCCCCTAACTGATAGAGATTTGCCGGATGGACTAACGTAGAGAAGCTCACCAAACTCGAGTGTCGCTTACATGCCCTAGTCACCTGTAAGCAGGCGCTCTGAGTATCTTCAGTTAAACCTAGGGCCCTTCGCTGACTCGGCTTTGCCAAGACAGCACTTACTTGAGAATTCACTTGATCGCTGGGCGCGATCCATTCCAAATATTCATCTGGCGCCACTTTAACGAACTTTTGCTTTAAAAAAGCGGGGGCAACCACAGGATTTACAAAAATCTCTTGCCATTGGACGGCCTTATCTCGGTCGAAATGCACAAATGTTCCTCGATAGACAGGCTGATCGACAACAAAACTCAATAAATGGGCCAATTTAGCGTCAGCGGGGATTTGCTCAAGATCAAGAACCTGGCAGCTGTAGGCTCCCTCTAGTTGAGCCAGGGCGATAATATTATATAACTGTATAGTTGGTTGGGCCGCGACAGGCTGTGCTACAAAGGACCCTAAACCTGGCGCTCTAGTTAACAGTCCCTCCTGAGCCAGTTCCTGTAATGCTCTTCTAGCCGTCATTCGACTAACAGAGAAACTCGCGGAAAGCTCATTTTCAGACGGGGTACGGGTGCCAACTGGCCAATGCCCGGACTTTATGTGTCCTCGAACGTACTGTTTGATCACTTCAAACTGAGGTAGTTTAATAGCATTGATCATAGATAGAAGCACCAATTATAATGTATATACATTTATAACCTTAGTGCAAGGAAAAAACAAGGCTTATCAGACACAATAGAAACATCAGTGAAATTCACGCAAATAACACTAAAAATAGCCCATTTCCGCCGATAATTCAAAATAAATAACTTATTTTTTATTGAATGTATATACAACTATACAATCAACCTATAACTCTTGACCCCTAATTAGCTCAAGCTTTTGCTGCCGAGCCAGCTTTTTGATAGCCGCCTCACGCTTACTGGCGCTACTTCTGGTGTGATTGGGCTCGGTATAGACCATTTCACAGGCGTTACGCCCCCTAAAGTACTTAGCGCCGGCTTTTCCAGACTGATGTTCAGCCAAACGCCTGTCAATATCAGTGGTGATGCCGGTATAAAGACTGTGGTCGCTTGCACGAACCATATAAACGAACCAGGAGCTCATAAGCAGCTCTACCCCTCCCGCTTTAGGTCAGAATGGCAAAATTGGCATCGATAACTTGCGGCTCGGCTGACTATCTTGTTGTGCCGCAACAGGGTGAGTTGATGAACGCGACAATTACAGTGATAGGCATGCCGCTGGTACTGGCGGGTTGGGATTCCGGTTAGATCATATTTTCCAGTCACAGTTGGCACCGCACCCATAGCGATCATTGTTTGGCGCCACTCCTCACCGTGAGGTTTAACCTTCCTCAGCCCCCACATACAGTCGACGATATAATGCGCAACTTCGTGCACAACGGTATTAGCCAAACTTTCTTGATAATATTTTGCAAATATCCAGGGATTGTAGCGAATACGTCGTTGTTTTGCCCTTACCTGATACATGCCCGCACACTTGCCCCGCAGGTCAAAATCAACGGGCAATTTGGGGAATTTTCGCTCAAATAGAACGCCAGCTCTATCAATACAGGCGGTAGTAGCAGCGCTCACCTGTTCTTTCTGCTTTTTTGAAATAGGTACAATAGTTTTAAGGTCAGTCATATTAGGATTATATAGGCTGCAGAGACTGCTACAATCTATATTATTCGGAAAAAGTGAACATTATGAACGTCGACCTCCACTGCCATACCAACATGTCTGACGGCAGCTTAACGCCTGAACAGTTGGTCGAGCTAGCCAATGAGCGCGCATTAGATATTCTGTCAATTACAGACCACGACACTCTGGATGCATACAGCGCGATAGAAGTTATTCCGGCAAAACTGCAACTCATCACTGGCATTGAATTCTCTAGTCAGTGGCGCAAACAGGGTATTCATATCGTTGGATTAAATGTCGACCCTCTGAGTGAGTCCATTATTTTTGGCGTGGCGCAGCAAAAAAAGGCTCGTCTCGATCGGGCCGAAAAAATTGCTGAGCGCCTGAGTAACTTAGGCTTTGAGCATTGCCTAGAGGGTGCGACGCTTTTGGCCGACGGGCAAATTGGACGCCCTCATTTTGCACAACATCTTGTTAATGTAGGTGCCGTATCAAACATTAAGCAGGCGTTCAAAAAGTATCTTGGCGCAGGGAAAGTTGGCGATATAAAAGAGCAATGGGCTGAGACTGCGACCGTCGTCCAATGGATTCGAGAGTCAGGAGGCATCGCGGTATTAGCTCATCCAAGCAAGTACAAAGTGACCCGCACAAAACTCAAGGAGCTGCTCACGGATTTTTGCAGTGCAGGCGGGGAGGGCATGGAGGTTATTTCTGGCCTTCAAATACCCGCCGTTACTAGAGATTTAGCCACTTTATGTAATCAATATGGTCTGCTTGCCTCCTGCGGGTCAGACTTTCACGCACCAGGAATGAAGTGGGCAGCCCTTGGTTTAGTGAGCAGCCTGCCTGAAAATTGCAGTCCTATATGGCATCGATGGGCATAATCAGACGACAGCCAATTCCTAAGCCTATCATTCATGTGTATAATTCAGGCCGCGCTGACTTAGCGCTCCAAAAACTTAGCCAAAGAGTGTAAATACGTGGATATTTTTATTTTTGCAAGTGAGCAATGGCTCCTAATAAGCTTATTACTGGTGCTTATCTATATTTTTGCATTGACCGAACGGACGAAAGGCGGGAAGCCAATGACTTGCTCACAGCTAGTGTCTTTAATGAATTCAGACCAGGCTGTGCTTGTGGATGTTCGTGCAAACGCTGATTACCAGGCAGGCCACGTTCACGGCGCGATCAACATTCCTCATACTAAAATAGCGACTCGGTTAAGTGAGATTGAGAAACACCGCGAAAAAGTTATAGTGTTAGCCGATCAGATGGGCCAACACGCCGGTGGTGCTGGAAAAGAGATGACGAAACAAGGCTACACGGTTCGTCGATTGAGTGGCGGAATGAGCGAATGGCAGCAACAAAACATGCCAGTAGTCCAAGGCAAAAAGGCTAGCCCCAAAAAATCATAACGACATTATTAAGGGTGCTTACATGCCTCAGGTAGTACTATTTGGAACGCGATTCTGCCCTTATTGCACTGCGGCTCGACATCTTCTCAGCGCGCGCGATGTTAGCTTTGATGATATTTCGGTAGATTCAGATGTGGATTTGCGTCGAGAGATCATGGAAAAGAGTGGTCAGCGCACTGTTCCGCAAATTTGGATTGGCGAAACACATGTTGGGGGTTATTCTGAGTTACAGCAACTCGAGACTCTTGGCGAATTAGATGCTCTTTTGAAAAATAGGGTTGAATTGGATGAAACTGACACCATATAACGATCATGGCAACACATTAATCCACACACAATTAAAGGTTTAAGTAATGACTGACGAAACTTCCTCTACTGACCAAGCTGCGGCTGCAGCCACAGAAGATACTGGGCCCAAATTTGCTGTGCAGCGAATCTATCTCAAGGATCTCTCTTTTGAGACTCCTCAGGGAGTGGCTGCATTTCAGAAACAATGGCAACCTAAAGTAAGCCAAGATCTAAACACCAAAAGCAGTAAGATTGGAGAGGGCGTATACGAAGTTGCTCTTCGACTAACGATTACCGTTACCGACGGTGAAGAGACTATTTACTTAATCGAAGTAGAGCAGGCAGGTCTGTTTACAATTCAAGGGATTGAAGGCCAGCAGTTGACTCAAGTGATTAACACTACCTGTCCGTCAATGCTGTTCCCCTACGCCAGAGAAACTATTGACAGCACACTTACCAAGGGATCGTTCCCTCCCTTGATGATACCGCCTATTAATTTTGATGGACTCTTTGCCTCCGCTGTTCAACAGGCGGAAGCCCAAGCCGAGGAAACAACTGAGCCGACTGAGACAAAAAGCGAAGACACGACACACTAAGACTGGATCTCAAGAGTTGACTAACCCTGCCCTAATTTGGCAGGGTTTTTTATGGATTTAATACCTAGATACCCTGACTTTCCATACCGTATTCTTGAAGTTTTCTGGTTAGCGTATTTCTACCCCACCCGAGCAGCACAGCCGCATCTTTCTTCCGCCCTCCAGTATGCGCTAGAGCCGTTTCAATCATAGCCATCTCAAAAGCGGGGAGTGCCTGCTCAAGGATACTTTTACGCCCAGATTTCAATTCCCTCTCACTCCAGTGCCTTAGCATCTGTTGCCAATCTCCTTGGATTAGAGATTCTTTCTCAGCACTCTCAGCCTTTAGTTCTGGTGGTAGATCCGAGAGAAGCACTTCTCGCCCGGCCGCCATGACGGTTAGCCATCGGCATATATTCTCTAACTCTCTGACATTTCCGGGCCAAGGCAAATTGTAGAAAATCTCCTCAGCCTCGTGAGATAAAACTTTGGGCTCCATATCCAACTCTTTAGCAGCAAGATGAAAGAAATGCGTCATAAGTTGAGGGATATCTTCGCGACGATTCGCTAATTTTGGCAAATGAACACGAATAACATTTAGCCTATGAAATAAATCCTCTCGAAAGCGATTAGCCGCAACTAATTCCTCTAGGTTTTGATGGGTTGCTGCAATAATCCGCACATCCACCTTAACCGCTGTATGGCCACCAACACGGTAGAACTCGCCATCAGCCAAAACCCTCAATAGTCGCGTTTGGGCTTCGGAAGGCATGTCTCCAATTTCGTCCAAAAAGAGCGTCCCACCATCGGCTTGCTCAAACCGACCTTCACGTCGCTGGGCCGCACCGGTAAAAGCGCCTTTTTCGTGGCCGAACAATTCTGACTCAATTAAGTCATGCGGAATAGCAGCCATATTAAGGGCTATAAATTTAGCTGTTTTCCGCGGGCTATGTTTATGAAGCGCCTGAGCCACCAACTCTTTACCCGTGCCTGATGCGCCATTAATCAACACTGTTATGTTGGAATTGGACAATCTACCTATTGCTCTAAATACTTCCTGCATCGCCGGAGCCTCGCCAATAATTTCCTGAACCATCGGACTGGCCACTGCTGCTTGTACGGTAGATTTTTGTTCTCTGGAGAATGAGATGGCGCGGCGTGCAAAGTCTACTAATTCATCTAGATCGAAAGGCTTTGGTAAATATTCAAATGCGCCACCCTGATAGGCCGCCACCGCACTGTCTAAGTCGGAATGAGCGGTAGTAATAATAACGGGTATGTCTGCATGCTTGCCGTGAATTTCTTTCAGTAACTCCAAGCCATTAATACCTGGCATACGGATGTCAGAGATAATAATTTCTGGTTGAGTGCTTTTAAGGGCCCTAAGTAAATCATCACCAGTCTCAAAACTACGAACGTCGATACCTTCCCGGCTAATCGCCTTTTCCATCACCCAGCGCAATGAGCGATCATCTTCTGCTATCCAAATTTTCGATTTGTTTTTCATGTTAATCCCTTATTGGTAAATAAATAGCGAACCTAGTATTCCCTGGCTCTGAATCGCATTCAATAATGCCTTGATGTCCGTTTACCGCTGTCTGGGCAATCGTCAGTCCGAGCCCAGATCCGTTGCTGCGACCACTAATCATTGGAAAGAATATCCGCTCAAATATTTCCTCAGAAACACCCGGCCCGTTGTCAATAACATCAATTCGACATACAACCCGGTGACGCTTACCTCCAATAGTGAAGCTCCTCTGAATGCGTGATTTGATCGTCACTAAGGGGTCAGACCCACCCGACTCCAGGACCGCTTGCATGGCATTGCGAGCGACATTAAGTATCGCCTGAATAAGCTGACTTCTATCCCCTTGGATATCGGGAATACTCGGATCATAGTCTCTTAAAATGACTAAAGAGCCTTGCGCTTCGGCTGCTAACAAAGCAGCCACATGTTCAGTCACCTCGTGAATGTTGATTTGTTCAAAGCTAGGAATTTGATTAGACCCCAATAGCCGATCGACAAGGTTGCGCAATCGATCAGTCTCCGTGGTAATGATCTTGCACAATTCACGTGTTTCGTCGTCTAAACCAATGTTTGCAATCTCTTGATCTAATAACTGGGCGGCGCCACGAATACCACCCAGTGGGTTTTTAATTTCGTGTGCCAAGCCTCTGATCAAGCTCTTTGATGTGTCGTGTACAGACAACAACGCCTCTTCGCGATTTATTTTTAGAAACCGGTCAATAGGCTGCATTTCCATCAAGAGCATTGGCTCAAGATTTACCTCTACAGGGGTAACCGTGTAATCAACTTGAAGTAGACCCATCGACGCTAACGCTCTGATATATTCATGCCTGCGAGTGTGTGTAAGATTCTTTTCTAAAGCCTCCAAGAGATTCCCCTTAGATGATTCTCCATCACTAAACAAGTCACAAACATTAGAACCTATCAATCGAAGACTGCTGACTTGTAATAGCGACTCGGCCGCCGAATTAACATAATTAATAGATAACTCGGCATCCAACAGTAATACCGCCGTATTTAAATTATCTAGTAACAATTGATGGAGTTGATTTGAATTCATAAGCCCCTAGACGTTGATCCATTTACACGCCCTTAAGCGTGCTATTGATTAATATGCCTTAGTACTAGCAATAAGCAGGCCAAAACTTAATCCACCGCGAGCCCACAAGAATAAGGGGCGCAACCGATTAAAAGACTAAATACAAAGGTGCCGCACCTTTATAATGCATCATTATAGTGCAAGCACTAAAGCGCCGCACAGCCAAGCATTAGTATCGGAGCGGAATTTAATACAAAATAGGTCTATAACGCGGTATAGAGAGTAAAGAGAGAGGGTCGCCTAAAGTACGCTGTGGGCTCAGGACGCTAAGCAAGCTTAAATTGGATCGCAGTTTTTTGGACTGGAAAAAGTACAAAAAAGACAGCAGGGTAGGAAAGGAAGTCTTCCAGCTATAACGCACTAAAGCTGCCCTGAGGGAAGAGATCCCTCAGGGCGACTAATTTACGCCAAAGCTTCTTTAGTGGTTTTGATGATGGCTGCGGCAACCTTGTAGGGATCCGCGTTGGATGATGTTCGGCGGTCTTCTAAACGGCCTTTCCAACCATCTTCAACAGTGCCAATCGGAATCCGAATAGAGGCTCCACGATCTGAAACGCCGTAGCTGAATTCATTAATAGATTGAGTTTCATGCTTTCCTGTTAAGCGCTGGTCGTTGTCCGCACCATAGACGCTAATGTGGCGCTCAATGTTTTTACCAAATTCTTCGCAGATCTTGGTAAAAACAGTTTCATCACCAAGGTCGCGCATAGCGCCATTAGAAAAGTTGGCATGCATACCTGAACCATTCCAGTCCGTATCACCTAAAGGCTTAGGGTGATAATTGATTGCATAGCCGTACTTTTCACCGGTTCTCTCTAACAAATACCGAGAAACCCAAATTTCATCTCCGGCTTGTTTAGCACCCTTTGCAAAGCATTGAAATTCCCACTGACCTGTTGCGACTTCAGCGTTAATGCCTTCAACGTTAATACCTGCTTCCAAGCAAATATCAAAATGCTCTTCAACACAATCACGCCCGAAGGTATTGGCAGCACCAACAGAACAGTAATAAGGACCCTGAGGAGCGGGGAATCCACCATGTGGAAAGCCAGGTGGTAATTGCGTGTCAACATCCCACAAGAAATACTCTTGCTCAAAGCCGAACCAAAAGTCATTATCGTCATCGTTAATCGTCGCTCGGCCGTTGGTTATGTGGGGAGTTCCGTCGGCATTCATTACTTCAGTCATGACCAAAAAGGCATTGCTTCTGTCTGGGTCAGGATAAATCGCAACAGGCTTTAGCAAGCAATCTGAGGCATTGCCTTCAGCTTGATTTGTAGAACTTCCATCAAAGCACCACATAGGACACTCTTCTAAAGTTCCACCAAAATCGTGTCGAACCTGAGTTTTACTGCGCAAACATTGAGTTGGCGCCGTACCGTCTAACCAAATATATTCTAACTTTGCTTTCATTTTTGATAACTCTCCGTTTAAATTAATTCACTTCTATTGCAATACCGATAAGGATCATAGACCATTTTTACGTCAAGTAAAAATGGCGCTTTTACATTGCATTTAAGTATTCCTAAACCAGTAGCTGCCCGTATTGTATCTGCAGCCCAAACCTCTAACCTCAATCTAACTTCCACTTTAGCTATTCCACTGCTTAACAGTGCAATTGTCATGCCAATGGGCTCTTTTAACCCACGACAGCTATCACTTGAATCTCTAGATAACGCGGAACTAGTTACAA
>DUBX01000025.1:36428-83398 GCA_012960115.1 Porticoccaceae bacterium
TAACTTGTCTTACGCAAAGGTGCCGCAAACGATAGAGAATCTGTGGGAAAGTCTTCCGCTATCGTCATAATAAAGCCAATCAAGCGAGCCTGTAACGCACTAAAATAGTGCTTTATTTGGAAATACGCACCATTATAGTGCCAATTAGGTGCAAGAAAGACCTTTTTAGATGCTAACGCTCTTTAAAAGGCTGCACCTGAGGTTATCGCGCACACTATATTGTTTTTTGTTGCTAAAATACTAGGCCGTTAAGCTGCTGGTGCGCTAAAAATGACGTTGCTTACCAAACAATTCGTAAAACCAAACATCGCAACCGTGGATTATCCAGCGCCGGGCGATATTATTATCGATGTTCGCCATCCGCAAGAAACAGCTGATTCACCACTAGAGTTGAATTTCAATGAGGTTATTCTAATCCCTTTCTTTGACTTAGACGCGCAACTTTCAGAGCTCGACAACATGCCGACCTACCTTATCTACTGCGATAAAGGCATCATGAGTCGACTGCAGGCTAATATTATGCGTGATCGCGGTTTTAAGAATGTCGGGATTATGAATCGACCAAAGCCAGGCTAAGCCTTGATTTAAGCGTATATTTAGGGTCAATCAGCGTCTATATTTAAGTGCTTTGAAGGAATCACTGAAAAGATCAATGGTAGTTTCTGAGAATTCCACTATAATCGCGACCTTTTGACCCAACCGGTAGCCCCCATGTCAATAAATAATTTACGTAACATCGCCATTATCGCCCACGTCGATCACGGCAAAACAACTTTGGTTGATAAACTTCTAAGCCAGTCAGGCACCCTAGATCGAAAGGATGTGGATTCAGAGCGGCTGATGGACTCCAACGACCAAGAGAAAGAGCGCGGAATTACCATCTTGGCCAAAAACACCGCCATCAACTGGAACGAATACCGAATCAACATTGTAGACACTCCTGGACACGCCGACTTTGGCGGAGAGGTCGAGCGTGTATTGTCGATGGTCGATTCTGTTTTATTGCTTGTTGACGCCGTTGATGGGCCAATGCCACAAACTAGATTTGTGACTTCAAAAGCCTTTGAGCAGGGTTTGCGTCCGATTGTCGTCATTAACAAGATCGATCGTCCAGGCGCTCGGCCAGACTGGGTATTGGATCAAGTTTTTGATCTCTTCGATAACTTAGGCGCAACAGATGAGCAGCTTGATTTCCCAGTAATTTACACATCAGCGATCAATGGCATTGCTGGCAACGATTATCAAGATATGGCGGAAGATATGACGCCACTCTACGAAATGATAATCGCCGACGTTCCAGCACCTGATGTTGACGTCGATGGTGCCTTTCAAATGCAAGTATCCGCTCTAGCCTATGACAACTATGTTGGTGTTATTGGTGTCGGCAAAATTACTCGAGGAAAACTCAAACCTGGGCAACAAGTAATTGTTAACAGCGCCAACGGCGATCAACGAAAAGGCAAGGTCCTGAACGTTAAAGGGTACCTCGGGCTGGAACAGATTGAGACTCAACTGGCCGGCGCAGGCGATATCGTTTGTATCAACGGAATTGATGGCCTCGCCATCTCCGATACTCTATGCGACCCAGACCATATTGAATCGTTGCCGCCACTGAGCGTTGACGAGCCCACCGTAAGTATGACATTTATCGTCAATGACTCTCCTTTTGCTGGTTTAGAAGGGAAATATGTAACCACACGAAATATTAGAGATCGCCTTAACCAAGAGCTAATTCATAACGTAGCACTTAGGGTCAAGCCGGGGGATACGCCTGATAAATTTATTGTATCTGGCCGTGGCGAGCTACACCTTTCTGTTTTGATCGAAACAATGCGACGCGAAGGCTTTGAGATGGGCGTATCTCGCCCCGAAGTGGTTAAGAAACTGGTTGATGGGCAAGTCCATGAGCCTTTTGAGCACGTCGTTATCGATGTAGAAGAAAAACATCAAGGCTCGGTAATGGAAGAGTTAGGTATGCGGAAAGCAGAACTGACCAATATGGAACCTGACGGGAAAGGTCGCGTCCGCCTAGAATTCTCTATGCCTTCACGCGGACTGATCGGCTTTCGTGGCGCCTTTCTAACGCTGACCTCAGGATCAGGCATTATGACCAGCATTTTTGATCGCTACGGTCCGGCCAAAGAAGGTGAAAAATTCACACGCAAAAATGGCGCACTAGTGAGCATGGTTAAAGGCAAAACTGCAGCCTTTGCACTCTTTAATATTCAAGCTCGAGGACGACTCTTTTTGGGCCACGCCATTGACGTTTATGAAGGTCAGGTGGTAGGCATTCATTCAAGATCAAATGATCTAGTCGTTAACCCCATCAAAGGAAAACAGCTGACCAATGTGCGTGCGTCAGGCACTGATGAAGCATTAACGCTCGTCCCTCCAATCAAACATACATTGGAGCAAGCTCTTGAATTTATCGAAGACGACGAGCTCGTCGAAGTCACCCCTGAAAGTATTCGCTTGCGTAAAAAGCTTCTAACGGAGACCGCCCGAAAAAGGAACTCAAGATAACGCTTAAATGTAGTCCTATGATACTACCACTCAGCATGGATTAAGTGCTAATTTTAGTTAGATAGCAGGCTCAAGGACGAGCTGATTACCCTTAATGACCGCCAACGAATTTAAAATCAAAGTAGATTCTCTATTTACGGCGCCTGTGTCGGTAATGGTCCAGACCACTATTGCGCTGTCATTTTCCTATTATTTTTACATCCATCACGAACTAGACTTGGTTGCCTTTTATCTAGGTACGGGTAGCTCACTACTGCTTAGCCTCATCTTCTGGAATTCTAAGCTTAAAAATATTGCCGAAAGTTTAGTCGTCATGACGATTTTTTCAGGGTTTTTATATTCGCTAACATTTAGCTTTAGCGCCCTATCGTTAGCCTGGAGCCTATCAAGCCTCCGCACTATAATGGAGGCATGCCCCTGGCCTGCAAACCTGTCAGTGGGCGCTACCTTACTTTGCATTGCAAGCATAATCCTATTTAGCCAAACAGCTAGTCTTAGCCCTTACTCAACCACAGAATCACTGCAGTTTATATTTCTCTACTTTGTGACCATAATTTTTGTTTATGAAGCTTCTACATCGCGATCAAAATACACACACAACGTTAAATATTTATCCTCGCAGATCGACCAATTCAAACTCATAGATGCCTTAACCGGGACTGCATAATCGCCAATCTGCAGAGCTTTATCTGAAGGAAAAATACAGTAACCCCCAAGCCGAAGGAAGCTCATTTGGCGTGATTTTAGCTGATCTAGATAATTTTAAATCGATCAACGAACGATATGGCCTTGCTGTTGGCGACAACGTTTTAACCATAGTGGAACAGCTTTTAAGTGACAGTCTATCTGAAGAGTACGAGCTAGCCCGATGGGCAGGCAATACCTTCATAATTATAGTGCCCCACGATGAACCCAGCGCCAGCAATATCATTGCCGATGTGTTGCGGCAAAAAATAAATAGTCTAAAGATAGATGCCAAGGGCGCCAAATTTACATTATCAATAAGCATTGGCATTGCCACTCAAAGTAAATGTAGTGATTTAAATGACCTCATATCCTGCGCTGAAAACAGGCTATATCAGGCTAAGAACATGGGCGGTAACTTGGCGATAACAAGCTAATTTACAATCCAGCAGGGCACTTAAAGCAATCTTTCAGATGGTCATTAACCATTCCCATTGCTTGCATATAGGCATAGCAGATCGTACTGCCAAAAAAACGAAACCCTCGCTTTTTCATGTCTCTGCTAATTCGATCAGACATTGATGTCGTAGTGGGTATAGCCTCGATCCCTGACCATTGGTTAACCATAGGCACATGATCTATATAGCCCCAAATAAAATCACTGAAGCTGCCATATTCTCTTTGAACCTCCTGATACAGGCGAGCATTGGATATCGTGCTCTCGATCTTTAGTCGATTTCTGATAATGCCAGGGTCCAGCATCAAACGTGCTACATCATCATCGTTAAATTTTGCCACCCGATCGACGTCAAATTGCGCAAAGGCCCGACGATAGTTTTCTCTTCTGCGTAAAATGGTAACCCACGACAACCCTGCTTGGGCACCCTCCAAGATCAAAAACTCGAAGAGCTTTACCTCATCCCTGCACGGGACTCCCCATTCAGTGTCATGATATTGACGATAAATAGGGTCTGTTCCGCACCAGTCACACCGAACAATCTCAGTCATCTACAACCCCCCCCCCCCACAGCCTAGAATCTATTTTATCAACGGCTAAAATAGAACAATTGAGTTTTTTTGTCTATCTCGCCCGCTTTGCGCTAATATTAAGGATTAGAACAAAGGCCATCGATAAATGAAGAAAGCATTCCCGGCAATCCGGCCCTATCACTCGCGATCGCTTGCTGTGACTGCCCCTCATATCCTGCATGTCGAAGAATCTGGTAACCCAGAGGGTATTCCCGTTCTATTTGTCCATGGCGGCCCTGGCGGGGGGGCGAATCCGACAGATCGGTGTTTTTTTGATCCCGAAAAATACCGTATTATTTTGTTCGATCAGCGCGGCGCTGGGCAGTCAACGCCTCATGCCCTGCTAGAAGGCAACAATACTGCCGCATTGATCGCCGACATCGAGGTTATTCGTAAAGCTCTTAACGTCAAGCGCTGGGTTGTGTTTGGAGGCTCTTGGGGCTCTACGTTGAGTCTTGTTTATGCGCAAGCCTTTCCAGAGTTAGTGTTGGGTCTAGTATTACGAGGTATTTTTCTTTGTCGAGACGAGGATATTTCATGGTTCTATCAAGACGGTGTGAAGCATGTCTTCCCTGACTACTGGAAACACTTCATTAATGTTATTCCCGAAGCAGAGCACCACAATCTACTCAGCGCATTTTATCGCCGTCTCACCGGTGATAATGAGCTGGAACAGATGGCGGCGGCGAAAGCCTGGTCTCTGTTAGAAGGACGCTGTGCGACATTGCACCCCAATGAAGATGTCGTTGGGCATTTTGCCCATCCTCATATGGCAATGGCTATTGCCAGGATAGAAGCTCATTACTTTATTAACAAAGCGTTTTTAGAGCCCAACCAAATTATTAACAATGTCGATAAGCTAAGAGGCATTCCCGCTACGATCGTTCACGGACGCTATGACATGGTATGCCCCGTCAATCAGGCTTTTGCTCTGAGTGAAGCTTGGCCAGAGGCCCAATTGGATATTATCGCTGATGCAGGCCACTCCTCTAGTGAGCCAGGCATAACCGACGCCCTGATCAGAGCCACCGAGCGGCTAGCTCATCACTTACATAGTCCAGAGTAACTACCATGCTCGGATTGGTTCAGCGCGTTTCTAGCGCATCTGTATCGATCGAAGGATCAATAACAGGAGAAATCAGTCAAGGTATTTTGCTTTTGTTGGGTGTTCAAAAAAATGACTCTAAAGCCGATGCTGAAAAACTTTTACAAAAAATCCTAAGCTATAGAATCTTCTCTGATGACGAAGGAAAAATGAATCTGTCTCTCTCAGATGTTAGTGGTGGACTACTAATCGTTTCTCAATTCACTCTAGCAGCTGACACTAAAAAAGGGCTTCGACCAAGTTTTTCTGCTGCCGCGAAACCCGATCATGCTGAATTTCTTTATGACCATTTTGTTGCGCAGGCGGCGAGGATTCACCCTATCACTCAAAGTGGTATTTTCGGCGCTAATATGCAGGTGTCACTATGCAACGATGGCCCAGTAACATTTATGCTAAGCAGCTAGGAAGAAAGTGCTGCTGTGAGCTTAGCGTGAAAGCCTTCAAAACCGCCATTACTCATCACCACAATATGTCTGTTGGGTGCTACGGACTTCAACGCTAGCTCAAGCAAGATTTCGATACTGTCTGTCGATTGAGTCGATACCAAACTTGCTTTACCTAAGGCTCCAACATCCCAATCGACGGCAGCATTTTGATACCAATAAACTTGATCCGCACTACCGACCGAGGCACTCAAAGCAACTTGGTGGGCACCCATACGCATGGTTGCAGAACGCGGCTCGATAATCGCTATGATGGTTTCGCTGCCTACCTTTGCTCGCAAACCCTCTAATGTCGTCTTTATTGCGGTCGGATGATGGGCAAAGTCATCATAGACCGTTATTCCTGGGCCTTGATAAATGACCTCCATTCTCCTTTTTACACCGACAAACTCACTTAAAGCGGCACAGGCCTGTTCAACCTTAACCCCAACTTGGTGTGCGGCAATAACTGCAGATAATCCATTCATCACATTGTGTAACCCGCTATGCGCCCACTTTACCGTCCCGCGGGAAAGTTCGTGTCCAGCTTGATCTGACTGAATGACATCAAACTGCGATCCATCGCCAGAGATCAGCGCATATTTCCAATCACCGTCGTGATCGCCAAAACTCTCCTGACTACTCCAGCACCCCTGATCAAGAACTGCACTAACATTAGCATCAAAGGACGGAGAAATGACGGCCCCAGTACTGGGAACGGTTCGCACGAGGTGATGAAATTGCCGTTGAATAGACGCCAAGTCGTCAAAAATATCAGCATGGTCGAATTCAAGATTATTAATAAGGAGCGTGTTAGTAAAATAATGGACAAATTTAGAGCGTTTATCGAAAAAAGCACTATCGTACTCATCAGCCTCAACCACAAAATAATCACTGTCGCTAAGACGCGCTGAAATACCAAAATCTTGGGGGATGCCGCCAATTAAAAAACCAGGCTGAAGACCGGCGGAATCAAGAACTTTAGCTAACATGCTACTGGTAGTGGTTTTCCCATGAGTTCCCGATACAGCAAGGACATGTTTATCTCTTAGAATATTTTCCCCCAACCACTGAGGCCCAGAGGTATAGGCCAACCTATTGTCGAGCATATATTCCACACATGGGTTCCCTCGAGACATAGCGTTCCCAACGACAACTAAATCTGGCGCAGGGCGCAACTGCTGAGGATCAAATCCCTCGATTAACTGTATACCGCTTTCCTCAAGCTGTGTACTCATCGGTGGATAGACATTCGCGTCAGAACCCGAAACCTGATGGCCAGCTTGTTTGGCAAGTAGGGCAAGACTACCCATAAATGTACCGCAGATACCGAGAATATGAATATGCATAAGATGGCCTACCTAAACATCAACCTGAGGGATAATGGGCACTATAACCTAAAACAAGTTAGTTTCCGCTTTCACCTTAGTCTGCAAGGGACTAAAATGAAAGTCTAACAAACAGGAACTTTGTGAGAGCCTTACCCATGGATAAGAAAAATGCTTTTTATGCACAATCTGGAGGCGTAACGGCCGTTATCAACGCATCAGCCGCCGGCGTTATAGAGGCTGCGCGTGAAAATAAGGCAATCATCGGCAAACTATACGCAGGCTTAAATGGCATTGTCGGCGCTCTGCAAGAAGAACTTATCGATACCAGCAAAGAATCTTTATCTGATATCGCTGCGCTTCAACATACGCCTGGTGGCGCGTTTGGCTCTTGCCGCTACAAGATGAAAGATTACAAAGATAGTCCAGCAGAATACGAACGACTTATTGAGGTATTTAAGGCGCACAATATAGGGTACTTTTTTTATAATGGCGGTGGAGACTCAGCAGACACCTGCCTCAAAGTGTCTCAAATTTCGGCAACACTGGGCTACCCTATCCAAGCGATCCATATCCCCAAAACCATTGATAACGATCTGCCGCTAACGGACTGTAGCCCTGGGTTTGGTTCAGTGGCGAAATATATTGCCACCTCAACCAAGGAAGCCAGTCTCGATATTGAGTCAATGTGCGGCTCCTCGACGAAAGTATTTATTCTTGAAGTAATGGGTCGTCATGCCGGATGGATTGCCGCTTCTGGAGGCCTTGCGGCAGAACACGCCGGCGATCCTCCGCACATTATTCTCTTCCCTGAAATTCCTTTTTCTCGAGAGCTATTTATTAAAAAGGTTGAGCAAACTGTTCATGAAAAAGGCTTCTGCGTTATTGTCGCTTCCGAAGGAGCACAGTATAGTGATGGTGCCCATATTTCTGGATCGATAAATAAAGATGCTTTTGGGCATCACCAGCTTGGCGGCGTAGCTCCAACCCTAGCCAGCATGATTAAACAGTCTACGGGCTACAAATATCACTGGGCTATGGCTGACTATTTGCAGCGGTCAGCACGTCACATCGCCTCAAAGACCGACGTAGACCAAGCCTATGCCGTCGGTCGAGCAGCCGTTGAAATGGCGGCACAGGGTAAGCATTCTGTGATGGTTTCCATCGAGAGAGGGCCAGGTAAGAAATACAACTGGTCATTGGGAGAGGCCCCACTAGAAAAAGTGGCTAATATGGAAAAGAAGATGCCTCGCTCATTTATCACTAAGGATGGTTACGGTATCACCCAAAAAGCTCGTGATTATTTAGAGCCCTTAATCGCCGGAGAAGATTACCCGCCATTTAAAAATGGCATTCCCAGCTATGTGCGCCTGAAAAATGTATTGGTGCCTAAAAAATTAGCGAGTGGCTTTAAGGTTTAAACATACAAGAGGGCTGTATCCTCGATTAATTGACCTGATTTCTTGGCTTACCTGAAAGAAATCCTTGCACATTCTCAACGACTTGGCCCACCAGCCTCTGCCGCGACTCACGAGCGATCCAGGCAACATGGGGTGTAACAATTAAGTTGGCGATATAACTGTCAATGAGTAAATTCCCATCAGATGGCGGCTCAACGCTGAGCACGTCAAGTGCAGCGCCAGCAATAACTCCCTCAGTCAGCGCATTCCTTAATGCTTGCTCATCAATGAGACCTCCGCGCGCGGTATTGATCAGAAAAGCTGATTTTTTCATTACTTGCAGTTCATCTGCGCCAATTAATTTGGCCGTTTCTGCGGTTAAAGGGCAATGCAAACTGAGGATATCGGCTTCTTTTAGTAGTATTTCAAACGGCATTCGATTGTCTTGGTTTGAATGAGATCGACCGGGTAAGGCCGCAAAGAACACTTTCATTCCGAAGGCTGCAGCGATTTTTGCCACGCCTAAACCTAGCTCGCCAGCCCCTATAATACCGAGTACTTTACCCTCAAGTTCTTGTACCGGAGAATCCAGCAAACAGAAAAATCGGCTGTTGCGCCACCGGCCGTCGATTGATGCCTTGCTATGCTCTTTAAGGTTTGTAGTTAACGCCAGAATCAGCGACCAAACGTGTTGAACGACCGAGGCTGTGCCGTAGCCAACCGCATTACTCACAACTATGTTTTTCTCGCTCGCTGCGACTAGATCGACAATGTCCGTTCCTGTGGCAAACACAGCGATGAGTTTTAGAGACTTAGATTGATCCATTTCGGAGGCGCGAATTGCCGTCTTATTAGTCAACACAATATCCGCGTTGGCAATGCGTCCGGCTACCTGAGAGGCCAAGCAATCGGGATAAATTTCCCACTCAACGGGCAATTTATGCAGTGCAGTCAGATCGAGGTCTGTCGGTCCTATGCTGTCAAAATCTAAAATAACGCCCCTCATAGCTTCCCCAAATATCTCAATCGAGTTGTTGTTTTGAAGAGGCCATTGTCCATCAAAATCCTTGCAGAGACTAGACCTTCGGTCGAGCAGGGATTAGTGATGGTGTTGATTCTATATAGGCAATATAGTCTGGATCAGTTCCCCATTTCTTCAGAGCTAGCCGGTCTAATAGCGGTATGCCACTAACTCTAGTTAATAATAGATAGACAAATATCGGTGAAATCAATGTACATAGCTGCCACCCAGATAACACCGGCAGTGCTACCAGCGTTAAACCAAACCACAGTGTTATTTCGCCAAAGTAATTAGGATGTTGTGACCACGCCCATAATCCAGACTTGATGAAACGCCCTTTATTTTCAGGCAACGCCTTAAAGCGTCGCTTTTGCGCGTCTGCAGCAACTTCCACTGCAAATCCAAATAGCCACAAAGAGATTCCAATGTAGGACAACGCCCCAAGGTCCTCAGTGATATTAGACGTTATCGCCGCAAGTCCTGCCGCCATTGTAACTAAGACCCAAAGCCCACCCAGAGTCCAAGTCATCAAGAACCATATGAACTGTGTTTTCATAACAATAAAACGTGTGTCTTGACCGTCTTTTTTTATTCGCCAGAATAAAAAAGATCCTAAGCGGACCGCCCAAATGACAATCATGGCGCAAATAATAAGATCCCTAAGGTCTAGGGACGAACTCAACATTACCGCTGCGACTACAGTGGTAACGTAAGATATTGACCCGGTTAAATCAAAATAGTGCTCGGTTTGGAATGCGTAGGCGGGAAGGAACATCAGCCAATGAAGAATAAACCCTATGGCGCCACATAGCGCAAACAAAGGCAGGTCATCAACCTGAAGGCTTCCTTGACTACCCCCAAGCAATATCAGACTACCGATGACTAAGGATGCCAATATAGCAATAATACTGTTTGATCTTTTCATGACTAACCCTCCTTTTCTTATTGTTTTTAAACTATCAATGTTGCCTTAGCTTAACGAGACAACCTACTTTCTGTGTTAGATGCGAAATTATGTATTTTATTTAAATAAAAGGCACTATTTAGCTTACGCAAAGACTCATTAAAGTAGATGATAATTTCAATCTCAAGAAATATTTGCCAGACTGTCCAATGTTACGTCTCCAGCCTATAAATTTGGCCTGCAAAACCGCATAATGGCGCATCTTTACCGATTACTATTTTAAGGCTCGCTGTCACCATGCAATCTTCCCTATTTGAAATGTATGACAAGACGATTTTGCGTCATCCATTGGCGGCAATACTGGCGATCGTTTTACTGACCATTGCCATGGCAATGGGCTTACCCAATTTCAAACTAGATGCGTCAGCTGACTCTTTAACACTGGAACATGACGATGACTTAAACTTCTTTCGTGAGGTCGTTCAGCGTTATGGTAGCGACAATTATCTGATCGTCACCTTTTCGCCTAAACAAGGCGATCTATTTGATGAAGAAAATCTTCAGGTTCTAAAAGCTCTGCGCGCCGATCTGCTTACTATTAACGGCGTCGAGAATGTCCTGTCTATGCTCGACGTGCCGCTACTCTATAGCCCCAAGATTGAGATTTCAGAGCTAACTGACGAGCTGAATACACTACTTTCCGCCGGTGTTGATAAACAGTTAGCAAAGCAAGAATTCCTAAATAGTCCAATTTATAAGGATGTTATTCTCAGTGCCGATGGACAAACCACCGGCATCCTAGCGACCTTAAAGCTCGATGAGACCTATTTGAAGTTAGTTACCGAACGTGATGATTTACGCCTAGTGCGCGATACTGTAGGTCTTACCGTAGAGCAAAAGAGCCAGCTGGATGCAGTCAGCCTAGAATTCCTTAACCATCGCACTGCCACAGCTTCAGAAGATCATGAGAGAGTCAATGCGGTGCGTGGCCTAATTAATGGCTACCGAGGTCAAGCCACTATTTTTCTGGGCGGCCCAGATATGATTACCGCCGACATGATCGATTTTATTAAAAGCGATCTACAAGTTTTTGGCGCCGGTATTTTGCTGTTTATCATTGCTACCTTGGCCCTTATTTTTCGACAAGTTCGCTGGGTCGTTTTGCCGTTGCTCACCTGCGGTCTTTGTCTGACTATCATACTTGGATTTTTAAGTTGGATTGACTGGCGATTGACGGTTATATCGTCTAATTTTGTTTCCTTGCTACTGATTATAACATTAGCGCTGACTATTCATCTCATCGTCCGCTATCGTGAACTACAATCCGCTAAACCAGATGCGACGCAGCATGAATTGGTTAGCGGCACTGTTATTTCTATGGCCAAACCCTGCGTGTATACCGTACTCACTACAATTGTTGCGTTTACATCTTTGGTCGTCAGCAATATTAGGCCTGTTATCGATTTCGGCTGGATGATGACGATGGGTATCAGTCTTGCGTTATTAGTTTCCTTTGTGGTGATACCCGCCGGCATGATATTACTGGGCAAAGGAAACAGCTCTGCAGCCGCCGATAACTCTGGTGTAATAACGACGAAGTTTGCATGGTTTACCGAGCACTATGGATCTGCAGTTCTGCTCATTGCATTGGCACTGGCTATTCTCTCAGGTTATGGAATCACCAAGCTAGAGGTTGAAAACCGCTTTATCGATTATTTCCGCTCAGACACTGAAATCTATCAAGGAATGGAAATAATAGATACGGCGCTTGGCGGCACAACGCCTCTAGATATCATAATTCAAGCTCCAGCGTCTATGTCGCTAGCGACTAGTGACGCTGAAGCTGTCGAAGATGATTATGGCTTCGGTGATGAAGATGATTATAATTTTGATGAAGATGAGTTTGGTAGTGAAGAAGACTCTCTAACAGATAGCTATTGGTTCTCATCTACTGGGTTAGCAGATTTAAGCAAACTACAGCGTTTTATTGAAGCTCAACCCGAAGTTGGCAAGGTAAGCTCGCTGGCGCAGATCAATGAGGTTGCGACAGATCTTCTTGGACATCCATTAAACGATTTTGAAATTGCCTTTATGCGGCAAAGTCTAGGAGAGGATATTTATCAGCAGATGGTGGGGCCCTATCTTCTCGAGGACATTGATGAAGCTCGCATTCAGCTCCGCGCTAAGGAGACTGGCGGTCAATTGCGTCGTACTGAGTTGCTTAAAAAAATTCGCGACTATGCCGAAAATGAAGTCGGTATAGCGCCTGAAAATATTCGATTTACCGGTCTGTTAGTGCTGTATAACAATATGCTTCAGAGTTTATATAAGTCCCAAATACTCACTTTAGGCGCTGTTTTCGTCGGCATAATGATTATGTTCTTAGTGCTTTTCCAATCCATAAAAATATCTATAATCGCTATCTTGCCTAACTTCTTAGCCGCAGGAATTGTTCTGGGCGGCATGGGAATTATGTCTATTCCTCTGGACATGATGACGATCACTATCGCGGCGATCACTATCGGTATTGGGGTAGATCACGCGATTCACTACCTCACTCGTTTCGCCCGCGAATTTAGCGCCGATAAAGACTATATTGCCTCGATGCATCGTGCGCATGCCAGTATAGGCCAAGCCCTGTTATATACTGCGACTACCATTATTATTGGCTTCTCAATCTTGACCTTATCAAATTTCATTCCTTCGATTTATTTTGGACTTCTGACCAGTCTGGCCATGTTGGCTGCCTTGCTTGGATCAATGACATTACTGCCCAAATTAATCTTAATAACTAAGCCATTTGGCCCTGACAGTGCAAAGCAACCCTCAATTCTAGGCGACGAATAAATTTTATGCCCCTAATTACTCTGCAAGATGTTTTTTTAAGTTATGGCCAACCACCCCTTGTTGACCATATAAATCTCGTTATTGAACCCGGCGAGCGCGTTTGTCTAATTGGCAGAAATGGTGCCGGGAAATCTACTTTACTGAAGATCATAACTGGTCAAATTATTGCGGATGAGGGCCTCATTAAGCGCGCCAGTGGCGTAAAAGTAGCTCAGTTAGAGCAATCTGTTCCGCATGATACCCAAGGCAATGTGTTCGATGTTATTGCTGATGGCTTGGGCGCCGAAGGCAAGCTAATTCAACAATTCCATCATCTTACTCAGCAATTAAGTCATGACTCTAGCCCCAAGATATTTAATCAATTAGAGCAATGCCAAGCTGAAATCGAGCGCATAGATGGCTGGGATATCAACCAACGCGTAGAATCTATGATTACAAAAATGGATCTTGATCCAGAAGTCGATATTGCCAGCTTATCAGGCGGCTATAAACGCAGAGTCCTGCTGGCCAGAGCGCTGGTCTGCAACCCTGATCTGCTGCTGCTCGATGAGCCAACCAACCACCTAGACATAGAGGCTATTCAGTGGGTAGAACAATTTCTACTCAAATGGGAGGGCTCATTGCTCTTTATTAGCCATGACCGCCGTTTTATGGACAACCTGGCTAATCGGTTCATCGAAATTGACCGAGGAAAATTAGCTGAGTTTAACTGTAACTACAGTACATATCTGGTCAGAAAAGAAGAGAATCTAGAAATTGAAGATCGGCAAAATGCGCTGTTTGATAAACGCCTATCACAAGAAGAAATCTGGATTCGTCAAGGCATTAAAGCTCGCCGTACTCGCAATGAAGGACGGGTGCGATCTCTCGAAGCTATGCGCAACGAGTATGCCCAGCGACGCAAGCGTCTAGGCGCGGCTAAAATGGATATTCAGCACGCAGAAAAATCTGGCAAGATAGTCGCTGAGGCTACCAATATTACCTTTTCCTTTGATCAGGATACGGTAGTTAGCAATTTCTCAACGCTTATTCAGCGAGGCGATAAAGTGGGTTTTATCGGTCGTAATGGCGTTGGAAAAACTACCCTTATTAAATTATTGTTAGGTGAGTTAACCCCTCAACAGGGCTCCATTAAAATCGGGACTAATCTAAACGTAGCCTACTTTGATCAATATCGTTCTGCATTAGACGAGGAAAAAACAGTTCAAGATAATGTGTCCGGTGGTCGCGACATGCTGGAGATCGGCGGCAAAAGTCGTCATGTAATTAGCTATTTACAAGATTTCTTGTTCGCCCCAGACCGATGCCGCCAACCGGTTAAAGTGCTATCGGGAGGAGAGCGTAATCGTTTACTGTTAGCTAAATTATTCACGGTTCCTTCAAATATACTCGTGCTTGATGAGCCAACTAACGATTTGGATATTGATACTTTAGATTTACTAGAAGAGCTGTTGATCGATTACAAAGGGACGGTTATCTTGGTCAGCCACGATCGTGCCTTTCTTAATAATGTCGTCACTAGCACGTTAGTTTTTGAAGGCGATGGGACCATCAATCAGTATGTTGGAGGTTATGATGATTGGTTAAGACAACGAAAAACTATAGAACAATCAACATCCACAACTGACGTAAAAATCAAACCTAAATCACTTCTAGAGGTTAAGAAGCTCTCCTATAAAGACCAGCGCGAATTGGATGAGCTACCCAAAAAAATTGAGTTACTGGAGACCCAGATTCAGAGTATTTCTGCAACGATGAGTGAAGGCGGATTTTATCAATCAACTAGACTGGAAATACAAAAAACTGAAAATCAACTCGCTGAGTGGCAATCTCAACTAAGCAAGTGCTATGAGCGATGGGAGCGACTAGAGCTGTAAAAATCAAAACTTTGATATACTGCAATCAGTTTTTGTAATGACTGATAATGCCCCAAAAAAAGGAACCCTGAACTCGTGAAAAGAAAACCTGTGGTACTGATGATCTTGGATGGTTGCGGTCACAGCGACAACACGCATTTCAACGCTGTAGCCAATGCCAAAGCTCCCATTTGGGAGAATCTTTGGGTGGATAATCCAAGTACCTTTATCGCCACTTCAGGAGAGGATGTTGGATTGCCCGAAGGACAGATGGGCAACTCCGAGGTTGGGCACATGACTATCGGTGCTGGCCGGGTCGTCTATCAGAATTTCAGTCGTATTAATAAAGCTATTAGTGATGGTGATTTTTACACCAATTCGATTTACTGCGACGCAATAGATAAGGCCGTTAAGACTAACCGAGCAGTACACATTCTCGGCTTACTTTCCGCTGGTGGAGTCCATAGC
The DNA here is from genome assembly GCA_012960115.1 of Porticoccaceae bacterium. Taxonomy (GTDB): domain Bacteria; phylum Pseudomonadota; class Gammaproteobacteria; order Pseudomonadales; family Porticoccaceae; genus HTCC2207. The sequence continues at coordinate 52,016 of DUBX01000025.1, forward strand.
CATGAAGATCATATTAACGCTATGATTGAACTAGCGGCACAACGCGGGGCTAAGAAAATATATGTACATGCGTTCTTAGACGGCCGCGACTGTCCACCTCGTAGCGCCCAGCCGTCGCTAGAAAAAACACATCGGTTATGCGAAAGCTTAGGGGTAGCAAAAATTGCTTCAATGATCGGCCGTTTTTATGCCATGGATCGCGACAATCGCTGGGAGCGAATCAATCAAGCGTACCAGCTAATTACCGAGGGTGTAGCCAGTCACTCTGCCATTGACCCCCTCACTGCACTTGAAGATGCTTATTCCCGCGGTGAAGATGATGAATTTGTCAGTGCTACCAGTATAGGTAAGTCAGACGACGTTCCCGCAGTATTAGAAGATGGGGATGCGGTGATTTTCATGAACTTCCGCCCAGACCGTGTTCGACAGCTTACTCACGCGATAGTTGACCACGAATTTACTGGCTTCGATCGCAAGGTCGTTCGCTTGCCCAGCACTTTTGTAACAACTACCGAATATGAAAGCACGTTGAACTGCCCCCTTGCCTTTCCAACAATCCCAATCGTTAATTCTCTTGGTGAATTTCTATCGGACCAAGGTAAGTATCAACTACGCATTGCCGAAACCGAAAAGTATGCCCACGTTACGTTTTTTATGAGTGGTGGTCGAGAGGCCATGTATCAAGGCGAAGAGCGCAACCTGCTGCCTTCACTCGACATTACTACCTACGATCAACAGCCAGAAATGAGCGCGCCAGAGGTCACCGATAAATTAATAGAGGCTATCGAGTCTCATCAGTTCGACACTATTATCTGCAACTATGCTAACTGTGACATGGTCGGGCACACAGGAGATTACCAAGCAGCTATGCTCGCCGTTGAAGCAGTGGACGGGTGCTTAAAAAGAGTTTTAGCTAGTTTGGCAAGGGTAGGAGGACAAGCCCTAATAACAGCCGATCACGGTAATGTGGAAGTGATGTTTGATGACGTATCAAATCAACCTCATACCCAGCACACTACCTTGCCCGTGCCACTCGTTTATGTTGGTAGGCCTGGAGTAAAGCTAGATCGGGGAGGCTCTCTGGCCGATATTGCTCCCACCATGTTGGCTCTGATGGATATGGAACAACCAGCAGAAATGACTGGCCGCTCTTTACTTTTATAGTGAATGCTATGCAGCGATTAAGCGCGATAATCCTAGTGCCTTGCCTGCGTAGACTTCTTGTCGGTGTATTTGTCAGCCTAATTCTCAACCCAACTGCTATCGCCGACGACAGTTCACAAGTTGAACTCGGCCGTCTCAAACAAACTATAGCAGCCCTTGAGAAAACCCTAGCAACTAGCAGTGAGAAACAAAGCGGAATAGAAGCCGAGCTCGTTCAGGTCGAAATTGAAGCCAGTAAAATCACAGCCAACATGCGCCTAATCCGTCAAAAAATTGGATCGGCGGAGACTACCATCGCTGAAAAAGAGAAGAATAAGATTTCTATAGAGCGGCGTATCGCCCAACAGAATAGCGCGATCGCGGAACAAATAAGGGCTGCACACAAACTCGGCGACCAAGAACCAATCAAACTATTGCTTAATCAAGAAGATCCAAAAGCAATTTCTCGGATGTTTAAATACTACAATTATTTCCTCGAAGCCCGGAGCGAAAAAATTGAAGAATATCTGACTGATGTTCAAGCATTGACCAAGGTCATTGAGGACATTAATAAAAACAAACTAGAATTAGTGGCGTCAAAGAAGTCTCTTTCTCTTCAGCAGGAAAATCTAGCCGTTCAGGTTGCAAAAAGAACGTCGTCCTTAGATAAAATGCAGCTAACGATGTCTGATGACAAGAAAAGACTACGTGGGTTGCAGAAACAACGCGGACAGTTAGAGCAGCTACTTAACGCAGTACAGGAAGCGGTAGCGGATTTAATTTTACCCTCTCCGTCACAATCGTTTGTGTCACGAAAAGGGAAACTTCGGTGGCCTCTCAACGGCCGTATTGCCCATCGTTTTGGTAGCGCACGCAATGGTCCGATAAAATGGCAGGGATGGCTGATAAACGCCAATAGCGGCACAGAGGTAAAATCAGTTCACCAGGGTAGGGTCGTTTTCTCTAACTATTTGAGAGGATTTGGCCTCCTCTTGATCATAGAACACGGCAATGGTTATATGACGCTCTATGGTCACAACCAAGAACTATTGAAAGATACCGGTGACTCAGTGCAAACTAACGAGGTAGTGGCGCGAGCTGGCAATACTGGCGGACTAGGCAAATCGGCACTTTACTTCGAAATCCGCAGCCAAGGCAAACCAGCCAACCCAAAAAATTGGATGGCGAAATCCTAAACGAGAGACTAGGGCTTAGTTTTGCGATTACAATTGAGTGATACCTAAGGGACCCAACAATGCTAAGAATTTTCACAGCTGTATTGCTTTTATTAACACTGCTACCAGCCTACGGGGAAACCCCAGAGCAAACTTCAGCCTTGAATGAAAAAATGACTGCCGAAGAACGACTACCCCTGCAAGAATTAAGGCTGTTTACTCAGGTTTTCGAACAAATTCGCCAAGGCTATGTCGAAGAAGTCTCTGACACAGAGTTACTAGAGAATGCCATCGCTGGTTTAGTGACCGGGTTAGACCCTCATTCTACCTATCTCAAGGCAGATGATTACGGCGATCTTCAGGAAAATGCCACTGGAGAGTATGGTGGTCTCGGCATGGAAGTCGGTGCAGACAATGGCATGATTAGAGTTATCTCGCCTATTGATGATACGCCAGCTGCCAAGGCTGGTATTGAAGCAGGCGATCTAATTGTCGAAATGAACGATTCGCCAGTACGAGGTATCGGCCTACAAAAAGCTATCGACAAACTACGCGGAGAAAAGGGCACTAGCATTAAGCTGACCATCTATCGCGAAGGAGAAGAGGGTCCTCTGACCTTTAATATTGTTCGTGATGTTATTCAAATAAGTGCGGTACGCAGTCGCCTGCTAGAGCGGGGTTACGGTTATGTGCGCATCGCCCAATTTCAAGCCAGTTCCGGAGACGACTTTATTAAGGAAGTTGAAAACCTTAAGGCCTCAAGCCTTTCTGAGAAGGATCCAAAGGCTCAAGGTCTCAAGGGTTTAGTGATAGATTTAAGAAATAATCCGGGCGGCCTAGTGCCGGCTTCCGTTAAAATTGCCGACGCCCTTCTCGACAGCGGCACTGTGGTTTACACCGAGGGAAGACTGCCCAGCGCCAATCATCGATTTGAAGCGCAAGCCGGGGATATCCTCAATGGCTTACCCGTAGTAGTGTTGATCAACGGTGGCAGCGCCTCAGCGTCAGAAATTGTTGCTGGTGCGCTACAAGATAATCGTCGCGCCGCCATTGTTGGCACTCAGAGTTTTGGTAAGGGATCTGTACAAACAGTGATGCCTCTTGGCGATGGACGAGCAGTAAAGCTGACTACAGCCCGTTATTTCACTCCCAGTGGCCGCTCTATTCAAGCAGAAGGAATCGTCCCTGATATTATCATCAAGCGCGCTGAAATCCGGCCCTATAAAACCCCTGATAGAGTTAAAGAAGCTGACCTTGACGGTCATTTAGAGGCTGAAGAAAAGGTAAATGAAGGGGATGATTCCCTAACAGAAAACGCCGAGAATCAACCTCCGGCCATTGACGACAATCAACTCTACGAGGCTCTCAACTTACTAAAGGGTTTTCACCTTTTAGGCCACAGCGCTCTACTAGATTAGAGCGCCATGATTAAAAGGATGCAGGTCTATTTGCCCGCATCGACGTCCAAGCGGTCAACTTTCTGGAACCCCCGAGGCAACTTATGCCCGCGTCTACCTCGCTCGCCACGGTAATGCTCTAAGTCTTTAGGCTTCATCAAAAGATAGCGTTTTCCCGAGTGAACGACTAGCGAATCACTTTCACCCACCACCGCATAATCAACTACAAATTCTTCTCGGCTTTGCAATCTAGAGCTAGGAATACTAATAATTTTATTGCCTTTGCCTCGCGCTAATTCCGGGATATCGCCGACAGGGAAAACCAACATGCGCCCTTCATTGCTCACCGCGGCGATATAGGCATCATCTTGACTCACCATCTTTGGCTGCAAAATGCGACCGCCTTTGGGAATACTTACTACGGCCTTGCCCGCTTTATTCTTCGTGAATAGGTCGCCAACTTTGGTAATAAAACCATACCCGGCGTCGGTACCCATCAGCACCTTTTGGTCATCAGCACCCATAATTACGTCGGTGAATAGTGCACCTGACGGTAGATTTAACCGCCCAGTGGCAGGTTCACCCTGACCTCGAGCCGATGGTAATGTATGCCCCGCCAGAGAGTAGTAGCGCCCTGTAGAATCTTGCAAAAAGACATTTTGGTTACTACGCCCAAAGGCTGACGAGAGAAACTTATCTCCCGACTTATAACTGAGAGTGGTTGGGTCAATTTCATGCCCCTTAGCTGCTCTCACCCAACCCTTGTCCGACAGCACAACTGTAATGGGTTCCGCCGTCAAAAGATCTTTTTCATTAAACGCCTGAGCTTCATCTCGCTCCTTTAACGGTGACCGGCGAGCATCGCCATATTCATCGGCGGTGCTTTTTAACTCATTCTTCACCAGAGTTTTCAAGCGAATATCTGAACCCAGCAGTAATTCAAGCTCAGCTTTCTCAGTAGCTAATTCATCCTGCTCACCACGAATTTTAAATTCTTCTAGGCGAGCTAACTGGCGTAACTTGGTGTCCAGAATATATTCAGTCTGAGTATCTGACAAACCAAATCGAGCGATTAATGCTGGCTTAGGTTCGTCCTGAGTGCGGATGATATTAATCACCTCATCAATATTCAAAAAGGCGATCAACAAACCGTCCAAGAGGTGCAACCGCTTGTCTACTTTCTGTAACCGATATTCAAGGCGGCGGCGGGTTACATCGATACGAAAACGTAACCACTCTTTTAGAATCTGCCGTAAATTCATTACCGACGGCTTTCCATCAATGGCGATGATATTTAGGTTAATGCGATAACTACGCTCTAAGTCAGTCGTAGCAAAAAGATGGTCCATCAGGGCATCTATATCAATCCTGTTGGAACGCGGGGTAATCACCAGGCGCGTTGGATTCTCATGGTCAGACTCATCGCGTAAATCTTCCACCATCGGTAGTTTTTTATTACGTATTTGCACAGCAATTTGCTCAAGGATCTTTGACCCCGATGCCTGAAATGGTAAGGCGGTGACAATGACGTCACCATCTTCTTTATGCCAAATACCCCGCATCTTCACCGAACCACGGCCAGTCTCATAGGTATTTAAAATATCGGCACTTGACGTAATAATTTCGCCATCTGTTGGAAAGTCCGGCGCTTTAATATACTCCATCAACTCTGGAATCGTCGCCTTAGGGTTATCTAATAAATGCAAACAGGCATTAACTACCTCGTTGAGATTATGAGGCGGTATATCAGTTGCCATACCCACCGCAATACCGGTGGTACCGTTTAATAAAACGTTGGGCACTCGGGCTGGAAGGATTTCTGGCTCATCCATGGTGGCATCAAAATTAGGTCGCCAGTTAGCTGTGCCCTGACCCAGTTCAGACAATAATACGTCGGCATAGGCAGATAATTTTGACTCGGTATAACGCATTGCCGCAAAGGATTTTGGATCATCCGAGGAGCCCCAGTTACCCTGACCATCCACCAAAGGGTAACGGTACGAAAAAGGCTGGGCCATTAAGACCATGGCTTCATAAGCGGCACTATCACCGTGGGGGTGAAACTTACCAATCACATCACCAACGGTACGAGCCGACTTTTTGTACTTGGCGCTGGCTTTTAAGCCCAACTCACTCATGGCATAAACAATTCTGCGCTGCACGGGTTTCAATCCATCACCAATATGTGGCAGTGCGCGATCGAGAATCACGTACATTGAATAATCTAAATATGCTTGCTCGGCATAAACGCTCACGGGCCTGCTTTCAAGGCCCTGATCATTAAAGGTTACGATATCGCTCATCGGTTTTCCTGTGTTGTAAATACTCTAAAGTTTGCTGGCTTCGGTCAAATTACCTTTACTTTCCAACCAGTTACGTCGATCTGGGGCACGTTTCTTGGACAGTAACATATCCATTATACTGTCCGTATTATCGCCGGGCTCTAACGTGAGCTGCACTAAACGTCGAGTATCTGGGTCCATGGTTGTTTCACGTAATTGCAGTGGATTCATCTCGCCGAGACCTTTAAAGCGCTGCACATTGACTTTGCCGCGCTTCTTTTCAGCTTGAATGCGATCGAGAATGCCCTGCTTTTCAGCCTCATCCAATGCATAGTAAACGTCTTTACCAACATCGATTCTAAACAGCGGTGGCATCGCCACATAAACATGCCCCTGGCTCACTAAGGGTCTAAAATGCCGAACGAAAAGGGCGCACAGTAGGGTGGCAATGTGCAAACCGTCAGAGTCAGCATCGGCCAAAATACAAACCTTGTGATAGCGCAAGGAGTCTAAATCATCGACGGCCGGATCCACCCCCAGCGCGACAGAAATATCATGCACTTCTTGAGAGCCTAAAATCTCTTGAGAATCGACTTCCCAGGTATTCAGAATTTTACCGCGCAGCGGCATGATCGCCTGGTGTTCTCGGTTGCGAGCCTGTTTGGCTGAGCCCCCAGCGGAGTCTCCCTCTACCAGGAAAATCTCACAACGCTCTGGTTCGCCACTGGAACAATCAGCCAGCTTTCCTGGAAGTGCAGGCCCCTGAGTGATTTTTTTGCGCACCACCTTTTTGCTTGCTCGCAAACGGCGTTGCGCGGCGTAAATACACAGCTCAGCTAGTTTTTCAGCGTCTTCGGTATGTTGGTTTAACCATAGACTAAAGGCGTCTTTAACAACCCCAGAAACAAAGGCTGCTACTTCTCGAGAAGATAGTCGGTCTTTGGTCTGACCGGAAAATTGCGGGTCGGCCAGCTTAGATGAAAGCACAAAACTACACCGATCCCAAATATCATCGGGTGTTAATTTAATACCCCGAGGCAGTAAGTTTCTAAACTCGCAAAACTCACGCATGGCTTCCAGCAAACCAGTGCCGCCTTGAGGGGTAGGAATTAGATTCACGTAACTTTCTTGAACTAACTCACCCCCCTCTGGCAACCATTGGACAGCCCAATCTGCCGCTTCGTTTTCCGCAGCAAATGTGCCGATAAAAGGCTCCGCAGGTAGTACTTCCCATCCATGCAAGGCGCCTGCTAGATAATCTTTTAGACCATCTTCGTAATACCACTCTTCACTGTCTTTAGTGTTTTCATCATGAAAACTGACAGTCAATCCACCACATAGAACTGCCTTAGCACGAAGCACATGACGCAATCGTGAGACGGAGAATTTGATAGAATCAAAGTAAACCGCGTTTGGCCAAAACCGCAAGATGGTGCCGGTATTACGTTGCCCGCAGGTGTCAATAACCTTCAGGTCTGAGGTTTTTTCACCGTTGGCAAACATCATTTGATGTACCTTGCCGTCACGCTTTACCGTGACCTCTAAGGTATTTGACAAAGCATTAACAACCGATACACCTACACCATGAAGTCCCCCTGAAAACTGATAGTGATCATTGGAGAATTTACCTCCGGCATGCAAGGTTGACAGAATAACTTCAACACCAGGAACGCGTTGTTCTGGATGAATATCCACTGGCATGCCACGGCCATCATCGCAGACCGACAATGAACCATCTTTATGCAGAGTGACCTCCACTCGGCTGGCATGACCAGCCAGAGCTTCATCGACGCTGTTATCCACAACCTCTTGAGCTAGGTGGTTTGGTCGAGTAGTGTCGGTGTACATGCCCGGACGTTTTCGAACAGGGTCTAGGCCGGTAAGAACCTCGATATCTTTTGCGTTATAGTTGCTCATGACACTCTTATGGTTAGTTTATGGTTGAATCTAAAATCAGGAACTGGTGAATCGCTGCCAGATACTGATCATAATCTATAAAGCTGTGGTCGCCACCCTGTTCGACAATTATTTTTGCTCCAGTATAACGAGCCTGAGCATCTCGGCAATCAAGTACTTCATCACCTGTTTGTAACAATACCAAATAGTTAGTCAAATGATTTATTTGAACAGGGTCTAGGTGCCGAAACTCTTCAATATGGTTTTTCTCGAATACCCACTTCTCACCCGTTACATAATTAGCATTTTCGCCTAGCCAATGATCTAGTCCGCCAGCTGGACTAACCGCCGGATTAATCAACACACTTCGCAGGTTGTATTGTTCCACCAAGCAGGTAGCAAAAAAACCACCCATAGAGCTACCGACAACAAAGAGCGGTTCAGGCAAATGATCTTCTACTATTGATCGCAGGATGTTTAACGCGGCGTTGCCAAAGGGTGGCAATGATGGGCAAAGGAATTTTATGTCAGGGGCATTGAGCGCTAGCCACTGTTGTGTCTGAATGGCTTTTTTCGATTGAGGCGAACTGTTAAACCCGTGTAAATAGAGCAGTGTTGACATAGAGTACTACTCTTAAAATCAAGCTGTATAATAGCTAAAGATCAGAAGAGTCGTTGATTGTTTTTGCCTTAGTATCCGGTATTTTGGATATCAGGCCTCTGATGGAAACCATCAATAAATTCGACACCTGTTTCCATTACGCCACTAGCCTTTAAGTTGAGCCAACGATAACCGGGAGGTTGGTCTGACAAGGCAAAATCATCACTATTCTGTCTAAATTGAATGCAACTAGATGGTGTCGTATGAAGTATTAGCTCACCCCATAACCCGTCAAAATGCTGATGCACATGGCCTGTGATTACCGCCTTCACGTTGCCGTGCTCTATGAGAAGATCATACAGAGCATCAGCGTTTTGGATTTTTTGTCCATCCAGCCAGCGGCAGCCAACCTCAACAGGGCTGTGGTGCATAGCGATTAAAACCGCCTTCCCTGCGAGCTGCTCCAAACCCGCCTTTACCTGCTGTAGTCGAGTTTCAGAAATATGGCCAATCGGCGTCCCAGCTTGCGAGCTATCTAAGGTTAAGATTCCCCACTCACCCATTTCTACGACAGCGCTGTGAGGATAATTAATTAAGCCCTTTTGCATTAATTCAAAATCGTCATGATTACCCGGCAACCATATTACCTGTTTGCCCTTTTCTACTAATAATTGATTGAGGAGAACATAGGCCTCAGCACTCGATTCTCCGGATAGATCTCCGGATAATAGTAGCAGGTCATCCCCACGCCCCTCATCATCGAGGGCGTTAAGAACCGCTTTAAAACTATCGAGAGTATTAACACCCGCCAATGTCGCGTTTTTGTCTGATCCTAGGTGGAGATCGCTAATCTGGGTTATTTGAATGCTGTCCTTCATTATTAGGCTTCCGAGGCCATAATGCCGTGGTGCAAACCATAAGCCAGAACCTCACCTAGGAAAATATTCCACTGCCACTTTTCATCTATAGCCTGTCGCCCTACTGTCTCAGTTAAAGCCCAGGGAATCGTTCGATCTGAGCACCATTCAATGACCTCAGCCATTTTTGCATCTCGATATGAGCGCACCTTTACCTCTATTTTAGGCATCCAGTACGGCCCCACCTGTTCAGTAACAATATTCAAGGTGCTGGTGTACTTGGCCACCTCAATCACCTCGATAGATAATCCAGACGTTGGCCTCTCCTGAGAATGAAGTAGCACCTTTGAGCCCAGCTGTCTTGAATCTATGGCCGTTTTCTGTAGACGGCGATAATTACGTTCGCATTCATCATGCAACCCCGTCAAATCAAGATGTCGTCTTCGATTTTCAAAAAAAGCCACTTCTTTTTCCCCTAATCCTATTTTGCTATCACCATAAATATTAGCTTCATCTTACTATTAAATCTGCTGACTTTTTCACAAATTTTTATGGTGTTGCTGAAGCCACAGTAAGCCAATCGTTACCGCGGCACTATTGAACACCCCATCAATTAATGCCTGCTGAGCCTCATGATAGGACCACACATGCAACAATATATCTTCATTCTCGCTCTCTAAACCAAAGACACCCTGCTTGTCTCGCAAATCGACCAAACCACAAAACATATGCATTTTTTCATCTGTGCCACCGGCACTAACCAAATAGTCACACATTGAAATTAACTTTTCCACTGCCAGCCCAGCTTCCTCTTGCAACTCTCGATGGGCCACATCGATTGGCATTTCGCCAGGCTCCACCATTCCAGCCACTACTTCATATTGCCAGGGACCCTGATTATCATCTAGCGCCCCGACCCGAAATTGTTCAACTAAACCTACTAAATGATTTTCCGGATCATAAAGTAGCACTCCAACGGCCCTTAAAGAGGCGATGCCTTACCTTCAGTTTTGCAACCCTAAAAAACCCTTGGAATACAGTTTCCGTCGCCTCGACGTGAACATCTGACTGATTAAATTGGTGTTTTTTGACCATTTTTAACTTTTCACTCGTATAAAGTTGCCTATATAGTACGTTAAAGTAACATCCTTAAGACCACTTGATTGATTATAAGGTCAACGAATTGGGGCAAGACACGTTTGGTTCTATTTAGTAGTTTTTTGTAACCATTTTGAATCTAATGCTACCTGTATCAGCGTCTTAGTTAAGGGAATTTGCTAATCACTACAACCAAGACAAGTCTGGTAAAATGCCCGTTTAAAGCACCCACAATGGAAATTATCATGGAGTTTGTATGTTGAAGGTAAGACAAAGATTTTTAACACTTTGCACAGTTCTCTTAATATCGCAGGGTAGTGCGGCGGATTCTTTAAAAGATATTTATGAACTAGCACTGCAGAGCGACCCGACCTTGCGTGCTGCGCGTGCTAATTTTCAAGTAGGTCGAGAAACTAAAAATATCAGTCGCGCCTACTTACTCCCTGTTATTTCAGCTTCAGCTGACTTCAGTCAGGCAGAAAGAAACAGTGAATCATCGCAAGTCTATTCCTTTATCTCAGCTGATCCTTTTGTCAGTAAAAGCTTTTCAGATACTGACTCAACGACCTATAGTGTTTCACTAACCCAAGCCATCTTTGATATGCCCGCTTGGTATCAATTTCAGCGTGGCAAAGCGCTAAGTAAGAGTGCCACCGCGCAGTTTGCCGCGGAACAGCAGACTTTGATTTTAAGGGTCAGCAGCGCCTATCTAGGCGCACTACGCGCCTATGACAACCATGAAACACGTAAGGCAGAGCAACGAGCCATTCAACGGCAACTAGAGCAAACTAAAGAGCGTTTTGAAGTGGGTTTGCTGCCAGTGACAGATGTTCATGAAGCTCAAGCAGTTTTTGATGATGCCTTGGTGAATAGTCTTGAAGCTCGCGGCGCTGTGAACATCGCCTTTGATGCGTTGCAAGTGCTCACCGGTAAAAACCACAGTGTTCTGTCAGGATTGAAAGATGAGTTTATGGCGGTTAACCCGGTGCCTCTTGATAGTCAAGATTGGGTAAATTTTTCTCTCAACAACAACTATCAATTGAAAGTTTCTGAACTTGGTAAAGACGCCTCGTATAACGAAGCCAAGGCGGCTACAGCACAACTTTTCCCAAAGGTTACTGCTAATGCGCGTTATTCAGATTCAGATCAAGATGGCACCCAAGTTAGCTATCTTCCTTCAATAAGTAGTTCTGAAATCTCATCTTTAAGTGATGGTCATAGTTTTGGTATTTCGGTGAGTATGCCAATATGGGCTAGCGGCATCAATGCCGGAAGAAGGCAAGCAAAACAACGTGCAATTGCATCCAGTGAAAATTTCGAAGTAGCAACGCGCAATACAGTGCAAACAGCGCGCAGTCGTCATCAGCTGGTCATTACCAACGCTGCTCGCGTTAAAGCGCGTAACCAGGCCATTACCTCAGCGGAAAGTGCTCTGGGGGCCACCCAAGCTGGATACGAAGTGGGCACGCGCAATATTGTTGATGTGCTTGCAGCTCAGCGCTCTGTGTTTCAGGCCAAACGAAACTATGCCAATGCACGATACGACTATATTTTCGCTATGATGAGTTTAAAAGAAGTGGCGGGGCAGTTGTCACCCGATGACGTATACCAACTGAATGCCTGGTTAGACCCAAGTTTAACTGTCTCTAAATAGCTTGGGCAATAAGGGCAAGCAACCTATCTAGGGCGCCACGATTAGCAACCGCTACGTGGCGTGCTGCTTCACCCATTTGAATTCTTTGCGTCTCATCTTGTAACAACATCACAGATTGACTGGCAAGATCATCGACATCTCGACAGACCGTCATCCCTCCAGCCTCCGTCAGTAAATGAGCTATCTCGGTGAAATTAAACAGGTGTGGTCCCGTTAATACAGGGACGCCCCAGGCGGCTGGCTCAATCATGTTATGCCCACCTGTTGGCACGAAGCTCCCACCGACAAAAGCTAGGTCACAAGCGCCAAAGAAAGCCATCAACTCCCCCATGCTATCGCCAAGCAATATGTCAACCTCGGCAACCGGAGCATTTTCACTTCGCCTCGCCATGCTAAAGCCTGCCGCCTTGCATAGATTGGCAACCTGATTGAACCGTTCAGGGTGGCGCGGAACTATAACTAGCAGCACAGATTCTAGCCGTGATTTTATTTCAGCAAAGGCTGCCAAGATTATTTCGTCTTCGCCTTTATGGGTACTGGCGGCTAAAAACACTCTTCTCTGGGTAGTGCCGCGCCAGTCTTTAGACAATTGCTCCACCGTACCCATTAGAGAAGGGTCTATCTTTAAATCAAACTTAATGTTTCCGGTCACCGTCACCGCAGGATCTGGCAACCCAAGACTCTGAAAGCGTTGAGCATCGTCACTATGCTGTGCCGCCACTGTGTGTAGGCCATGTAACATTGGACGAACCAAGCTGTTAATGTGCTGGTAAGCCCGAGCAGACTTTTCGGATAGTCGTCCATTGGCCAAGATGACTGGAATATCACGTTTATTGCAGGCTGCAATAGTATTTGGCCACAATTCGGTTTCCATGATGATTAATAATTTTGGTCGTACCCTGCCTAAAAATCTGGCGACCGCATCAGGCATATCATAAGGCGCATAACTATGCTCCACAGAATCACCAAAAGCCGCCAAAATACGCTCTGAGCCGGTTGGCGTCATACTGGTTACCATCAGCCGATAATCGGGGTATTTCTCCTGTAGGGCATTAACCAGAGCCACTGCGGCTAGGGTTTCACCCACAGATACGGCATGCAGCCAAATAATCTCCTTGTTCGAGTCGAGATCATTCACAAATCCAAATCGTTCTGCCCAACGTTTGGCATAGTTGGGTGATTTCACCGCTCGCCAAAGCAACCGCAGGCAGATGACCGGCAGTAAACAATAAAAAAATGCTGTATATAGAAACCTAGGCATAGTGGGTTTAAAGAACCTTTTATAAGTAAAAAAATTGCACTCAAAATTACTGAAAAATGAGTAAAACGACTGTCGTAACCTCGTAGAATTTTTTGCCGATAACTAATGATAACCTATCTGCAATTAGGTATGTTTGCAAGGATCGACCTACCCAGAAAAATCAACAAGTTTGGTTTCATGATAAAATATTAACCGATCAATTTAATTGTTCGTTGCCCGCCACCGCCAAGCAGAGTCCGAGACTATTTTATGACACAGGCAAGCCCCAATAATCTCAGTATCACATTAAATTCAGCCACCTATGTGCGAGTCCTAGCGTCGTTAATAAGCGTAGTGATGATTTGTGCCGCTCTGTTTTTGGTCGCGCGTTTGACAACCTGGCTATCTTATCCTCGCCCTGAAAGCATTGCCAACAACAGTGACTTATGGCGTGCCCTCTGGACTGGGTTTCGTTTTGATCTCGCCATCGTCATAAGAGCTAACTTGCTAGGGTTATTAATTAGCATCTGCTGCATCCCTCTGCCGACTATAGCTTCTCATTTTGGGTGGCTGCTGAATCGCTATTGGGGGGGCTTAATTTTAGTCATTGCTGTCTGGGTGTCTATTGTCAATTTTAGCTATATTGGTTTTTTTAATCGACCGATCGATAGCATTGCTTACAATGGCCTAAACTATGGCGCAGCTACAATTTGGCCAACCGTAATAAGCATGGACCCCTCTGGCTTGCGGCTATTTATCGGGTTATCTGTGACGGCTTTGGTACTATGGAGTTACAGGAAGGTGGGCGAAATCATAGTCAAGTGGATTGGCTTTGTGCACGTTAGAAGAATACCCTTTTTTACACTGGCTATCATACTGCCGCTGATGTTTGTAATGCTGCTCGGCCGAGGCACTGTCTCAACCTTCCCCCTGTCTCAAAGACACCTTATTGTGTCGTCTGAAACGGCTGTCAACAATATCGTACCTAATGGGATTGTTGCGCTCTACTACGGCTACAAGGAATTTAAGCAATCCAAAACAATTAGTCCCGCTCTGGATACTGAAGGGCGCGAACTGTTTAAAGTTTTTTATGGCGAACCTCCCTTGGACCAGCCCCTTTTCTCGCAGTTTTTCACGCGAACACCTAGCTCTATCTTTCTCGAAAAGAACCCTCCGAATGTGGTGTTTAATCTCATAGAAAGTATGAGCAATGCTTTATTACTCCCCACGTTTAACCTTGGGACAGACCTTGCTGGCCAGATGCGTCAGCACTTAGATGAGGATTATTATTTCAACCGATTTTTACCCGCACACGATGACACTCAAAAATCACTGATGAGCCTGATGGTTAATACTGAGTACAGCACTATTAGTTACTCAAGCCATCAACACATTGCCCTGCAAACGTCCGTGGCGAGAGTGTTTAAAAAAGCAGGTTATAGAACCGTTTTTATCTATGCCGGGTTTGAAGGTCTATCAAATCGGAGTGACTACTTGAAAACCCAGGGCTTCGACGAATTTATTGGCGCTCACCAGCTGCGTGAACTTTATCCAGCAATGGCCTCAAGTGTCTGGGGTGGAGAAGACAAATTTGTATTCGAAGAGGCCGTCAAACAACTACTGAGCAATAATGAGAGGAGCCAACCCCTCTTTATAGTGACACTATCCGTCACTAATCATCCACCCTACCAGTTACCCAAACATCACGACTTAATTTTGTCGGCGCCAGCTGATAGTTTATCCGACAGGCTTCAAGACCTACCCGCAGAATCTTTAGATACATACCGGTACACGAACGATCAGCTAGGGCGGTTTATGTCAGCGGTGAAAAATAGCCGGCTCAAAAGTAATACTATTGTCGCGGCAACTGGTGATCATGCGATTCGTGGTATGAGCTATAACTCAGCTGAGCGCCTACATGAACTCAGCGTTCCCTTTTATCTTTATTTGCCTGTTAACTATCGTCCTAGCCTACAACCAAACACCAATCAGATAGCCTCTCACAAGGATATTATGCCAACCCTTTATAACGCTGCACTATCCAACGCCCGTTATCCTAATCTGGGACGCAATTTACTCGCGCCAAAAGGCAATGAGCAATATCATAGTTTTGCCTATCATGCCGAGTATTTAGTTGTCGATGAAACTGCCTATTCGAAGGCTGGGCAAGGCCGAGAGGTTACGTCTGAATTTATGTTGGTGCCTAATACTATTAACGCCGACAAACCCCCGGATAGGGGCCAAGTTTATAATCAAGCGATAGACTGGCTAACCCGATTCCAACTGACCAATGGCCCTGTCGACTGAGCTAATGCCAGTGGTTCTGAACCCAAGTCGCCGGCTTAAATCGTCGATACCACTTCCCACTAACCCCAGCAATCGCTTCATGGGGGTCGGGTTTCCCATGAAAGACTAAAACTCGGGTGTCAGCTGGCATCTCTGTATCACGCGCAAGAAAAAAAGAAAATGGCTTTATACAATGTCGCTTAAAACTACGACACCAATGATCCGGCCAATACACCAGCGAATTTTTTGCCATCATCGCGGCAGATAAATACTCCTGCTCATTACGATGGATCTTTTTAATCTGCTCAAATGACCGTTCAAATTCAGCTAGCACCTCAGCATGAGCACCCACCTCAAAGCGATAGACCGAAGAATTTCCGGTACCGTCCTTCTTAATCCAATCTTTGATAATCATCACTTCGCCAGGATAATCAAAAAGATCATCCAGACTACCCGTGATAATTAAGTCTAAGTCCAGGCACAGTACCTTACCCTTGAGGTCATAGAGAGTTTCAGCAAAGACAGCTAACTTATTCCAGCCGCGCTCTGGGCCACCTAAATCGACTGATAACTCAGGCAGCGGAAATACTTCAATATTTCCATGCAGGCCGACGCCATCTTCCGTCAAGCAAACGAAGCGAAACTCTCTACTCATGTTGCGCGAGACCATTGAATAGAGTGTATTTACATAATCAGCGGAATACTTAGTACCCCACTTCATGCACAGAACATTGACGATTTCGCTTGCTGCTGTCATGGCATTAATTCCAGTTCGACCTAATTATTATTTAACAAGCGGCACTTATTCAGTTACCGGCGCCAACCAATCCTGATACTTAGCATTTTTACCCTGGACAAGGTCCGAGTATGCAGCCTGGAGAGCTGCCGCCACTGGGCCACGCTTACCATCACCAATAATGCGGCTGTCATATTCCCGAATAGGGACGATCTCTGCTGCTGTTCCGGTAAAGAAGGCTTCATCAGCAATATACACCTCATCTCGAGAAATACGCTTTTCACGGATTTCAATGCCCTTGTCAGCCGCTAGCTTAAACACAGTGTCTCTCGTAATACCGTCGAGGCATGAGGTTAAATCTGGCGTGTAAATCACCCCATCCCGTACCATAAAGAAATTCTCTGCACTGCCTTCAGAAACATAGCCCTCTGGGTCTAACATAATCGCTTCATCACACCCCGAATCTAGCGCTTCTCGCAAAGCCAACATTGAATTCAGATAGTTACCACTTGCCTTTGCTTTGACCATGGTGATATTGACATGGTGGCGGGTATAAGAGGAAGTACGTACTTTAAGGCCTGAGGCTAAGGTCTCTGGAGGCATATAAGACGGCCAATCCCAAGCAGCAATACCAAGGTGTATTTCAAGGCTTTCTGCCCTAAGTCCCATTCCCTCAGAACCCAAAAATACCAACGGTCGAATATAAGCTGCATCCAAATTATTGGAGCGCACCACCTCACGATGCGCCGCACAAATTTCCTCTTGGCTATAAGGAATAGTCAAATGTATTATTTTGGCTGAATTGAACAAGCGCTTAATGTGATCTTCAAGCCTAAAGATACAGGTGCCAGCACTCTCAGTTTGATAGGCTCTTATACCTTCAAAAACCGCATTACCATAGTGAAGCGAAGACGTTAGAAAGTGTGTTTGCGCATCGCGCCAATCGACTAACTTACCATCCATCCAAATAAAACCATCGCGGTCTGCGAACGACATCGACCTTTTCCTCTCGTTAATTAATCTTTACTAAAAATGTAATCTCGCACTCTCTGATCAGCGATTACATGATAATGCCGATTACGGTTTTACCGTCGCCTCACTTGAACGATATAGAGCGTTATCTCAACCCATAAGCTGGCATGAATTTTGTTGCTGTATTCACACTACTGCAACCAACAAGCATAGGATGTTAGCGAGACCTTGTATAAGAAGCGAATTGAACCATAAATTGAGTATTAACGATAGCACTCCCCGCTTAGCCCGCAGCTGTATTTATTGTTATTTTTAGTAACTTAAATTCTTTTTGTTGCTTACAGTTGCGCCAGCGCCCTAGGGGTCTGCAAGAGCATGCGAGGATAAAAATACGTTGGAAATTACGTATTGACGGCCAAAAGGCGTCAAAATAACAGTTATTTGGCTAACAACGAGTCTTTTATATGAACTTATTGGGCTCTGTTGCTTATAATCGCGCCATGAAAGATAAAAACTACGTAAAGTTCTTAAGACAGACTTCGCCCTATATCCATTCTCACAGGGGCAAGACCTTTGTTGTCGCCATCTCTGGGGACTCTGTTCTGCAATCCAATTTCCACAGTATGGTACATGATGTTGCTCTTTTACAAAGCCTTGGAATGCGTATCGTTCTGGTACACGGCGCAAGACCACAGATCAACAAACGTCTTGCTCTCTCAAATATTGAAACAAACTTTGAGCAGCACTTGCGCATTACGAGCAGTGAGTCAATGCTCTGCATAAAAGAGGCTGTGGGTAGCACACGATTAGTGATCGAGTCTGAACTCTCCATGGGCCTGCCTAGCTCGCCAATGCACGGCGCACGTGTTCGCGTGATCGGAGGCAATTTTGTTACAGCGAAACCTGTTGGTGTTCGCGATGGAATTGATTTTCGACGTACCGGAGAGGTTCGTCGTATCGATAGCCAAGCCATCAAGTGTCAACTGGACGATAACTCGATGGTACTTATATCGCCAATAGGGTTTTCA
Organism: Porticoccaceae bacterium; assembly: GCA_012960115.1. GTDB lineage: Bacteria > Pseudomonadota > Gammaproteobacteria > Pseudomonadales > Porticoccaceae > HTCC2207. The sequence continues at coordinate 70,381 of DUBX01000025.1, forward strand.
GCCACCGGAGAAGCCTTCAATTTAAATTATCAGGACTTGGCTGCACAAGTAGCTATCGCTTTGGAGGCGGAGAAACTGATTCTAGTCAGTGATTCTCCCGGTGTCATGGACAAAGGCAGCTTGCTGCGCACGCTGTCACTGCCGCAACTCGCCGAGTTACTCGAGACAAGTAAAGATGCTCATCAAGTCGGACTTTTAAGCGCGGCAGTCCATGCTTGTCAGAGCGGTGTCGAACGTGTTCATTTGGTGGGCCACGAAGAAGATGGGGCTTTGCTGTCAGAGTTGCTGACACGCGATGGTAGCGGTACTTTAATCAGTAAAGATTACGGCGAAGTCATTAGGGCAGCCACAATTGAAGACGTTGGCGGCATATTGGCGTTAATTACACCTCTTGAAGATCAACTAGTGTTAGTTAGGCGATCTCGCCAGCTTCTAGAAACGGAAATATCTCGTTTTACCGTTGTCGTTCATCCTGAAGGTTTAATTGTCGGGTGTGCCGCGCTTTATCCCACTGCAGATAAGCAGATCGGTGAAGTTGCCTGCGTGGCAATACACCCAGATTTCAACGGCCAAGGTATTGGGTCGAGGCTATTTGATCAAATTGAATTCGACGCTCGACAACAGCGCATGTCCAGTTTGTGTGTAATGACGACTCAGGCTGCCCATTGGTTTTTGGAGAAAGGTTTTGTTAGCGCTGAGGTGTCAGATCTGCCAGCGAACAAACAATCGATGTATAATTACCAGCGTAATGCCGGAGTCTTTCAAAAAGCCATTTAGATGTGAGCGGCGTTTCAGGTGTGCTCCAGCCCTTAATTAGACTAAGACGTATAACTTACAGTATGAGACTTTAAAATGCCTAAATATCGTTCGCACACCACCACTCAAGGCCGCAACATGGCTGGGGCCCGAGCACTCTGGCGTGCGACCGGAATGAAAGATGGTGATTTTGATAAACCCATTATTGCTATTGCCAACTCCTACACGCAATTCGTACCTGGCCACGTACACCTAAAAGATATGGGTGATCTAGTCGCCAGTGAAATCGCTAAAGCAGGTGGTGTTTCCAAAGAATTTCACACGATAGCGGTAGATGATGGTATCGCCATGGGTCATGATGGCATGCTCTATTCGCTTCCCTCGCGAGATCTTATTGCTGACTCGGTTGAGTATATGGTTAATGCCCACTGCGCCGATGCTCTAGTATGTATTTCCAACTGCGACAAAATAACGCCCGGGATGCTGATGGCAGCAATGCGTTTAAATATTCCCGCGATCTTTGTCTCTGGCGGCCCAATGGAGGCAGGAAAAACCAAGCTTGCCGATCATAAACTAGATTTAGTCGATGCGATGGTCATCGCAGTGGACGATAGTGCTAGCGATGAAAAGGTGGCTGAGTACGAACGCTCAGCCTGCCCAACCTGCGGGTCTTGTTCGGGTATGTTTACAGCGAACTCCATGAACTGTCTTACTGAAGCGCTCGGCTTATCACTGCCAGGCAATGGCACTGTTCTTGCCACTCACTCGGACCGCCGTGAGCTATTTTTGGAAGCTGGCCGAACGATTGTTAAAATGGCCAAGCAACACTACGACAACGACGACGACTCGGTCTTGCCTCGCTCAATTGCAAACTTTCGTGCCTTTGAAAATGCGATGACCTTGGATATTTGCATGGGTGGCTCAACTAATACCATTCTGCACTTATTAGCCGCTGTGCAAGAAGCTGGAATAGACTTTAATCTTTCACATATTGATCAGCTTTCTAGGGTGGTGCCACAATTGTGCAAAGTAGCGCCAAGCACACCTGAATATCATATGGAAGATGTACATCGCGCCGGTGGCATCATGGGGATCTTGGCTGAGCTTGATCGTGCAGGGCTAATTCACGGCGATCTACCTACGGTGCACTCGGCAACCATGAAAGAAGCCTTAGATAAATGGGATATTGCTGGCCGACCGAGTGAAGCCGTCAGAACCTTTTATAAAGCTGGCCCAGCGGGAATACCAACGCAAACCGCGTTTAGCCAAAGTACTCGTTGGCCGTCAGTCGATGTGGACCGAGCCAATGGCTGCATCCGTAATTTGGAAAATGCCTTTAGTCTGGAAGGTGGTCTGGCAATCCTGACGGGCAACTTAGCTCCTGATGGCTGTGTGGTTAAAACCTCGGGAGTCGACGAGTCTATTCATGTCTTTGAAGGGCCCGCGTTTGTCATTGAGAGTCAGGATGCCGCTGTGGCAGCGATACTTAATAACGAGGTGGTTGCCGGCGACGTAGTCGTCATTCGTTATGAAGGGCCTCGCGGAGGACCTGGCATGCAAGAGATGCTCTATCCAACCAGTTACATTAAATCAAAGAACCTGGGTAAGGCTTGCGCCCTCATTACTGATGGTCGTTTCTCAGGGGGCACCTCAGGTCTCTCGATAGGGCACGTCTCACCTGAGGCCGGTGCTGGTGGTACTATTGGTTTAGTAAAGAATGGCGACAGAATTAAAATTGACATCCCCAATCGCACTATCGATATTTTAGTACCGGACCAAGAACTCGCCGAACGTCGTAAGCAACAAGATCAACTAGGTTGGCAGCCAGTGGAGAATCGACCCAGAAAGGTGACTACTGCCCTAAGAGCTTACGCAAAACTGGCCACTAGTGCGGACAAAGGCGCTGTACGAGACCTCTCTCAACTATAGCCCCTTAGCTAACATATCGTTGGACATAAAAAAGCCCGGTTAGCTGCCCGGGCTTTTTTAAATTTCTCAAAATCATACTTAGATATTATCTATGCCTTATTACAACCCGGTACTGTTGCTCCCACATCCCGTAATCTCTGCAGTCTATTGCCTTCAGCATCAGCAAACTTGATCCATTGCCGAGGAAAGCGCTTTTTCTTTTTTGTCTTTGCCGCTTTCACTGATTTTTTGAACGCAGAGATAGCATCTTTGTAACAATGTAAGTTAACCAATGCACTACCCATGGTGGCATAATTTGATGATGCATTTTTAACCGAACCTTTCTTTGCCGCCTTCTGAGCAGCTCTATAAGCCTTCTTATCGTTACCTAAATCAAGATAGATAGACGCAATCCGCGATTGCAATTCACCACTGTCGGACTCTTTGGACGCACTTTCAAACGCTTTAAGCGCTCTAGGTAAATCTTTAGCTGCCCACCAAGATTGGCCTAGTACCTCGAGGTTTTTGGCCGTCTTCTCAATAATCTGGTCACTCATACCTTTATCGATGATCTTGGCTGCGCGATAAGGTACTTCGGCACCTAGATACATGTAAGCCATACTCATCACCTGGCTTTCAGTGGTTAACTGATCGTTGAGATACACCATCTCTGTGGCCACTAACTGATCAATCTCACGCTCCTGGGAACCATACATACCACCCAACTGCTTCCAGTAGGTCCATTTAGGATAGTGCTTCACCAATTTTTGCAGAATAGAGGTAACCTTCTTAAGATCATCTTTCTCATAATAAAGTACTCTTTGCAGCGACCACATAGTCTCTTTGGGCAAGATGCCCTTCGCGTCAGATTCGTCGATAGCAATTTCTACCATTTTCAAAGCATCGGCTTTACGCTCCAGTTGATAATAGAGCTGCGCAATGAGCATACGCGCGTCCAGTCCAACAATAATGGCGGCGTCTATCCATATCTCCAACTGCTCAACAGCTAAGGCATATTTTTCTTGCATCGCATAAAATTGAGCCAGCGTATAACGAGTGTCTAACTTCATCTCCGGTGGAGTTCCGGCTCCCTCGACCACTTTTTTGTAGTAGCCGGTCGCGCCCGTAAAGTCATCCATAGAATAATGAATGTAACCAAGCATGTTCCAAACCTGGCTCTTCTCATAATCTGAACGGCAGACCTTGGGCCGTCTTTCGATATCATTAAGCATAGATTTCGCCTCCAGCCATAACGGAGTCGCGTCCTCTTTTTCACCTAATTCACCTGCGGCGGAAATAGGTCCTTTCTCACCTTGAACTCTATCAAGGGCCTTTGCACAGGTTTTACCGACCGACTGTCTTTTGCGAGTTTTAACATTTTTATACTTTGGTTCTTTCTTTTCTGCGGCAACAGCGCTCATCGACATAACAGAGTCTGGCGAGCCAACTGACACCATTAATGGCAGTAAAAAAGTCGCACCGACTACTGCTAGAACTTTTAATTTACTAAACATAGGGGTCCCCTTATTTAGCCATCTGGAAGGTGAATTTGTACAAAACGCCAGTAACTTCTTGGCCAACGCCATCGACTACTCTTGGGTTGTACTTCAATTTTAATGCCGCTTTAACCGCTGCACGACCGAAACCCCAACCTTCCGGATACTCTTCGATCATAATAGGATCACGAACACCCCCAGTTGAAGTAATAATAACTTCAATCACGGCGTAACCTTCTTTGCCTCTGGTCTGAGCCCGACGTGGATATTGCGGCTGCGGTACATACACAGGAATATAGTCTGAATCCCTAGAAAAGCTGCCGAGCCCTACTTTCATACCGCCACCAACTTTAGGGGCCGCCATGCTCACAACATTATCAGGGACTTCAAATTCCAAGTTCTCTTCTGGAATATCCGGTGGTGGCGTCTCAGGATCCTCAGGTTTCTCAACCTCTGTCTTCTTTACATTCTCGCTGACATCTCGATCCACATGTAAGAAATCAGGTATCTTAATGGTAGGCCCTTCGTCTAGCTCTTTGCTGCCTGAGTCGATTAATGTATACATCAACATTACCAATCCAAAAGTAGCCAACAAACCTAGTGCGGCGGAAATTCCAACTCTCATTACATCCATACTATTAACTCAGTCGTTTTCAACAGAAATCGCTACCGGGGAAATACCGATATCGCGCGCGATATCAGCAACTTTGGCAACCGATTCAATATTGGACTCATTATCGGCTTGTATGACCATGCCGCCCTTTGGGTTTTCGTTAAACATTCTCGTTAGATTGATTTTTAAGGCGGAAGGTTCGATCCGTTTTTTATCAATCCAAAACTCATTGTTTTCGCTTACTGCCACTAATATCTGGACCTTTTTGTAGGAATCCTCTGTGACCGTGTCCATCTTATTGACTTCCACACCGGGAAGCTTAATAAATGTTGCGGTAACAATGAAAAAGATAAGCATAATGAAAACCACGTCAAGCATTGGGGTCAGATCAATTGTCTGGCCCTGATCTTGTGATTTACCTGTTCTATTGCGCATAGTTGTCTCTCATAGGTGTTGGTACTACTAACATAAATATAGCAACCACCATTTAATGATCCATGGTCAAATGATCTTCCAGTAACTGCTGTTCCCGGATAGCCATTCTATCAACGTAAGTCATAGCAAATACACCAGACAGTGCGGCAACCATTCCTGACATAGTCGGAACTGTCGCCTGAGAAACACCTCCAGCCATTGCCTTAACATCACCACCGCCTGTGAAGGCCATGACATCAAATACGGTAATCATTCCGGTGACCGTACCCAACAACCCAAATAACGGGGCTAAAGCAATCAGCGTTTTAATCATCATCATGTTGGTATTGATCTCAAGGCTAACCTCAGAGATTATCTTTTCTCTAATCTGGTGAGCGTGCTTAGATTTTCTCTCTTTGCGCGCTTCCCAGGTATCGATAGCTCCCTGGACATCATCGGTAACATTAGATCGGAGATACCACAATCGCTCAAAAATAAGAGTCCACATGACGAACAGTAGGACAACAATGGCCCAAAGTACTGGGCCACCTGAATCCATAAACTTTCCTACTTCCGCAATCGTATCTTCGAAAAACATCTTAGCGGGCCTCTACTGAACCAGCCACAATGCCAGCACTCTGTTCTTCTAAGACATGCAAAATGCGTTGTGCTTTACCGTTCACTAAGGTGTGCATTAGTACTGTTGGAATAGCCACAACCAGTCCCAATACAGTAGTGATCAGAGCCTGCGAGATACCACCGGCCATAGCCTTAGGGTCACCAGCGCCATACAGAGTAATCATCTGGAAGGTAATAATCATACCAGTTACCGTTCCCAAAAGACCCATCAAAGGCGCAACCATGGAGATAACCTTTAGTAGGTTTAGGCCAGCCTCAATTTCAGGACGCTCTTTAAGTACCGCTTCGTGCAACTTAAGTTCCAGCGATTCGGGGTCTAAGCCTGAGTTATCAACACCCACTTGCAACACGCGGCCAAGAGGATTAGTGATATCAGGTGTAGATCCAGATAGCTGAGCACTTACTTTGGCTGACATCCCTTGGAGAACCACAAATCGCCATATGGCGAGGGCAATAGCAAACGCAAATACAGCCGTGATGACATAACCAACGATACCGCCAAAGTGCCACCGCTCGACTAACGTCGGGGTGTTAATCAAGGCGCTAAGTAGACCTCCGCCAAGTGGTCCTGTTGGATCTAGGCCCGTTTTAGTGAACCCTGATTCTGCAGCTTGAAGATCTGATGCAGATGACTGGTGAGAATTAGGCTGACGTGCCAACTGCGAGACCAAACCACTTTCAGGGCTGTACTCTAAATACATACCATCTGAAACTAGATTGTAAGTACCCACTCGAACGACTTCCATTTCGGCTTGCTCACCATTAGTCAGCAACACGGAACGGTTAAATTTAACAACGCGGGAACTTTCAACCATCTCTCGCTGCTGCTCGTACCAAAGTTTTTCAATATCTTCGATCGACGGCAAGCGAGTGTCACTGCTCATTTTATCAATTAACTCGTCCAAGAATTCCGTACGACCTGGAATCTGAGCACTCACAATTGACTGATTAAGATTGGCACGAATATCACCAGCAGCGCCCGTAAGGTGACCAAATAGTTCTTTTAGTGAACCTAGACGCTTGTCACGCTGCTCTCGCAAGCTGATGATAAGAGCGTCATTATCACGAATATTTTGCTCTAGGCGGTCTGATCGACGCTCTTCGGCGGCTTTCGTATTTTGAGCTTTCTTCAGCAACTGTGCTTGCTTGCGCTGATCGCTCTTAAACGCCGCTTCGCGCTTACGATAATCCGCTGTTTCTGAGATTGAAGAAGTTTCAATCATCTGCAACAGCTCGTCTAAGGTTTTTGCATCTTGAGCCATCGCGGGCATAGCAAGGGCAGCAACGGCAGCAACGGCCATGATAACTTTAACGAATTTAATTTTCATTGTGCTGTCTCCGGCGCTGTAATTGGCATTTCCATAACATCCTGAGGCGATAGTTTCTTCGCGATTCGGATACCTTGGTTTACCGCTCGACGATACTCACTACCAAGCGTTTCCCAAGAACCTGTAGTCTTGTTCCATGCACCAGTCTGCGATTTGTCTTTAGTTTGATACATTAGGGCAACTCGTCCAATACGAAGCATCTCTACTTCTACTTCTGAGCCATCAGAATTTATATCAACCATATCCCGGTAAGATTCCAAAGATAAACTGTAAGCCGACTCAATATCATAGACCTCTAGAATCTGGCGGAATTTCTCGGCCGCAGAAAACTTAGCGCTATCAAGATTCAGATTTAAATCCGCAACCGCTTCGCTACGCGCTTCTGTTTTAAACGGCATATCTAGTTCGATAAAATCACCCAGCCCATCCAGCATGCTGGCCATTAGCGGTGAGATCCCTCGCTCGATAACAGTAGCATTCTTGATCGACTCTTGAAGTTCAGCCATCATCGTCTTTTGGCTAACAATCTGGCGATCTAACTGGGAGTTATACACCCTCAGTGATTCGATCTGCTTGTTGACCTGTTTGAATTCTTGCAGAAGTCCATCCGTTTGATCAGCAATGCGATCAACTTTAGTCTGCGCTACTTTTGCTGTTTTAACCTTTACGGCTCCAGCTTTTAACACGTCGTTTACCTCAGCTGCCTGAACTGCACTTGCAGTCAGACCACCGATGAGCGCAGCGACAAGTGCCAATGCTTTTAGTGGTTGCTTATTCATAGTTCCCTCAATTTGGGTCTACCAGATTAGTGTTCTAAACAGTGCTTAACATCAGCACAATCGTTATAAGAGAAACCTTACTTTTTCCTCAGCGCACCTTTGTAACAGTCTCATCTTAAAGAATCAATTTGGTCGTTTCGAAAACGTTACGTTTAAAGCAAGAAGCTTCAATTTTGTTACCTAAGGTAACATCTATGGTTTAATGAATCCATCGCAAGTTAAATACGCTCTAACACTAGAAAACGATAGGCCGGACTATCCGTCCCTTCGGGGTGCTTAACTTTAACTTGACTCCATGTGCTTCTATCAAATTCGGGGAAAAAGGCATCTCCCTTGATGTCAGCGTCGACTTCGGTGAGATATATGCGATCTGCTACCGCTAGAGTGATTCGATAAATCTGCTCGCCGCCGATCACCATCACCTCTTCGCCGCCACTCTCTTCACAAGCCTGCCGCCCTAAAAGCATCGCTTGGTCTATAGTCTGCGCAATTTTGACACCAGGTTCGATCCAGTTCGGGTTGCGTGTAATAACAATATTGCAGCGGCCAGGCAGCGGCCGACCAATGGAGTCAAATGTCTTTCTCCCCATGATAATGGGCTTGCCCATTGTTACTGATTTAAAATACTTAAGGTCCTCCGATAAATGCCAAGGCAATCTATTATCCAGACCAATAACTCCATTACGACTCATTGCCACTATTAACGATAGTTTCATCCTTTACACTGCAACTGGGGCTGAGATGGGATCATGAGATTGATAATCTTGCAATTCGAAATCCTCAAAAACAAAATCAAACAGGTTGTTCACCGCCGGATTGACCTTAAGAGTCGGCAGCGGAAACGTGGTGCGGGATAACTGCTCATTAACCTGATCCATATGGTTAAGATAGAGGTGCGCATCTCCAAAAGTATGGACAAAATCACCGGGTTTTAATCCTGTGACTTGAGCGATCATTAACGTGAGTATCGCGTATGAAGCAATGTTAAAGGGTACCCCAAGAAAAACATCGGCGCTACGCTGATAGAGCTGACAGCTTAGCCGCCCCTCAACCACGTAAAATTGAAACAAACTATGACAAGGCGGCAATCCAGATTTGACCATCACTGGGATATCCTGAGGGTTCCAAGCAGAAACAATTAAACGTCGAGAGTAGGGGTTAGCATTAATGTCATCCACTAATTGTGCCAGCTGATCAACTCCGCCGAAATCGCGCCATTGCTTGCCGTAGACAGGGCCTAGGTCACCGTACTTATCCGCAAAGTCGGCATCCTCCTTAATGCGCTCGATGAACAACCTCTTCTGAGCTGTCCATTCGGGCGAGTACATAACTAAATCCTTATCGCCACCTGTCTCTCGTAGCCAGCTTTGGTATGGCCAATCATTCCAGATGCCCACCCCATTGTTTACCAAATAACGGATGTTAGTATCACCACGGATAAACCATAGTAGCTCATGAATAATTGACTTTAGATGCACTTTTTTACTCGTGACCAAAGGAAACCCCGCGGCCAAGTCAAATCGCATTTGATGACCAAAAATACTCACCGTGCCGGTTCCCGTGCGGTCTTCTTTTTTCACGCCATGATCGCGGATATGTCGCATTAAGTCTAAATATGGTTTCATGATGAACTCTCCGAATTACCGAACAACCGCTGGACGCTTTTGCGCATAAACCAGAGGCCTAGGAGGATCATAGGAATACACAATGTCTGCCCGCGCGTCATCCAGCTAAAAGATTCTACGAGAGCTGACTGACCCAAAAACTGTGCGTCCGGCTGCCGGAAAAACTCCACCGCAAACCGAAACATTCCATAGAGAATCAAAAACAATCCTGTCACGTGACCGTATAATCTAGGCTTACGAGCAAACCAATTAATAATCAAAAACAATAAAAGTCCTTCTAAAGCCGCCTCATATAACTGTGACGGATGCCGGGCGAGTTGCTCTGGGTCAGCAGGGAAAACCATCCCCCAAGGCGCATCAGTAGGCCTGCCGTAGAGTTCTTGCCCAATAAAGTTACCCAATCGGCCAAATAGTAATCCTGTAGGAACGAGAGGTGTTGCAAAATCAGTCAACGCGAGAAATGAAAATTGGTACTTACGGCTATAAATCAATATGGCTATTGCAACGCCAATTAAACCGCCATGAAAGGACATGCCTCCCTCCCAGATACGAATCAACATGGCTGGGTCAGCCAGCCATTTGTCGGCACTGTAAAAAAACATATAGCCTAGGCGACCACCTAAAATAACGCCCCATGCGCCATAAACGATTAAGTCTTCTACCTGGTTCTTTTTAATAGGTGACCAAGGCCTCTGGCTATTACGCAGAGCCAAGCGCCAAGCCACAACAAAGGCTAACAGGTACATCACGCCGTACCAATGCACTTGCAATGGACCAATTGATAAAGCCACTGGATCAATGGTTGGATAAGTTAGCATTGGGGGAGGGTGCTCCAAAAATAATATTGCGCTGATCATAGCGTTTTATGGCCATTACTGCCAAGAAGGATTACGGACAAAAGCAGAAATAGCTATACTCCGCACATGTGTTTACTTGCTGTTGCTTTTCATTGTCACTCCGACGCCCCTCTCATCGTTACCTCTAATCGTGACGAATTTTACGAACGTCCAACCTTGCCGATGCATTGGTGGGCTGATAGCCAGATTTTAGCGGGTAGAGATCAACAAGCAGGTGGCACATGGCTGGGCCTGAATCGCAACGGTCGGTTCGCCGCTGTGACTAATTTTCGGGACTTCCATGCCGATAAGATTCCCCAAGTAAAACCCCTCTCTCGAGGTAACCTGATCACTGATTTTTTGTCGTCGAATGACAGTGTTCATCAGTGGGCCGACTCAATCGAAACTCGACTATCTGACTATGATGGCTTTAACTTATTAATTTATGATGGAGTATGCCTACTCTACCTAAATAACCAAGACGGCCAAAGGACTATCTTAGAACCTGGAGTATACGCCCTGAGCAACCACGCCCTAGATAGCCCGTGGCCCAAGGTTGAGCATGCTCGCGTACAACTATCAGAGGCAATAGTAGAACGGGAAATGGACGCCGGGGCCTTACCACTATTGCTGGGCTCTTTATCTTTGCAAAAAACCTATGCCCCTCATCTATTACCTAGCACGGGCGTGCCTGCAGAATGGGAATCTTTACTTTCCTCTCCCTTTATTGTCGCTGAGGGTTACGGCACCAGAGCCGCCACGGCGATTATAATGTCCAGCAAAGGTGAGGTTAATGTAGCAGAACAATGCTTTGAGGCAGGACATAGGCAGGACTTCAATCAGTTTAACTTTAAAATACTAGACAATTAGCTTGGATGCTTCTGTTCGCCGCTTAGGCGTCGCACTAAGAAGCTTAGCTACTTCTGGCTGATTTAATGCTTCAGCCATGAACTTATAAATCGCGCTTGAATCTGGCATCTTTAATGCACGCCGCGCCAAAATTTGCGCATCTTTACAGGCTACATTTAACAACATCGACTTAACCCGCAATAGACTACTGGCACTCATTGAGAATGTTTCATAGCCAAGACCTAAAAGAACAACAACACTAAGAGGATCTCCGGCCATTTCACCGCAAATACTAAGCTGGCATTTCACCGAAGAAGCTTGTTCGATAATTGATTTCAACGCCCTCAAAACGCTTGGATGCAAGGTATGGTAGAGGTCTGCCACTCTGGGATTATTTCGATCTACAGCCAACAAATACTGAGTAAGATCATTAGTTCCTACCGACAAGAAGTCTACCCGACGGCCAATTTCCTTTACCTGATAAACCGCAGCGGGTACCTCTATCATGGCTCCAATGAGAGGACGTTTAATACTGTACCCTTCCTCCTCCGTTAATTCTCCATAGGCTCGATCAATCAATTGGAGCGCTCTCTCAAGTTCTGGAATATTACTGATCATGGGCAGCATAATCCGTAGATTATTAATGCCCTCACTGGCACGCAACATAGCTCGAATTTGCACCAGAAAAATCTCTGGATGGTCAAGTGATATGCGAATTCCCCTCCACCCTAAAAAAGGATTTTCTTCCTCAATAGGAAAATAAGGCAAATCTTTATCTCCACCGATATCTAAGGTTCTCATGGTGACTGGCCGTGGAGAAAAAGCGACAAGCTGCTCTCGATAGATTTCTATCTGCTCATCCTCAGTAGGAAAACTAGAGCGCATCAGAAAAGGGATTTCAGTCCGAAATAGACCCACCGCCTCAGCGCCACTTTTTAAAGATTGCAAGGTATCTTGACGTAATCCAGTATTTACCCAGAGCGAAAATCGTTTACCATCTGGCGTATGGCAGGGAATATCTCTAAGCTTTTCAAGATCCTTATTAAACTGTCGCTCTTCTCTCTGCCGCTGCACATAATTTCGGCGCACAGTACGTGTCGCTCGACTAATAACTTCGCCGGTCGACCCGTCTACAATTAATTCTTGTCCCTCAAGCTCAGTCCAAGGTAAGTTAACGGCGCCCATCACAGTAGGAATACCAAGAGCCCGCCCAACAATTGCCATATGTGAATTACTGGACCCTTTGAGTGAAATGATACCCACCAGCCGACTAACGGGGATGTCAGCAAGCGCGGTAGCGGAGAGATCCTCTCCCACCAAAACAATGCGCCGCGGCAGGGGTGACTGCTCTGTATCCTTTGCTTGCAGATAACCAAGGACTCGCCTACCAAGATCATTCACATCGGCCGCACGCTCTCGTAAATAGGGGTCATCAATTTTCTTGAAGGTACGCACATGTTTGAGGATAACTGAGCTCCATGCGCTAGTTGCCGCGCGACCCTGCTTAATAGCGTCTTTCACCTCGCGGATTAACGAGCGATCATCCAGCATTCGGATATAGACTTCAAAAAGCGCAAACTCCTCCTCACTCAATTTGCTCGCCAAGCCATCGCCCAAATTGCGCATATCTCTCTTGGTTGCTTTTAAAGCCTCAAGAAATCTTTTTATTTCTGCAGCGGGATCCTTAGCGAGCCGCTCTGGTACCGCTGAGAGATCAGTGCTGGATGACACCAGTACTGCACGGCCAATTCCCACTCCAGGAGAGCTCGCTATGC
>DUBX01000025.1:83449-102827 GCA_012960115.1 Porticoccaceae bacterium
CGCCCAGCTGAGGCTAGCCGGCGCAAAGCGCCTGTAGCCTCAGCGTGCGCAATAGCACCAGAAAGTTGCGCACATACCGTCACGACAAAAGCCTCTTCTTCAGAGGCAAACCTCCGTTGCGTTTCTTGCTGTAACACTAACACCCCCAGCACCTTGCGGTGATGAATGATGGGGACACCTAAAAACGAATGAAACGGTGATTCGCCTGTCTCTTCAAAATAGGCGAAATTAGGGTGTTGATCTGCATCTTCAAGATTTAAAGGCTCTTGCTTTGCTGCAACTAGCCCAACCAGTCCTTCTCTCATGCTTAAGCGAACGTTACCAATCGATTCCTGCCGAAGGCCCTCAGAGGCCATCAGCACATAACGCTGGTCAGTTTCATCAAACAGATAGGCCGAGCACACTCCGGCCTGCATTGCTGAACGTACCTCTGTCACTATAATCGTCAGTACTTCGGGCAGGCTACGAGCACTATTAACCTCCTGAACAATCGCACGCAAAGATGCCAACATAACTAGGCGCCTCTTGATTGCTGTTGGAAGCGTATGTTTGGCTGAGAAAATTCCTGTAGCGCATTACGATAAACATTGCGCTTAAAAGAGATCACAGCGTTGATCGGATACCAATAGTTGACCCATTCCCAGTCTTCAAACTCAGGAGTCCCAGAGGTATCAAAGCGAACCTTTGCCGCATCTCCGGTCATTTGCAGAAAGAACCACTTCTGTTTCTGACCAATGCAAAGTGGTTTTGAGCGCTTGCGCTGCATAGCTTCCGGAATGCGGTAATGTAACCACCTTTTTGTACGCTGAATGATTTTCACATCTGAAGACTCCAAGCCCACTTCTTCATATAACTCCCTATATAAAGCTTGCTCTACTGATTCACCTTTATCAATGCCGCCCTGAGGGAACTGCCATGATTGCTGACCCACTCTTTTTGCAAGAAATACCTTACCCTTGCCATCACTAATAACAATACCGACACTAGCTCGAAAACCGTCTTTATCAACCACTATTTTTGTACCTGTGATGGGAAATGATGCATCTTTCTATTGTTCCATAGTATTAGCGTATCGGCAATTTTCTCTTGAGCCGCCGATGTTTGATCGCTATCCTTTCAGTCATTCTTATAATTCTGGTTTAATTAATGGCGCTGGCAATCTTTGATTTAGACAATACCTTAATTGCTGGTGATAGTGACCACAGCTGGGGCGAGTTTTTAGTTAACCGTAATCTGGTCGATCAAGGTCACTACAAAACCACCAATGACAAATTCTATACTGACTATGAAAATGGCTGCCTAGACATCTTTAAGTATCTTGAGTTTTCACTAACAGCTCTCGTTGGTTTATCTCAAAATAAACTCAATAACCTTCATCGCCAGTTTATGGCAGAGATGATCGAGCCGTTAAAGCAACCAAAAGCCGCACGTCTCATACAGCAGCATCGTCTAGCAGGAGACCGGCTGCTAGTGGTCACAGCTACCAATTCTTTTGTTGCCGAACCTATCGTAAAGTCACTTGGCATTAACGAGCTTTTAGCCACAGACCCAGAAATAATTGATGGTTGTTTTACCGGGAAAATCGTCGGGACTCCAACCTATCAACATGGGAAGGTCGAACGATTAAATAGCTGGCTACAAGAAAATAATGAAACCTTGGATGGGAGCTGTTTTTATAGCGACTCTATTAACGACTTGCCTTTACTTCTGGAGGTGGCCCGCCCTATTGCCGTAGACCCAGACGATGCTTTGCGTCAAGAGGCCTTGCACCGACACTGGGAAATAATTTCACTACGCAATTAGGTTGATCTAGTCATAAAAATTCTGACGTTAGGTTGGATGCAATTAGACTCATCAAGATATACTTTCTCTACTCGTTCTCTATCGTCATACGATAACGATCAACGTCCAGCATGTCGTCAAGCTCGTCAGGATTAGATGGCTTTATACGGAAAAACCATCCGTCTGCATAGGGAGAATAATTGACGGTTTCTGGCTCCTCTTCCAGTGCCGGATTAACCTCCATGACTTCCCCGGTCACGGGTGAATAGATATCGGAAGCTGCTTTAACAGATTCGACAACAGCAATCTCTGCCCCCGCATCAACCTCAGCACCAACCTCTGGTAGCTCAACGTAAACGACATCGCCAAGAGCCTCCTGCGCGTGATCTGTAATGCCTATCACTACAGTGCCGTCACTGTCTAACCGCGCCCATTCATGGCTGGGCGCGTATTTTAATTCTACTGGCAATTCACTCATCGTTAGTCCTTAATTTTATCCTGTCAATAATACTCATTGCTTTAAGACTATTGTGGTTTTAGTTTTGGTAAGCTTATAGCTTATTACTCAAGGCCTCAAGAGGCACAATGACGTCTATTACATTGAGGTCAATTCCAATAATTTTGCTAAACTCCCATCTCTTCAACCATGGCAAGACAGGAGTTTTGCCATAGCTTTATTAAGGAGTTAAAAATCATGTTCCATATCAAACTAAACTTAGCCTGTTCTCTCATAATTACCCTCTCAGCAACCTCAGTCGCAGACGAAATTATTCTGATGAATGGCGATATTCTCCAGGGCTCACAGGCCGAGAAAACAGACTCCCATATTATTTGGAATGCAGATAACTTCGGCAATTTAAGTATTTCCTTAGATCAGGTGCGCACAGTCAATGGAGTGTCCATATCAAACACTCCAATCGAAATTTCCCAATCTATTCGTGAGGAAGCGCCCTTAGCAAGTGCAAGACGTTTTTTTGGGGAATCTTTTTCGGGTAGTACAGCAGCATTCGGCAATATGTCCAGTGGCAATGATGAGCGCAATGAGTGGGGTTTAGATTCAGAAATAAGCTGGCTCAAGGAAGACCTGCGTCACCGCTCAGCCTTAGGTTATGAAAATAAAAGCACAGACGACAACCAATCTGCTGTTGAATATCGGCTAAGTCACTCAGTAGACTGGTTCTTTAAAGACACCTGGTTCTGGAGCAACCAAGGGTCTTTTGGCGCTAATGACAATCGGGCAATAGATAAGTTCTATACTTTAGGTAGTAATATCGGCAATCAGTTTTGGGATGATGATGAGGGCTCTCTTTTAGCAGAAACCGGTATAGTCTGGATTAGTGAGGCCTTTATTGACGGAACAAAAGACGACAGAGTAACCATGAGCTGGTCTAGTGACTATCGCAAACTACTATTTAAACAGGTAGGGCTTTCCCACTCTCATCAATTATTGGTGGCCATTGAGGACCCGGATAATACTCAGTTATCCGCTGATATCGGCTTTGATTTTCCGTTAATCAATAATCTATTTACTAAGATCTCCCTAGAATGGACCTACGACAACCAGCCCGTTGAGGGGGTGGAGAAAATCGATCGAAAATTAAATCTTGGCGTGAACTATAGCTGGTAAAAAACTATAGCCGAACTTCGAGCGGCGGCTCATTTAGCGCAGCTAGCTGCTCACGAAGCGCAAGAATATGGTCGCTCCAATAGCGCGGCGAATCAAACCAAGAAAATGCCCGAGGAAATGCAGGGTCTGACCAGCGTCTTGCGATCCAAGCACTGTGATGCATGATTCTTAACGTCCGGAACACTTCGATTAATCGCAATTCGCGATAATCAAAGTCATAAAACTCATTGTAACCTTCTATTATTTCAGCCATTTGCGCAGTCTGTTCCTGTCGGTCGCCCGATAACAGCATCCAAAGATCTTGAATGGCTGGCGCCATTCGCGCGTCGTCAAAATCGACGAAATGCGGGTAGTCATCGCGCCACAATATATTACCTGAATGGCAGTCGCCATGGACGCGAATATTATTGACCTCACCATAGTCGGCAAGAACCCGATCAATAGCTTTCAGAACATCCAGCGCTAAGGAATCATAAGCGGGGCTTAACTCTTTTGGCATAAAGTCTTTACTAATAAGCCTGTACGAGTCCCAACCAAAATTTTTGGCATTTAAAGTGGGCCGGTGCGTAAACTTGCTAGCAGCGCCAATTCCGTGAAACCGACCCAATAATCTACCTAAAATAAGTAGATTGTCTAGGTTGTCTAACTCTGGCGCATGCCCCCCTTTGCGCTCATAAAGCGCGAACCGGAATCCCGCATAGTGACTAATGCTCTTTTTCTCTGTGTTGATCCAGGGGCAGACGACAGGCAGCTCCTGCTCTTTGAGTTCGAAGCAATATTGATGTTCTTCGTCAATTTGCTCATCAGTCCAACGCTCGGGGCGATAAAATTTAACAATCATGGGGGTTTTGTCTTCGATGCCGATCTGATAGACACGATTTTCATAGCTATTTAACGCCAAAAACCGGCCATCACAGAGAAAGCCTTGGTTCTCAACAGCATCGATTAGCACATCGGGTGTTAGCGCATCAAACGGATGGCTATTAAGTTCGCTCATAAATTCTAGTCCAGATTAGGTTTGCCGCGCATGGTCTTCTTTTTACCATGCTGAGTCTTTTTGTCCACTCGCCTGACTTGCGAGCCTCGTGTCGGCTTGGTCGGCCTTCTTGCCTTGGCAGTAAAGCCGGCAGATTGAATCAATTGTTGCAACCGCTCGATGGCCTCAATGCGATTTTTGTCCTGACTCCGATATTGTTGAGCCTTAATAATAACAATGCCATCTTTGGAAATCCTATTATCACTTAAGCGCAATAGTCTTTGCTTGTAAAAATCTGGGAGTGAGGATTGACTAATATCAAAACGAAGATGGATGGCCGAGGACACTTTGTTGACGTTTTGCCCACCTGGCCCCTGAGCCCGTATCGCTGAAAAATCCAGCTCGGCCTCAGAAATTGAAACATTACTAGAAATAATCAACATTAGTCACTGGGCTCAACAAAACTAAATCGTGGTACCTGCTCGCCCTCAAACGACACCAATTCTCGAAACATGCCCAAGGGTCTTACCCACATGCTGTAATCACCGTAAAGTGTTCGATAAACAACAAGCTCCTCCTGCGTCTCGCTGTGGGTGGCTACCTCTATAACCTGATAGAGATTGCCTTTGTAATGCTTGTAGATACCTTTTACGATACTCATAAAATTACCTTGCGGAGGAACCGACTTCAGTTATGCAATGGATACTCTCCGATAGGCTGAGGCTTAATTGATCACCGATTTTCAACGGCCCAACTCCTGCAGGAGTTCCAGTCAGCACTATATCACCAGGCATCAATGTAAAAAACTGACTGATGTAAGACAGTAAGTCTAACACCGGCATTAGCATATCCGCTGTATTACCGTTTTGCTTTATCTTCTGATTTTGCCGTAAAACGATCTGCTGATTTTGTAAATTGGTGCTCTGAGTGATAGGCACAAAGTCAGAAACCGGACAGGCTCCATCAAAAGATTTGGCTTTTTCCCATGGCAACCGTTTTTCTTTGAGCTCCTGTTGTAGGTCTCGAAGAGTTAGATCTAGCGCAAGACCAATTCCGGCTATCGCTATAGACGCTTGATCTTGGGTGCAGTTACTAAGCGACTGCCCAATAAGAATACTCATCTCCGCCTCAAAATGGCATTCGCCAAGATGAGCGGGTATAACTAAAGGCTCGTCAAGTTTCACCAAGGCCGTGCTTGGCTTGATAAATAAGACGGGCTCGGTCGGCACCGGGTTATTTAACTCTTTAGCATGAGCCGCATAGTTTCTCCCCACACACACGACCTTCCCCAAAGGCAAGTCGCTTACCTGCCCGCCAACAAAATGCTGGTAATGTTTCATATGAATTCCTAGTTCCAGGGTCTCAGACCAAGTTGATCTAAGCTTGAAAGATCAGTTAAAAAATAATCGGCTTATCGTCATTGAGATAGATTGCGCCCTTAACAATACGATATATTAACCAAACAGTGACCACTGCCGCACTGAGCCAACCGAGCAATATAAGCCACGATAGCCACGCTAAAATAGTCCACAATAAACCGTACCAAAAAGTGTTTACCTGCCAGCGAAAGTGCCCCTCTAACCAACTTTCGCTAACCTCATCCATTTTAAGGTAGTTGATGACCAATGCAGCAATAGCCGTTAGTCCCCCGGTAACAAAACCCAGAGCTTGTAATAAATAAACTAACAGCGTTAGATTCTTGTTTTTAGATGGGCTAGGCATCTTCAATACGTCATCCATATCATTTGCACCCTCATTCATTGCGACTATTTTCCTTATTCAATCATTTAATCCAGATTAAAAACATACTTTGGAATCGTAGTTTTTTGGTCCTGGAAACATTGCTAAGTCCCAAAAATGACAACGGTTTTAATATGCTTAATGGTAACATAAGGTTATTGTCTTGACGGCTCAACCTCTAGCGAGAAAAATATTTTAGGGTGTTTTTATGCGATATTAAGTACTAATATAGCGACAATCCAGAAATGGCTTAACATCACAAAAATAGATATTTCCGTATTTGGTAACTTAAATGACCCTATTTAACAAAAAAACTCCCCAAATAAGCATTTTTTGGTCCTAAATTTAAACAAAATTAGCCAAATCGATAAAAAACCCATACACTTACGCGCTCTTGGGTCAACTGCCGTTTTATTTGGTTGTATGATCCTGAGTCGCTTCCGAGCCATAGTTTACAATTTGATAAGGAAGTGTTGGCTAGCCCCGTGATGAGGCTGGATATTTTTAATGCCTTAAACGGTATACATTTTTTAAGTGAGGTTATTATGTCAGGGGAAAGAGTTTCTGGCACTGTTAAGTGGTTTAACGACAGTAAGGGTTTTGGATTCATTGAACAAGAAGGCGGCGGTGACGTATTTGTTCACCACAGCGCTATTCAAGCTGATGGATTTAAATCATTGAAAGAAGGTCAGGCAGTAACGATGGAAGTTACTCAAGGCCAAAAAGGCGCTCAAGCTGAGAACGTAGTTGCCGATTAATTTCTTCCACTGTCGCTAGATGGTTGTAAGAAAATTTTAAGAAACCCCAAACAGCAATGTTTGGGGTTTTTTTATGCCTCGACGGCATCTACCCATAAAACTAATCGACAAAAAAAATCCTACCATTAGGCAGGATTTCTTTACTACGCTAAGAATAGCTGCTGCTATACCGAGAGTATTACTTAATTTTTGCTTCTTTGTAGATTACGTGCTTTTGAATAGTGGGATCGTATTTTTTGATCTCCATCTTCTCAGGCATGTTCCGCTTGTTCTTGTCAGTAGTATAAAAGTGCCCAGTACCTGCACTAGATACTAACCGAATTTTTTCTCGAGCTGATTTAGCCATCAGTAAACTCCTTAGACTTTTTCGCCACGAGCACGAAGCTCGGACAAAACGGTTTCAATGCCATTTTTATCGATGATGCGCATTCCCTTAGTAGAGACGCGCAACTTTACAAACCGCTTCTCTGCCTCAACCCAAAAACGGTGGGTGTGCAGGTTCGGCTCAAAACGACGACGTGTTCTATTTTTCGCGTGAGATACATTGTTTCCAGCCATTGGGCGCTTGCCTGTGACTTGACATACTCTGGACATTTATCCTGCCTCTGATTCCGATTATTGTCTAGGGAAAACTCCTTGTGACAAAAGTATTCCAAAAAATTACCACCTTGTTTTTGGGCGGTCTCTTAAAGAGGCGCGTTTTATACCAGAAAGACAACACCTAATCAAACGAAAACAGTGTAATCAGTGGATTTAGCCGTATTTTTATCATTAACTACAAATTAAATTTTTCCTTGGTCGGCTAAAGAAGTTATCTCTCCTTGACCAATAATAAAGTGATCCAGCAATCGAATATCAACTAATTCGAGTACCGCCTTTAAACGTTGCGTGATTACAATATCAGATTGACTAGGGTTGGCGGCACCAGAAGGGTGGTTGTGGGCAACTATGATGGCTGCTGCGTTCTTGTGTAATGCTAACTTAACCACTTCACGAGGGTGGACAGACGTTGTATCTATTGTACCGTGAAAAAGCTCATGGCAGCCAAGCAACTGATGTCGAGTGTCCAGTAATAGAACGCTGAAGACTTTTCGCGGATAGTCACGCATCTGCACCGCCAGATAGTCTTCCACCTGCTTAGACTTGGTGAAGATAGGCTTGCGTTGTAGCTGCTCTCCAAGATAGCGCTGTGTTAATTCCAACGTAGCCTGCAATTGACAGTACTTCGCAAGACCCAAGCCTTTGGCTGCGCAAAAGCTATTTTGATCTGCCTTCAGCAGCCGACCAAGACCGCCAAAGCGCTCCAACAAAGTCTCCGCTAGATCGATGGCACTCATCCCTTGCACGCCGGTGCTCAAAAAAATGGCGAGTAATTCTGCATTAAAAAGAGTCTTCGCTCCAAGTGTTAAAAGCTTCTCCCTCAGCCATTGACGTATAGCCATAGTAAGTCCTTATTTATCACTGTAGAATTCCTTTTCGAAATGTTATCTTACATCCCAAGTATCATACTGTCTGGACAATTGATGAACGGTCTGTCAAACAAACGAATAATTGTAGGTATCACTGGCGGCATCGCAGCCTATAAAAGCGCAGAGCTTGTAAGGCGTCTTCAAGATCATGGTGCAGAAATTCGTGTGGTGATGACTCCAGGTGCTGAAGAATTTATTCGTCCGCTAACAATGCAAGCCCTCTCCGGTCATGCCGTACATACTGGGTTACTTGACGAAAAAGCTGAAGCCGGCATGGGTCATATCGAGCTAGCTCGTTGGGCAGACTTACTATTAATTGCGCCGGCTACTGCCGATTTCGTTGCGAGCATGGTTCACGGCAAAGCAGATAGTTTGTTGGGGGCTATTTATTTGGCAACGCAGGCCATCACTGCAGTAGCACCAGCAATGAATCAAGCCATGTGGCATCATCCCGCTACCCTGGACAATATAGCAATCTTGCAGCAACGGGGGGTAACCACTATTGGTCCTGACGAAGGGTCTCAGGCATGCGGCGATGTGGGTCAGGGTCGAATGGAATCACCAGACAACATTATAAAGCACGCAGCTAGCTTTTTTAGCCATCGCCTATTAGAAGGCAAACAGGTTGTTATTACCGCTGGGCCCACTCGAGAGGCGATCGATCCAGTTCGCTTCATTAGCAATCATAGCTCCGGAAAAATGGGCTATGCTTTAGCCGCGGCGGCGGTAGATGCTGGTGCCAAGGTAATACTTGTGTCTGGACCAGTTGCTATACCTGTTCCGGAGCGATGCCAGGTAATGTCGGTGATCTCTGCTGATCAGATGCTAAAAGCTTCAATCTCTGCGAGCGCGAGCGCCGATTTCTTTATTGCCACGGCTGCAGTGGCTGATTATCGAGCAACTTCGGTTGCAGGACAAAAAATCAAAAAGCAGGGTGATACGATGTCTATTAATCTGACTAAAAATCCCGATATTGTAAGCGCCGTGTCCAAGGCTTACCCCGACTGCTACGTTGTTGGCTTTGCCGCAGAAAGCTCCGACGTAGAAAATTACGCGAAAGATAAACTACAGGTTAAAAATCTAAACGCTATTATTGCTAACGATATTTCTCACGCTGATATTGGTTTTAATAGCGACGAAAACGAAGTGACCTGGATCGACGCTACGTCATCAACCTTTTTTGATAAAAGAAGTAAAACTCAACTAGCAAGAGATCTTATAGCGCATATGGCTGCCAGCCATAGCGCGCAGGACTAATCGACTCAAAAATTAGATAACTTAATATGGATTTACACCTCTCTAATAGCGACTACAGCCAAAGTGGGTTATCTCATAAGGAAGAGTCCTTAGTACCCTCGTCAGTATTTCGCGAGTACGATATTCGCGGCTTAGCCAATAGTGAAATCACCAATGAGTTTGCTCTGTCTCTGGGCGTGGCTTTAGGCGAGCTTGCGTTGAGTCAAGATCATCAAATGTTTTTTGTCGGACGCGATGCGCGACTAAGCTCACCATCCCTTACAGTAGCACTATGCTCTGGGCTAAAAGCAGCGGGCTGTCATGTGATCAATCTCGGCGAAGTAACCACACCTATAGTGAATTTCGCAATTGAACATGATCCCATCTGCAAAAGTGGTGTAATGGTAACAGCCAGTCACAACCCCGCTACTTACAACGGTTTTAAAATCATCTTTGATGGGAAAGTGATTTCTGGCCAACAATTGCAACAATTAGAGTCAGCACTCAGGTCTAATAATTTCTCACCTGAGGCCTCGGCGCCGCAGATTACAAAGGGTTTTATTTCTCAATATTGCCAACACATTGTTAGTAACAGCTCAATTGACCGCTCTTTTAAGATCGTTATCGATGCTGGAAACTCGGTGGCGGGGCCCATTGCTGTAGATCTATTTAAGAGGCTTGGCTGTGCAGTAGTGCCGCTTTATTGTGATATCGACGGTAGCTTTCCCAATCACGAGCCGAACCCGTCAGTTGAAAAAAATCTGCAAGACCTGATCGCCAAAGTGGCCTCGACAGGTTCTGATTTAGGTTTCGCTTATGATGGTGACGGCGACCGATTAGTTGTTATTTCTGGGAATGGAACTATTATCTGGCCAGATAAGCTAATAATGATTTTTGCTAGAGACTTACTCGCAAAAACGCCAGGTGGCGACATTGTTTTTGATATTAAAAGCAGTATGCGCCTTAAGGAACTCGTTATTGAATGCGGAGGCCTTCCGACTGTCTGTAAAACCGGTCATTCCCATATTCGAAAAGCAGTGCGTGATCAAAACGCTCTACTTGGAGGGGAATTTAGCGGTCACATTTTTTTCAATGATCGTTGGGGTGGATTTGATGACGGGCTATATGCAGGAATGCGTCTCTTAGAAATTCTCTGCCAGCAGCACAATGGTCGTATTAAAACCCTCGACGAGATAGTCTGTGAGTTTAAGACCAGTAGCTACAGCCCGGAGATTTTAATTCCGATCCCTGATGAGAAAAAGTTTCTCTTGATGGACAGCCTGCAGACTAACTGCGTATTTGTTGGCGGAAAAATAATCAGACTGGATGGAATGCGCGTGGAATACGCTGGTGGTTGGGGGCTTATCCGGGCATCCAACACGACCCCCAATTTAACCCTACGTTTTGAAGCGGACGATGATATTCAGCTGGCAGCAATAAAAACTCGCTTTAGAAGAGAATTAAACCCTTTTATTGATCAACTAGAAGATTATATTTAATTATGTCACTTAGTCGCAAAGAAGCAGCCACTACCGCTCAGGTTATTTCAAGAGCACTTCCCTATATTCAGCGCTTTGCAGGTAAAACCGTGGTGGTTAAATACGGTGGTAATGCAATGGTGGACGAAAGTCTTAAACAGAGTTTTGCTCGAGACATTGTTCTGATGAAGGCAGTAGGCATCAATCCAGTCGTTGTTCACGGTGGAGGCCCTCAGATTGGGGAGCTACTCGAACGTCTATCGATTAAATCAGAATTTGTCGACGGTATGAGGGTAACTGACAGTAAAACTATGGACGTCGTGGAAATGGTCCTTGGCGCCACCATCAATAAAAAGATTGTCAATTTGATCGGCAATGCTGGCGGCCGGGCATTTGGTGTAACAGGAAAAGACGGGCAGTTAATCAGAGCTAAAAAGCTGGTTGTATCTCATCAAACACCTGAAATGTCGGTGCCAGAAATTATTGATATTGGCCATGTTGGTGAGGTTGAATCAATCAATAAATCCGTCATCGACATGCTTGTGCAAAGTGGTTTTATCCCCGTTATCGCCCCTATTGGGGTTGGTAAGGATGGCTCATCCTTTAATATTAATGCCGACTTAGTAGCAGGCAAAGTGGCTGAGGTCCTTAAAGCTGAAAAACTTATATTATTAACCAACGTAGAGGGTTTACAGGACAAAGAAGGCGGCATTCTTACCGGCCTAACGGTTGACCGAGTAGATGATTTAATTGCCGATGGCACCATTTATGGAGGCATGCTACCAAAAATTCGCTGCGCGCTTGATGCCGTTAAATCAGGCGTCTCTTGCGCTCATATAATCGACGGGCGGGTTGAGCACGCGGTGATGCTAGAGATTTTCACCGATGAAGGTGTCGGAACTTTAATCACTAATCAAGAATTAACAGGAGCACTCTAATGGCAGGTAAAAAAGGTACTCGAGCCCAAGAAATTTTACAAGCGTTAGCGCGTATGCTTGAAACGTCTAAGGGCCGCATCACCACCGCGGCTCTGGCTGCTGAACTAGGTATTTCAGAAGCTGCGCTGTACAGGCACTTTCCCAGCAAAACACGAATGTACGAGAGTTTAATCGACTTTATTGAAGAGACCATCTTTGGTCGAGTGAGGTCTATTGTCAGCGAAGAACCTGATGCAGTTAATCAGTGCTATCGCATTCTTAGCTTAGTCATCGCATTCTGCCAGAAAAACCCTGGCATCACGCGGATCCTTAATGGAGATGCATTGGCGATTGAAAGTGAAAGATTACACAGCCGAGTCGCCCAGTTTTTCAATCGCCTTGAGTCACAGCTAAAACAGGCTCTGCGTGAAGCAGAAGTACGCGATGGCTTGAAATTAAATGTACCCGTTTCTGTGGCAGCGAATCTAATGCTGGTGAGTGTAGAAGGTAAAATTAGCCAGTATGTTAGAAGTGATTTTGCCACCTCGCCAAACCAACATTGGGCAGAACAATGGCAGTTACTAACGGCTGGTATCTTTGAATCTTAGCCGTCAAGTTTGATCACTACGGCGTAACCGTTTAGATTACGCCGTAGGTGGACCGATAGGTTTTAATGGCCGTTATAAGTTCCGCCATGTCTTCTTTATCATCTAAATAAGCCAAAATATCATTTATGTCAATAATGCTAATAACTGGAATTGAGAACTGTTGTTCTACTTCTTGAATAGCTGACTGCTCCGTCTTTCCCCGCTCTTTACGATCTAATCCAATCACTACGCCAGCTGCATCAGCGCCAGCACTTTCAACCATAGTCATTACCTCTCGAATGGCAGTTCCGGCAGTAATTACGTCATCAATAATGAGGACTTTCCCTTCTAGGGGCGCGCCGACCAATGTGCCACCTTCGCCATGAGACTTAGCCTCTTTACGATTAAAGCAGTAGGGGACATCGATACCATAATGGTCTGCCAGTGCCACAGAAGTAGCCGCCGCGAGAGTAATACCTTTGTAGGCAGGGCCAAACAAAACATCAAACTGCACCCCAGACTCAACAATAGCCGCCGCATAACAGCGTCCCAATGCTGAAAGTGCCTTCCCTGAGCAGAATTCGCCCGCATTAAAAAAATGCGGTGAAACACGTCCAGATTTCAACGTGAATTCGCCAAACTTAAGCGCCCCACTGTCGAGAGCGTTGTCGATAAATTGGGTTTTATAATTTTTGTTCACAGTCATAAGTCTAATCCGATTACTGGGCCAGCGCCATCTGCTGCACTCGCACCAAATCTGCTACCCCTTTTTTTGCCAAATCTAACATGGTCGTTAACTCTTCAGAGCTGAAAGGTGCTGCTTCAGCTGTGCCCTGTACCTCAATAAAGCCGCCCTCACTGTTCATCACCACATTCATGTCAGTTTCAGCATTGGAATCCTCGGCATAATCCAGATCGAGTACGGCTTCACCTTTATAAACTCCTACTGACACGGAAGCTATCATAGAAACTAAAGGATCACCCATGATTCGCTTGCTTCGCTGTAAATGGCGAATAGCGTCAACCAGAGCCACACAGGCCCCTGTAATTGATGCAGTTCGAGTGCCACCATCAGCCTGGATAACATCACAATCGATATTAATCGTGTTCTCACCCAATTCTTTCAAGTCAACTGCCGCTCGAAGAGAGCGACCAATTAACCGTTGAATCTCTTGGGTGCGCCCGCTTTGCTTTCCTCGGGCCGCTTCACGGCCCATGCGGCTATTAGTTGAGCGAGGCAACATACCATATTCAGCGGTTACCCAGCCTTCGCCTTTTCCTCTTAAGAATCTAGGGACCCCTGGTTCTACACTGGCGGTACAGATCACCTTGGTGTTTCCAAACTCAACCAATACCGAGCCTTCGGCGTGGCAGGTAAAATCGCGAGTAATCTTTACTTGGCGTAGCTGTTCAGGTCTTCGGCCACTGGGTCTGATCATAATATCGTTCCTAGAAAGTGTTGGTGAATAAAATTTGGCGGAATTGTAGCAAATCTAACACCCGCGTGGCCGCCTTTGTTACCATGCAACCAATAATTTAAATCATTTGGAGATAATATGCCTCGGAGCATGACGGCATTTGCCAGAAACACCGCAGATTTTCCCTGGGGCTCAGTCACCTGTGAGCTGCGCTCTGTCAATCATCGGTTTTTAGAGACCGGCTTTAGACTACCAGAGACATTACGTCAGGTTGAAATGTCGTTGCGCGAAATAGCTCGTAAAAAGCTTTCTCGAGGCAAAGTGGACTGTTCTATACAGTTAGCATTTAACAGCACTGACGCCACAGTTAACGCCGATCTTACATTGGCCAAACAATACATTGAAATTGCACAGCAGCTCGCCACCCAAATGGACAACCCTGCCGAGATCTCCCCTCTGGATATCATGCGCTGGCCGGGTGTCTTGAAAGATCAAGATGTTGAATCTGAGCATCTTCAAGCTGCGGCAATTGAGACCTTCGAGGCAACTGTTGCTCAGCTACTCGAAGGCCGGCAACGCGAAGGAGACAAGCTTGCAGATATGATTGAACAACGACTTGTAGGCATTCAAGAACAAACCACAATAGTCAGAGAAAATCTGCCGGATATTCTTGCTCATCAGCGCGCGCGACTTGAAGAAAAAATGGTTGATATGAAAATTCAACTCGACGAAGGTCGCTTAGAACAAGAGATGGTTATTATTGCCAATCGTTCTGACGTAGATGAAGAGTTAGACAGGTTAGAAGTGCATATTGCAGAAATTCGTCGCGTCCTGCAGAGCTCAGACTCTATTGGCCGCAGGCTAGATTTTTTAATGCAAGAATTGAACCGTGAAGCAAACACCCTTGGTTCTAAATCCATTGCTGGTGTTACCACTCAAGCATCCGTAGAACTTAAAGTGCTCATCGAGCAAATGCGAGAGCAGATTCAAAATATTGAGTAGCGTTAAGCGACACTTTTAACTAATTAGACTAGAGCTTCTCTAAATAACCATGATCTATCATGCAATCTGAATAACTTATTGGGTTAGGATCACCGTAAGTTATCTGTTCAGCTGTTGGGATATGGTTGGCCGCAGATCGGCATAGATTATCAACGTATGCTTGGACTTCTCCAGGCGTGAGCTCTTTATAAGCACAGCAAGATATTAGTACCAGGGCAGTCGCCACACATAAGATAGTACTATTTTTCATGATTTAAGCCTCTGCTATAACTAAGCCCCTCGGGGGCATTGTTATTTTAAATCTGCCTGCCGATCATAATACCGATTACTTCATTAAATTAGAAAAGTCCTTAACAACGTAGTCTCCATCAGCTTCGGCTACTACCTTGCCGGCAGTGTCTTTTATTACAATATGAAGCGTGTAGGCAAAGCGGCCCGTGGCTTCCATCGCCGCTTTCATGGCCGACGCATCAGACAGACTAAATTCTGTCTCAGCAGTAATATCTGTCATGGCTGGACGCAAAAACTTAATATCCAGCCCAGCAATCACTGGCTGATACTTGGGGTCATCAAGGTTGTGTGCTGCAATTAAACCGCCTAGATATTCAGCGGTCATCCAAATTGGGCCGGCATGAAATATGTTCACGTGATTCTTTGTATTGTCACTCAAAGGAGTACGGGACCGGTATATCCCATCTTCGATACTTTCAACCTGTAAATCCAAGAAGGTATAGATGGGGCAGGCGTCACGAGCTGCCTGCTGATAGTGTTTTTTTAAGTCCATGGTCTGTTCTCGCTGCCTTTATGTTGTAAGAATTCTTGAAAGTGAGGATCAAGTCTAACCTACATTTAAGATCAACATAAACTGGCCTATTTTGGAGCGCAAGGCTTGCATCACCGTTGCAGTGCTTAAATCTATACCTTTTCTTATCGCCGCCTAATTGTGATCGGCAATCCATCGGTAGGCTTAGAGATCGGGGACTGCTGAATAGGCATTTTATAATCTTTGCCCACGGTCCAGCGATAATTTTTTAACATTTCAAACATCACTAGCTTAATTTGCATCTCTGCAAAATGAAGGCCAATGCACATATGGGCACCCCCACTAAAAGGGATCCAGCTATATGCGTTGCGCTTGTGTTCCTTCCGTTCGTCACTAAAGCGTAATGGGTCAAAATGTTCGGGATTATCCCAGTAAGCCTTAGAGTGATGAGTGTGGATAGGATAAGTCACGACCAAGGCGTTCGCGGGGACCATATAGCCTTGGAATTCAAAGGGTTTGTTACTAAATTTTGGTAATGTTGAAAGCGGAGGATAAAGTCTAAGTGCTTCTTTCATCACCCAGCCAGTCTCAACCATTTTACTAAGATCATTAGATGATAATGTCTCAACACCCAAACTCTCTATCTCGGAACATAGCCGCTCTTGCCACTCGGGATTCTTAGCCAAAGCATAGGTCATACTCGTCAGAGCACTCGTGGTTGTATCATGGGCCGCCATCATCAGAAAGTTAATGTGATCTACGATTTCTTGATCAGTGTAGCCTTTGCCATTTTCATCTGTCGCACGAGACAATAACGAAAACAAGTCTTGGCTATCACCTGCTCGCTTCTCTGGAATCATCGGTAAAAAGAAATCGCACATTGATTGTCGGGCTCGTATGCCCCGCCACAGCAATGTTCCGGGCAACGCTATGGGCATACGCCACATAGCAGCTGCAACGGTCGATTCAAAATATTGGTTAATTTTTGTCGCTTCTGCGCCGAGGTTCATTCCCAAAAATACCGTAGCAGCCAAGTCCAGGGTCATTTGCTTGATAATAGGATAAGCCTGCACTTTTTCAGACTTCGCGTCAGGTAACCAACTCGCAACGCTTTGCGCTATCTGGGGCGCCATTTGCTTGAAGTAGCCTTGCATCGCCTGATTTTTAAACCCTGCCTGCATAAGCCTGCGGTGATAACGATGGTCATCACCATCGCGCAGCATTAACCCATTGGGGAAAACGCGTCCAATAATTTGATCCCACGCTTTTTTGTTGGATAGTACTTGCCCCGGATTTAACAAACTTAAACGATTTGCATCAGCACCAAACAGATGGACCACATTCATTTTGCCCACTTTGTGCAAGACCACACTTCCATATTTCCGTTCTAAATCCTGAGTATGCTTGAGCGGGTCAGAATAACTCAACCTAACCAATCGCCAAGACTCTATGAATCCGACTTTTATGGGCCGCAATGGCGTTGGGGTAGCCTGAACATTCAAACCAGGCTTTAAACATGCATTAGGTAGTCGCGCGCTATCAAAATCTAGTGACATAATGGTTTCCGATTCAGTTATACAGTTATACAGTTATACAGTTATACAGTGAATTTTATACTGAAATAGTAGGCAGGTGCTTGTCGGCAAGCAAGCTAATCAGCGCCAAATTATTAGGCATAAACGCCAACAAAAGACCTTATTTACGGCGGTAATCCCGTGGTGAAATACCATGCCAACTTTTAAAGGCACTGGAAAATGATCCCTGATCAGCATATCCCAAAAGAAATGCAATTTCGGTAATGCCAAGACGATCATCCGCCAGATAACGCGGTGCGACGCGCGATCGAACTTCTTGCAGAACATTTAAGAAATTTGTCTCTCGATCTGACAGACGACGCTGCAAGGTGCGTCGAGAAACATTTAGCTTACTGGCCAGCTTATCGATAGTGACCTCGCCCTCGGGCAAGTATTGAACAATCGATTGCTTGAGACTAAACAGTAACTCATAAGTAGCCTCACTTATCTTTTTATTTCATCGAAAAATTCGATTACTCAGGATAAATGGAATCTACTGGAATACCTAAGTATTTCGCCAACCTTTGCATATTAGAACGCCGCGGGGTTTCCACAGTGCCTTTAGCAACGCGATTTACAAAAGACTGAAATACTCCAGCCTCCCGAGCAAGCATTGACTGGCTAAGATTTCGGGTCGTCATTATACGTCCAAGAGGGGTGTTATGAGCAGGGGTCTTCATCATGCTGAATGTCCATCCTTTTACAGTGCAATTAACACAACAAGCATCGCCAATTCATAGCGCTGATCACTACAATTGATGAAAAACTGCTTATTTAACATAATAAAAGTGTAGAATTTCTTGCGGAGAAAAGATGCAATGATGCCTTCTAGATACACTTATATCACAAGTTATGGTAACCCAAACTAAATAAGTAAATAGTGAGGTACTGCACATTTGGGTAGCCTAACAAGATAATCAGAGTGAGCATGTTGAGATCGACGTATTTGGGTGTTTACCCTATTCTTTTGACCATAGCCCTATGCAGTTCTGCGGCCACTGGATTCGGCGTGGATGCTCATAAAATTATTACTCAAATTACAGAAAACCATCTAACCGACACCACCACAAAAGCGATCGCAGAGCTTACCGGAGGTGCTGATTTAATCAGCCTTGTGCTGTGGCCTGACCGGATTCGCTACGTTCCTGGTTATCTAAAATCTGCACAATGGCATTATATTAATATCGCAGACGATGAACGTATAGATGAAATTGAGCACGTCCCAGGCGGCGACATTCTGACGGCAATAAAGCGCTTTCATGGCCAATTGACTGAGAGCGGAGTAGCTAAGAATAAAAAAATAGAAGCACTCCGCTTTTTTATGCATTTTGCTCAAGACCTCCATCAGCCACTGCATGTTGGCTTGCAAGCCGACAGAGGCGGTAATGGTATTGCGGTTCAATGGTTCAACGCGACTAAAACAAAAAATCTGCATTGGGTTTGGGACACAGGAATGATCGCAACAAAAAAGTTAACAATTGAACAATATGTGCAGTTGCTCGATCAAGTATCCCCGCAGAAAATACAGGAATGGGGAAACAGCGAGTTTCTAGACTGGGCCGAAGAATCCAAGGCTCTGCGGCAGCAGGTATATAGTTTTAGTCCTGAAAAACAAACTCGAAAAACGGTGATAGGGCAGTCTTACGTTGATAGAAATATTGCTCTTCTCGAGGAGCGTCTAGTCATGGCTGGGATTCGGTTGGCAGGGAGATTAAACAAAATTTTTGATCCAAGCCATTAAGGGAACAATTTTTAGTACACTCTCGTTCTGAGGTGGATTAATCTCCGACAAGGCAATATAGTTCTAAAACAATTTAGTGGTTTTAACAATACCGGATCAACGTCATTATGAAGCAAGGCACACTGTTTATCATTTCCGCTCCCTCAGGTGCTGGTAAAACCAGCCTAGTTGGCGAAATTCTGAGTCGCAGCGATAACATTCAGGCTTCAGTTTCCCATACCACCAGAGAACGACGCTCGGGGGAAGAAGATGGCGTGAACTACCACTTTGTTAATCAATCTGAATTCCTAAAAATGATAGCAGATGATTC
>DUBX01000026.1:0-16154 GCA_012960115.1 Porticoccaceae bacterium
CCACAATGAAGATTATTGACCAGTTATTATATAATATATAATACTTATATAAATAATATTTAATTCATAACAATCGCGTTATTTTTATGAATGCCGCATTATTCAAATACTTTTGCCTCCTTCTACTACATAAACTATATTTTTATATCATATTTAAACTATATTATACAGTGACTTAGGGGTTAGTTAAATCACCCTGTCAATCAAACATTTTTAAAAGTAGCTTTAATTAGCTATTTTTTGTAGTTATACTACACGGCTTCAAAGAGTGGCGATTTTCCCTCGATTCAGGCTGTTAGTGCCTTGCCTTTACCGCTGTAGGAAAATCCAATCTAATAGGCCAGCGTTAGGGAATACACCATGCATGATTTAGATCCATCTGAAACGAAAGAGTGGTTAGATGCTCTGGACTCCATAAGACGAGTTCAGGGTAATGATCGGGCCAGCTACATCCTAGATGCCTTACATTCTCACGCTACTGAAAATAGAATACAGCTACCTCAGTCGGTTACTACCCCTTACCGAAATACAATTCCGGTTGACCAAGAAAAAGTGATGCCTGGCGATCTGTTTATGGAGCGCCGAATCAGGTCCTTAGTTAGATGGAATGCACTTGCGATGGTTATGCGAGCCAACACGCAAAGCGATGGTATTGGAGGCCATATTGCGAGTTTCTCCTCCGCAGCAACGCTTTACGATGTAGGCTTTAATTATTTTTTTAGGGGATCTAAAGACGATAACTTGGGTGATCTGGTTTTTTTCCAAGGTCATAGCTCACCGGGAATGTATGCTCGTTCTTTCTTGGAAGGGCGTTTAAGCGTAAATCAGCTGGATAATTTTAGGCGGGAAGTCGATGGCTCGGGACTTTCGTCATACCCCCACCCATGGCTGATGCCAGACTATTGGCAGTTTCCAACTGTTTCAATGGGTTTGGGTCCTATTCAGGCCATATACCAGGCCCACGTGATGCGCTACTTGTCCGCTCGAGGTCTAGTCGCTCGAGGAGATAGAAAGGTTTGGGCATTTCTTGGCGATGGGGAGTGTGATGAACCTGAAACCCTCGGAGCGATATCATTGGCAGGTAGAGAAGGGCTAGAAAACCTGATATTTGTCATTAATTGTAACTTACAGCGCCTGGATGGACCGGTACGTGGTAACGGAAAGATCATTCAAGAGTTGGAGGGTGCTTTCAGGGGGGCTGGCTGGAATGTAATTAAAGTAATTTGGGGGCGTCACTGGGATGCTTTAATAGAGAGAGATAAAAGCGGATTATTGCTGCAGCGTATGAACGAAGTCTGTGATGGAGAACTCCAGAATTATAAATACAATGGTGGCGCGTACACCAGAGAGCATTTTTTCGGGAAGTATCCGGAACTGCTAGAACTGGTTAAAGATCTAACCGACGAGCAGATTATGGGTCTCAATAGGGGTGGTCATGACCCCTATAAGGTCTATGCAGCTTACTCAGAAGCTGTTGCCAGCAAAGGTAAGCCTACAGTGATCCTCGCGCAGACCGTCAAGGGCTACGGGCTAGGCCAGGGCGGCCAAGCGGCCAATGACACTCATTCCGTTAAAAAACTTGATGTTGAAAACCTTCGTCGCTTTAGAGATAGATTCGGAATACCTATCTCTGATGAGCAATTGGAGACTGTGCCGTATTACCGTCCTGCAGAAGACAGCCCTGAACTAACATACATGAACCGTCGGCGGGAGACGCTTGGCGGTCCACTTCCGGCCCGTAAGTCCGAATTCGAGGCCATGAATGTTCCGGATCTTAAAGTCTTTGAAAAGCAGCTAGTCAGTAGCGGTAAGCGAGAGATATCCACCACTATGGCCTTTGTCAGGGTCTTGTCGACACTGGTGAAGGACAAGAATATAGGTAAAAGTGTGGTCCCCATTGTGCCGGATGAAGCGCGCACGTTTGGCATGGAGGGTATGTTTAGGCAGCTTGGTATTTATACCTCTGTGGGCCAACAGTATGTGCCTCATGACCATGAGCAAATTATGTACTACAAAGAGGATAAGAAGGGCGTTATCTTGGAGGAGGGCATCAACGAGGCTGGCGCTATGTCGGCATGGTTGGCGCTTGCCACCTCGTACAGCACGAATAGTTACCCTATGATTCCGTTTTATATCTTTTACTCCATGTTTGGTTTCCAGCGGATTGGCGATTTAGCATGGGCCGCAGGCGATAGTCAGGCGAGAGGCTTTTTAATTGGAGCTACGGCGGGCCGTACTACTCTTAATGGCGAAGGGCTTCAGCATCAGGACGGACATAGTCTTATCTTGGCCAATACCATTCCTAACTGTAAGAGCTATGATGCGACCTATAGCTATGAACTTGCGGTTATTGTCCAGAGTGGCCTGAAATGCATGTTTGAAGAGAAACAAAACTACTTTTATTACCTCACCACTATGAATGAAAATTATGTTCAACCTGCCATGCCGGAGGGCGTTGAGGAAGGTATTATCAAAGGGATGTATCCCTTAGTGCGATCTCAGCCCCCTTGCGATAAAGTCAATCAGCGCAATAAGGTAACGTTGATGGGGTCCGGAACAATTCTAAATGAGGTGGTTGCTGCCGCAGGTATACTGAAAGAAAGCTATGATATTACTGCTGATATATGGAGTCTTACCAGTGTTAATGAATTGGTTAGAGATGGGCAAGACGTTGATAGGTGGAATTTATTACACCCAACGGAGATGCCAAGAAGAGGCTATGTCGAGACCCAGCTAGAGGGTATATCTGAACCCGTAGTGATAGCTACTGATTATATGAAGGCTTACGGGGAGCAATTACGTCGTTATATTGATAGCCCGCTTCATGTTTTGGGTACTGACGGCTTTGGTCGCAGTGACAGCAGAGTAGCATTGAGAAGCTTTTTTGAAGTCGATCGATATTTTATTACGGTATCAGCACTAAAGGGCCTTGCAGATGCTGGCGTGATTGATGCTTCAGTCGTATCAGAAGCAATCACTAAGTTTGGTATAGATTCTGAAAAAATCAATCCTCTGACGATGTAATTGTTGTTTGTGCTTGTAGTAGTGGGTTAGCATTGAATTGAAATAGAGGATAAATGAGTGGCTATAGAAATTATTAGAGTTCCCGACTTGGGTGGCGCTGAAACAGTTGATGTTATCGAGCTGAGTTTAGCTCAGGGCGATAATATTGCAGCCGAGGACTCGCTAGTAGTCCTCGAATCAGACAAAGCGACGATGGATGTGCCTTCGCCCCACGCAGGCCAGTTAGTGAAGTACTTAGTGGCTGAGGGTGATACGGTTAAAATTGGCGATCCGATTGTTGAGCTTGAAGTCGCTTCGCCAGAGTCGGCTGTTGAGGTTCAGCCTGAAGAACCCGTGCAAGTTGAAGAGATAGAGTCTAAAGCAGAAACACCCGTGATTGAGCCTTCTCCTGAGCCAGTCAGCACAGAGTCGGTTGCGGTCATTACTGACGTGGAACCGTCAGCCGGCGGTGGGGTGGGAGCTGAAATTTATGCGGGGCCTTCGGTAAGGTTGATGGCTCGAGAATTGGGTGTTACCTTAGATTCCGTCGTTGGAAGTGGCCCACGAGGTCGTATCATAAAGGATGACATTGACGCCTATGTTAAAGGCAAACTAAACAGTGTTGCTGGTAATGATCTTGCTAAAGGTAGTGCAATCCCAGCTATCCCAAGTATTGATTTCAGTCAGTTTGGTTCGATAGAGTCAGTAAAGTTAACTAAGATACAGAAACTGACCGCGGCTAACATGCATCGAAACTGGTTAAACGTGCCACATGTTACCCACTTTGATGACGCAGATATTACTGATTTAGAGAGCTTCCGAAAGTCACTTAAGACGGAAGGTGAAGCCAGAGGTGTTCGCATAACACCCGTCGCGTTCATTATTAAAGGCATAGCGATGGCTCTTAACGCTAACCCTGTGTTTAGCCGGTCTCTAGCCTCAGACGGAGAGCACTACATTCAAAAGAGTTACTGCAATATCGGGATGGCTGTTGATACTCCGCGAGGCTTGGTTGTTCCTGTTATTCGCAATCCCGATGAAAAAGGGATATGGGAAATCGCTGCAGATGTAGCTCACCTTGCAGCCAAGGCCCAGGACGGCAAACTTAAACCGTCCGATATGCAGGGCGGATGCTTTAGTTTATCGAGCCTTGGAGCCATTGGCGGCAATGGATTTACGCCTATTGTGAACGCGCCTGAGGCTGGTATTTTGGGTGTTTCCAAATCCCAAATGAAGCCTGTTTGGAACGGCGATACTTTCGAACCAAGACTAATGCTTCCATTGGCGCTTTCCTATGACCATCGGCTTGTCAATGGTGGTGACGCAGGGCGGTTTATGACCGATATTGTTAAATTTTTAAGCGACATCCGATATTTGGTCTTGTAATTCTTTAGCTCTAACGTAGAGGTAGTCATGCAGTTTTTACATACGATGGTTCGTGTGAGTAAACTTGATGTTTCACTTGACTTCTATTGTGGATCTTTAGGGTTAGTTGAGGTCTCGCGATATGACAGTAAAGCGGGGCGTTTCACACTAGTTTATCTTGCAGCTCCAGATGATGCGGGCACGGCGACCTCGACTCAATCACCATTAATAGAACTCACCTATAACTGGGATGCTGAGGATTATTTTGGCGGCAGAAACTTTGGTCATCTCGCGTTTCGGGTAGCTGATATTTACCATACGTGTCAGAAACTTGCGGATAGTGGTGTGGTGATCAATCGTCCGCCGCGCGATGGGCACATGGCTTTTGTTCGCTCACCTGACAATATCTCGATCGAGTTACTGCAGGCTGGAGTCCGACTGCCTACTAAGGAGCCCTGGGCTTCAATGAGCAATGTGGGTGAGTGGTAGTCTTGCGAGGTTATTTAGCTCTTTTTAAACGGTAGCATTTCAATCGCTTGCTCAATATGTTGCGCAATGCCGACATCTTCAGATTTCAGATAGCGAGCAATAGCGTCTTTAAATTGTGGATGCTTGATCCAGTGAAGAGAATGCGTTTTAACCGGCTCAAAGCCCCGCACCAATTTGTGCTCACCCTGGGCACCAGCATCATAACGGCTAAGGCCTCTTTCAATCGCAAATTCGATACCTCGGTAATAGCACAGCTCAAAATGCAGGTAGGGGAACTCCTCAAGACTACCCCAGTAACGGCCGTAGAGGGTGTCGTTGTCAAAGAGGTATAAGGCACAAGCAATGGGTTGGTTCTCCTTGGTGGCAACTGCCATCGCTATTTGCTCCGGCATAGTCGCAGCAATCTGCATGAAAAACCCCTGGGTCAGGTAGCCCTTAGTCCCATTTCGCTTAGCGTAAGTACGTTCATACAAACGATAAAAGAGGCTCCAAATATCAGCCTTTATTTCGTGCCCAACAAGGACTTCAACGGTGATATCTTGTTTGATAACCTCGGATCTCTCTTTACGTATCATTTTTCGCTTTCGAGAGGTCATGGAACTTAAGAACGCGTCAAAGTCATCATATCTCCTGTTGAGCCAATGATATTGAACGCCACTGCGCTTAAGCAGTCGGGGGTCATCAAATAGAGCTAACTCTTCAGGGCTAGGGAACAGCAAGTGCCAGCTTGATGCTTCCACTTCATTGGCTAGTTTTATGACCTCATCCAAAAAATGAATGCATTGATGCCTGCCTAGCTGACTATCGCTTCTCACTCTAATGCCAGTAGACGGAGTGAAAGGTACGGCGGTAACGAGTTTGGGGTAATACTCAAGACCATTCTGGTGGTATGCATTGGCCCAAGCGTGATCAAAAACGTACTCACCCATGGAGTGCTCTTTTAGATACAGCGGCATAAAAAAATGGTGACTTTGCTCTTCCAACTGTAAATGTATAGGGGTCCAACCGGTATCTGCTGAAACACTGCCGCTTTCTTCTAGAGCCTGTAAAAAATTAGACCTTAAAAAGGGATAGGAGAGTTTGTCAGATTTAGTCATGGCTATGCTGTTCTCAATGTATTTTTAACAATCTATTGGAGCTTTATTGGCTTGTGATCATTAAGCTCCATACGCCATTGTAGTGATTCTACGGCCACTCCACACGAATACAATCGAATGAAGAGGCATTACTGTTACGGTAGCTTACGGACAGATATCAAAAACTGATCATTTACGTATAATTTTATTCTAATCTTACGGGATAGGGGGGCATTAGGGTATCATTGCTGTCATAAGGTATAACCCCTTCAGTTGGAGAGATATTGAATGATTATTAAGCCTCGTGTAAGAGGATTCATGTGTATTACCAGCCATCCCGTGGGTTGCGAAAATAACGTTGTAGAGCAAATTAACTACATTAAGGACCAAGCGCCGGTTGAGGGTCCAAAACGAGTCCTTGTGATTGGTAGTTCAACAGGATATGGGCTATCTGCTCGCATTACCGCCGCCTTTGGTTGTGGCGCTGCGACACTAGGTGTATTTTTTGAAAAGCCGGGAACTGACCGCAAGCCAGGGACTGCTGGATGGTATAACAGTGCGGCATTCCATAAGCATGCTGATGCCAACGGTATCTATGCTAAGAGTATCAACGGTGATGCTTTTTCCGACGAGGTGAAGCAGCGTGCCATTGATACTATCAAGGCAGATCTTGGTCAGATTGACTTAGTCATTTATAGCCTAGCTGCACCGCGGCGTCTGCACCCTAAAACAGGAGAAGTGTTCAACTCGACGCTGAAGCCAGTAGGTAGAGACATAAGTATGCGTGGCATCAATACTGATAAAGAAACTATTCAGGAATTTAGCCTTGAAGCTGCTAGTGAGCAAGAGATTGAAGATACAGTAGCAGTCATGGGGGGCGAGGACTGGCAGATGTGGATGGAGGCCTTAGGCAACGCTGGGGTTCTTGCCAAGGGCGCCAAAACCACGGCCTTTACATATATTGGCGAGAAAATGACTTGGGATCTTTATTGGGATGGCACGATTGGCCAGGCGAAGAAAGATCTTGATACTAAGGTATTCTCCATTAGAGAAGCCTTAGCTGAAAGCGGTGGGGATGCTCGTGTATCGGTGTTAAAGGCTGTAGTTACACAGTCGAGCTCAGCTATCCCGATAATGCCGCTCTATTTAGCGATGTTATTTCGTGAGATGAAAGCTGACGGGAGCCACGAGGGCTGTATCGAGCAGCTTTATCGCCTCTTCACTGAAGGGCTTTATGCTGAGACACCTCGATTTGATGAGGAGGGCAGGCTCAGGATGGATGAACTTGAGCTGCGACCAGAAATACAGGCTGC
The DNA here is from genome assembly GCA_012960115.1 of Porticoccaceae bacterium. Classification (GTDB taxonomy): domain Bacteria; phylum Pseudomonadota; class Gammaproteobacteria; order Pseudomonadales; family Porticoccaceae; genus HTCC2207. The sequence continues at coordinate 7,247 of DUBX01000026.1, forward strand.
TGTAGCTCAATCTTGGGCAAAAATTACCACTGATAACCTTAGGCAGTTAACCGATTTTGCTGGATACAAACATGAATTCTTGGCTCTTTTCGGCTTTGATATTCCGGGTATCGATTATGAAGCAGACGTGAATCCTGAGGTGGACATTGCGAACCTCGTTTAAGGTACAGACATTTGAATTCTAACGAGTCCAAGGCCGCGAAATTTCGGTTTGAATTATTACATCCCAAGCATTGGCCGATCTGGCTGGCCTTCGGATTATGGCGTTTTGTTACCATTTTTCCCTTTCCTATCTTGCTGATGATGGGTAAAGCGCTAGGCCTTCTGGTTCATGCGCTTCCTAATAGGCGTAGGCATATTGCTAAACGCAACATCGAAATCTGTTTCCCCGAAAAAACGACCACTGAACAGCAACAACTGCTCAGGGATAATTTTATTAGCATGGGTATCGCGATCATGGAAACGGGGATGGCGTGGTGGTGGTCAAAGCGTCGCTTTGCCAAGTTAATAAAGTACGATGGGCTTGAGCATTTCGACTCAGTGAATCCAGGCCAAGGCATAATGCTACTGGGTATACACTACACAACTTTGGAGATCGGTGGCGGGGCTATCTCAATGGCCGCCCAAATGGACGGTATGTACCGAGCCCATGGCAATCCGGTTTATGACTTTATCCAAGTACGGGGCCGCGCTTCCAAAGGCGAAGGCAAGACGATCCTCTATGAGCGCAGAGATGTTAGAGGCACAATGAAAGCCCTCAAGAAAGGGCGAACCCTTTGGTATGGCCCTGATCAGGACTACGGCTTAGTGCAGGGCCTATTTGCGCCATTCTTTGGCCTTCAGGCTGCTACGGTCTACGGTACGGCTCGGTTTGCTAAGCTCACAGGGGCTGCAGTTATTCCTTTTAGTCATGTGAGACTGAAAGGGAGTGAGGGGTATCACGTGACTATATACCCACAGCTAGAGGAGTTCCCAGCGGGCGATGATCTTGTCGATGCAACACGTATTAATCAAATCGTCGAAAAATTCATCTTACTTCAGCCTGATCAATATCTCTGGGCCCATCGGCGTTTTAAAAACCGACCTGAAGGTGAGCCTGATTTGTATAACTTACCGGCCAAAAGCAAATGAACCTGAAAGTGTTTCCATTCGTCGGGTTTTACTTGTGCCCGACCGATAGGCTCAGTACCATAAGCGCTTTTGTTAATTCGTCTCTCAGGAGAACCAAATGATTACTGGAAGTATTGTTGCATTGGTCACGCCTATGCACGCCGGCTCTCTAGACGTCGATTGGTCTTCTCTGAAAGGCCTGGTGGAGTGGCATGTTGAGCAAGGAACCAATGGCATTGTAGCTGTAGGTACCACAGGCGAGTCCGCCACATTGAATGTAACAGAACATCAGCATGTCATTAAGGTTGTTGTAGATCAAGTAGCTGGCCGTATACCTGTCATCGCAGGAACCGGAGCAAATTCAACGGCTGAAGCAATTATACTGACACAGGCTGCCAAAGAGGCCGGTGCAGACGCCTGTCTGTTAGTTACTCCCTATTATAATAGGCCGACTCAAGAGGGGCTTTATCTACACTACAAGGCGATTTCGGAAGCTGTGGACATCGATCAGATACTTTACAACGTCCCGGGAAGAACTGCTTGCGATATGCTACCCGAAACAATAATTCGTCTGAGTAAACTGGTAAATATTGTAGGGATTAAAGAAGCTACCGGTGACTTAAGCCGAGTGGCTATTTTAAAGGTCGGCTGCGGTGATGCTTTTGCAGTTTATTCCGGTGATGATGCCACTGCTAGAGAGCTTATGGGGATGGGTGGCCACGGAGATATCTCTGTGACTGCGAACGTTGCCCCTAGGTTGATGTCAGAGATGTGTGCGGCCGCGATAGCAGGCGACAGCAAGAGAGCAACTGAGATAGATGTGAGCTTAGCAGCCTTACATTCTGCACTTTTCTTGGAGGCTAATCCCATTCCTGTGAAATGGGCAGTGTGCGAGATGGGTCTCATGGAGAACGCGCTACGGCTACCTATGACAACGCTGAATGAGGAATATCATGATACTGTCGTTGCAGCGCTTAGCGCCGCTGGTATCACTAAATAATATACGCGCAACTACCTGCGCCATTAAGAAGGCTTGCTTTGATGAGTAAAATAATCTCTAACGCTATTATCTTTATCTTTATTTTCAGTCTCACCAGCTGCGGTTGGCTGGGGCTTAGGGATCGCAGTGGGGACTATCTCCTCTCCGAGGAAACAGCGCCGACAGTTGTTCCTGCAGAAATGGATAGTGCGGGCTTAGGGCAGGCCTACCCCATACCTCAAATTGAGATTGACTCTGGACAGCTAAGTTCCTACGAAGTCCCCCGGCCGCTTGCTGCTTCGATCAATACCTTTGAGCAGCTAGTCAAAATCCAGAGCTTTGATGAGCGACGATGGATACTAATTAATGTTGCTCCAGGAGAGTTGTGGCCCCGGCTACGTAGTGTTTTAAACCGCAGTGGTGTACCTTCCGCTCGTGCAGAGGGATCCTCCGGGCTAATAGAGACTGTGTGGGTGACGTTTAACTCCGATCAAGAAAGTTCACATCGATTTCGGTTCAGCATAACGCCAGGCGTTCAAATAGACAGTACAGAGATATCGGCGATCCATAATCAGGTTGTCAGAGGCGAGGAAGAGTCAGGACAATGGCCTGCCACCTCTGATAGCGACCAACGAGAGCTGGACATAATGACTTTAGTGGCTAATGAGCTGGCCGAAGAGTCTAATTTCGCTAGTGTTTCACTCCTGGCACAAGATATCGGAGGTTCAGCAAAGGTTGATATTCTATCGCCAAAAGTTGCAGACCCTTACGTTAGGATGAAACTAGGATTTGATCGCTCCTGGGCTTCACTTGTGTACTCTGCAGCACGAGGTGGGTTTACAACAATCGACAAAGACCGGAGCCAAGGCGTACTTTTTGTTAATTATACAGAGCCTAGCTCCGAAGAGGTTGGCTTCTTTGGAAGGATATTCGGCGGCGGTAGAGAGCAGGACATTATAAAGGCAAATTATCAAATTCTCGTTCAGACGGTTGGCTCTGACACAGAGGTTCGTATCGTGGATGCGAAGGGCGGCAGCTTATCCAGAGTTGAGGCTTTTAAACTCCTCACTACATTGCGAAGTAATCTTTCTTGAGCCCTCAAAGCTAGTGCGATTTGCCTCCTTAGGCAGTGGTAGTAAAGGGAACTCTACTCTCGTCGAGTCGCAAGATACCTGTGTTATGGTTGATTGCGGCTTTGGCGTGAAAGACATCTGCAAACGCCTATTGGCCCTAGGTAAAACCCCAGAGAACGTCAGTGCCATATTGGTCACGCATGAACATAGCGATCATTGGAAGGGTGTGGTGCCACTAGCACGGAAATTTTCAATACCTGTGTACCTTACGTCTGGCTGTCTAAAGTCCAGAGATGTCGATTTTGATAGCGCGAATTTCAACATTATCGACAGTCACACCCCCTTTGCTATTGGTGATCTTCGTGTTATACCGGTGCCGGTCCCCCATGATGCACGTGAACCAGTTCAGTATGTCTTTGAGGCTCAGAGCCTCAAGCTTGGGATACTGACTGATATCGGGCATTCGACGCCCTTTGTCGAATCTCAGTACTCGTATTGCCATGGATTGTTACTGGAAGCTAATTATGATCAGGACATGCTAAACACAGGGCCTTATCCCAGCTTCTTAAAAGAGAGGGTAGGTGGCAGGTTTGGGCATTTAAGTAACGATCAACTGAGTGGCTTCCTGAACAGTATAGATCAGAGTAACCTTAAGGTTATTTTAATTGGGCATATCAGCGAAAAGAATAATCATATAGATAAAGTTAAGGTTACGATTGGCGATTCTTTGTCCGTCAGAGATCCACTTAAGTTTGCGAGCCAGGAGACAGGGAGTGCTTGGATCGAGCTCACAAACTAGCGTTGAGCTAGGGGAAAAGTGTAACGGAGTCGACGTAGATCATTGTTGAGAGAAGAGCAAGTTTTATTTTTTGTTTATGCTGTTTTTTTTATCGATAACTCAATTTTTTCCACAGATAGACTTGTAATCTAAGGTGTATATGAGCTATGGCCTGTAAGTCATTGATTTTTGGTCTTTAGATATCTAAGTATCTGATTTATAAGGAGTTTTTTTGCTGGTTAAAAAATGATCAATTTAACAAAAGGCGTGATTAATTGGGCGCTAAACGATCTGGATCACCGTTAATCCACAAAGTTATCCACAGATATTGTGAGTAACTTTTAGGGCAGAATATTAAGCAGTGTATAGGGAATTAAACTCAAACCTAGAGCTTACAGTCTTTCGAGTGGGTGAGCCCATTACCGATATAGCCCTCTAATACCTGGACCTGCTCGCATGGAATATTGTTGTTTCCTTCCAAGTCAGCTATAGCCAGTCGCCCTAACAAAAGCAATGGCCCGATATCAGAGAGCTCGTTTCCATTCAACTTGACCCCAACCAAACCTTGAAATTGCTCCAAACCATCAAGGGTTTTAATGCCGGCAAAGCTGCAATCCAGCGTATTAAGATCGCTTATATCGGTATGACTTTGAATTTTTAGCGTTTCTGACAGGCATCGCGATAAGCCTGAATCCAAAACGTTAACATTTACGGGCACCGGCTCTCTTAGCAGTATTGGCTGATCGTTGAGTGTAATCTCGTAATCAGAACAGGATGACAGTAGGCTAATAGCAAAGGCTACAAAAATAAGCTTCATATTGATGGTTCCTAATCCTCGGAGACTCTATTGTATGGTTAAATAGCGACATGTCGATTATTGTTATTAACTGTAAAAATTCCCAGCTATCTAATCAAGCGGACGAATTGGCGCAAGCGCTGGATTATCCCATACTTAGTGCAGGCCTAAGTCTTGAAGCAAAGCAAGGGATGTTCGACTACGAACTTGTACTGGATCATCAAGGGATATCCTTATTGCCTACTAACGCCAAACTTCATGGTGCCATCCGTTGCGATTTTAGTAGCGCTGCCCATGCTCACCGCCGCAAGCATGGCGGCGGCAATGGTCAGGCGATCGCAAAAGCAATTGGAGTATCTGGTCGTTTTATGCCGTCCGTCCTCGATCTGACTGCGGGCTTAGGGGTTGATGGCTTTGTATTGGCCTCACTGGGTTGTTCAATGACTCTGATAGAACGAAATAAAGTGGTGCATAGCTTGTTGAGAGACGGTTTAGAGCGGGCGCAACAAGCAGCTTCAACCGATACGGCTCTAGGTTCCATTATTGAGCGAATCAGGTTAGTGGGTCAGGATTCGAAAGAGTTTTTAGAGTTACTTAGCCCAGAAGACCGGCCTGATGTCGTCTACATAGACCCAATGTTCCCTGAAAGAAAGAAGTCAGCGAAAGTTAAGAAGGAAATGCAGGTCTTCCATTCCATAGTTGGATCCGATGATGATAGTGCGGATTTACTATCGCTGGCCCTTGATCACGCGAAATATAGAGTCGTAGTCAAACGCTCAGTATCGGCTGAAGCCCTAGGAAACCTAACGCCTAGCTATTCGCTAACAGGCAGGAGTACTCGCTTTGACATTTTTACGCTCAACAGGTTACCCAGCTAATTCTTTCTCGACATGACCAAATAATTTCCGAGTCCGGCCAGTACAAATCCAGCAAGGGCCATAGGCGTCCACTGATAGCTTTCAAACAATGTCGATAGGATGATTGCCACGAAAGGTATTAGAAGCGCGCCATACCCGGCCTTCTCGGGTCCGATTAAAACCATCAGTTTCAGATAGGCACCAAAGGCAAGGATAGTGCCGAAAATTGACAGATAAACCAGTGAAGCTGTATAGGAAACGGTATATTCGTAGGTAAATTCCGTTCCAGTAAAGAGCGCTATAACAACTAAGGCCATAGCGCCGTAGAGAGTTCCCCAGGCGTTAATCGTCCACACAGAAAGTCCTGTCAGCCCATTGCGCGTTGCCGCCATGTTGCCTAAAGAAGCAATAAAAACAGCCGTTAAACCCAGCGCAAAGCCCTTAATGGCGCCATTCCCTGTGCCAACGCTCGTTAACTCGGGATAAAATAGAAAGCAGATTCCTGATAGTCCCACAAATCCACCTAGCACGATATATGCGTTGGTTGGACGTTTTAAGAAGATCCTACTGTTAACTATATTGAAGAGCACTATCAGTGAGAACATAGCCGCGATAATACCACTGGCTAAGTAGGTCTCAGCCATATAGATAATCCAATAATTAAGCCCGAATAAACTCACGCCTTGGGCCATTAAAAAGGTGTGATTTCGAGAATCTACCCGAAGAGAGATGCCTCTGTAGTGGCAAACTATAAATAATAGAACCGAGGATAGCACCATGCGATAGATGACTGAGACAATGGGATCTACTGAACCAAGTTGATAGGTAATAGCCAGCCAAGTGGAACCCCATATCAGTACAGTTGAGATATATAGGAATCCGACGTAAAAGCTCATGATTGGTCAATTCCTTTAAATGGCTATCTTACGGACAACAATACTAGACAAGTAGTTCTTGAAGAATATTTTTGTAGATTTCTGTCAACGTATTTAGGTCATCTATAGATACGTTCTCATCGACGCGATGAATACTTTGATTAATGGGGCCAAATTCTACAACCTGAGTTCCGATTGGTGCGATAAACCTTCCATCAGAGGTTCCTCCGGCAGTTGATAATTCAGCCTCCAGTCCAGTAGTCTTAGCTATGCAGTTCATGGCAGCCTGAACTAAGTCGCCTTTTTCAGTAATAAAAGGCTGACCGCTCAAATTCCATTCTGCCTCGTAGTCTAGCTGGTGTTTGTTCAGTATCGCTTCAGCTCGATCCCTCAGCTGCAAGTCGGTTACTTCGGTCGAAAACCGAAAGTTAAACAATACCTCAACCGTTCCAGGTATCACATTGGTGGTACCGGTTCCCGCGTTAATATTAGATAGCTGTAACGATGTTGCAGGGAAGAAAGCATTACCTTGGTCCCACATCTCGCGGGTTAATTCGTCAAGCGCAGGCATGGCGAGGTGAATGGGGTTAGCGGCCAAATGCGGATAGGCTACGTGTCCTTGAGTACCTTTAATGGTTAGCCGGCAACCCAGCGAGCCACGTCGGCCATTTTTAATGGTGTCACCACATTGAGTAGAGCTAGATGGTTCTCCTACCAAGCACCACTCAGGAGTGATTCCCTGCTGTTGCAGCCAGTCAACCACCTTGACCGTACCATTGACAGCGATACCTTCCTCGTCACTGGTGATTAGAAATGCTAGACGCCCCTGATGCTTCGGAAATTCGGACACAAACTCCTCTGCCGCAACCACCATAGCTGCGAGAGAGCCCTTCATGTCAGCTGAACCTCGACCATATAACTGACCCTCCACTACGGTGGGCGTAAATGGGGGATGCGACCAACTCTCAACGGGACCTGTAGGCACTACGTCTGTGTGACCTGCGAAACAAAAAATAGGGCCTGAGTTTCCGTGGATCGCCCAAAAATTATCAACATCACCAAATCGAAGATTCTCAACGGTAAAGCCACAATCCTTCAACCGCTCTGTCATCATAGCTTGGCAACCGGCGTCTTCCGGCGTAACGGAAGGTTGTGCGATGAGCTGGATAGCCAGCTCAACAGTGGGGGAGTGATTCACCATTTTGGGTGCCTTGAAGTTTGGTCCTCCATTGTAGTGTGCAAAAGCCTACCAGGCTATATAACCCTTCTTGGGTTTTTGCTTTAATACAGGTTATTCGATAAGAAAGCCTTCCAAATGTCAGATTACAACCATAGTGATAGAAATTTTGATGATCTTGCGGAGAAGTTCGCGCGCAGAGTGTACGGCGGGCTTAAGGGTGAAATTAGGTTAGCGGTTATTTGGCGAGACCTCGTCACTACTATGCCTCAGATCTTAAGTGGCAAACCTCTGCGAATAATAGATATAGGCGGTGGCTTGGGACAACTGAGCGTCTAACTAGCAGCCCTAGGTCACAAGGTCGTGTACAACGATCTATCTGAGAGCATGCTTGTTTATGCTCAAAAACTGGCCGAACAAGAATCGGTTAGGGACGACATTATTTGGCACCGATGTTCCTATCAAGACTTACTAAAAAACAGGCTTGGTACTTTTGATTTGGTTATCTGCCATGCATTGATTGAATGGCTTGCAAAACCTCAGGTACTACTTAGCTCGCTAAACGCCCTTATGGCCAGAAAAAGCCGTATGTCCATCACGTTTTACAACCATAATGGATTGGTATATCGCAATCTAATTCGCGGAAACTTCAAGGTGCTACTTAGCAAGTTTAGTGCCGATCCCGGCAGTCTAACACCACGTACTCCGTTTAAACCCGAGCTAATCGACGAGTGGATAAGGCAGTTATCAATTAACGTGGAGCATTCGTCAGGAATCAGAGTATTTCATGACTATGTTACTAACCCAAGAGGGGGGCATTTGGATGATACAGCTGTTATTGATATGGAGCTCAAACATTCAATATTGGAGCCATACAAATAGCTGGGAAGATACATTCACTACATTTTGCGATCTTGACGATTAGCTCAGTTTATCTTTCGCCGCATTGATTTTTGCTGCCAGATAATCGCTACCTCCACGATCGGGATGCAGTCTCTGAATCAAGCGTTTGTGCGCCTTGGCCACATCTTCTTTTGAAGCATTAATGTCTAGGCCAAGGATCTTATAGGACTCCTCAGTCGACAAATCGGAATATCCACCTGATTGATATTCTCCTGATGACTCATGGGAACTATCACCATTTCGTATCCTGTAGGCTTGCAGTAAAACAAAGGACTCTCGATCATTGGCCCTTAAACTAGCTGACAATGCAGCCATGTCATCCGCTGTTAGTTCTGACAGAGTTTTGCCTGTATATTCACC
>DUBX01000026.1:16171-21077 GCA_012960115.1 Porticoccaceae bacterium
GGCCAGCACCTCACCACTCATCTGTTTAGTTGCAAAATTAACCGTAACCAGTAGTGACTTAGTTCTGAATTGAGACGGGCTGCTTTTAAAACGACTGAGAATGCGTAAAAAAGGAAGCGCCCTTAGACCCATGGCTAGAACGCCTTTGGATAATGGTATAAGCGCAGCGATACCAGCTCCTAACCAGTGCATACGGCCGGAGGCAACTAATATTATTGAAAGGGTTAAAACCCCCCAAAATGTTGAACGCCACAAGAATGGACGACGTTCTTCGGCAGACAGGCCTTTGACCACAGACCACCAATACCAGAGGCCTCCAATAAGAGCGAGAAGTAAAATCAATCGAGGCATAGTGAGTCAAACATCCTGTTTTAAAGGCGAACGCTACAGATAATATGCTAGATCAAATGATCAGCCCCAGCAACCAAAAAATGAGACTTGCCGCGTTATCTACTTTTGAGCACATCTCTTAATTTTTCTGCCATTGCTAAAAGGCTGGCCTCAGTAGTGTCCCAATCGATACAGGCGTCAGTTACTGATACGCCATACGCCATATCATCAGGGTTACTCGACAGTTTCTGGCTTCCTGCGTTTAGGTGACTCTCAATCATAGCGCCGACAATTGAGTTGTTACCCTCAACGATTTGATTGGCAACATTATCTAACACAAGGGGTTGCAAATTATGATCTTTGTTGGAGTTTGCATGACTGCAATCGACCATAATATTAGGGGTTATACCCGCAGCATTTAACTCTTGCTCACAGATTGATACGCTCACAGAGTCGTAATTTGGTTTGCCATTCCCGCCCCGTAAAACAACGTGAGCATGGGGGTTACCCTTAGTAGTGATAACCGAGACTTTTCCGTCTGAGTTAATGCCGAGAAACCGGTGAGGGCTGGCAACCGATTGTAGGGCATTGATGGCGACAGTAAGACTGCCGTCAGTGCCGTTTTTAAAGCCCACAGACGAGGAGAGCCCTGAAGCCATCTCACGATGAGTCTGTGATTCAGTGGTACGAGCGCCAATGGCGGACCAAGCAATAAGGTCTTGCATGTACTGAGGCGAGATTGGGTCAAGTGCCTCAGTCGCAGTGGGTAATCCGATTTCTAACACATCGTGGAGTAACTGCCGACCGATGTGCAGCCCGTCGGTGATCTTGAATGAGTCGTTCATGAAAGGATCGTTAATTAAACCCTTCCATCCAGTGGTGGTCCGTGGTTTCTCAAAATAGACTCGCATAACGATCAAGAGAGTGTCGCTAACTTTGTCGGCAAGCTCTTTCAGTTTTTCAGCATAATCATGGGCCGCTTTAATATCATGAATTGAGCAAGGCCCGACAACGACAACGATGCGATGATCTTTACGCGTTAGTATGTTCTCGATCGCTTTACGGCCACTCGAAATGGTCTCACGAGCTTTCTCCGAAATAGGAATTTCACGCTTTAATTGAGACGGCGTGATGAGTATTTCAGGTAACTCAATATTAATATTTTCTACAGCTTTCGGATCCATTTTGGATTTCCTGATGACAATGCTTTGATAAAGGGGCGTTATTGTACTGAAAAACAAGCAGTTTTGAAGATTAATCCGCAGATACTTCGCTAAACAACCCAATCTTAGGGAAATAAAGAGCGCTACTGACCGGTTCTGGCCCTAAATCCCGATACAGGCTTACGTAATGAGATAGCTGCTTTCGGTAACTGTTGATCTGGCGTATTTCAAACGCTTCGACTGTTTCGCCCTCGTTTGGAGCCGTAAATTTATAATCGACTATCCATCGAGTACCCTCGCTAACAAAGGTACGGTCAATGACTGAGGTCCCAGCTTCATGACTATCTACTCGATAGTATCCCAGAGCAATTTCACACTGGGCCTGCTCATGAGGGCTCAAAATCCATTGACCTTTCGGGTCTTTAAGCATCGTTTTTAATGCTCCGTAAAGCTCATCCAATTCAGCTTTGTCAACAATGATACCGAGCTCCTTTAGTTGCGCAGACCAGCTAGAAGATAACCGCGTTAGTCGGCTTTCTGGCCATAGCTCCACACCATCATTCGCAAGTTGCTTTAACGTACGGTGCATTACAGTGCCAAGGTGGCGAGCTCGCCGGCTTAGTTTGACATCTGGGCTGTTCGTTACCACTGGAGCGGTTTCATTAACGCCGGTTTCGATCATTCCGCTGAAAGCTGGCGGTATTTCGTAGTTTGCTGGTAACCGCCGAATATGTTGCAGTGTGGCCCCTCGTTGTTGTGGCTGGGACAGATCATCCTCGACACTAGTATCCATCACCCGGTATAGCTCGGCATGAATACCCTGGTTAATCGACGACCAAACTGGTGCTAAAAGCGTGTTTTTTGAAGGGGTTTCCCACTGACCATTTTTCGCCGACTTCAATTCGGCAAACAAGTATAGACGTCTAATAGCGCGGGTAGCAGCCACATACAGGACTCGAGTGTTTTCTAATCGTGATTTTACCCCCGATTCGTGCTTCAAATAACTATAAACTGGGTCGTCTTCCTCATCGTAGGCGCCAAGAGGAGCCATAACAAGGGTTGATCGACTGTCAGAGTCGATATGCTCTTGCCATCGTAAAAGAGGCTTTTTGTCAGATGCTGAACGTCTAGTGAGGCCAGGTAAAAAGACATGATCAAACTCTAACCCCTTAGACTTGTGAATAGTCATTACCTGAATGACGTTTTGTTGCTGCTCGGGGTCGATCATCGCCGGTGATGGTTCGGCATAGAGTTTGTCTACCGCCAATTTAAAGTGAGGCCAATCGTTGATGGCCCCGGCCATTTGCCATTTTTCAACTAAATCCAGATAGCGTCGAACATCACTTAGATCAGCATCCCCTGAGAGTGATGCCGGTCCCCCGAGTCCTTGCCACAGGTGTTCTAAAGCGCTGCGAAAATTATTGCGACCTCGGTTATCCCATGCGGCCATCAAGACCGGGACAATTCGTTTGAGGCTAGCCTGACCATAGTCCGATAGCTCATAAAAGCTATCTAAGGACATTATTGTGCGTAACTGCTCAATAATAGGGTCCCCACGATAAACATTACCTTGGGTACTATTTGTTAACACAAGCAAGTCGCGCATCCCCAAACCGCAAAATGGTGCTCTAAGGAGTGATAGCCAGGCGATACGATCTGCTGGAGACAGGAGGGCGCGGGTCATGGACATTAGGTCCACAACCGGCATCCTACTCGCCAAAGGCATAATGTCGTGGGCCTGCCAGTTGAGCCCCATTTGCCGCAAAGCAGGAATAATAGCTCGTAGGTGACTTCTACTTCTTACTAAAATAGCCATCGATTCATCGGAGTGATTATCGTTTATTTCTCGACATTTAAGAGCGATTTGCTCTGCTTCCGCAATTTCATAACCCGACCCCGAGAATCCTTGAAAACTAACGGCTGACCCAACTTCAAGATCTTTATAAGCAAGCGATGGAGAGTAAGGAATAGCCCCGCGACTAATGTCAGGGCGGGCTGGAAATGCATCTTGAAACACTGTATTGACCCAGTCAACGACACCCTCATTAGAACGAAAATTAGTCGTTAGAACTAGCGGGATACAGCTTACTGAGCCAATAGGATGTCGTTGACTGTTGATGAACAGGCCAACGTTGGCGTTCCTGAAACTGTATAGCGACTGCATTGCATCCCCAACCAAGAACAAACTTCGCCCATCGCCGGGCTCCCAGCCACTGATAAGAGCTTTTATCAGCCTGATTTGAGTCTGTGATGTATCTTGAAACTCGTCAACCAGGATATGTCGCAGTTGATAGTCCATTCTTAGCGTTATATCCGATATTCCCGCGTCTTCAGGGGAAGGCTCCAACGCCCGAAGCGCTGAAAGGGTAATCGTAGAGTAATCACATAGATCGTGTAACCTAAATTGTATATTTAACTCAGCGGCAAGCTTCGGTAATAAAAATCCTAGGGCATCCAGTAGTGCCTGTTGCGACTGGCTAATCTCGGCATCAGGCAAATGTAATACATTCGCTATCGAATCAACAAGCCCCCGTTGCCCAGAACACCACTCGAGTAGCTCCTTCATCCGTGCTTTAGCCGACTTTGCTTCGATAGGGAAACCATCATTTTTTGTCACTGACTTCCGGAACTCACCTTTATGGGTGACCAACATACGAACAATGGCTTTCCACTTCCGTACATCCGTCAGGCCATCATCAGGCAACTCCGAAATACCCGCAAGTTCTTGTAAAACAAGGTTTTTCTCTGGGGGTAGATGACTCGCTGCAAAATCAACGAGGTTAATCAACTCACCGGCAATCGACATGAGGGCGTCACTTAGTTCAAAGAGCGTTTCCGCCACGATGCCTTCAATGACCTCTTTGAAATAGACCTGATTACCTGCTGCGTCATAGATCAACGGTAGCCACTGCTCTCTTTTACCGAGGATCTCGGAGAGCAAGGTTTCACACCTTGATAGATCATTACCTGTATGAGCAAGGAGGACTTCTAAGCACTGTGCGGTAGTGTCGTCTCCCTCTAGCTTTTCCAATAGTGATCGGGCGGCGGCAGCATAGTGAACTTGTGGCTGCTCACTGGGCTCGGATAGATCACCTAAATCCGTTTCTAATACGAACTGACTAGCGATATAGCGACAAAATCCGTCAATAGTCTGAATCCGGAGACGGCCTGGCAGGGCCAATAGATTCCAGCCAAGTGCCTCGTCTCTGGCAACCGCTAGCCTGGCCAGATCCCAGGTCTCGGCTTGATACTCATCATCGGGTCGTGGCTGGTAAGCGGCAAGCTGAAGAGCGCTATGAACCCTATTAGCCATTTCTGCGGCGGCTTTGCGAGTGAAGGTGATGCTCAGAATCTCTTCTGGGTTGTCGACAGTGCACAATAACCGCAGGACTCTCTGGGTAATAAGCACCGTC
>DUBX01000027.1:0-46728 GCA_012960115.1 Porticoccaceae bacterium
TTAGTGGGCATTCTATGGGTGCTTATGGTGCATTTAGATTAGGTCTTAATCACAGTGATATTTTTAATTCATTCGCTGCTCATAGTGGTCCAATCCACCTTGAAAGTTTAAATAATCCCTTTTTAATTAATGCAATTTTGATAGAATCTTTTTTTGGACCCCTTGACCCAGATAATGGATCATTTTCAATGATGATGTTGAGGCATTTTCTACCGAAGACTTTTACCGTAGTTAACAGTAGAAAACCTTCTAAAAAGAGGGTAAATGTTGGTGGGTATTGTGCGGGGGTTACTGTGTTTACGTGTTGCAGTGACCTAGCTAGACTAGTATCACCGCTTGGCCTCCATTATGGCGAGACCCCAATGTTTTTGAAAACCCTTAATGTTTAAACTGCCAACCAGTCGACATTTTTACCGTCTAAATGTAGAAATCGGATGACATTAGTTACTAGGCACTGGATATAGTTATTGTTTTATTATGGGCGCTTAGTTAGCGTTGCTTAGGACTAAACCAACCACCACAGCGACACATAAAATAAACACAATGGTGAAGATAAAGCCGCCAATAATGAAAGCCAGAGGGTTTCCGCCAGCGAAGTCTTCTTGGCGGTTTTTGTCGCTCTGTACACCGATGCCCGCCGCTAGAATGTTTTTGATGAGAGATCCTATCTTTTGTTTTTTCTTGGATTCTTTTGCCACTTTTTTAACTCATTTTTTTAATCATTGAGAATTGGGGTGAGCCAGCGTTCCAGCTCTGTGACTGTCATGCCCTTGCGTTCAGCGAGCGATTCTACTTGATCGGCAGCTATTTTACCCGTATTGAAATATTTAGCATCGGGATGGCCAAAATACCAACCACTGACGGCTGCTGCGGGAGCCATGGCAAAATTTTCGGTGAGTTCTAGTCCTATAGTCTCTTTCACGTCTAGTAGTTCAAATAGTGCTGCTTTCTCTGTGTGGTCGGGACAGGCGGGGTAGCCTGGAGCAGGTCGAATACCGCGATATTTTTCTTTAATCAGCGACTCATTGTCTAGTGTTTCCTCTGTAGCGTAGCCCCAGTATTCTTTTCTCACTCGATGGTGAAGGTGTTCTGCAAAGGCCTCAGCCAAACGGTCGGCGAGGGCCTTGACCATAATCGAATTATAATCATCATGCTGGGCTTCATACTCGGCTGCTAGGTCGTCAGCACCTATGCCTGTAGTGACCGCAAAAGCACCGATATAATCGTTTAAATCAGTCTCTTTAGGTGCGATAAAGTCCGCCAAAGAGATAAGTTGCTCACTGGCGCCGGGTTTTTGGATCTGTTGCCGAATTTGGTGCAATGTAGCCAGTGTGCTAGATCGGTCACTGTCAGCATAGACATCAATATCATCATGGTTAACTGTGTTGGCCGGCCATAGGCCGAATACTGCACGTGCGGTAAGACGCTTATTGTCGATAATGTCTTTTAGTAGCGTCTGGGCATCCGCGAACAAATTAGTGGCGGCTTCGCCAACGACGTTGTCGTTTAGAATCTTCGGGTACTTACCAACTAGATCCCAGGTAATAAAGAAAGGCGTCCAGTCGATGTAGGGCACTAAGGTTTCCAGGGGATAGTCGTCTAGCACTGTCACACCTAAATTATTCGGAATCTCAGGCTGATGGTCACGCCAGTTAATCTGAGGCTTTTGCTTGATGGCATCTCTATAGGTGAAAACGGTGCCTCTGGGGGTTCGATTAGCTGTACGTAACCTTACAGCCTCATAATCAAGTTGTATCTCAGCAATAAATGCATCTCGGTGTTCGGTGCTAATGAGCTTGCTAGCCACACCTACGGCTCGAGAGGCATCAGATACATAGATGGTCTGGTTGTTTTCATAGCCGGGCGCGATCTTAACGGCTGTATGGGCCTTTGACGTGGTGGCGCCGCCAATCATTAATGGGATTGTAAAGCCTTGGCGCTGCATTTCTTTGCCCAAGGTTACCATCTCATCCAAAGAGGGCGTAATTAGCCCAGATAGACCTATAATATCAACGTTGAGTTCTTTCGCGGTTTCAAGAATTTTTTGAGCAGGCACCATTACACCCAAATCGATGACTTCATAGTTATTACATTGCAGCACCACACCGACTATATTTTTACCTATGTCGTGCACGTCACCTTTGACTGTTGCCATTAGGATTCTGCCATTGGCGCTGGCCGCAATGTCTTTTGCGTCTTCAATGTAAGGTTGTAAGTAGGCCACTGCTTGCTTCATAACACGGGCTGATTTTACGACTTGAGGTAGAAACATTTTGCCAGCCCCGAATAGGTCGCCGACGATATTCATTCCATCCATTAAAGCGCCCTCAATAACATGTAGGGGGCGCTCTGCCAGTTGCCGGGCCTCTTCAGTGTCTTCTTCTATAAAGGCTGTGATGCCTTTAACAAGGGCATATTCAAGGCGACGGTTAACATTGCCTTCACGCCAGGTTAAATCTTCAGTTTTGGCCTGAGTTGTCCCATCACTCCTGTAATTGTCTGCGATGGCGAGTAGATTCTCAGTGCCCTCTGTGGTGCGGAACAAGACGACATCTTCCACGACTTTCCGGAGTTCTTCAGGTAGGTCGTCATAGACCGCCAGCTGACCGGCATTGACAATACCCATACTCAGGCCTTCGCGGATGGCATGGTAGAGAAACACTGAGTGAATGGCTTCGCGCACGGGATTATTGCCACGAAAGGAGAATGAGACATTGGATATGCCACCACTGATCAGAGCATGGGGTAGATTCTTTTTAATCCAGCTGCTAGCTTCTATAAAGTCGAGACCATAGCGGTTGTGCTCTTCAATACCCGTGGCTACTGCGAACACATTGGGGTCAAAGATAATGTCTTCAGCGGGGAAGCCAATGTCATTGACCAAAATATCGTAGCTTCGCTGACAAATTAGCTGGCGCCGTTCAAGGTTATCGGCCTGGCCATTTTCATCAAAAGCCATCACCACAATGGCCGCGCCGTGCTTTTTACACAGTTTAGCTTTTTCAATAAACTTGGCTTCGCCTTCTTTTAGGCTAATGCTATTAACCACTGACTTGCCTTGAATGCATTTTAGCCCAGCTTCAATCACCTCCCATTTTGAGGAGTCAACCATAATGGGCAATCGGCAAATATCGGGTTCCGAGGCGATTAGGTTTAAAAATTTAGTCATGGCCGGCAACGACTCAAGCATGCCTTCATCCATGTTCACATCAATAATCTGCGCACCGTTAACCACCTGCTGGCGAGCCACCTCGAGTGCTGCATCATAGTTCTCTTCGAGAATTAGACGTTTAAACGCAGCCGATCCGGTGACATTGCAACGCTCGCCAATATTCACAAATAACGAGTCGACATTGATCGTAAAAGGCTCAAGGCCAGAAAGGCGGCATGCTGGTGCTATAACGGGGACCTTACGTGGACTCACTTTGGCGACGGCAGTGGCGATAACTCGAATATGGTCTGGTGTGGTACCACAGCACCCGCCAACAATATTCAGCAGGCCAGAACTGGCGAATTCAGCGACGGTTTCAGCCATAGCGTCCGGGTCTAAATCATAGCCACCAAACTCGTTGGGTAATCCAGCATTTGGGTGCGAGCTAACCAGGGTGTCAGCGATTGTAGAAATCTCGAGAAGATGAGGGCGTAATTCTCTGGGGCCAAGAGCACAGTTCAGGCCAATACTTATCGGTTTGGCGTGACGTACCGAGTTCCAGAAAGCCTCAGGGGTTTGACCAGACAGAGTGCGTCCACTGGCATCGGTAATAGTGCCGCTGATCATAATAGGTAGCTCAAAACCTTGCTTTTCAAACACCACTTGTACCGCAAAGAGTGCGGCTTTAGCATTTAAAGTATCAAATATAGTCTCGACCATGATCAGATCTACGCCACCTTCAATCAGCGCTTCGCAAGACTCTATATACGCCTCTACCAGCTCATCAAAGGTCACATTTCGAGCGCCAGGATCATTGACGTCTGGTGATAGCGAGGCCGTCCGGCTAGTGGGTCCTAAGACTCCGGCGACAAAGCGCGGGCGTTCAAGCGTTGAAAACTCATCGGCGGCTATGCGTGCTAGCTGCGCAGAGACCACATTTATCTCTCGAGAGATTTCCTGCATATGGTAATCAGCTTGCGAGATAGTGGTAGAGTTAAAGGTGTTAGTTTCAATAATATCAGCGCCAGCCTCTAGATAGGCTCGGTGAATATCACAGATAATATCTGGTTGGGTAAGACTTAGTAGGTCATTGTTGCCTTTGATATCGCAGTGCCAGTCCGCAAAGCGCTCACCCCGGAAATGCTCTTCTTCTAGAGTGTATTGCTGTATCATAGTCCCCATGGCTCCGTCTAGGACTAGGATACGGTTTTGGGCTGCTAGGGTTATTGAATCAGTCATAATGCGCGGCTATACCTTTATTGCTCTACTTTATCGAAATATTTCGATGGATGTGCATCATACCACCTATTATTAACAATGCGACCTGTAATTGCTACTTGGGGGTATGTCTAAGCTGATCTATAGCGTAAAATGGCTAATCATCGCGCTCAATGGAATTAGAATAGAAGCATGTTAAACGTCAATATTACTGAATCAGCTCAAGACTATTTAGCGGGCCTGCTTGAGAAGCAGAACTGCGAAGGTATTGGCATCCGTATGTTTGTGTCAGACCCAGGCACCCCAAAAGCTGAGACTTGCATTGCTTATAGTCGTCCTGGAGAGCACAACGAAGAAGACTTAATTGTCGAGTACGGAAAGTTTAATGGCTACTATGAGCAGCGTAGCATTCCCTTTTTAGATGACGCTAAGGTCGACTTTGCTGAAGATAAATTTGGTGGTCAGCTTACTATACGCGCGCCCAATTCTAGGTTACCCAACATAAATGACGATAGTCCGGTAGAAGATAAGGTTAACTATCTGCTTTATAACGAAATCAACCCGAGCTTGGCATCACATGGTGGCGTGGTCTCTTTGTCAGAAATGTCCGATGGCTTTGCGGTGTTGGAGTTTGGCGGAGGCTGTCAGGGTTGCTCTGCGGTTGATTTAACCTTGAAAGAGGGTGTTGAGAAAACGCTCATGGAGAAGATCCCAGAACTCAAAGGCGTGCGCGACGTGACTGATCATACAGATACAAGTAACGCCTATATGTAATGAATAGTGGGGCGCGAAGGCCACTAAATATAACAAGAGCCGTCTATGCCCAAGGCCATATTTGATCCTGCAGACCATCCACATCGGCGGTTTAATCCGCTGACAGGCCAGTGGGTGATGGTCTCACCACACAGAGCCAAGCGGCCTTGGAGTGGTCAGGCCGAACCGGTGCCAGAGCAACAGCTACCAGCCCATGATGAAAACTGCCTGCTATGCCCAAACAATGAGCGCATATCAGGTGAACTGAATTCAAATTACCCGTCTACCTATGTGTTTGCTAATGATTTTGCCGCACTTAAACCAGATGCTCCGGAGGTTCCTGAAGCCGAGAATCGTCTATTTAAGGCCGCTAACGCACGGGGTTTAAGTCGTGTTATCTGCTTTTCACCTGATCACAGCAAAACCATCCCAGAATTGCCAGTGGCCAATATTCGCGCGCTGGTGGATACCTGGAATGAGCAGATTGAAGAGTTAGGAAAAGACTATCTGTGGGTGCAAGTGTTTGAAAATAAGGGTGAAACTATGGGTTGTTCACAGCCCCATCCGCATGGTCAGGTATGGGCCAATAGCTTTTTACCCAATGAAGTTGCTCGTAAAGACCAGCATCTAAAAGCGTATTTTGAGGAAAACGGGTCCAATCTGCTACTGGACTATATTGATGCCGAACTCAAAGATGGGCAGCGCATAGTCGTAGAGACCGAGCATTGGCTAGCGGTTGTTCCCTACTGGGCTGCCTGGCCATTTGAGACGATGCTTTTGCCCAAGGTGGCCGCGCGCAGAATGTCCGATCTCAATAGCCAGCAGCTGGATGATCTAGCGATTGCAATGAAAAAACTAACCAGTCGTTACGACAACCTCTTTCAGTGCTCTTTTCCTTATTCGATGGGTTGGCACTATGCGCCGTTCTTCGCCGAGGGTGAACAGATCGATCACTGGCAACTACATGCATTGTTTTACCCACCCCTGCTAAGGTCAGCTTCCGTGCGGAAATTCATGGTTGGTTATGAAATGCTAGCTGAGAGTCAGCGGGATTTAACCGCTGAACAGGCCGCAGAGAAACTGCGCGATGTTAGCGATATTCATTACAAAGAATAAAAAATGTGTGGGCCAGTCTGAGGGGAAAATGACAAAGAAGGCAAACCAATCATTGATCGACACGGCTCTAGTTGAGCGAGTTCAGCAAACATTTGCGAGCAGCTATGGCCATGCTCCAACCCATCTTGTGCAGGCCCCTGGTCGTGTTAATTTGATCGGGGAACACACAGATTATAACGGTGGTTTTGTTTTGCCATGCGCGATTAATTATCAAACCATAGTCGCCTCGACTGCCCGCAAGGACAACCTAATTCGGATAATCGCCGTCGATTACGATAATCAAACAGATGAGTTCGACCTAAGCCAAGAGATAGCCTTTCAGCACGATCGCATGTGGCCCAATTATATTCGCGGTGTAGTAGTCGGCTTGCTCAGTCGTGGCTGGTCTTTCGCTGGCGCAGACTTAGTGGTTAGCGGCAATATCCCCCAAGGCGCCGGGCTAAGCTCGTCAGCTGCCCTGGAAGTGGCTATAGGCCAAACCTTCAAAGAGCTTTATGACTTAGCCATTAATGGCGTCGATATTGCCCTTAATGCGCAGCAGGCAGAGAACGATTTTGTTGGCTGTAATTCCGGCATTATGGATCAGATGATCTCAGTAAAAGGAGAGCAGGGCAGTGCCCTAATGCTCGACTGTCGCAGTCTCGAGGCTCAGTCTGTGGCTATGCCGAACAACACCGCAGTAGTGATTGTAAATAGCAATAAAAAGCGCGGTTTAGTGGACAGTGAATATAACGTCCGACGTTTTCAGTGCGAGCAATCAGCTGCCTTTTTTAAAGTACCAGCGTTACGCGATGTAACTTTAGACATGTTTGAATCCAAGTCTGCTGAGTTGGATTCTGTATTGGCAAAACGTGCCCATCATGTAATCACCGAGAACCACAGAACTCAACTGGCAGCCGAATTACTCAGGCAAGGCGACTTGGTGCAAATGGGCCAACTAATGGCAGAATCACATCATTCTATGCGCTATGACTTTGAGATCACCGTGCCTGAGATTGATATTTTGGTTGAGATCATTAAATCGGCAATAGGAGATCGCGGTGGTGTGCGTATGACGGGTGGTGGTTTTGGCGGTTGTGTAGTCAGTCTAATTCCAGCTGATTTAGTCGATGCTGTAAAAGGCGCCGTGGAAGAACATTACCAGCAGCAGACGGGGCTTGAAGCCTCAATTTACGTCTGTCAGGCCAGCGGTGGAGCCGGCCTAATCCAAGACATACCAGCATCAGCAAGGCTATGACACAGCAGCAACTAATGACCGACAAACCCTATAGCGATGGGCTGCCTGCACAGCTGGTTATACTCAAAAATAAACAAGGCCTGCGCGTTACCTTAATGGATATAGGAGCGACCTGGCTAAGCTGTATAGTCCCTGTCAAAGGAGAGGAAAGAGAGGTACTTCTAGGTGTAAATAGCCTAGCGGACTTTGAAAGCCAGACTGCTTACCTAGGCTCAACCATTGGCCGCTACGCTAATAGAATTAACGGCGGAAAATTAAAAATTGGCAGTGAGTCCTACCAGCTGGACACCAACCAAAACGGCAATACATTACATGGCGGCAGTCAGGGTTTTGATAAGCGCCGCTGGCAAATTGCCGAGCAAACTCCAACCAGTGTGCTGTTTAACTTAACTTCCATCGACGGTGATCAAGGTTTTCCCGGTACAGTCACTGTTGGTGTTCGTTACAGCCTAACCGACAACAACCGCATCGAAATTAACTATAGTGGAAGCACAGACCGTCCAACCGTACTCAATCTCACCAATCACGCGTATTTTAATTTATTGGGTGCAGAGTCTGGCAATGACTGCCTATCCCACCGTTTAACAATCGCCAGCGAAGCCTATCTACCCACTAATAAGTTCGGCATCCCAAATGCACAGCTAACCGACGTTGCAGGTAGCCCATTTGATTTTAGAGCCCAAACAGTCCTAGGCGACCAGCTTCAATGGTGGAACAAGTCCAATCCCCATGATCAGAAGGTTGGTTTTGATCAATCATATTTACTCAGTAAAGATACCGACCGAGACATCGAGCCATCTGCAACGGTTGTATCCCCCGATGATTTAATAACCCTAAGCGTATTTACCGATAAGCCAGCGTTGCAACTTTACACTGGCATTTGGCTACAGGGCTCGCCAAACCGCAGTGGAGATCACTATGGTATGAGTGCAGGGCTGGCCCTGGAAACGCAGTTTTTACCGGACTCTCCCAGTCACCCTGAATGGTTACCCGGCTGCATCCTGAAGCCAGAAGACGAGTATTGCTCTACCACTAGCTATCAATTTGATTATTAACCGGCAATAAAAAACCCCGCATAAGCGGGGGTTTTATAACAGCATTAAAGTGCTACTTACGTAACATCAACAATCTGCTGTGCAGCAATCAACTTACCTTGCTCAGCTGACTTCTGGAACGACTCAATCTGATCAAAGTTCATGTAGCGATAGACATCCGACGCCATGGAGTCAATTTTAGTAGCGTACTCCATGTACTCAGGAACGGTGGGCAGTCGACCCAAAATACCACCCACTGTGGCAAGTTCGGCTGAGGTCAAATAGACGTTGGCGCCATCGCCTAAGCGGTTGGGGAAGTTGCGAGTTGAGGTTGACAGCACCGTGGCACCGGCGAGTACTCGTGCTTGGTTTCCCATGCAGAGTGAGCAGCCTGGCATTTCAGTGCGCGCACCGACTTTACCGTAGATGTTGTAATAGCCTTCTTCCATTAGGGTATGAGCATCCATTCGTGTTGGCGGGCAAATCCAAAATCTAGCGTCTACAGAGCCGGCTTCATCTAGCAGCTTTCCTGCCGCGCGGAAGTGACCGATATTGGTCATACATGAACCAATAAAAATTTCGTCAACATTATCTCCGGCAACATCTGAAAGCAGCTTGGCATCATCGGGGTCGTTTGGACAACAGACAATCGGTTCTTTAATATCGGCCAAATCAATCTCGATAACCGCGGCATATTCTGCGTCGGCATCAGCTTCCATTAGCGTTGGCTCTGCTAGCCATTCTTCCATTTTGCGTACACGACGTTCTAGCGTGCGCACGTCACCGTAGCCTTCAGCAATCATCCAGCGCAGAAGTGTTGCGTTTGAACGCAGGTATTCGGCAACAGAATTTTCGCTCAACTTGATGGTGCAACCTGCCGCTGAACGCTCTGCTGACGCGTCCGAAAGCTCAAAGGCTTGCTCTACGGTAAGGCTCTCGATGCCTTCACCTTCAATTTCTAATATACGACCGCTAAAAAAGTTCTTTTTGCCTTTCTTTTCTACCGTTAACAAGCCTTCTTTGATGCCATAGTAGGGAATGGCATGCACAAGATCACGCAAGGTAATACCTGGCTGCATCTTGCCTTTAAAGCGCACTAACACTGACTCTGGCATATCCAATGGCATTACGCCTGTGGCAGCCGCAAAGGCAACTAAGCCAGAGCCGCCGGGAAATGAAATACCCATGGGGAATCTTGTATGGGAGTCACCACCTGTACCCACTGTGTCGGGCAGCAGCATACGGTTCAGCCAACTGTGGATAATACCGTCACCTGGGCGCAGAGATACACCGCCACGATTCATAATAAAGTCAGGAAGATTGTGCTGAGTGTCGATATCGACAGGCTTGGGATAAGCCGCTGTATGGCAAAAAGACTGCATGACTAAATCAGTTGAGAAACCAAGACACGCTAAGTCTTTTAGCTCATCGCGGGTCATGGGGCCAGTAGTGTCCTGTGATCCCACTGTCGTCATCTTCGGTTCACAATAAGTGCCGGGTCGTATACCATCTGTGCCGCAAGCTTTGCCGACCATTTTTTGAGCCAATGTAAAACCAGCGTCAGATTCTATAGGTGCTGCTGGATGACGAAATGCATCCGAAGGAGGCAGACCCATGTGCTCGCGAGCACGTTGAGTTAAGCCACGGCCAATAATCAAGTTGATACGTCCATCGGCTTGAACTTCATCGAGAATTACTTCTGATTTATGCTCAAATTCGGAAACTACTTCACCGGCTTCATTAAGGATTTTGCCTTCATAGGGGAAGATCTCAACAACATCGCCATTGTTGATATTATCTACGGGTGCTTCAAAGACTAAGGCGCCAGCGTCTTCCATAGTGTTGAAGAAGATTGGAGCTACTTTGCTGCCAAAACAAATGCCGCCTGAGCGCTTGTTGGGTACGCCGGGCATGTCATCACCAAAGAACCATAGCACCGAGTTGGTGGCTGATTTACGTGATGAACCTGTGCCAACAACATCGCCTATAAATGCAACGGGCAGACCGCGGGCTTTAAGTTCGTCGATTTGGGTCATGGGCCCAACTACACCGTGCTCTTCTGGGTGCATGCCTTCGCGGGTCATTTTAAACATGGCGCGGGCATGCAATGGGATGTCCGGTCGTGACCAAGCATCCTGTGCCGGAGAGAGGTCATCGGTATTAATTTCACCAGTAGCCTTAAATATTCCTACTTTGATACTCTGAGGGACCGCATCGTTCGACGTAAACCACTCGGCATCAGCCCAAGACTGCATGACAGCTTTAGCGTCTGTGTTGCCAGAGTCGGCCTTTTCAGCCACATCATGAAATGCATCAAACACCAAGAGTGTGCTTTTTAGCTCTTTAGCAGCTTGACTTGAAAGCTCAGTATCATCGAGCAGGCTCACCAGTGTGGCTACGTTATAGCCGCCATGCATATTCCCAAGCAAGGTAACAGCTGCTGAACGATCGATCAGAGGAGAACTGACATCACCATTAACGATGGCACTCAAAAATCCGGCTTTAACATAGGCGGCTTCATCAACCCCTGGTGGTACGCGGTTGGCAATCAGATCGAGTAAGAATTTCTCTTCACCCTTGGGTGGGTTCTTTAATAGCTCAATCAGTCCAGCGGTCCATTCAGGATCGAGGGGCTTCGGTGGGATTCCTTGTAACTGCCGTTCTTCAACGTGGGCACGATATGCTTCAAGCACGAATTGCCACTCCTTATAATTTAGTGATTATTTTTGGTGACGTTTGGTAAGTGCTCGCCACTCTGGCCGCTCATTATATAATAATTTGTAGTTTAATTACAGATTGGGATAGCTTAACGAAGAGCACGTAAGATGGGTTTTAGACGTGATCAAACTAAGTGAAACTCGGCTATTAACGACTAAATTAGGACGTTCCAGTAAAAAACCTAATTTTTGCAGGGTTTATTACGCAGGTTTATAATGGGTATTAATGTGCAGACTATTTTCCTTATATACCCGTATCGTTGTAAAATAATGACAAGCATCCCGCCTGTTGTTTAATAGCGCCCAATTAGACTGACCAATAGAATTGACTATGACCACTCCGCTGGAAGAAATTCAAGAATTTTTACCCTGCCAAACGCCTGATAAGTGGCTAGAAAATGCCCTAGATAATCCTGTCTTGATGTTGATCGATCACGCTAATTGCGAAAAGAAAGCGGCGAGTACCGCGCTTAATTTAATCTACAGATATATCGATAACTTTGAGCTAATGAATAAAATGTCGAAACTGGCGCGCGAGGAGATGCGTCATTTTGAACAGGTGATTGCCATTATGAAGCGCCGAAATATCGTCTATCAGCATGTTTCGGCATCGCGCTATGCTGTTGGCTTAAGGGGCTTGGCCCGGATTGACGATCCCGGGAAGCTAGTCGATGTGTTAATTATAGGCGCCTTCATCGAGGCGCGTTCTTGTGAGCGCTTTGCGCGACTTGCTCCCTATTTAGATTCTGAGCTAGAACAGTTCTATACCTCTTTGCTAAAGTCCGAAGGGCGGCATTATCAAGACTATCTTGGTTTGGCTAAAAAAGCGGCAAAGGACGAGTCGCTGGATGAGCGAATTCTAATGTTTGCTGAAGCGGAGAAAGAGCTCATTGAACAGCCCGATACCGAGTTTAGGTTCCATTCTGGCCCAATCTATTAAACGGAATACCCTTGTCGAAGTCTTTTATTTAATACTAAAAAACCAGGCCCACACCCCTAAAATATGGGATAGTATGAGCTGGATGCAGGTTTTAATTTTACGTTAACTCACTAATTTAGCAGAGGCCTACAAATCAATGATTAGTCTTCTCAAGGCGCAGCCTTGCGTTCTAATGATCTTCCTTTTGTGTTGCCTTTTGGTAACACCCGTATTTTCTTCTGATATTGACGAAGAGGAAGATGGCAATGAATGGGACGTCACGCAGCCTCAGGGCGAGATGAAAACCATTTCGATTGATACCACAGAAAGTACCTGGTCAAACCTCAGTATCAGTGAAGATGGGCTGACTGTGGCTTTTGATATGCTTGGTGATATCTATACGATGCCTATTAGTGGGGGTGAAGCAGCACCTTTGGTGCAGGGGTTCGATTGGAACATGCAGCCAGCCTATAGCCCTGACGGTAAAGCTATCGCTTTCATTAGTGATCGAGATGGCGCCTCTAATTTATGGATAATGGATGCCGGCGGGGGTAATCCGCGCCAAATTAGTACAGAGCAAACAGCCCTTATTCACACGCCTAGCTGGAGCCCCGATGGTGACTACATTGCAGTGACCAAAGGCTTTATGTCTTCGCGCTCTATCCCCGCAGGTGAGATCTGGATGTATCATCGATCTGGGGGTGATGGGGTGATGGTGACTGAACGAGCTTATGGACCGCACACCCAAAAAAATATGACGGACCCTGCATTTTCGCCAGATGGTAAATACCTCTACTACACCAATGATGTTACCTCGGGTCGAATTTGGGAATATGGCAAAAATTCGACCACCGAACTGTTTAATATTATGCGCCACGACCTTGAGACGGGAAAGTCGTCGAGTTATATCGGCGGTGCAGGGGGCGCCATTGTTCCTACGCCTTCGCCAGATGGTAAACATATGGCCTATCTCAAACGCGAGGACACAAAAACCGTCCTATACCTAAAAGACCTCAGATCTGGGGTTGATCGCAGACTGTTTGCAGAGATGGAACGAGACCATCAGGAAACATTTGGTTCTGAGGGTAATTTTGCTTATTTTGATTGGACCCCAGACAGTCAGTATATTGTCTATTGGACTGCGGGCAAGTTTCACAAGCTAAAGATTGACAGCTTGGATGTTTCTGTCATTCCGATGCACATTAAAATTGAAAAACAGGTACAGCAATCACCACGTTATGCTGTAGATGTAGCACCAGATACCTTTGATATAAAGATGATTCGTTGGGCCAGTATGTCCCCTACAAAGGGTTCGGTGGTTTATCAGGCGCTGGGTAAGTTATATCTTCGAGATGTTAAAAGTGGCCGCGTCAAACGGTTGACTCGGCAGAATGACCACGACGAGTTTTATCCAAGTTTTTCACGTGATGGCAAGTCGATAGCCTATACAACCTGGAGCGACAAAGATCTTGGGTCGGTTAAGGTGGTTAGTGCCAGTGGGGGCAGGGGATCAACTATCACTACTGAGCCGGGTATTTATGTGGAACCTAAGTTTTCACCTAAGAGTGACAATATTGTTTTTCGCCGGTTGACCGGCGGTTACCTGTTGTCGCCTGAATGGTCGATGGAACCCGGTATTTATATCGCTGACCGCAAAGCCAAGACCATGGAAAAAGTCTTAGAGGATGGCTTTAATGCGCACTTTGCCGCTGATGACGATCGCCTTTACTTTACCGACTATGCTCCTGACAGTAAGTACACAGAGCTTGAGCTCTATAGTGTTGATTTGAGGGGCAGGGATGAGCGCACACTACTAAAGGGTGATAAGGTTACTGAATATCAGCTTTCGCCTGACGGTAAATGGATCGGTTATACACATCAAAATAACGCCTTTGTGGCTCCGTTTCTAAGCACCGGCTTGCAACAAGAGTTGGACATGGACGCTAGTGGTCTTCCGGTGGCTCAGGTATCCAAGCGCGCCGGTGAATATTTAAACTGGTCTGCAGACAGCAGCAGCCTTAGCTGGTCTCACGGTGCGACCATATTTAGCCGCGAATTGAATCAGGCGTTTAGCTTTCTGGCGGGTGCCCCAGATGAGTTACCGGAACCAGTGTCTGAAGGTTTAAATTTAGGGTTTTCCCAAACCTCGGATAAGCCTAGTTCGACTATCGCATTGGTGGGCGGCCAAGTGGTTACGATGCGTGATGCTGATAATAGTCAAGAAATTATTAATAATGGCGTTGTAGTGGTGCAAGGTAATCGTATTGTTGCCGTGGGCAAGATGGGTGAGGTCGCTATTCCGGCCGAGGCTCAGCAAATTAATGTCAATGGGCAAACGTTAACGCCTGGTTTGATTGATGGTCATGCTCATGGTTCTCAGGCGAACGAAGAAATTATTCCACAACAGAATTGGAAGAATCTCTCTAGTCTAGCCTTTGGTGTGACTACGATCCATGATCCTTCTAATGACAGTTCGGAGATATTTGCCGCTTCTGAAATGCAACGTAGTGGGCAGATTTTAGGACCAAGAATATTCTCAACAGGAACTATCGTATACGGCGCTAACTCGCCCACAGCACATGCGCGAATTGATAGTTATGAGGACGCATTTTTTCATTTGCAACGACTCAAGGACATGGGCGCTGTATCGGTCAAGAGTTACAACCAGCCGCGTCGCGAGCAGCGACAGCAGGTACTTAAGGCGGCGCGTGATCTAGAGCTAATGGTAGTACCTGAGGGTGGCGGTAAGTTGTACCAAAATATGAGCATGATTGCTGATGGCCATACCACTTTAGAGCATTCGCTAAATATTGCTGCAGGCTATAGTGATCTCACCCAGTTCTGGAGCCAAACTGAAATGGCTTACAATCCAACACTGGTAGTCGCCTACGGCGGCTTAGAGGGCGAAAAGTACTGGTATGATCGCACTAATGTGTGGGAAAACCCACGTTTAACACGCTATGTTCCGCGCTATATTGTTGAGCCGCGCTCGATTCGGCGAGCCACAGCCCCTGATGACCACTATAACCATATAAAAGTCGCCGCCTATGCGAAGCAGTTACGAGATGTCGGTGTACGGGTGTTGATTGGAGCTCATGGCCAGCGAGAGGGATTGGCTGCGCACTGGGAAATGTGGATGCTTAATCAGGGCGGATTCACCCCTTGGGAAGCGCTGCGGGCAGCCACCCATGACCCTAGTGTAGTTCTTGGTATGAGAGATGATTTGGGCTCTATTGAAGTGGGCAAGCTAGCTGATATAGTTATTATGGATGGCGAGGTACTAAACAATATCCGCCGCAGTGAAATGATCACACACACTATGATTAACGGTCGCTTGTACGATGTGACTGATATGTCAGAAGTCGGAAGTGGTAAATCTAAAATTGACCCTCTATTTTTTGAGCGCTTAGAGATTAATGCAATGCCGGCGGCAACGGCTAAAGCTATAGCGGAGAAGTCCGCAAGGCATCATTGGGTACACTAAAAATAGTGAAAGAATAGGGTGCTAACGTAGAGCAAATATGACGCGCATAAAAAAGGCAGCCTAAGCTGCCTTTTTTGTATCTTTATACCGGGTAATCATTGCCGAGCTCTACCGCTCGTCCATTGGGGTGTAGTCGCGGATATCTGAGCCGGTATAGAGTTGGCGAGGACGTCCAATACGGTAAGGATGAGTAATCATTTCGTTCCAGTGTGAGATCCAGCCAACGGTGCGGCCAGTGGCAAAAATCACGGTGAACATTTCTTCTGGAATACCCATCGCTTTTAAAATAATACCTGAATAAAAGTCTACATTTGGGTATAGCTTCTTGGAAATAAAATACTCGTCTTCGAGGGCGATTACCTCTAACTTTTTAGCTAAACGAAATAGTGGATCGTTCTGAACGCCTAAAACTTCTAGTACCTCGTCGCAGGTCTGGCGCATGACAGTGGCGCGCGGGTCATGGTTTTTGTAGACGCGGTGGCCGAAGCCCATTAAGCGGAAAGGATCGCTCTTATCTTTGGCTTTGGCAATATATTTTTCAATATTATCTTCATGGCCAATTTCATCGAGCATGCTCAGGACGGCTTCATTAGCTCCACCATGCGCAGGTCCCCAGAGAGCCGCGATACCGGCTGCGATGCAAGCGAAAGGGTTAGCGCCTGATGATCCCGCTAAGCGAACAGTCGATGTTGATGCATTCTGCTCGTGGTCGGCGTGCAATAAGAAAATTCTATCCATTGCCTTGGCAAGAGCAGGATGACATTCATACTTCTCACAGGGCGTTCCAAACATCATATGCAGGAAGTTCTCAGAATAAGAGAGTGTGTTGTCAGGGTATACGAAGGGTTGGCCAATAAAGTGCTTGTAGCACATAGCGGCGATCGTCGGCATTTTAGCAATTAAGCGATGTGCCGAAATTGTTCTATGTTCTTGATTCGTGATATCGAGTGAGTCGTGATAGAACGATGACATTGCACCGACAAGGCCGCACAGCATGGCCATGGGATGTGCGTCATAACGGAATCCACTAATAAAATGTTCAATTGAGCGGTTTACCATAGTGTGGTACTTGATGGTGTGCTCAAATTTGGCTTTTTGTTCTGCGGTCGGCAACGCACCTTCAAGAAGCAAATAACAAGCCTCAATGTAGTCTGATTTTTCCGCTAACACCTCTATAGGATAACCCCGGTGAAGCAATATTCCTTTCTCGCCATCAATATAGGTAATATCTGACTGGCAGGCCGCCGTTGCAGAAAACCCTGGGTCGTAGGTAAAGAAACCATGACTTCCAAGCGATCCGACGTCGATAACGTCTTGCCCTCTGGTACCTTTTAGTACGGGCAGTTCGATGGGCTCTTCGCCGTCGATTGTCAGGATCGCTTTGCGGTCAGTCATGCTATTTCCTCAAAAAACTAGTAAGAGCTGGTTAAAAACTCGGTTGGCAACTATAGATGTTCAGCGAAAATTGTCAATACGAAGTCATTGTTAAAAGCGTCGTTTTAGCGGCTCTTGACCCTACTACTAAGCCTTTATCGGCAGAAGATGGGTGTTAATTTAGCTTGTCGGTGAGATAACCGTTATTCATAGATCGAATGACCTTTTAATGTGCCTTTGGCGGGCTTATTATGGTTGCAGTACTATTTGTTTAAATGTTTTGGGCAAAGCTAATTGAATTTGGCTCGATGAGTAATTATACTCCTGCGCCATCAAATGGGAGTGCTGTTTGAAAGGTGCTCCTCAAGCGCATCCAAGTTTAGACTAAACTCAAATTAAGTCTCATTGTTAGGACAACCAACGATAAGGTGCTACCTGTGGTGGATAAAAAAAGACCCGTTAACCTCGATTTTGGAACAATTAAACTTCCAATTACCGCCTACGTTTCTATCTTGCATAGGGTTTCTGGGGTGGTCACTCTTTTCGCGCTTGCGATTCTTTTGTGGCTTCTCGATCAAAGCCTAGCGTCAGAGCAAAGTTTTGAAGCTGCATCAAATATATTGTCATACCCGCTTGCTCAATTCTTGATTTGGGGCAGTCTCGTCGCTCTTACCTATCACACGGTTGCTGGGATCCGGCATCTGGTTATGGATCTTGGGATTGGTGAAGAAAGCTTTAACAGTGGCAGAATAAGCGCCTGGGTCGCGGTAGTGATTGCCGTTGTCTTAATCGCAGCATTAACTGGCTGGGTGATTTTATGATGGCGTTTTTTGCTCGATTTACTTTCACAGGACCTAGCAACTGGATAATTCAGCGTATCACCGCGATTGTGATGGCAGCTTACCTGTTTTTCATTGTTGGCTTCTTAATGACCAACCCAGCATTGACCTACGATCAATGGTCAGCACTGAACAGTCTTTTGTCGATGCGCATATTTACACTAGTTACCATAGCGGCGGTTGCCTTCCATGCATGGATTGGTATGCGGTGTGTTTTAAGTGACTACATTACGGTCAGATTGATAGGGCCAAAAGCGAATGGGCTCCGCAATGTTTTGCAGTTAGGACTGGGATTCATAATCCTGCTTTATCTAGTGTGGACAATCAAAATTCTCTGGGGACTTTAATTGAATGGGTAGTTTAAGAAAAATGAGTTTTGACGCTGTCATTGTTGGCGGCGGTGGGTCTGGGATGCGTGCAGCCCTGCAGTTGGCGCAATCAGGCTACAAAACAGCAGTTATTACCAAGGTATTTCCCACGCGGTCTCACACAGTGTCTGCGCAAGGCGGCATTACATGCGCCATAGCCAGCGATGACCCCAATGATCAGTGGCAGTGGCACATGTATGACACGATTAAAGGGTCTGATTATATTGGTGATCAAGAGGCCATAGAATATATGTGCCAGACCGGTCCTGAGGCGATTTTTGAGCTTGAGCACATGGGCTTGCCGTTTTCACGGACAGAAGAAGGGCGGATTTATCAGCGTCCCTTCGGAGGTCAGTCCAAAGACTATGGTGCCGGTGGACAGGCAGCGCGAACATGCGCGGCTGCGGATAGAACGGGTCACGCGTTGTTGCACACCCTGTACCAAGGAAATTTAAAGAACAAAACCGTCTTTCTGAATGAATGGTTTGCCGTTGATATCGTCAAAAATGCTGACGGTGCTGTCGTTGGTGTGGTTGCTATCGACATTGAAACCGGAGAGACCGTTTTTGTGGAGTCAAAGGCTACAGTGTTCGCTACTGGTGGCGCTGGTCGTATTTATGCATCAACCACAAACGCGCATATCTGTACGGGAGATGGCGTTGGCATGGCGCTGCGTGCGGGTTTCCCTGTCCAAGATATTGAGATGTGGCAGTTTCACCCCACCGGAATTCACGGTGCTGGAACGCTTGTTACAGAGGGTTGCCGCGGAGAAGGTGGCTACCTCATTAACAAAGATGGCGAGCGATTTATGGAGCGCTATGCGCCGAATGCCAAAGATCTTGCAGGTCGAGATGTTGTGGCTCGGTCAATGGTGCTAGAGATTCTTGAAGGTCGAGGTTGTGGGCCAGATGGGGATCATGTTTACCTTAAGCTAGACCATCTCGGTGAAGAGATGCTCAATGCAAAACTGCCGGGTATTCTTGAGTTATCTCGAACCTTTGCTCATGCAGACCCGGTTAAAGAACCCATTCCTGTTGTACCTACCTGTCACTATATGATGGGTGGAATTCCGACCAACGTTGACGGCCAGGCCCTAACGATCGATCGAGAGGGTAATGACCAGGTCATTGAGGGCTTTTATGCCTGTGGCGAAGCGGCCTGTGTTTCTGTGCATGGTGCCAACCGTCTGGGCGGTAATTCGCTCCTTGATCTGGTGGTCTTTGGGCGTGCTTCAGGCATCTTTATTGAGAAGCAACTGAGTGAAGGTATTACGCTTAAAGAGGCTACTGAGGAAGATATCCAGCGGGCTATGGTCGGCTTGAACAGAATTAATCAGTCTTCTGACGGCGAGAACGCCGCAGTGCTAAGAGCTGAGTTACAGACGATTATGCAGAATTATTTTGGCGTATTTCGACGTGGCGATTACATGAAGACGGGTATTGAAAAGCTAGATGAGCTTCGTCTGCGGGTTGAAAATGTCTACCTTGACGACAAGAGTAACTCGTTCAATACAGCCAGACTTGAGGCTCTAGAGCTACAGAATTTGTTCGAAACAGCCTACGCGACTGCCATATCTGCTGAAGGACGCACCGAAAGTAGGGGTGCCCATGCTAGAGAAGACTTCCAAGATCGTGATGATGAAAACTGGTTGTGCCATTCTGTATATTTTCCGGGAAGCAAGGAAATTGGCAAGCGGCCGGTTAACTTCACTTTGAAGACACGTGAACCCTTCGAACCTAAAATTCGTACTTATTAATATTGCGAGATGAGAGTTTAGATTTATGTTGAATGTAAGTATTTACCGTTATAATCCAGAAGTTGATGCTGAGCCCTACATGCAGGACTTTGAGTTTGATGCTCAGGGCAAAGACTTAATGGTGCTCGACGTCCTTGAGAAGCTTAAGATTCAGGATCCGTCCCTCGTCTTTAGGCGGTCTTGTCGCGAAGGTGTTTGTGGTTCTGACGGGGTGAATATTTCGGGTAAAAACGGCTTGGCTTGCA
Organism: Porticoccaceae bacterium; assembly: GCA_012960115.1. Taxonomy (GTDB): domain Bacteria; phylum Pseudomonadota; class Gammaproteobacteria; order Pseudomonadales; family Porticoccaceae; genus HTCC2207. The sequence continues at coordinate 20,212 of DUBX01000027.1, forward strand.
TCACACCGCTGTCTGAAGCTGTTAAAGGGAATAAGTTAGTTATACGTCCTCTTCCAGGCTTGCCAGTGATCCGTGATTTAGTGATCGATATGGGTCAGTTTTACGCTCAGTATGAAAAGATACAGCCTTACATAATCAATAACTCTCCTGTACCGGCGATTGAGCGGTTACAAAGCCCAGAGGAGAGAGCTAAGTTAGATGGTCTGTACGAGTGCATTCTGTGCGCTTGCTGTTCAACTGCTTGCCCATCTTTTTGGTGGAATCCTGAAAAATTCATTGGGCCCTCAGGTTTATTACAAGCCTATCGGTTTCTGGCAGATAGTCGAGACACCGCAACTGAAGAGCGGTTAGCTAATTTAGATGACCCGTTCAGTGTTTTTCGTTGTCATGGCATCATGAATTGCGTGCAAGTCTGTCCAAAAGGGTTAAATCCTACTAAGGCGATTGGCCATATTCGCAATATGTTGATCCGTAGGGCGACATAATCGACTTAGGTAGGCATAAAAGTATATTTTGTCCCAAATTTTACTGGCAGTGGAAGGCTTAGGCCATTAGAATGACGGCAGAATCTGCAGTCACAAGGATATATCATCAATGCCCCAGGGCCCAATGGAGCAATTTCTTAGCTCCTCCCACTATTCCGGTGGAAATGCCGCCTATATCGAAGGGCTTTACGAGACCTACTTGTACGACCCAAACGGAGTTTCAGAGGAGTGGAGTAGTTTTTTCGACTCCCTTCCGCGAACCAATGGGTCAATAGCACCCGATATATCTCATGATACAATTATTCAACACTTTGAGTTACTTGGTCGGCGTCAGGCGCGACCAACAGTTGCACCTGGTTCTGGTGGAATTCACTTAGAACATGAACGCAAGCAGGTTAAGGTTGTTCAGTTAATCAGCTCTTATCGTTTTCGTGGACATCAAAAAGCGAAGTTAGACCCTTTAGGTATTATGATTCGTGAGGCTGTGACTGATCTTGAATTGCATTTTCATGGCTTAACTCAAGCCGATCTTGATACGACATTCCAAACAAGTCCTCTTTATATAGGTAAACACGAAGCTACCTTGCGCGAGATAGTAGGGGCTCTTGAAGAGACCTATTGTGGTGACTTGGGTCCTGAGTTTATGCATATAACTTCTTTTACTGAAAAGCAGTGGTTGGCGCAACGCTTTGAGAGTGTTCGTTCCAAGCCTACTTATGGCGACGGTGCGCGTATTGACGTACTTAATCGGCTGACGGCAGCAGAAGGGTTAGAGAAACATCTCGATTCTAAGTATCCCGGCACTAAACGTTTTGGCTTGGAGGGTGGAGAGAGTTTAATTCCTCTGCTTGATTGTTTGGTTAGGCGTTCTGGAGAGTATGGCGCTAAAGAAATTGTAATGGCGATGGCCCACCGGGGCAGGCTTAACGTCCTCGTTAACATTCTGGGCAAAAACCCTGCTGAAATGTTCGAAGAATTTGAAGGCAAGCGCCTGGTTAATACCTCAGGTGATGTTAAATACCATCAAGGTTTCTCCTCGAATGTGATGACCCCTGGTGGTGAAGTCCATATGGCGCTGGGGTTTAACCCGTCGCACTTAGAAATTTCTTGCCCTGTTGTTGTTGGTTCTGGTCGAGCCCGTCAAGATAGGCGCAATGACCCCACAGGTCAAAAGGTTGTGCCTATTTTGATGCATGGTGATGCTGCGTTTGCAGGGCAGGGCGTGGTGATGGAGACTTTTCAGCTATCCCAGACCCGAGCCTATAAAACCGGTGGTACTATCCATATCGTGATCAACAATCAGGTTGGCTTTACCACCAGCCGCCAGGATGATGCACGATCAACAGAATACTGCACTGATATTGCCAAGATGGTTGGCGCGCCTATTTTACACGTTAATAGTGACAACCCTGATGCGGTGATGTTTGCTGCTATGCTGGCTACAGATTATCGGTATGAGTTTGGTAAAGACGTGGTTATCGACTTGGTCTGTTATCGCCGTCGCGGACACAACGAGACTGATGAGCCTTCATCTACTCAGCCTTTGATGTATGAAATTATTCGCAAGCATTCCACTACTAGGGCGCTCTATGCCCAAAAACTTGTGGCTGAGGGTGTCCTTGAGCAAGACCAAGCCAATGAAATGGCTAATGTCTATCGGGCAAGCCTAGATAAGGGTGAGTTCGTGGTGCATAACTTAGTGCGAGAGCCAGATACCAGTTTGTTTGTGAATTGGTTGCCTTATTTGGGCCATGATTGGCGAACGCCTGGAAAGACAGCTATTGCGCTTAATGAGCTGCAAAATATAGGCGCTAAAATAACCTCAATTCCTGATGGAATTCAGGTTCAGAGGCAGGTGGCGAAGATTTATGACGATCGGCGCAAGATGGTAGGAGGGGCGCTGCCTCTAAACTGGGGTATGGCCGAGCTTCTGGCGTACGGCACTCTGCTTCATGAAGGCTACCCAATTCGCTTCACAGGTCAAGATATACGTCGTGGCACATTCTCTCATCGTCATGCGGTGGTGTTTAATCAAAAGAATGGCGATGCTTATCTGCCGCTGGCTCATTTGTCAGAAGACCAACCACGTTTTGATATTTATGACTCGGTGCTTTCAGAAGAGGCCGTGTTAGCGTTTGAGTATGGCTATGCGACAACTGCACCAGCCGGTTTGATTATATGGGAAGCCCAATTTGGTGACTTTGCCAACGGCGCCCAGGTTGTGATTGATCAATTTATTGCCAGTGGAGAACACAAATGGGGCAGATTGTGTGGCCTAACTATGATGTTACCTCATGGTTTTGAGGGTCAAGGCCCAGAGCATTCTTCGGCTAGGCTTGAGCGATTCTTGCAGCTTAGCGCCGAACATAACATGCAAATCTGTAATCCAACTACGCCAGCGCAGATCTTCCATTTGCTGCGGAGGCAAGCTATTCGTCCAATGCGCCGTCCTCTAATTATCATGAGTCCTAAGTGGATACTGCGCCATAAATTAGCAACTTCATCGCTCGAAGAGCTTGCTCATGGCGAGTTTCTCAATGTAATTGCAGACAGTCCTGTTAAGCCCGCTGAGGTAAAGCGCGTTATCCTCTGTTCGGGTAAGGTCTATTACCATCTGCTCGAGGAGCGCGAAGAAAGGGGTGTTACTGATATTGCGCTGGTTCGTCTTGAGCAGCTGTACCCATTCCCCGATCAGGAGCTAGATGCCGTTTTAGCGCCTTACATTAGCTTGGAAAGCGCAGTTTGGTGCCAAGAAGAGCCTATGAATCAGGGCGCTTGGTATAGTAGCCAGCACCACATGCGTAATGCATTGCAAAGATTGGACTCTAAGCTAAATCTCAGCTATGCAGGCCGAGTCGGCTCAGCCGCTCCTGCGAGCGGATATATGACTGTTCACCTTAAAGAGCAGAAACAATTTATCGATGAAGCGTTGACCTTCGACGTTTAAACTAGGAATAGATTAATGGCTATTGAAATTAAGGCACCGACTTACCCCGAATCAGTACAAGAGGGAACACTGGCGACTTGGCACAAGCAGCCCGGCGATAGCGTTGCTCGCGATGAGCTTATTGTTGATATTGAAACAGACAAAGTGGTCCTAGAAGTTGTTGCGTCAGCTTCTGGCACCCTGACTGAGCAACTTAAAGCTGAGGGCGATATAGTCCTTAGTAACGAGGTTTTGGCTCACATTGAAGAAGGTGAGGCTGCGGTATCTCCTGTAGTAGCATCCGCTGCTCCTGAGCTTGATCAGCAGGTGGGTGGTGCTTTGGTTAATCCGGCGGCAAAAAAACTGGCTGACGAGCGTCATATAGACCTATCTCAGGTTTCCGGCACAGGTAAAGGCGGGCGTATAACTAAAGAAGATGTCGTCAATTTTATCCCTGCAGTTGCGGCTGTGCCCGCTCCGGCATCAAAAGAGCCAGCAGCCCTAGAGCCGTTATTGCCAGGTGGTGAGCGGGTCGAGCGTCGAGTGCCTATGACTCGCATGCGCGCTCGTATTGCAGAGCGCCTTTTGGATGTGACTCAGGCAACCGCGTCATTGACTACTTTTAACGAAGTAGATATGTCAGCCATGATGAGCCTTCGTAAACAGTACCAGGATGAGTTCACCAAGATGCACAATGGTACTCGACTCGGCTTTATGGGCTTATTTGTCAAAGCTGCTGTAGAAGCGCTTAAGCGATTCCCGCTAGTGAATGCCTCTATTGACGGCTCCGATATCGTTTATCACGGCTATCAAGATATTGGCGTAGCGGTGTCAACTGAGCGTGGTTTGGTAGTGCCGGTTCTACGGAACGCGGAAAACATGAGTATTGCTACGGTAGAGAATACGATTGGCAGCTATGCGGGTAAGGCCCGCGATGGCAAGCTTACTATTGACGAAATGACGGGCGGCACCTTCACTATTACCAACGGTGGTGTCTATGGCTCGTTGATTTCAACGCCTATTCTTAATGCCCCTCAAGCGGCTATTTTGGGCATGCATAAGATTCAAGAACGGCCAATGGCAGTTAACGGAGAAGTCGTGATTCGACCGATGATGTATTTGGCATTGTCCTACGATCACCGTCTGATTGACGGCAAGGAAGCGGTACAGTTCTTGGTGGCAATCAAGCAGTTGATCGAAGACCCTGCTAAGATTTTACTTGAGATTTAGTCTGCAAATAATTAATATATATAGGTATATAAATGTCAGATAAGTATGATGTTGTTGTAATCGGTAGTGGCCCCGCTGGTTACGTTGGTGCGATTCGCGCAGGACAACTTGGGCTCAAAACAGCCTGCATTGAAAGGTGGAAAAACAATGAAGGTGAGGGCGTCAATGGCGGCACTTGCCTCAATGTTGGTTGTATTCCCTCAAAGGCGTTGCTAGACAGCTCTTATAAATATCATGAAGCAGCAGAAGGCTTGGCGGTTCATGGTATCAGCACTGCGGGTGTTGAAATGGATATCCCAGCTATGCTTGGGCGAAAAGATAAAATTGTTAAGCAGCTTACTGGCGGCATCTCTGGACTATTTAAAGCTAACGGCGTGACTGCGCTGTATGGCACGGGCAAGCTTCTTGCGGGCAAAAAGGTCGAGCTGACCGACAACAATGGCGTTGTGTCTGTCATAGAGGCGGAAAATGTGATTTTGGCTTCAGGTTCATTACCTATCGCCATCCCTGTTGCCCCGGTTGATAACGATCTGATTCTTGATTCTACTGGCGCACTGGAAATTGGCGAAGTACCAGAGCGTCTGGGCGTGATTGGTGCGGGTGTTATTGGCCTAGAGTTGGGTTCTGTGTGGGGTCGGCTAGGTTCTAAAGTGGTATTACTGGAAGCCCTTGACGACTTCTTGGCCATTATGGATAAAAGTATTGCAAAAGAAGCTAAGAAAATATTCACCAAACAGGGCCTAGATATCCGCCTGGGCGCCCGTGTTACTGGCACTAAAATCAAAGGCCGTGAAGTTGAAGTGACGTACAAAACCACCGCGGGTGAAGAGCTAAAGAAAACCTTCGATAAACTTATCGTCTGTGTCGGTCGTCGACCATTCACTCAAGGGCTTCTTGCGCCTGACAGCGGTGTTGATGTTGACGATCGCGGCTCCGTATATGTTAACGATTTTTGTGCGACCAATGCACCTGGCGTCTATGCCGTGGGTGATTTGGTGCGTGGGCCTATGTTGGCACACAAAGGCTCAGAAGAGGGCGTGATGGTGGCAGAACGTATTGCCGGCCACAAGGCTCAAATGAACTACGATATTGTTCCTAACGTGATTTATACTCATCCTGAGGTCGCTTCTGTGGGTCAAACCGAAGAGCAGGTGAAGGCCGCGGGCGAGCCCTATAATGTTGGTACTTTCCCATTTGTAGCAAGTGGTAGAGCATTGGCGGCAAACGACACTGACGGAATGGTGAAAATTATTGCTCATGCTGACACCGACCGTATACTGGGTTGCCACATTGTTGGGCCAAGTGCGGCTGATTTGACTCAGCAAGTGGCGATAGCCATGGAGTTTGGCTCCAGTGCAGAAGACTTAGGTATGATTGTGTTTGGGCATCCTACATTGTCTGAGGCAGTCCATGAGGCGGCTTTGGCCGTTAATGGTGGCGCCCTTCATATTCCAAATCGCAAGCGACGCTAGAAAAATTAACCTTTTTGCGCTCCGAGCTATTTACTTAATAGCCTAGAGTACAATACAACCTAAACATTAACAGGAATCGATGTATGAACCTGCATGAATATCAAGGTAAGCAGCTGTTTGCTGAGTACGGTTTGCCAGTATCCAAAGGCGTTGCCGCAGAAACAGTTCAGGAAGCCGTTGCGGCGGCTGACATTATTGGCGGCAATCGCTGGGTTGTTAAAGCCCAGGTGCATGCTGGCGGTCGCGGTAAAGCTGGTGGGGTAAAGCTTGTGAGTTCAAAAGCTGAAATAGAGGCTTTTTCTCGTCAATGGCTGGGTAAAAATCTAGTGACCTACCAGACAGATGCCAAAGGCCAACCTGTTAGTCGTATTCTGGTTGAAACCTGTACCGACATTGATCAAGAATTGTATCTTGGCGCAGTGGTAGATCGCGGCACCCGTCGTATTATCTTTATGGCCTCAACTGAAGGCGGTGTGGAGATAGAGAAAGTCGCCGAAGAGACTCCTGAGAAAATTCTCAAGGCAATTATTGACCCGGTGACTGGCGCTCAACCCTACCAGGGTCGTGATCTTGCCTTTAAGTTGGGACTTAAAGGCGTTCAAGTTAAGCAATTTGTCAGCATCTTTATGGGTCTGGCTAAATTATTCAAAGAGAAAGACCTTGAGCTGCTAGAAGTGAATCCGCTGGTAATTACTGATGAAGGCAATTTGCACTGCTTAGATGCCAAAGTCATCATCGATGGCAACGCCATGTACCGTCAGCCACTGATCAAAGAAATGCATGATCCCTCGCAGGAAGATGCTCGCGAAGCACATGCCTCCGCATGGGATCTTAACTACGTAGCCCTTGAGGGCGACATTGGCTGTATGGTTAACGGTGCTGGTTTGGCCATGGGTACTATGGATATTGTTAACCTGCACGGCGGTTCGCCGGCTAACTTCCTTGATGTTGGAGGCGGCGCGACTAAAGAGCGTGTGGTTGAAGCGTTCAAAATTATTCTTTCAGACAGCAATGTTAAAGCCGTACTGATCAACATCTTTGGCGGTATCGTCCGTTGCGACCTGATTGCCGAAGGCGTGATTGGCGCAGTCGAAGAAGTAGGTGTGACCATCCCAGTTGTTGTGCGTTTAGAAGGCAATAACGCGGATCTAGGAACTAAAAAATTGGCCGAGTCTGGTCTTGCTATTATTGCTGCAACAAGTCTCACAGACGCAGCTCAACAGGTTGTTAAAGCCGCGGAGGGTAACTAAAAATGTCTATCTTAATTAACAGCGACACTAAAGTTATCTGTCAGGGTTTTACTGGCGGGCAGGGTACCTTTCACTCAGAACAAGCGATTGAGTACGGCACAAAAATGGTTGGTGGTGTAACCCCCGGGAAGGGAGGTACTACGCACCTTGGACTACCCGTGTTTAATACAGTGGCTGAAGCCGTTGCAGTGACTGGAGCGGAAGCCTCTGTTATCTATGTTCCTGCGCCATTTTGTAAAGACTCTATTCTTGAAGCCGCTTATTCAGGCCTCAAGCTAGTGGTTTGTATCACCGAAGGCATACCCACTCAAGACATGCTCGAGTGTAAAGTGGTTTGCGATACCTTAGGCGTACGCCTTATTGGGCCTAACTGCCCTGGTGTTATCACTCCCGGTGAATGTAAGATCGGCATTATGCCGGGCCATATTCATCTGCCCGGCAAAGTCGGCATTGTCTCTCGCTCTGGTACTTTGACTTATGAGGCAGTTAAGCAGACTACCGACTATGGCTTTGGGCAGTCTACCTGTGTTGGTATTGGTGGTGACCCGATTCCTGGATCAAGCTTTATTGACATTTTGGCACTCTTTGAAAAAGACCCAGCCACTGAAGCCATTGTCATGATCGGTGAAATTGGCGGTACTGCAGAAGAAGAAGCCGCAGCCTACATCAAAGCCAATGTCACCAAGCCCGTTGTTTCCTATATTGCCGGTGTAACAGCCCCAGCAGGCAAACGTATGGGTCATGCAGGCGCCATCGTTTCAGGTGGCAAGGGTACGGCAGATGAGAAATTCGCAGCCCTAGAAGATGCCGGTGTTAAAACCGTGCGCAGTCTTGCCGAAATTGGTAATGGCCTGAAAGAAATTACCGATTGGTAGTGTTTGTCGGAAACTGTAAGTTATAAAAAAGCGGCCCATGGGCCGCTTTTTTTATGCTTAATTTTTGTTTTGGTCAGTACCGGCGTGCTATTTTTCGGCCAATTGCACGCATATTTTGGGTGCAGCTGTAGAGAGGCATGAAAATAGATAACGGTTCTTCCATCTGGATTCCCATACTCAACAAAATTCAAATTATCCTTCATCGGTTATAGCATCGGCATAGTGCATTGATGCTGGCTGACCTAGCAGATATTTTGCGACCAACGCGTAAGCCATTAATGCTGCTAGGACAATGGCTGAAATTGTACCTAGGGAGCTATTAAGCATGGCGTGGGCATCTTGTGTTTGGGCTAGAAAGTCGATACTCCACTGTGCGGCTAAGTAGTTGGTTAGATAACCGAAGGCAAAGCCAACTCCGATAACACTGCCAAGGTAGGCTGCTAGCGCGCGATTACCCAGCTCACGTTTAACTAAGCCCATGGCAGCGATATTGGTGGCAGGCCCAACCAGCATGAACACTAGTGTCGCACCCGGGGACACCCCGGAAAACAACAACCCTGCGGCAATGGGGGTTGAGGATAGGGCACAGATATACATGGGTACGCCAATCAGGGCCATAACCACAAAGGCCATAAAGCCGTCACCCCACTGGACTAAAAATTCGGTGGGTACATAGGTTTTAACCAGCGCGGCAATGCCCAGACCAATCAGTAGCCATAGACTGATGTCTTTGATGAGATCGATAAAGGTGAACTTTATGCTGTCTTTCAGTCGAGTAGCCAGAGTCTCAGGTGCGCTCTCTTCAGCATTGGGTTTACTGCAACAGATTGGCTCGGGTTCAGGGGTTTTGCTGGCGCAGCACGGTTGGACGGGCTCTGAAGTGGTTGGCGCAGGCTCGTCTTTATCGGCACCCACCAGCAAACCAGCGGTGATTGCAGTAGATATAGCGGCAATAGGTCGAATAACAGCCATAAACGGCCCTAGCATGGCGTAAGAGACGGTTACTGAGTCAATACCTGTCTCTGGTGTAGATATCAAGAACGAGGTAGTTGCGGCCTTAGAGGCGCCACTGCGGCGTAGGCCAAGAGCGGCTGGAATAACCCCGCATGAGCAAAGGGGCAGGGGTGCGCCCAGAAGGGCCGCTTTAACGGTGGCCATTAAGCCGGGTTCGCCGAGATGTTTGGCGAGTAGTTCGCTAGGCACAAAAGCCTTCATGAGTCCTGCAACAGTAAAGCCCATGAGTAGCCAGGGTGCTGATTCGATAAAGAGACCGACAAAATGTTCAATTAAAGACATGCTTTACTGCCTATTATGTGTACTTAAAGCGCCCAAAATGGTGCAGTGAGTGGCAGGTTCATCGCCACCACAGCAGGCATTGCTTAGCGTTTTTAATGACTGCTTGATCTTTTTCATTTCAATCAGGCGCTGGTTAACCACCTGTATTTTGTTGTCGACAAATTGCTTTACATCGTGACAAGACTTCTCGTCTTTGGTGACTTCCAATTCCAGTAACTGATGTATTTCGTTTAGCGTAAAGCCGACTTCTTTGGCGCTTAGTATAAAGCTAATACGATACACGTCGGTTTTGGAATATAGGCGATAACCAGAGACAGTGCGGGTACCTGGTGTAATTAGGCCGTGCTTTTCGTAGAACCGCAGCGTGTCTCTGGATACGCCGGTTAAGCTTGCTAATGCGCCAATTTTAAGCATCGTATTTGACTCCATGGCCGCAGTATAAAGGATGGAGTATAGTCCAGAGTCAAGGGTCCGAACAAACGACCCTTTTTTGACTAGGGCGCTAAGCGCTTTTGACGGTTGGTTCTTTGTGCTGGCTGAATTGTAGAGCGCTATCTGTAGCTAGCGGTTGACTAAATAATGTGCGATCTCTACGGAAGTCTTGGGTGTTAATCCACGGCTCCTGATCGCCTTGTTTAGGGAATAGATGCATCATGCGTTGCATATAACCTGCAGGGAAGTCAGCGATCCAGCTTCTTGCTGGCATGTCGTGCAAGTTTGTGGGTACCACTGGGACAACACTGGTGGTGTTGGTGTCAGTCATGTGGTTGAGCGTTCTGCACACCCATTCTGCAGTTAAGTCTGCGCGCAGCGTCCAGGAAGCGTTAATGTAGCCAAAGGTAGATACCATATTGGGCACATCAGAGACCATTAAGCCTTTGTAGGTCCACAGCTTGGCAAAATCTACGGCCTTTCCATCAACGGATATGTCTGCGCCGCCCATCATCACGAGCTGCAAGCCGGTGGCGCTGACAATGATGTCAGCGTCTAGGTGCTCGCCTGATTTAAGCTGAATACCATTTTCAGTAAAGGTGTCGATATGGTCGGTAACCACGCTGGCGCTGCCATTCTTAATAGCGGTGAATAGATCGCTGTCAGGCACCAGGCATAGTCTTTGGTCCCAAGGGTTGTAGCTAGGGGTAAAATGTTTGTCGACATCGTAGTCGGGGCCAAGCTCTTTGCGGATCATATCAAGTATGGTCTTTTTAACTTTTTCTGGCCTCTTACGTGTCTGTTTATAAAGAAGTTCTTGGAATCGTGTGTTACGCAGGCGCGTTAGGGCGTAGGCCCAAGTATGGGGCAGCAGTTTACGTAATCCATTGGCAAACCAGTCCTCTGAGGGGCGCGAAATAATATAGGTGGGTGAGCGCTGCAACATAGTCACACTAGCGGCTTTTTCCGCCAAAGAGGGTACTAGAGTAACCGCGGTTGCTCCCGAGCCGATGACAACGACCTTTTTATTTTCATAGCTTAAATCTTCGGGCCAAAACTGAGGCTGTATCAGCTTGCCCTTAAAGGCGTCAGTGGATGGAAACTTGGGGTCATGAGCCTGTTCATAGCTGTAATAGCCTGCGCACATGTGTAAAAAGTTACAGCTAATTTGTACGCTCTCGCCGGTGTCTGCCTGAGCGACGGTTAGCGTCCAAAGGCTTGTTCCACTGTCCCATTTAGCGCTTGTTAGTTTGCTGCTGTAGCGAATTTTTTCTTCAATTTTGTTGTCAGTGGCTGTCTCGCGTACATAGTTAAGAATCGAAGGTCCATCGGCAATAGCTTTAGCGCTATTCCATGGTTTGAAGCTGTAACCGAGGGTATGCATGTCACTGTCTGAGCGAATACCCGGATAGCGGAAAAGATCCCAGGTGCCACCAATAGCAGCTCGGCTCTCTAAAATGAGGTAGCTGTGATTTGGGCACTTCTTGCTTAGGTGGTAGGCCGCGCCAATGCCTGAAAGGCCAGCCCCCACAATGACTACATCAGTATGCTCGAGTTTCACTTTTATAATTATCTCTCACGTATGGTTGTTATTAGTAGTTTAAAGGCTTTTTATTTCTCATGAGTGTTAAAGGCACGGTAAATAGCGGAAATACCCTGTCATAATTCATGGGGAATAATCTCTGTGATAGATCCATAAGCTTGGCATCTGCACCCACAAAAATACGCATGCGGTTTTTAAGTACGCCCTTTAGGATGATATTAGACGCTCGACTCGGATGCATGCCGTTATTGCGGAAGAAATCTGCCATTTCCTCCTGGGTGGTACCTATGCCGATTAGCTTGCCCATCATCTGTTGCATGGGACTGATGGCGTCTTCACGCTTGTTCATACGAGCATTGGTGACAATGTTGGTACCAATGTGGCCGGGGTGTACGCAGTGTATTTGCACGTTACTGTCTTTGAGCTCCTTGGCTAGGCACTCTGTAAAGCCGCGCACAGCAAATTTTGCGGTGTGATAAACCGACTGATTGGGTACCGTAATCATGCCAAAAATTGAGGACGTATTAATTAGGGCAGCTTCAGGCCGTTGTTGCAGGTGCGGCAAGAAAGCACGAGTAGAATTAATAACACCCTGCAAATTGATGTTCATTACCCAATCCCAATCTGCCTCAGACATGTCTTCAAAGGTAGAGTCGACGGTGACTCCCGCATTGTTAAAGACCAAGTCCACCTGTCCGTGTTGCTCTATTACTTGGGCGGGCAGGGCCTCAATGGCCGCTTTATCTGCAACATCCAGGACATGGACGGAAACATTAACGCCATAGTCTGCCATCATGGCGTGAGTTTCGGCTAGTGTCGTTTCGTTAATCTCACAGATAGCGACATTAGCGCCAGCTTTTGCCATCAATATGGCTAGGTAACGTCCCATGCCTGATCCGGCACCGGTGATCACTGCAACCTTATTTGAAAAACTTTTCATTAAATAACTACCCTCATTTTTTATTGTTTGATGCACTCAGTCTCATGTCAAGAATAGAGATATTGCAGCATGGTTCCTTTAGAATAGCAGGCTTGCACCATTATGGCGTTGGCTATGCCGCTTTGTAAACGGTCTATTTAAACCTGCTTTGCCAGTCTATTTAACACGGTAACCGCTTTCACTTAAGCTTACTTGAAATTTCGTGAACGTATGGTCGTTTTATAGAGCAACTCACTACAGTCGGTGAGTTCTTGAGCGATGATATGCACCACTTCACCGTCGGTTTCGATTACACCTTTGACCATTAGCAGTTGCGCTTTGAGCAATGCTTGGCGACAGCGCTGTTGCACGCTTTTCCAGATAACGATATTACTATTGCCGGTTTCATCCTCCAGTGTCAGGAAAACCACCCCTGATGCTGTTCCTGGACGCTGTTTCCCGGCGACTATACCGGCTATGCGAACAAATCTTTGATGACCCATTTCGGCCAAATCGCTGTGGCGTTTACATTGCCGAAAAACCGTAAATTGGTCGCGTAAGATGCTCATCGGATGCCGGCCTAAGGTCAAGCCAGTAGTGCTGTAGTCCGCATATAGGTTATCGGTTTCGCTAGGCTCCTTCAGGCTTATATTGGGTTCGATGCTAGTATTTTGTAGCAGTTGCCCGTGGTTGTTCATGGCTAAAGATTGCCAGTGAGCCTGTCGACGATTTTCTGTTAATGATTGTAAGGCTCCTGCGCTACTGAGGAGAGCTAGGTCAGCCTTTGATAATTGGGCTTTGAGGGCTAGATCCTCAAGATTCGCGAAAGGCCTGGGAGCACCAAAAATACGTTTTGCTGACTTGTATGGCAATCCTTTTACGGCTCTAAAACCTAGTCTTATCAAAGGTTTACTAGTGTTATATAGTCTTCTATCTTGGTATAGCATATGATCCCATTCGCTATAGTTAACGTCAATAGGCGAAACGTGGACATTATGACGCTGTGCGTCTTGAACGAGCTGTGATGAGGAGTAAAAACCCATCGGTTGACTATTCATAATGGCGCAACAATAAGCCGCTGGATAGTGGCATTTTAACCAGGCCGAGACATAGGCAAGCAGAGCAAAACTAGCGGAGTGTGACTCGGGGAAACCATAGACGCCAAAACCTTGGATCTGCTTGAATAATCTCTGCGCAAAATCCAAACTATAGCCTTGGGATAGCATGCCTTTAGTGAGCTTTTGTTCAAACTGTGTAAGTTGGTTATTATTGCCGCCTTTACTGCTCCAGCTGGCCATTGCACGACGCAATTGATCAGCCTCGCCACCTGAAAAACCCGCGGCAACCATTGCCAAGCGGATTACCTGCTCTTGGAACACCGGAATGCCTAATGTGCGCTCCAATACCGCTTTGATCTCTGGGCTAGGGTAGCTGACGGCTTCTAAGCCTTGGCGTCGCTTTAAATAGGGATGCACCATGCCGCCCTGAATAGGGCCGGGGCGCACAATCGCTATTTCTATGACTAAATCATAAAAGCAGCGTGGCCTTAAGCGTGGCAACATGGCCATCTGTGCGCGAGATTCAATCTGAAAAACACCCACACTATCGCCTTTGCAGAGCATGTCAAAGGTAGGGGTGTCATCCTTGGGGATGCTTTGCATATTCAGACTTATGCCTTGATGTTGCTGAATAAGGTCAAAGCTGCGATGAATGGCGGTAAGCATACCAAGAGCAAGAATATCTATTTTTAGTAGCCCTAGCGTTTCGATATCTGTTTTGTCCCATTGAATGACTGTACGGTCTGGCATGCTGGCATTTTCAAGAGGAACCAGAGTGCTAATAGGACTGCGAGTGATGATAAAACCACCCACGTGTTGTGATAAATGCCGAGGAAATCCAAGAATGTCTTGCAGCAGCTGATAAAACTGGTCGATCAGTCGGGCATTACCGTTTGCCCCTTTAGTCTGAATCCCTTGGCCGTTGAACTGTTTCTCCAGATCGGCACGACGATCCCACCAAGATAGAGACTGACTGAGTTGCTCTATAAATAAAGGGTCTAAACCTAGGGCTTTACCGACATCACGCACTGCGCTGCGCGGCCTGTAAGTGATGACTGTAGCGGCAATTGCGGCATGTTCTCGGCCATAGCGCTTGTAGATATACTGTATTACTTCTTCTCGTCGCTCGTGCTCAAAATCAACGTCAATATCAGGTGGTTCGCTTCGCTCTTTGGATATAAAACGCTCAAACAGCAGTGAAATTTGATCGGGAGATATCTCCGTGATAAATAGACAGTAGCAGACGACTGAATTAGCAGCGGAACCACGTCCCTGACAGAGAATGTTACGACTACGAGCAAAGGCGACTAGATCATGTACGGTAAGAAAGTAGCTTTCATAGTTGAGTTCAGATATCACAGTTAACTCATGTTTTATTTGTTGGCTAACCGCTTCTGAGGGCCCATTAGGCCAGCGTTTTTTAACGCCTTCCTCGACCAAGTAACATAATTGTTCAGTCGCTGTTAAATGCTCAGGAACTACTTTAGATGGGTACTCATAGCGAAGTTCAGCAAGTGAAAAATGGCAACGTTTAGCGATGGCAAGAGTTTCTGCTAATAGGGCCGGAGGGTAGATCTTCTGGAGGTGAGGTAGGCTGCGCAACCGTCGCTCGGCATTAGCAAAACGACGTTTTCCTAGCTGCATAACAGAGCAATTGAAGCGTATAGCGGTAAGCGTATCCTGTAATAATTGGCGTTGCTTACAGTGCATATGCACATCACCGCAGGCAACCATAGGAACCTGCCAAAGTGCAGCGAGATTACGATAATAGTAATACTGCTCAGTTTCGTTGCCATTGAGAAAGTGCTCTACGCCAATCCAAAGCCGGTCAGCAAACCAATGACTGAGTTTTTCACCTATTTGATGATCTGCGTCAAGCTCACCTGAAGGCAGCCAAATCAGCAGGGCGTGACTTAGATTATGACTTAGATCTGACCACTCGAGAGAATAACTGCCTTTTTTACTACGTCTGCGAGCCAGTGTTATCAATGCTGAAAGCTCAGAGTAGGAGCGATGGTTGGTGACCAGAAGTATCAATTTATGCCCATCAAGCTGAAATTCACTGCCAATAATGAGCGGCAAACTGCATTCTTGTGCTGCGACATGTGCTTTTACGACTCCTGCCAAAGAGCATTCGTCAGTGATAGCTATAGCCTTGTATCCTAGTTTTGACGCTGTGTTGACTAACTCTCGAGGATGAGATGCGCCACGCAAAAAGGTAAAGTTACTAATGCAGTGGAGTTCGGCGTAAGACATAAGGCTAGCTATCAATATACTGTATATCCATACAGTATCAGAGAAGTGATGCTTTGGGTGAATTAAATCAGAATGATCGTAATTCGCACTTGGGTTTATAGCTTACCAATCAAAAAATTCAGGTGCTCCAGTGCTTTTATATTGGGCAAATATCCCTACCTAATTTAGCAGCTGCATGTCATTGCGTGCCTAATCAAAGTGTGGAACAATCCGCGCCTATTTTTTCATCTCCTTCAAGGCAAAAACCTTCCATGACGACGACTGTTAAGCCACCATTGCCACTACTGGAATTTATCGCGTTAATGGCGCTTTTGACCTCGCTAGTCGCGTTAAGTATCGATGCGATGCTGCCGGCATTAAATCAAATTGGCTCTGACTTAAATAGTCAGAGCTCCCAGCAGACCTACCTTGTGATTTCATTATTTTTTGGTGGAATGGCGATAGGCCAAATATTCTTCGGTCCATTCTCTGATGCGCGAGGCCGCCGACTGACCATATTGATTGGGTTGATTATATTTATCATGGGCACCTTTGTTTGCTATTTTTCTCAATCCATCGAAGTTTTGTTGTTAGGGCGAGTAATACAAGCCGTTGGCGTTTCAGGCCCTAGAGTTGCCTCCATGGCTGTGATACGTGATCAGTATGAAGGTAAGGCCATGGCTAGGGTCATGTCGTTTATCGGGGTTATATTTATACTGGTACCCATGCTTGCCCCGTTGGTCGGGCAAGCTGTGATGCAGTACTTCGACTGGCGAGAAATATTTACTGTATTTTGGATTGTTGCCGTTATTGCTGGCATATGGTTTTTCTGGCGACAACCCGAAACTTTGATCAGAGCTAACCGTAAAAAGTTTGCATGGCGCCATTTCACTGATTCTTGCTGGTGGTTGTTGAAGCAGCGACAGGTAATGGGTTATTCAGTTGCAATGGGCTTTATGTTTGGTGCTTTTCTGGCTTACTTAAGTGGTTCACAAACAATTTTTCAAGACATTTACGATACGGGCGAGTGGTTTCCACTGGTATTTGCCTCCTTAGCTTTTGCTATAGGGCTGGCTTCTTTTTTCAATGGCATGATGGTGATGAAGTGGGGTATGCAAACCATTTGTGATCGTGCGTTGCTTTTTTCTATGGCATTCGGCATTACGTTCACGGCTATCACGCTCTACTTTGATGGTGTGCCGCCATTATGGTTATTTGTCAGCGCTATGTTTTTTGGTTTCTTTTTTATGGGCATGTTGTTTGGCAACCTAAACGCAATGGCAATGCTACCAGTGGGCCATATTGCCGGCGTAGGCGCTGCATTTATAGGGTCTTTCACTAGTTTACTTGCCGTCACTATTGCCATTATTATCAATACTTTCCTAACAACGGACCTCACTCCTATTGCCTTGGGCTTTCTATTGTTTGCAGTGTTATCTTTTTGTGCCGTGCAATATGCGAAGGAGATAGAGACTTAAAAGGTGCAGACCTTTTTACCGTTTACAGTCATGTGATGTGATAGGGTCAAAAAAAACGGTCTACACAATTCGGTATTAAGCTGATTTAAAAATGGTTTTTCATGGGACTTTTGGACTGTCAAATAATCGGCGAGTATTGCATAATTCAAACCTTATCAAATGAGAACACAATATGAAGCGTTTAGCAGTTATTTTAGTGTTATGTCTGTCCCAGACGGGTT
The DNA here is from genome assembly GCA_012960115.1 of Porticoccaceae bacterium. Lineage (GTDB taxonomy): Bacteria > Pseudomonadota > Gammaproteobacteria > Pseudomonadales > Porticoccaceae > HTCC2207. The sequence continues at coordinate 37,632 of DUBX01000027.1, forward strand.
GTCTTGCGGTGATGGCTGTCGAGGAAGTCACTGATGTGACTATAGCGGTTGTAACCGCGCCGATTAAAGTCGTTGGCGGTATTGTAGATGCAGTAACAGGTGACGATGAAGACGGCGAGCAAGAGGATTAAGTAATTTCGGCTGAAACGTTGCGTGAAGGTCTAAACGTACAATGAAAACTAGCGGGTAAGCTTATGCCGTGGAGCGAAGGCACCAGAGCAAATAAAAAAATAATCAAAGAGAGGTTTTATGTCAAATCCACAAATAGCAGATATTGGTTTGGGCCATACTATTTTACGTCGAGCGTCACTTACGCCTAATGCAAAAGCACTTACTTTTGAAGGTGAGACTTGGACCTGCGCTGAACTAGGAGATAGGGTTCGCCGTTTAGCGACTATATTACGAGATGGCGGAGTCTCTCGTGGTGATCGAGTGGGTTATATTGGCCTTAATCACCCATCATTTTTAGAAATACTCTACGCTTGCGGGTGTCTTGGGGCTGTTTTTGTGCCACTTAATTTTCGCTTAACAGGACAGGAAATTAAATTTATTGCCAATGATGCGGATATCACCGTGATGTTTGCTGACAATATGTTGCAGCCACTGATCGAAGAAGAAAAAGCCAATTTAAATTGTGCGCGTTATCTCACCATAGAGAATGATGCTGACGGGTGGGAGGCACTTGAACCGCTTATGGCCGGTGCTGACTCGATTGTTACGAGCGAGCATGTTGGTGCAGATGAGATCGCCTTTATCATGTACACCTCTGGCACCACTGGGCTACCTAAAGGCGCTATGTTGACCCACGGCAATGTGTTTTGGAATAGTATTAATGTGTGTTTTGGTGAAGATACCATGACCACGACTACCTTAACCTGCGCACCCTTATTCCACATTGGAGGTCTCAACGTAACGACACTGCTATCTCTGGCTAAGGGTATTGAGGTGGTCTTGCTACGCAGTTTTGATGCGGGAGAGGTTCTTTCTCTAATCGAGAAGCACAAGGTAGGTAGTGTGTTTGGCGCGCCAACTATGTTCTTAATGATGGCCCAGCATGAAAGTTTTGCCTCCACAGATCTATCAAGTATTAGCACATTAATCTGCGGTGGCGCGCCGGTACCAGTGCCACTGATCAAAACCTATGGGGACCGTAATGTCAGTTTCTGTCAGGGCTACGGTCTTACCGAAACCGCGCCTTTTGCCAGTCTATTAAGCAGTGATTTGGCGATGGTTAAAGTAGGCTCAGCGGGCAAGGCGCCAATGTTTACCGAAGTCCGTATTGTCGATGAGAAAAACAATCCGGTGGCGGCAGGCGTTCACGGCGAAGTCTGTATTAAAGGGCCTAATGTTATGAAGGGTTATTGGAATCGCCCTGAAGCGACTGCCGAAGCCATTGATACCCAGGGTTGGTTTCACAGTGGCGATATTGGTTACCTTGATGACGAAGATTTTCTGTTCCTATGTGATCGGGTCAAGGATATGGTTATTACGGGGGGGGAGAACGTCTATCCCGCAGAGATCGAAAGCATCCTCTACGGACATCCATCTATTCTTGAGGTGGCTGTCATAGGCCTGCCCGATGAGAAATGGGGTGAAGCGGTCACTGCTATTGCCGTGCTTGAAGAGGGTGCTAGCCTAGATCTTGAAGGGTTGCGTGCCTTCGCAGGCGAATCTCTGGCCCGTTATAAATTGCCTACTGAACTGCGCTTTGTTGATATGTTACCGCGCAATCCTGCAGGTAAGGTTCAGAAATTCAAACTCAAAGAACAATTTGACGTTTAAGAAAATAGTCCATGAACAAACCACTGTTTGTTCATGGATTCTCTAAATAACCAGTAGCGTGCGCCTTTACTGTCACAAGCTAGATAGTAATCGCGCTGCTGTTCGGTCTGCCACGAATTACCACAGAGACGTTCTGGACCGCTAACAATAGTTAATGGTTGCTTCCAATACAGCTGATGATTGCGCTGCTGTATGCGAACTGGATTGGTTAGCAGCCACAGTGGCTGAGGTGCCTTTGACGTCGGGTAGTTAGTGTTTGTCACTCTATTGGGAGGGCTCATGCCACCGGCCTTTTCTGGCAGATGTTCTTCACTCATGGATGGCTGCGATAGTGCTTCAATACCTAATCGTGCATATAAATTATCCATTAAAGTAGATGCTTGGTTGTTGAGTGCTATCTGATCGCCAAATAGATCAAAACTAAGTTCTGGCATATCGATGAATTGGTCACTGAAAAGTGATATTTTCTCAATGCTTTGAGGCAGCTCTAGACGCTCTAACTGTAGGCGACTCAACGTGAGTAGACTTGACCAGTTGTTATTACTGGCCGATAGGGTAATAAACATAGACCGGCGCTCCCCAAATAGAGGTTCAAAGTGCCAGACAAATTTACGGCAATGGCATTGCCTAGCTATCAGATAAACACAAAAACGTTGTAGCAATGTTTTCATAGAAAATAACAGGCTATCTTTGTTGTGCAGTCCATAGGGAATTTGTATTTCATCACTAAACTCGATCGGAGGCGTGAAGCGCTTCAATGTGCAGGGTTTTTCACCATTCAATAGACTCAATGTTTCAAGTAACTCGGCACTAAAGCGTTGACTCAAGGCTGATCGAGGTAGAGCCAGTAAATCACCAATGTTTTCTAGGCCCAGTTGCTTGAAATTGTTTTGCTGCTTCTGGTTGCCAGGTAATTTAAAGAGTTCGGTAGTCATAAGGTTGCGGTGTATTTCATCTTCATTAGGCAAATGGTGTTGAAACTGTTGACCGCAGAGCAATTGTGCCGCCAGAGCACTCATAGCGATGCCTGTGGTGGCTGTAACCGATAGGAATAGTATTTGTCGATGCAGTTTTTGTAGTAACTTGCTATAACCATGAAAAAGCTGATCACAGCCAGACAGTTCAAGCCAGATGCCTCTATCGTTGATGATAACGGCTGGGCTAAATTGGTAAGCAATCAAGGCTAGTCTGTGTAGCAGGAGATTTTCTTGGCTAGGACTCCTTGACAGTACAAGCAAGTCAGGACAGATGGCCAAAGCTGTGGAGAGTGACAGATCGGGATCGACCCCCCATTTCTGAGCATAACTATTACAGCAGACTATGCGCTGAACGTTCTTTTGCACGCTAGCCACCGCTATGGCTGATTCTGTTTTAATGTTCTCTATATCCGCTAGTGCGGCGTCAAGAGCCAGTAGTGGAAAATCGATATAGAGCCAAATTTCTTTTTTTTGCTCTATATTTTTTATTGTGTGCTTTTTCACGGGTTACGTATTTAGCTGCTGTACTTTGTGTTTAAGCGGTAATGGATAATTTGATTTCTTTCCTTGTGGGTAATTAATATTAACCGGTAGTCTGTCGAGAAATGTGCGCTCTGTGATTACATCGCCAAGAGCAATTTGTATTTTAGCTCCAGGTACTTTCCCCTTTAGTTTGTGCAGAGTAATGGACAAACTATTAGGCTTCATACTCTCAAGTTCTATACGCAATAGTGCGGGAGAGTGAGCCTTAATTGCTGCAGGTGGGCTAAACAAGAAAGCAGGGGCCAAGCTTTCCGTAGCGGCTAATTGTAATTTTCGAAGTGCGGAATAGCTTGGTTGTGCTCGATTAGTCCAGGCGAAGAGTAGTGCATTGCCTCGGATAGATTGCTCCGCTGTCCACAACCATTCTCTGCTGTCTTTACTGCGTACAACTAACAGCTTATCTAGAGGAATTTCGGCATTTACTAAGGCTGGTGCGTAGGGTTGGTAGGGTGGGTCTAGCCACACACATAACTTACCTTCATCGGCATAGTGTTTGAGTGTTGGCAGCAATATACTTAATTCACCTATCCCATCTTGCTGAGAGACCAACTCAGTGAGAGCGGACACTGGCCAGCCACCAAGTAACAGTCTATCTAAACTATTATTACCCGTTGTTATGATGTTTTTACGCAGGGATCGATTGCGTCCTCGCCAAGTATCTTGCCGTGAAAGTAGATTTTTTAATGAAGATTTATTAGGCATCTTGTTGGCGTTCTATCAATTCATCCCATAGATCAAAGTTAACTAAAAGTACTGGTAATATATACAGTATATTGTCTTGTGTCACGCTCTTAATGGAGGTGATAATCTCATTTTTTAGTGTAATTTTTCTGAGTCATACTCAGAGGTCATTGAGGTGTTTTTGGGTAAGTATTATGGGTAGGCCTAATTGACGACAAATAGAGATTATTAAAATACATCTGTTGTATGGATTTTCACCCCAGTGTTAGACTAGTTGTACTTTTATAACACGAAAAACTCGCCATTAAACACTAATGAATGACTTTATCGGGCAATCTATTGATCCCTCATGGACCGTGTATGCGGCGCCTCTGAATGCCATTTTACAAGTGTCAGAGCAGTTGGGGTTGAGTAAGCAGTTGCTAATGAAAGAGGCGGGTGTTGATGGGAGCGAGTTAAATATTCCTGATCGTCGTTTTCCTGTGAATGCCTACTTCAGGCTCTATCAAGTAGCTGCTTCAGCGGCTGATGATCCTGATCTTGGCTTAACAGTCGGTAGAGTTACCTTCCTCAAGGGCCTTAATTTACAGCTCTATCTCGCCACGGTGTGTAAGTCATTTAGAGACTACCTCAATTTAATGCCTAGTAATGTGAAACTCCGTGGAGATATAGGGTGTGTCACGATTCACCGTGAGGGCGATCTAGTAGAGCTTCGTTGGGAGCCACTGATGCCGGAGACAGGCCGCAAACGATTTGTTAGTGATGAGATGCTGGCCGCCTCAGCAGGTATTTTTAATTCTCTTTGTGTGAAGCCCGTGCGAGTCATGAAAGCAAACTTTTCTTATGCGAAGCCCCTGGATATTTCCAAGTTGGAGGATACTTTTGGTCGAAACCTTAGTTTTGATGAACCCTTCAGTAGCTTGTTTTTTCAGCGTGAGGCGCTGAACTATCCTATGCTGCAGCAGGATTATCATGAGGGACCTGACCACAGCCACCCCTTTCGAGATTTTTTTGAAGAGGAGGATCCTTCTGACCAATTACTTTTCACTCTAAAGCAGTCAATTGTCCGGTATTTACCGGAAGGTGAGGTAACCATTGCTAAACTTGCCACCAGCCTGCATATATCCCGCCGGACATTACAGCGACGACTCTCAGATAGAGAAACCAATTTTTTACAGGTATTACAGGAAGTTCGTTCTCGCGTGGCTCTGCGTTATTTGTCTGATGATCGTCTAGGCATCACTGAAATTGCTTTTCTACTTGGTTATGCCGACCAGGGTTCTTTTTCTAGTGCATTTAAAAGCTGGCATGGGGTTTCACCGCGGGATTATCGGCGGAAATAATCTATTCTATTGGCGTTTATTCACAACAAAATGGCACTGATGCCCTTGCTGAGAAGCTCTTGCCTATCTACTATTATTTATTCAAATTGACCTACTTTTTACCGAACAGGAAAATACCATGTCCCTAGATTTTGATGGCGCACGATTACCCAATATTTGTTTAAGGCCAGAGCACCATGAATGGCGAGCGCAACTGCGACGTTTCTTTGAACGAGAAGTAATTCCCTTTGCTGCTCAATGGGATGAGGACGGGCATATTCCAGACGAGCTGTGGCCTAAGTCAGCAGCGGTTGGCATCTTAGGTTTAGGTTACCCGGAAGAGTTTGGTGGCGTGTCAGAAGGCATTGATGTCTGGTATGGCATTATTCTCAACGAGGAAATGGCACGAGTTGCAGTAGGCGGTGTTGGTGCAACCTTGATGGTACATAGTATTGGATTGCCACCGATCATCAATTTTGCTAGCGACGAGGTTAAGCAAATGGTCGCACCTCCTGTATTGGCTGGTACTAAACGAATTTCATTAGCGATCACTGAGCCCGGAGCTGGTTCCGATGTTGCTCATCTAACAACGACAGCGCGATTGGACAGCGACCATTATGTGGTCAATGGCTCTAAGACTTATATTACTGGTGGTATGAATGCCAACTGGTTTACCACAGCGGTTCGTACTGGGGGTGACGGGGCTGGTGGTGTTTCTACATTGTTAATTCCGTCTGATGCCGAGGGTGTTTCTCGCACTGCCTTGGATAAAAAACAAGGGTGGTGGTGTTCTGATACGGCGACTATTTATTTTGACAATGTGCGCGTTCCCGCGGGCAACCTAATTGGCCAAGAAAACAAAGGCTTTAGCGTTATTATGCACAACTTTAATGCGGAGCGTTTGGCAATGGCTGCTGGAATGGAAGCATTTTCTCGAGTGTGTTTAGAAGATGCCGTGGCCTGGGCTCGTGAGCGCAAGACCTTTGGTCAGCGTCTGGCAGACCATCAGGTAATTCGTCATAAAATTGCTGAGATGAAAATGCGAATTAATGCGACTCAGGCCTATCTTCAATTAGTTTGTCAGGAGGTGCAGGAAGGTCGCGGAAGTGCGGGTGATATTGCATTATTAAAAGTTCAATGTAGCCAGACCATGGAATTCTGTGCAAGGGAAGCTATGCAAATTCTTGGCGGAATGGGATACATGCGAGGTAACCGAGTTGAGAGAATCTATCGAGAAGTTCGCGTTAATGCCATTGGCGGCGGTTCGGAAGAAATTATGCGTGATCTAGCTGCACGCCAGTTTGGGCTTTAAATTTCAAAAGGATGTTAGGCCTTACATCAAAGCACATGGGTATTTTATCCAAGCGAAAATAAAAAATGCCCCGTTACTTGAGTAGCGGGGCATTTTTAGTGTCAGCTTGTTAGATTCGACTTAAGCTAGAATCGGAGCCAGCTTCATGGCAATACTCATATCACCTTGAATCTTTAGCTTTCCAGACATGAAAGCGGCAGTCCCGTCTAGATTACCTTCAGCCATTTCCATAAAGTTTTCGATACTAATCACCATTGTACATTGTGCCTCGGCATCTTCATTACTGATGGTATTTGGTACCTGAGTGGCATCCAGAACGATCAGGCCGTCATCACCGAAATCAAACTTTAAGGTCGCGCCTAATCCGCAATCTTCGCCTACTTTTTCTTGCAATCCAGCTGTTACTAGTTCAAGTGACATACTAACGCTCCTTTTTATAAATATTTATAGTGCTCCGCTAATAAGCGGGATCCTAGTCGATACAATACACACTTTAAGAACCTCAGCCAACAAAATCAATGCTTAAGGTGTCATTTGGGACTACCAGAAATAAGACTTTATCAGTTATTGCGATAGTGACAATATTTGCGATCTATAGAGCTATTTAGAAGGAATGTTTAGGTTAAGATATAACGCATACATTATTTGGCGTAGTTGATCGACAAGTTATCAACTCGAACTAACGTTGTGCCTGAGTTTGAGGTTACTTTACTGCGCCAAAGCCCACTAATATTTGGATTTAACTAATGATACCGTCTAATCCTACTATCGATGTGCGCATTGGCGAAGAGCTTGATCCCAAGCGGCTTGATGAGGTGCTTAAACAAGTCATTACTGGCTTAAAGGGCACGCCTTATATCAAGCAGTTTCCCTCGGGCGCCTCTAATTTAACGTACCTCATTGGCTATGATAATCGTGAGTTAGTATTGCGTCGGCCACCGCCAGGTGCCAAAGCGGCCAGCGCGCATTCGATGATTCGTGAATATCGAGTCATTAGTGCGTTACAAAAAGAATACCCAGCTGTCCCTAAAGCGATTTTTTACACAGACGATGAATCGATGTTGGGCTCTGAGTTCTATCTGATGGAAAAGATCGAAGGGGTGCTGATAAAGGATAAAATTCCCGCTGATTGGAGCTTCACTAACAGCGATCGCAATCGCTTTAGCAAAATAGTGTTTGATAAATTGATTGAACTGCATACCGTTGACTATAAAGCGGCAGGGCTAGGTCAGTTTGGCAAGCCTCAAGGCTATGCTGAGCGCCAAATACTGGGGTGGAATAAGCGTTTCGCTAATGCTAAAACCCCCGACGTGCCTGGTTTCGAGGATGTTCGCGAGTGGCTTGAGGCTAACATTCCCGATCAAGCGTCTAGCACTTTACCTGCCGCGCTTATTCACGGTGATTACCGAATCGACAACGTTATGCTCGACCCCAAAGATCCCTTCAATGTGGTTGCGGTGTTAGATTGGGAAATGGCGGCGCTTGGCGATCCGCTAATGGACTTATCTAATGCTCTGGCCTATTGGGTTCACCGTGACGACCCTCCGTGGTTGCAGGGCATTTTAAAACAACCCTCAGACGCACCAGGTATGATGTGCCGCGAAGACGTGATTGCTTATTACGGCGAAGGAACGGGTTTTGATGTGTCCAAATGGGACTTCTATGAAGTCTACGGTTACTGGCGTTTGGTTGGTATTTTACAGCAGCTATACTTCCGTTATGTGAATAAACTGACTCAAGATCAGCGCTTTGCTGACTATGGTCAAGTTACCACTCAGCTAGGTGAGTACTGTCGAGCATTGATCGCTAAATCTACTTTATAAAAAAATAATAAAACAGGGATTTACAGCATGGAAAAGACCCCGTCAGCAAAGGGTGCCACCGGAATATTGGTATTTTTATTGATTCTCAATATCCTAAATATGGTGGATCGAACCTTAATCACCAGTTTTGGCACGGCTATTATTACAGACCTTAATTTGAGTGACTCACAATTTGGGTTGCTGACAGGACTGATTTTTGTGTTTTTCTACTCCATCATGGGCTTATTCATGGGCGCCCTAGCTGATCGAGTGCATCGTCCGCGTTTGATTGCAGCGGGTCTTGTGTTGTGGAGTGTTCTCACCGCCTTGTCGGGTGTGGCCAAAAACTTTTTACAGATCGGCATGGCTCGTCTATTTATCGGTGTTGGTGAATCAGCGATGGCGCCATCCGCTATATCAATGATTTCCGACTTATTTCCAAAAGCAAAAAGAGGTACCGCAACGGGCATTTATTATCTTGGTGTTCCTTTGGGCGCGGGCGGCAGCTTTATTGTTGCCGGTGTTCTTGGCCCAATGATTGGCTGGCGTAATTGTTTTCTTGTCCTAGGTGCCATAGGGCTAGTATTAGCGCTGGGTCTATTGTTTTTGAAGGATCCAAAGCGCGGTGCCATGGAGGAAAAGAGTGCCGCCGCAGAGGCAGAAAATAAAGAAGAGTTA
>DUBX01000027.1:46774-82078 GCA_012960115.1 Porticoccaceae bacterium
GTTAATGAGTGGCAATTGGCGACGGGTTGTTTCTGACGTGTTCTCGGTAGTCAAATCTACGCCAGCTCTGGCTTGGACTATGATTGGTGCGGTGTTTCTGCATATACCATTGGGCGCAGGTCAGTTTGCCATCGTTTGGCTAGAACGAGAAAGAGGCTTTGCTCTTGGTGAAATTAGTGCAACCTACGGCCTCATCTACATCATATTTGGTACGGCGGGTACTTTTTTGGGTGGCATCCTCAGTGATTGGTACCAAGCCCGCTACAAAGGCGGGAGAGTTAGATTCCTTGCGTACTTAATGCTGGGAATAACCCCCTTACTAATATCCTTTCGATTTGTTTCGCCCTCATCCTCTTTATTCTATATTGGCATGGCTGCTGGGATGTTCAGCGTAAGTTCATTTTATGGCCCTGCGTTTTCAACGGTACAGGACCTTACACCGGTGCGATTGAGAGGCGTAATGACCGGCTTGTTGTTGGTGGCCTGTAATCTCCTGGGTCTTGGCATCGGCGCGGGGATGACAGGTGTTCTTAGTGACTTCTTTTCCGCCAACTCAATTTTTGAACCCTTAACTAAGGCCTTATTGACGGCTGACATTATTTCCTGGGCGGCGCCCGCAAGCTTTATCATGGCGTCAATATACCTTGAAAGGAGCAAATCCAAGGCCTCATCGTCGAATTTGGCTCAGTGATGATTGGCATAGGCTCTTATGTTGATGGCATACAATCCAAAGATTAAATAACCATAGCAACGTACTATTCATAGCGTTATAAGTGCGGCTTGGGACATTTCGAGGAGTAAGCAACATGAGTGAGAAAATGATTCGTATTGCCGGTGCTAGTGGCTTTTGGGGCGATGCTACGAGAGCGACGTCGCAGTTGCTAAATGATGAGAATGTAGATTTTATCGTCTATGACTACCTTGCCGAAATCACAATGTCGATTATGGCGCGCGCCCGGGCTAAAAATCCAGACACTGGCTATGCCTTAGATTTTGTCAGTACTGCCATGAAACCCAATCTCAAAGAAATTGCTCGTCAGGGCGTGCGCATTGTGTCAAATGCCGGCGGCGTTAACCCTCAGGCCTGTGCCAATGCATTGCGCGTAGTCGTTGCTGAATTGGGTTTGAATCTCAAAGTGGCCTGTGTGTTGGGTGATGACATGATTAGCCAGCGTAATGAAATAGCTACTCAAGGCTATAAAGAAATGTTCTCGGGCGATGATTTTCCCGATGTAGAAAAAGTTGCCAGTATCAATGCTTACTTAGGTGCTTTTCCGGTGGCTAGAGCGTTGCAAGAGGGGGCCGACATTGTAGTTACCGGTCGCTGTGTCGACAGTGCAGTAACCCTAGGCGCCTGTATCGATGCCTTTGGCTGGGGTCGTGATGATCTTGATCAGCTGGCCATGGGTTCTCTTGCTGGACACATCTTAGAGTGCGGACCACAGGCTACTGGGGGCAACTTCACTGATTGGGAACTCTCTAACAATCTTGAAAATATTGGTTATCCGATTGCTGCAATTAAAATCGACGGTAGCTTTACTTGCTCTAAGCCAGAGGGGACAGGTGGTCTTATCTCGGTGGGCACCATCGCCGAGCAAATGGTTTATGAGATTGGTGATCCCCAAGCCTATATTCTGCCAGATGTTGTTTGTGACTTCTCTAATGTGACATTGACGGAGGTCGGGGAGAACCTTGTCGAAGTAAAAGGCGCCACTGGCTTGCCCGCGCCGGACACCTATAAAGTTTGTAGCACCTACGCTGATCAGTTTCGTGGCGGTACAACTATGACTTTTTATGGCTTAGATGCTGATAAAAAGGCGAATAAACTGGCCACTGCTATTTTTGCAGCATCGCGTAGAACCTTAAAAATGTTTGGGTTACCTGATTACAGTGAAACTAGCGTTGAGTTAATTGGCGCTGAAAGTCAGTACGGTGCCAATGCGGCTGTGACTAATTGTCGAGAACTGTCCATGAAGATTGCCGTAAAACACGCAGATCCTGCGGGCATCGGCATACTGTTAAAAGAGTGTGTGGGCCTTGGTCTGGCGACACCACCTGGCTTGTCTGGCTTCGCTGGTGCGCGACCTAAGCCATCGCCAGTGGTGAGGCTATTTTCCTTTGTACTGCCCAAAGGCAATTTGTCGATTCAAGTCGAGCTTGATGGCACCTACATTGACTGCCCAGATAGTCAGGGCGCACCGCTAAATCGAGATCAAATAGTGCGGCCACAGGCGCCAGCAGGGCCTGATCATGGAGGTATGGTGAGCGTCCCCCTTATTAAGCTGGCGTTGGCTCGCAGTGGCGATAAAGGCAATAAAGCTAATGTTGGTATTATTGCCCGCCAGCCTGAATACCTTCCCTACATCTATGCGGCCTTGAGCGAGCGGGTGGTTGCTGACCGCTTTGCGCACTTTTTGCCTGAAGGCGCGGGGCAACAAAGTACCTGCTATGTAGAGCGCTACCTAATGCCAGGCTCTAACGCCATTAACTTTTTGATCCACGATGTCCTTGGCGGCGGCGGTATGGCGAGTATACGCAACGACGCTCAAGGCAAGGGCTTCGGCCAATTGATGCTCGACGCTTCAATCCCTGTCAGTGCGGCGATTGCATCAGAAGTTAACCACTAAAAATTACCCTATAAGATAGACGGAGACAGCCAAATGGCGGTATTTACCTCAAAAATAAACACCAGTTCAGAGACCTTTTTACGTCAGCGTAAAGAGATGCTGTATCTTGTTGATAGGCTCAATGAGCTGAATGGACGCGGCCGTGCAATCTCAGAGAAACGCAAGCCGCGCTTCGACTCCCGAGGACAGTTAACGCCTCGGGAGCGCTTGGCGCGCTTGCTTGATCCGGGTATGCCATTTTTAGAAATAGGCAATATCGCTGGTTACATGGTCGACACTAAGATAGAGGAGAAGTCGATCCCTGGATCAACGGTTATCTCTGGTATTGGGTTTATTTCCGGCGTGCGATGCGTGGTTGTTGTCGACGATAGCGGTATATTAGCGGGCTCTTTAACCACCGCAGGCGGTTACAGAATTCGTCGAGCCGAGCAAATCTCTCTGGAACAAAAGCTACCCTTTGTTCACCTTGTGGAAAGCGCCGGTGGCGACTTAATGAACTACACGGTAGAGGGATTTAGTGTCGGAGGCGCGCTGTTTGGCGCGTTGGCGCAGTTAAGTAAAGCCGGTATTCCTGTCATTTCTATACTACATGGCTCATCTACGGCTGGCGGCGCCTATATGCCGGGCCTAAGTGACTATGTCATTGCCATTAAAGGCAATGGGCGTGCATTTTTGGCAGGGCCGCCACTACTCAAGGCAGCCACCGGTGAAATAGCTACTGAAGAAGAGTTGGGCGGGGCAGAAATGCACGCTACTATCTCGGGTTTGGCTGAATACCTAGCCGAGAACGACGGCCAGGGCATACAAATCTGTCGTGAAGTTATCGATCGCCTGCAATGGAACGATAACTGCCCACTGCCGCCCAAACGATCGTTTCTCGAACCTATCTATGACCCCGATGAGTTAGCCGGAGTCATTCCAACTGATTATCGTACGCCCTATGACATGCGCGAGCTGGTTGCTCGGGTGGTTGATGGTTCTGATTTCTTAGATTTTAAACCACGCTTTGGCGTCTCCACAGTGTGTATTCAGGCTGAAATCTTTGGTCAAGCGGTGGGTATTATTGGTAACAATGGCCCTATCGACCCCCAGGGCGCGAATAAGGTTACCCAGTTCTTGCAGCTGTTAGATCAGGCCAATATTCCAGCGCTGTTCTTCCAAAACACCACCGGCTACATTGTCGGCACCAAATCTGAGCAGGCTGGCATGATTAAGCACGGATCGAAGATGATTCAGGCGGTGCGTAACATTGACGTACCGCGTATTACCTTTATGACTGGCGCTAGCTTCGGCGCCGGTAACTACGGCATGTGTGGACGCGGTTATGATCCTGACTTTCTCTACACCTTCCCCAACGCCAAGATGGGTGTAATGGGTGGTGATCAGGCCGCTAAGACCATGTCTATGGTAGCCCGTGGTAAAGCGGCTGCTATGGGCGTAGACGCAGACGAAGAGATGCTGGCGCAACAAGAAAAAATGATGGCGCATATTTTCGACTCTCAATCCGATGCTTTTTATACCTCAGGCCACATGATGGACGACGGCATGATTGATCCCCGTAACATGCGTAAAACCTTGGGAATGTTACTGGAAACAGTGCGTGAAGGTCGTTACAGAAAGTTGCGCCCCAACAGCTTTGGTGTTGCGCGCCTGTAATCTGATTAATTAAATAGCGGAGATAAGCACATGAGTGATCTAGCTGAAACACAATTACCGTCCACTAACGCACTAATCCTTGAGCGCCAAGGCTCTGTGTTAAAGATCTGGTTTAACCGTCCAGAGGCTAGGAATGCCCTGAACGCAGAGATGACTGAAGAGCTTGTCAATGTGCTCACATTGGTCAAAGACGACCGCAATATTCGGACTATCGTATTGCGTGGCAAAGGCGGCTTCTTCTGCGCTGGGGGCGATATCAAAGGCTTTAAATCGGGTATGCAAACCGTCGATGCCGAGGAAGTGGCCAAGAGCAACCGCTCCTTTGGTGATGTCATGATTATGCTTAACGAGCAGCCTCAGGTCGTGATTATCTTGGTTGAAGGAGCAGCCATTGGCGGCGGACTTGGCCTTGCTTGTGTTGCTGACGTCACGCTCGTCACTGCCGATGCACGATTCCGGTTGAGTGAAACTAGTCTGGGCATCCCGCCAGCACAGATTGCACCCTTTGTAACCGAGCGTGTCGGCCTTACCCAAGCCCGCCGGCTAATGCTCACTGGAGCGCGCTTTAAGGGGGAAGAGGCAGTCAAGCTAGGTATCGCTCATGGCGTTGCTAACGATGTGGAGGGCCTGGAAGCGCAATGCGCAGTGATTTTGCAGCAAATTAATGCATGTGCCCCTGGCGCTAATGCAGTGACAAAAGGTATTTTGTTTGAAACCTTACGCCGGCCAAGGCCGGAAGCTTTGGATTTTGCATCTCGAGGTTTTGCCCAGTGCATACTAAGTCCTGAAGGATTAGAAGGTGTCGCCGCTTTTGTCGAAAAGCGAAAAGCGTCCTGGAGCGAGGATGTTTAACTGTAATATTGATTACCATGAAACCATTAAAAACAATAAGTTAGGGTGTAGTTCTAATGAAATACTTTAATAGTATATTAGTTGCCAATCGAGGTGAGATTGCTTGCCGTGTGATTCGCTCGGCTAAGCAGCTGGGTTACCGCACCATCGCGATTTACTCCGATGCCGACGCGGGTGCGCCCCATGTTCAGTTGGCCGATGATGCAGTGCGCATTGGGCCAGGACCTGTTGGCGAGTCCTACTTGGTTCCAGAGCTTATTTTGCAAGCAGCCGCCAGCAGTGGCGCAGAATCAATTCATCCTGGCTATGGTTTTCTCAGTGAAAATGCCGCCTTTGCCGAAGCGGTCGAGAGGGCAGGGCTCGTATTTATTGGGCCGACTCGTGAAGCCATTGAGGTGATGGGGAATAAAGCAGAATCTAAGCGCCGTATGATCAAGGCGGGAGTGCCCTGTGTGCCGGGTTATGAAGGTCACGATCAGAGTGATGAAACTCTATTGGCAGAGGCGCTTAAGATTGATTTACCCCTGATGGTCAAGGCCGCCGCCGGCGGTGGAGGCCGAGGTATGCGATTGGTTCACGATCAGGCTGATCTTGCCAATGCGATAAAACTAGCACGTGCCGAAGCAGAAGAGGCCTTTGGTTCAGGCGAGCTTATTCTTGAAAAGGCCATCATCAAGCCTCGCCACGTTGAAATACAGGTATTTGCTGACAGCATGGGCAATACCGTTCATCTTGGTGAGCGTGATTGCTCGGTGCAGCGTCGCCACCAAAAGGTCGTTGAAGAAGCACCCTGTCCGGTAATGACCTCGGAGCTGCGCGAGAAAATGGGCCAGTCGGCGATTGACGCTGCTAAAAGCGTTAACTATCGTGGCGCCGGAACCGTTGAATTTTTACTTGATGATAGCGGCTTTTTCTATTTCTTGGAGATGAATACGCGGCTACAGGTAGAACACCCTGTGACTGAGTTGATTACGGGCTTGGACCTAGTGGCACTGCAAATAAGCGTGGCTCAGGGTGAGCTGTTGGGTCTTACCCAAGACGACATCGATTTCCGAGGGCATGCGATTGAAGTGCGGCTTTATATGGAAGACCCTAGTCAAGATTTTTTGCCAGCATCAGGCCCGGTAGACCTTTGGAGCCCTGCATCTGGCGTTGGTATTCGTATTGATAGTGGAATCTGCACAGGCCAAGCAATTTCGCCATTCTATGATCCTATGGTTGCAAAGGTCATTGCCTATGGGCCGAGTCGGGAAATAGCGCGCGTGCGGTTGATAAACGCCCTAAAAGAAACGGTGTTATTTGGGACGCCGAATAACAAAGATTTTCTTATCGATTGCCTAGAAAGGCAGAGCTTTATTGATGGGTCTGTAACTACAGCGTTTATTAGTGAAGAATTTAGTGCTGGAGATCTGGAGACCCGATCACCGCGCTTTACCGATAGTGCCGTCGCTGCGGTGATTGAGCTAGCGTTGCAGCATGATAGCCATCGAAACCATAGCCTTTTGGTGAGCAGTAATCTCAGAAATTGGACCAGCGCCAGCGCCATGGTGTCGCGCAAGCAGTACCAGTTTGGCGAATTAATCCATGACCTATCTATTTCTCCAATTGCCAATAGCGCCGATACCTATAAGGTTACAGAGGCCACAGCAGAGCAAAGTACTGTGGTTCAGTTGGTTAAGGTTGAAGATAACATTGCCTTGGTAGTGGTCGATGGAGCTAATTTAGTTGCTCAGTACATGTCTCCTGGCCATGGCCAGATATACTGCTCTATTGAAGGGTGCGGTGCGTTTTTCAAAGATATGATCATTCTAGACGGCGCTGTTGATGAGGCAGTCGGTGGGGGGAGAGTTGTCGCCCCTATGCATGGACTGTTGCTAGAGGTATTGGTTAAAGAAGGAGATCAAGTGGTAAAAGGGCAGACCTTAGCCGTACTCGAGGCCATGAAAATGCATTATGAAATTCAAGCTGAGATAGACGGCATCGTTGATGAGATAACCGCGGTAACAGGTCAGCAGGTTGCTGCAGACGATGTGCTTGTAGAAATTAATGATGGCGAAGACGCCTAAACAATAAGAAGGATGTAATCATGAGTCTTAAACTTTGGCACTGTCCAATGGCCCGTTCAATTCGCCCACTGTGGACCCTCGAAGAAATGGGCCTGGACTATGACATAGAAGTAATGCAGTTTCCGCCGCGTTTCCTGCATCCAGGCTATACCGAAATTAATCCTATAGGCACCGTTCCTTTCTTTACTGATGATGCCGCAGGGCCTGACGCAGTAGTTGAAATGACCGAGTCAGCAGGCATTAGTCAATACCTTGTGGATAAATATGGCCCTAGCGATTTGGCGGTGTTGCCTCATGAGCATGATTACGGTGCCTATCTAAATTGGTTGCACCGCAGTGATGCAACTCTGACTTTCCCTCAGACGTTGGTGTTGCGTTACACCATCCTTGAGCCCGAGGAAACCCGGTTGCCAAAAGTGGCAGAAGACTACAGTAAATGGTTCTATTCTCGCTTACGATCACTGGAGACGGCGACCGCCGACAAAGAGTTTCTGTGTGCGGATCGATTTACTATTGCTGATATTGCGGTGGGTTTTGCTTTGTATCTTGCAGAATACTTGAGCTTGAGTGATGGTTTCAAACCAAACACCATGGCTTATTACCAGCGGCTCAAAGCGAGGGCTGGATTCCAGCGTGCAATCCAGTATGATCGCACCCTACCGATCACCGAATAAAAGAGTTAATCATGAGCGCACACCCTAAATACCCTAATCTCTTCACTCCCCTAGATTTGGGTTTTACCCAGCTTAAAAATCGAGCTTTAATGGGTTCTATGCACACCGGTTTGGAAGAAGCTGAAAACGGCTTTCCGCGTCTTGCAGCCTATTTTGCAGAAAGGGCCAGAGGTGGTGTTGGCATGATAATAACCGGCGGAATAGCGCCGAATATAGAAGGAGGCTTTGGCGCCAAACTGTCAACCCCAGAAGAGGCGGAGGACCACCGGCTGGTTACTGACGCGGTTCACGCGGTTGACCCCGAGATTAAAATCTGCATGCAAATCCTGCATGCAGGGCCACTGGCTGGGACCCCAGCCTGTGTTGCTCCATCAGCCATCCCGTCACGAATAGCCCGTCTGGTGCCCATCGAGTTGGATGAGGAGGGTGTTGAAAAGCAAATTAATGACCATGTGCAATGCGCAAAAATGGCCCAGTTAGCTGGTTATGACGGTGTTGAGGTTATTGGTTCCGCTGGATACCTGTTGAGTACCTTTCTGGTTGAAAAAACCAATCAACGCGATGATCAATGGGGTGGAAGCTACGAGAATCGTATGCGTTTTCCCCTAGAAATTATGCGTCGCTGTCGCGCAGAAGTGGGTGATAACTTCATATTGATCTTCCGCATTGCCGCCATGGATATGCTGCAGGGTGGCATGTCGTGGGACGAAGTTGTTTTGCTCGCCCAAGAAATGGAAAAAGTTGGTGTCACCATTATCAGCACCCACTTTACCTGGCATGAGTCTACCGTGCCTACCATCGCAACTATGGTGCCAAGAGCTGCCTTTGCTGGTGTTACCGGTCGTTTGCGAAAAGAATTAAACATCCCAACCATCACCAGCAACCGCATCAATATGCCCGATGTTGCCGAGCAGGTATTGGTCGACGGCCACGCGGATATAGTCTCTATGGCACGTCCGATGCTCGCGGATGCGGATTTGGTCAACAAAGCCTTTGAAGGTCGTGAAGACGAAATTAACACCTGTATTGCCTGCAATCAGGCCTGTTTAGATCACACCTTTGCTGGCAAATCGGTAAGTTGCTTAGTCAATCCCAGAGCGGCCCACGAGACGATACTCAACTACGAGCCTACAGCCGCGGCGAAGAAGATTGCAGTCATTGGCGCGGGTCCAGCCGGCATGTCCTACGCCACGGTTGCTGCAGAGCGGGGCCATAATGTCACTTTGTTTGATTCGGCTAGTGAAATTGGCGGTCAGTTTAATTTGGCAAAACAGGTGCCAGGCAAAGAGGAGTTTTTTGAAACACTACGCTACTACAAACGTATGCTAGAAATACATAATGTCGATGTTCGTCTAAACTCTACCGTATCAGCAGAACAGCTCAATAAGAGCGACTTTGACCACGTGGTAATAGCGACCGGTATTACGCCACGAACACCTGACATTGAGGGCATCGATCACCCGAGTGTCGTCAGCTATATCGACGTTATTCGCGGTAACTGTGAAGTCGGTAAGCGCGTGGCGGTCATGGGTGCTGGCGGCATTGGATTTGATGTTTCTGAATTGATTATGCACAGTGGAGTCTCTGGTGCCGTTGATCGAGATGTGTTTGCTAAAGAGTGGGGCATCGATTTTGAAAACCATCCACGCGGCGGCGTCACCGGAGTTAATCCTCTGGTCAACAAAGCGGACCGCGAGGTTTATCTGCTGCAACGCAAATCAACGCCTGTCGGCCGTGGATTGGGCAAAACCACCGGCTGGACGCACCGTATATCGCTGGCCCAACGAGGGGTGAAGATGCTAAATGGTCTTGAATATAACAAGATTGACGATCAGGGCTTGCATATCACTACCGACGGAATGCCTGATGTCCTTGAGGTTGATACGGTCATTGTTTGTGCGGGTCAGCTACCCAAAAGAAACTTGTTTGACGAAATCACTGCTATGGGTATCGATGCAAGCTTGATCGGTGGTGCTTTTGAAGCGTCAGAATGAGATGCTAAGGCGGCCATTAATCAGGCCAGTTATCTGGCTGCAGCCATCTAGCGAGCACAAAACGTGCTGCTGTTTAGGGTTGCTCAGTTCCAATTCTCGCCTGTACCTCATGGTTGGCTCGGGAGGCCACTGCCTACGCAACAGCCCTAACTGGCCAGTAGGTGAGGGGGCGTATATAGACCTTAACGTCTCTCTCAGGGAAAGCGCCGGGCTGGAAGCGACGTAAATCGAAGTAAGGGGTTGTTTCCGACCGCTAGCATGACCAGCCGGCCGCCTTTAAAGACTTGCAAAGTATTGACCTAGCGAATGCCACAACCTACAGTGGGGCGTAGCATTTATAGCAAAGGAGTTAAACACGTGGATATTAAGTTTTCAGCAGAAGACGTTGCATTTCGTAATGAAGTTCGAGAGTTTTTTGCAGCAGAGTACATCGGTGAAGCGACAACCCGCCTTGGTGACAGCCAAAGTACTGACTACAAGAGTGCCATTGTTGGCTGGCAGAAGAAGCTCCACGCCAAAGGCTGGATAGCACCAGGCTGGCCTAAAGAATATGGCGGTACAGGCTGGACTAGCACGCAAAAGTTTATCTATGAAACCGAGCGAGGCTTAGCGGGCATTCCTGACGTGGTTCCGTTTGGCTTGAAAATGGTTGCACCGGTTATCTACACCTTTGGCAGTGAAGAGCAAAAAGCACGCTTCTTGCCGCGCATACTCAACAGTGACGACTGGTGGTGCCAGGGTTATTCAGAGCCGGGCGCCGGGTCAGACTTGGCGGCATTGAGTACATCAGCTGACTATGCTGGCGACAATTACATTGTTAACGGCCGTAAGATCTGGACTACCTTTGCTCAGTATGCCGACTGGATTTTCTGTTTGGTAAGGACCTCTAAGGGTATTCGTCGCCAAGAAGGAATTAGCTTCTTGCTGATCGATATGAACACCCCAGGCATTACTGTTAAGCCGATTGTGACTATTGATGGCAAGCATAGCCTCAACGAAGTATTGTTTGAAGACGTTGCCGTCCCCACCGAAAACCTTATTGGTGAGCAGGACAAAGGCTGGACGTATGCTAAAGCCCTTTTGGCCCACGAACGCACGGGTATGGCTGAGGTTGCTGACTCCAAGCGGATGCTTGAAGGCCTTAAACAACGCGCTACTACTGAGATTAACGGCGGCAAGCCTATGATCGAAGACCCGGTCTTCCAAATGCGCATGTCAGACATTGAGATGGAGCTTATGGCGCTGGAATACACCGAACTACGTGTATTTGCATCAATGGCAGCCGGTGGCATGCCGGGACCTGAATCTTCGCTGTTGAAAATTAAAGGCACTGAGATCAGTCAAGCCATTCACGAGCTGCAATTGCAACTCGCAGCCAACTACGGTGGCGCATTGGCCGGTGATCTCAGCAGCGACGAGCTTGGGCATGATTTTGCTGCCGAAGCACGTGGCAAGTACATGTACGGTCGCGCAGCGACCATTTACGGTGGCTCTAACGAAGTGCAGCGCAATGTTATTGCCAAAGCCGTTCTTGGCCTATAAAACGGCTTTAACGGCCCTTAAAAAGATTTTAGGAGTTTACACATGAATTTTGAGTTTTCCGAAGAACAAACCATGATCAAAGACAGCGTCTCTCGCTTTGTTCGTGAGCAATATGACTTTGATACACGTCGCGGCATTATCGAATCAGATGACGGCATCAGCCGTGAGTTTTGGACAATGTTTGCCGAGCTTGGCTGGTTGTCAGTGCCTTTCGCTGAAGAATACGGCGGTTTTGGTGGCAATGTCGTGGACATAGCGGCCGTGATGGAAGAAATGGGCAAAGGTATTGTGGTTGAGCCCTATGCCTCTACCGTCGTGGTGTTTGGTGGCCTGCTGTCCGCTTCAACTAACGCGGCACTAAAAGAGCAGGTCATTCCGAGCATTATTGAAGGTAACTGTCTAGGTTCCTTTGCCTACATGGAGCCTCAGTCACGCTACGAGATGAGTGACGTATCCACTACGGCAACCGCCAGTGGCGATGGCTACACCTTAAACGGCGTAAAAACGGTAGTAGCCAATGGCGGCACAGCCAACAAGTTTGTGGTGAGTGCACGTACTAGCGGCGAACAGTTTGACCACAGTGGTGTCAGCCTGTTTTTAGTTGACGCAACAGCACCGGGGGTTGACGTAAAAGCCTATAAAATGATGGACGGCCAGAGTGCAGCCACATTGACTCTAACCGATGTTGCAGTTGATCAGGGTCAATTGCTCAACGCAGCGGGTGGGGGCATGGGCCTCATCGAGCAGGTCATGCCGCAGATCTTAATTGGTTTGTCTGCAGAAGCTCTGGGCATTATGGCAACGCTCAATACGTTGACCGTAGAGTACTCCAAGACTCGCCAGCAGTTTGGCGCACCCATTGGCTCATTCCAAGTGCTACAGCACAGAATGGTCGACACCTTTATGGGCTGCGAACAGACCAAGTCTATGCTTTATCGGGGTCTTTGTGAGTCAAAAAGTGTTGCCGAAGGTGAAACCGACGCAGTTGCATTAGCTAAAACAGTACATGCTTTAAAAGCTACAGTGGCGCGCTACGGTAAGATTATCGGAGAAGAAGCGATTCAGCTACATGGTGGCATTGGTATGACTGACGAACTGAACATTGGCCACTACGTTAAGCGACTAATGATGATTAACACCAGCTATGGTGATGGTGACTTCCATCAGAAGGCGTTTAATCAGCTAAGTTACTCAGCCTAACCATGGCGCTAGTCGTTATTGCGGTCATTGCAATTGTGTTTGTGATTGGCTACATGCGGCTGCAAAAAGATAGACTTGCTCATTATGACCTTCCTTCTGGGAAGGTTTTTGCATTTACCGACCCAAAAATCCTAGCTACCAACGCGGACGCCCTAAAGACCATTTATAGCCAACTAAGGGGTAGTTCTGGCGCATCAGAAGCGATGCCTTGGAAGCAGCGTGCAAAATACCTCCGCAAGGTCATGGATGAGTTTCGCAGCCACATACCAATTATTAGTGTCTGCACTAAAGCTAACGCCGGCGGAGTGGTTGCTGAATGGGTTGTAGCCCCGGGGGCCGATACTAACCGTCGGTTTTTGTATATTCACGGAGGTGCTTTTATAGCTGGCAGTCCCAAAAGCCACCGAGTAATCACCAGTAAACTCTCAGAGATCACTAACAGCGCAGTACTAGCCATTGACTATCGTCTAATGCCCGAGCACAAGAGAATGGACTGCGTAGAAGACTGCCGTATCGCCTATGACTGGCTCTTGGCCAACGGCCCTGACGGGCAATCAACGGCAGTATCCGTCTATGTAGCGGGGGACTCAGCCGGCGGCAACCTAACGCTGTCACTATTGGCGTGGGCGCGCGACACTGAGCGCAGGCCCCCCAATGCCGCGATCGCACTGTCACCAGTCACTGATATGCGCATGGTTAACCCCAGTATTAAAACTAATCTGCATTCAGACGTTATGCTAAAACCTCTAGCAAAAAGACTCTCAAAAGTACCACGCTGGCTGGTTACGTTGGGTGGGTACTTTATTGCCCGATACAACCCTTGTGATCCGGTAATTTCACCACTGTTAGGTAAACTTAACGATTTGCCTCCATTACTGGTGCAGGCCAGCGACGCAGAAATATTAAGAGACGACGGCCGCCGTTACGTTAATAAAGCATGTGGCGCAGGCTCGAATGCAACCCTACAATTGTGGGGGAATATGCCGCATGTATGGCAAATGTTTTATCCAGAATTACCCGCAGCCGCAGAGGCGTTTGATGAGATAAAGACGTTTATTGAGCGCTATCCATAACGGAAAAATACGTGTGACGGTTTTATTAAGTTAATAACTAAGGAGAGATTGAATGCTAAAGGTTCACTTTGTGGCAGGCACTCGAGCAGGGCGAGTGGTGTGGTTATTATAAGAGCTAGGCCTAGAGTACGAGGTTAATAGCATGCCTTTTACTAAGGACGGGCTAAAATCAAGCGAACATAGAGCAAGACATTCCCTAGGCAGAGTGCCGGTGCTGGAAGATGGCGACATCTCCCTTTATGAATCAGGTGCAATAATCGATTATATTCTTGAGCGACATATCAATGGGGGCTTAAAACCTTCGGTCGACGCGGATGAATTTCCTCTGTATTTACAATGGTTTCATTACTGCGAAGGCATGGTCATGCCGCCTATGAATCAGATTGTTGTGCAAAAGTTTTTGTTGCCACCAGACCGCAGAGATCCAAATGCCTTAAGGCAAGCAGAAAATCTGCTGACAAAATCCTTAGCGCCTATTAATGAAGCATTAAAGGGAAAAGACTATTTGATTGGCGATTTCTCTGCGGCCGATATAATGCTGGGGCATGCATGCTTTATGGCCAATAGAAATGGTTGTGTGACCGATGAGATGCTTAACATTAAAGCCTATATTAAAAATATAGAGTCTCGGCCAGCCTTTATGAAAGCCATCAACATGCAATAAGGCTGGAAAGCACCTTATTATTGTGGATATGAATGATGGCGAACTCTCTAGCAAAGTTTTGTGAGTAATTAACCCAAGGCCCTCCTAGTGAAACTGTTGACCCAGGAGGGTTATCCCTAGGCTAGTCAAGCAACAGGCATGCTAATAGCTTTCTATGGTGCTGAGGGTCACCGTATTGATGCTGTGACCATTGCGCTCTGCGAATATAAAGCATGGCATCGCAATCGTAGGTGAAGCCCATTCCGCCGTGAAATTGCACCGCGCGATCGCCTGCAAAGGATAGCGCTTCTGCGGCTTGTGCCTTGGCCATGCGACAGGCAATCTCGGTATCTTCACTGAGCTTACCATCTCCAATTAACGTCGCGGCGTGGTAAATGAGTGTTCTGGCGGAGTCCATTTGGATAAGAATCTCCACCGTGGGGTGCTTTAAGGATTGATAAGAGCCAATTAGACGGCCGAACTGCTTACGGGTTGTAAGGTAGTCAACCACAGTGTCTAGTGCGGCAGCTGCGCAGCCTGTGGCTTCTGCGGCGATTAACAGGGCACCTATTAGGCGTACATCGGGAAGTATTTCAGCACCCTCGGCAAGAATAGCCGCAGACTCTATGGTGACACCGGTAAAATCTACGTTAGCAGCACGCTTTGTTTCATCGACCAAAGTCCTGTTGCTTATTGCATTTTTGGCTAGCTGAGTGGCTTCAACAATCACAAGGGCTATTGAATCCTGGTACTTGGTAAGTACCACAAAGAAATCTGCGACAGCGGCATCGTTAACTAATAGCTTTTTACCCTGTAGAGCAAAGTTATTGCCCTCAGTGCTGAGTAGACAGCTGGTGTCAGTAGCTCCCCAATCTTCATTGTCAAGCAATGCCATAGTGCCAATAGCACCTTCCGCAAGCGCTGGCAGCCACTTCGCCTGCTGCTCTTCGCTGCCGCCGCGCATAATGGCCTGAGCTGCGATAGTTGATGAAATAAAAGGCGTGGAAAGCAGATGCCGGCCCATGCTTTCAACCAGCGGTATAGTTGCACCTATATCCATTTCCGAGCCGCCGTGTTGCTCTGGTAAGCATAATCCAGTCCATCCAAGAGCGATCATTTCGTTCCATACGTCAGAATTAAAGCCTGTGTCTGACTTTAGTAGGGCGCGCACTGCATTAATATCTGACTTATCCCGACAGAAGTCCTTCGCGCTGGCCAGAATCATCGCCTGTTCGTCACTGAACTCGATTGAGAGATTTGCTGTTCTTGTCATGGTCGCTTCCTCTAGTCCTTGGGTAGGCCGAGCACATGCTCGCCGATGATGTTGGCTTGAATTTGACTGGTACCGCCACCAATAGTAGTCGAGAAATTATTCATGTATGCGCGTTGCCAAAAGCCACCTTCAACAGCGTCTTCATCACCGACATAGAGCGCGCTAGAGGCTCCTTGCAGGGTTAGTGCGTATTGGCGCATACGTCGAAAGAACTCAGTCCCACGAAGTTTGGTAGATAACGCGACAGAGTTGGGGTAATCAGCGCAAAGCGCTGGAATTTTCACACGATTCTCGGCGAGATATAGTGCTTGCTCCTCGATTAGGAACTTAACCAAATTATCACGAGTCACGGGGTCTTGCATGAGTGGTTCGCCATCACGCTGCACATCTTTAGCGATACGCAATAGATCATTCATCACGGTTGAAAGGATAGCTACACCTCCAGCCGCACCGGCCTCTGCTCCACGCTCATACTGCAGCGTCTGCATCGCAATTCTCCAGCCGTGACCCTCTTCACCCATCAGGCAGCTTGCGGGGATTCGCACATCGTCAAAGAAAGTCTCAGTGAAGCCATAATCACCGGTGAGTTTTTGAATAGGGGAGGTGGTAATACCTTTAGCGCCCATCGGCGCTAAGAAAAAGGAAAGACCGTTATATCGGCGTTCAGCTTGGGAGTCAGTCCGCGCCAGTAAAATCATATATTTGGCGTAGTTGCCCATGGTGGTCCAGATTTTACTGCCGTTAATGATATATTCATTATCATCACGTTCCGCTCGGGTTTGAATGCTGCCCAGATCAGAGCCATGGTTGGGTTCGGAGAAGCCCTGACACCAAATGTCCTCTCCACTAAGAATGCCCTTAAGGTAGGTCTCTTTCTCAAAATCTGTGCCAGTATCAATGATTAACGGACCAGCCCAGCCCAAACCAATCACATTAAAGCAGATAGGTACTCTTGCTTTTTTCATCTCTTCGTCAGCAATCTGTTGAAAAATACGGGGCATACCGCCACCACCGTACTCTTTGGGCCATGCCATGCCGAGATAGCCTGCTGACCATACTTTGTGCTGCCATTCGCGAAGAAAGCTGAGAACCTGCTCTGAGCCTACTTCCATAAATGTTTGGGGGAGCAGGAAGCCCGGATCTGCCGGGGTGTTGTGTTTTATCCAATCAACGACGCCTTTGCGAAAATCTGATAGCTCTCCGTTTCCAATATCTTGTTGCTCTATCATTATTATGATCCCCTTCTGCTTTGTTGCACCTTACTTAGTCGCTAATTGTACGTCTTTTTAATTGGTGCCAATCGGTATAGATTAGGTGCCAAAAAAGACTGCGGTAAAATTGAAATTACTATAAATTAGATTAATTAAATCATTTAAACTATTGATAAATATATTATATTAAAATTTAAGTTACTTTTGTGCGTGCGAAACTAGCTTATTGGTCGCTGATGCCGTCGCTATCAAATTTCCATCTTGAAATAACTCTGCACTGGTAAATACGATACTTTTGCCTGCTTTTAGTATTTTTGATGTCACCTGAACTTCTGCTGGTCTACAGGGTAACAAGTAGGTAACGTCTATGTTGAGGGTTAAGGGGGTAACCTTGAACTCATGCAGGTGAAGGATGTATTGAGCCATTGCTGCGTCGAGCATGCCCGTGATAAAACCACCCTGAACAATGGTGCCATTGGAGTGGGTTAGCATTTCTGAGGGTTCAAAGGTGCATGAGTACACGTTGGTTTCGTTGTTAAATGAACTCTTTGTAAAGCCAAGGATGTTGAGAAATTCCGGTTTATTATCTAAAAATAGTGCCTGGGTTTTACTCAAATTCTTCATATTTTTGTTAATCCTGTCTTTGTTTTTTCAATTAATACCGCCTACACAAAAAATATTGTACGTTGGTCGACGTTTAGGTACCACAGTCGCTTACTCACCGAGTTAGTCTGTGGTATGGTTTTCGCAATTTACACCATCTTATAGAGCAAAATTAGTTAAATAAATATAATCAAAATAAATCTTAGGGATCAAGACTATGGAAACAGCACAACCATCTGCCGGTAAGAGCGATGAAAAAACTATTATGGGCCATCCGCGGGGCTTAGTTATCTTGTTTTTAACAGAAATGTGGGAACGTTTTTCATTTTACGGGATGCGCGGGTTGCTGATTATTTATCTGACTCAGCATTTTTTAATGTCCGACGAAAGTTCTAGTGTGCTTTATGGGGCTTACGGTGCGCTGGTTTATGTGATGACCATTATTGGGGGATCCTTGGCAGATCGATATTTGGGGGCGCGTAAAGCGGTGACTTTTGGCGCAATACTGCTTACTTTTGGCCACTTTGGAATGACCTTTGAGGGAGATGGCGCTAAGCAGCTATTAACCCATGGTGAGAATCAGTATGAAATTGTTCTCGATGCCCGTGGCGGCGATGCGCGCCAGCAGATTGTTACCGATATAGGCGCCTCGTACGTGAACTTTACTGAGACCACTATGGATATCGCCAATCCCGAGTCTGTTGGTCTTCCTGCCAGTATCGATCGTGATGAATTTACCTTGACCGTAGAGACGGAAGAGAAATACCTAAATATCCTCTATTTATCGTTGGCGCTAATCATCGCAGGTGTTGGGTTTTTGAAAGCCAACATATCGACTATTGTGGGTTCACTTTACGGCTTTGGTGATACCCGCAGGGATTCGGGGTTTACCATTTTTTACATGGGTATCAATATGGGCGCATTTTTGGCGTCTCTGTCCTGTGGCTATTTAGGTATTGTGCACGGTTGGAAATACGGTTTTGGTCTGGCGGGTATAGGAATGCTTTTTGGTCTGGTTGTTTTTCTTTCCTGCCAGAGCTGGCTCGAGGGTAAGGCTGAGCCGCCGAACCCGGAAAAATTAAAAGAGAAAGTATTTCTTGGCATTAATGTGGAATGGCTATGCTATTCGGTTGGTTTGGCCATCATTGTCGTCTCTATGCTGCTGGTGATGAACGCGGAATTGGTTGGTGGCATCTTAGGGCCTGTGGGTATTCTGATGTTTGTCTGGTTGGTCAGTCACGCTTTTATCAACCTTAAGGGCGATGAGCGTTCACGAATGCTGGCGGCAGTCTACTTTGTTCTAGCTCAAATCCCTTTCTGGGCGCTTTTTGAGCAGGCTGGTTCATCATTGAATCTGTTTACGGCTCGTTTAGTCGATCGAGAAATGCTCGGTTGGTCTGTTCCTGGGCCTGTATTCCAGTCATTGAATGCCGGCTTTATCTTTATGTTTGCGCCGATTATGGCCTGGCTGTGGATCTGGCTTGCTAGACGCAAACTTAATCCGTCAACACCAGTGAAGTTTGCACTGGGTGTGGCTATGGCAGGTTTAGGATTCTTAGCCTTGGTGGCTGGCATGAAGGGCTCTGGTGAAGTGGGTCTAACGCCAGTAATCTTCATCTTCTTGATCTATTGGATACACACTATGGGTGAATTAATGGTGTCGCCGGTCGGCCTTTCAGCGGTGACTAAGTTGGCGCCAGCTAGAATTGTCGGCATGACCATGGGTGCCTGGTTCCTTTATTCTGGTTTGTCTAACTTCTTGGCGGGCGTAATTGCACGAACCACTGGTGCAGAAACAATTGGCGGGCAGATGACTAATGTTGCTGCGGCAAAAGCCGGTTACATCGAGGTGTACACTCAAGTTGGCATTATTGCTATTGCTATAGCCGTGTTGATGTTATTGATATCGCCGGTGATTAGCAAAATGATGCACGGAGCAGACTAACGAAAATCAAGGGAATTAATAAAGCCGGTAAATTGCCGTTAATATAAAGAACGATGCGTCCAAGCATGAGCTGTTGAAGTTTATGCTTGGACGTTTTTATTGGTGTAGCACTTAGCCCAAATACCCATCTGAGGTGAAAGGGTGTTTGTACCCTAAATTGCGCGACCTCAGTGGAGGTCTATATGGAAAATGTGCGCCCCGTTGTCGAAATATTGCTCCATCGTTGAGTATCTAAAGATCGAGAAGTTTAGTTCATAGACTTGGGTCGTCCTGACGCTTACATTATGGCATTGACAATGTCATAATGTAAGCGTGATTTAATGTCTGCCTTGATAGGGGTACTAAGCGGTCAATGTTACATTTCTATTGGAAATTGGTTTCGTGATAACATCGCCCGTCGCAATTCGCGTACAAGATAGATCCAACTGGCCGAGGGTAAATCCCTCTATGGCCGAACATGATTCTATCTTCGGCACCATAGTAACTATGCTGGGAGCTAGCATCTAGACGAGAAGAGGACAAAGACTATGCCACAAATGATTAAAAAAACAGAGATTGAACAGTACATTGGTCATGTTTGCGAACCGACACCATGGTTTGAGGTGACACAGGAGCAGGTAAATGAGTTCGCCGAGTGCACTCTTGATCGGCAGTTTATCCACATTGATCCGGTTGCCGCAGCTAATACGCCGTTTGGTGGCACGATCGCACATGGATTTCTGACCCTATCAATGCTGTCTTATTTTTCAGAGAGTTATAATCTCCTGATTGAAGGTATCTACATGGGTGTTAACAAAGGGTTTGATAAGGTTCGCTTTGTTGCGCCAGTCCGTGTTGGTAGCAAAATTCGCTGCCATGCCACAGTCATTGATATCACTGAAAAGCGGCCCGGGCAGTTTGATTTTAAAGTTGAAGTATCTGTTGAGATTGAGGGCGGTGATAAACCAGCGCTCGTTGCTGAATGGTTAAGTGTACAGATGGCCAACTAAGATTTTCTTTAAAAGAGTTCTATGGAGTAGAAGATGAGTATTAATTTTGAAGGACGAGTAGCGATAGTGACCGGTGCTGGTAATGGTCTAGGTCGCTCTCACGCATTGGCCCTTGCTGATCGCGGAGCAAAAGTTGTGGTAAACGACTTGGGTGGGGCACGAGACGGCACAGGTGCCTCGTCAGATGCTGCCATGGAAGTGGTTAGTATGATTGAAGCCGCTGGCGGGGAAGCTTTTGCACATGGCGCCAATGTTGCTAAGTTTGGCGAAGTACAGGATATGGTCAGCCAAGCAATGGCCAAATGGGGTAGGGTTGATATTCTTATTAACAACGCTGGTATTTTGCGTGATAAGTCATTTAGCAAAATGGACCTAGCGGACTTTCAGTTGGTGATGGATGTCCATCTTATGGGTTCGGTTAACTGTACAAAAGCAGTGTGGGAAATTATGCGCGAGCAGAATTATGGCCGTATTGTCATGACCACCTCTGCTAGCGGTATGTATGGTAATTTTGGCCAGACTAACTATGGCGCAGCAAAAATGGCGGTCCTTGGGTTTATGAATACCTTGGTATTGGAAGGAGGTAAAAATAACATCCATGTTAATGCCTTGGCACCTACTGCAGGTACGCGCATGACCGAAGACCTTTTGCCGACTGCGGTACTTGATCTTATGACGGCTGAATCCGTGTCTGCTGGCGCTTTGGTGTTGTGCGATGAAAGCGCTCCAACTAGGACCATCTTGTGTGCCGGTGCAGGTGGCTACGCCACCGCTAACATGTATGAAACCGATGGTATTTTTCTGCCTAAAGAGAGCCAAAACCCCGATGTAATCGTGTCTAAGTGGGGTGAGCTATCAGATACAGCGGAGCATAAAGCACTTGAGTCAGGCGGTAAGCAAACAGAAAAGTTTGTCACGAAGGCGATGGCTGCTCTTCAAGGCTAATCTTCGATTTATTGAAACCAGAAACATTTAATATAAATTTAAACTAAGGAAATCATTATGAAAGAAGCAGTAATCGTTTCAGCAGCGCGCACCCCAATCGGTAGAGCATTTCGCGGTGCATTTAACAATCTTCAGTCACCTTCTATGAGCTCACACGCTATCACTGCAGCAGTTGCTCGTGCTGGTGTTGACCCAGCAGAGATAGATGATTGCATTATGGGTGCAGCGATGCAGCAGGGAACGCAAACAGGTAATCTTGGCCGTCAGGCGGCTATGGCGTCTGGCTTGCCTGTCTCCGTGTCTGGTATGACCGTTGACCGTCAGTGCTCTTCTGGCCTAATGGCTATTTCTATCGGCGCGAACAACATAACTAACGATGGTTCGTCAGTTGTTATTGCGGGGGGTTGTGAGAGTATTAGCTTGATTCAAAACGAGCACTTTAATGCTCACCGTGTTGCTGACCCACTGGCGATAAAGCATGCTCCTCTGATTCACATGCCTATGCTGGACACCGCAGAAACGGTGGCTAAGCGTTACAATATTTCTCGAGAAGCTCAGGACGAGTATTCCGTTATTTCCCAGGCGCGCACAGCTGCTGCGCAGGAAGCTGGCGTGTATGCTGACGAAATTGTTCCTGTTACTGCTATTAAGCTGGTCACTAATCGTGAAACTGGTGAAGTGACTGAAGAAGAAGTGACTCTGGCTAAGGATGAGGGTAACCGTCCAGGAACAAATTTAGAAGGGTTAAGTGGACTTAAAACTGTTCGCGATGGTGGCACCATTACTGGTGGTAATGCGTCGCAGCTATCTGACGGCGCTGCTGCTGTTGTTCTGATGGACGGCACATTGGCTTCTCAGCGTAACCTTGAGCCGCTTGGAGTGTATCGTGGTATGGCTGTTGCTGGTTGTGAGCCTGACGAGATGGGTATTGGTCCGGTTTTCGCTATTCCTAAATTGCTCAAGCGCAATGGTCTGACCATTGATGATATTGGTCTTTGGGAATTGAACGAAGCTTTTGCGGTTCAGGTTATCTACTGTCGCGATAAGCTGGGCATTCCTATGGATCGTTTAAATGTTAATGGCGGCTCTATCTCTATCGGTCACCCATTTGGTATGAGTGGCGCGCGTATGGTTATGCACGCGTTGATGGAAGGTAAGCGCCGCGGTGAGAAATATGTTGTCATCACGATGTGTGTTGGCGGCGGTATGGGCGCTGCGGGACTTTTTGAAGTTCTTTAGTTGCTCCCTTGCATCAATTAAGAGCATCGTTCCGCTAATCGTGGGGCGATGTTTTTTTTGTCTGGGATCTCTACAGCGGGCGAATAAAATATTTCGAGAGTGGAGAGAAAGGAGGGTTTTAGGCATGCAGAGTGATCGTTATTTGATCTATGATACGGCTGCGCCTCAACGAAAATAGTCGCCGAAGAGCCTTAAAATCAATAACAGATACAAATAAATAGAAAGGAAGTTACTGGTGATAAAGTTAGGCCTAATATCTCAACAGTTACGTTTTCTTGCATTGAATTGTGTTGTTTGTATGTTGCTTGGATGCGACTCTCAGATTACCCAATCTAATATGACGGAAACTGCCGCGAGTGACTTTACTCTTGCCCACAACCAACGTTTTGTCGATAACTTAGATTTAGGTCACCAGCAAGATTTTGACGATGCCACTCAAGGTTTGGTTGCCTATGCACCGAATGATGAGTTGGTTAGTGATTTAGGTTTTACACTCTGGAACCCGGCGAGCTATGATTTTATTCAAGGTGATGCACCCGACACGGTAAATCCAAGCCTCTGGCGTCAAGCCAAACTAAATAATATTCGTGGGCTGTTTAAAGTGGAAGAAGGTATTTACCAGCTACGTGGTTTTGACCTTGCCAATACAACTCTCATTAAAAGCGAGAGTGGCTGGATCGTGGTTGATCCGTTGACCAGTTTAGAAACGACAACTGCCGCGATGAAATTTGCCGAACAGCATTTGGGTAAAATAAACCTTACTGGAGTGATTTTTACTCACAGTCATGCCGACCACTTCGCTGGGGTATTGTCACTGACAACGTCAGATGGAGCCGCCAAGAAGGGCATTCCGATAATTGCTCCTGCTGGATTTATCCAAGAAGCCACTAGTGAAAATATTATTGCGGGTCCTGCAATGACTCGCCGTGGTAGCTATATGTTTGGTGGCTCTCTAGATCACTCCGTCACTGGCCATGTGGATGCGGGTCTTGGGAAACAGGTGGTGTTTGGCAGTATTTCTATTATTCTTCCTAGCGTTAGCATTGATCAGCCCGTCGTTGCCTTGAACGTGGACGGGATCGATTTTGAGTTTTACAACATGCCAGGTTCAGAGGCACCTGCAGAGCTAACGTTTTATTTGCCTAAGTGGAAAGCTTTTTGCGGAGCGGAGGTGCTTTCACATGTTATGCACAACGTGTTGACCCTGCGCGGAGCCAAGGTTCGTGATGCGCTGCAGTGGAGCGACTACATTGGGCAGTCGATCGATCGGTTAGATGATGTTGAGGTTTTCTTTAACAGCCATCACTGGCCAACATGGGGACATGATCGAATTATTGTCCAAATGCAGCAACAGCAGGATATGTATAAGTTCATTCATGATCAAACTTTGCGCTTAGCTAATCTAGGCTATACGCCTCGTGAGATCGCAGAGCAATTAGAATTGCCAGACAGTCTGGCTAAAAACTTCCATATTCGCGGTTACTACGGGACCTTAAGCCACAACAGTAAAGCGGTTTATCAGCACTATTTTGGCTGGTATGACGGCAATCCGGCCAACTTAAATCCATTGCCGCCAGAGCAGTCGGCAATGCGCTACGTCGAGTTTATGGGGGGATCTGAGGTCATACTGCGGCGGGCTAATGATTATATGGCTAAAGGCGATTATCGCTGGGTGGGAGAGGTGCTCAATCACTTGGTGTTTGCAGAGCCTAATAATATAGCCGCCCGAGAGATGCTAGCTGAGGCCTATCGGCAAATGGCTTACCAAGCGGAGTCTGGCCCATGGCGCGATATCTACCTCTCCGGTGCAACGGAGCTCATATCAGGCAAAGTCAAAAAAGGGTACAGCAAAACAGGCTCCCAAGCATTTTTGCAAGAAGTACCCTTGCTGCAGTTTATGAAGGCCCTGTCGGTTCAGCTGGATGCGGGTAAAGCAGAAGGCGAATCTCTAAAACTGAACGTGCTATTCACTGAGCGTAAACAAAATTTTGTACTCACAATAAGAAACTCAGTCATGTACTACCGCGAGGCTCCGATCGATGACACAGCAGATGTCACCATCAATACCACTCAAAAGATGTTTGTGGGTATTTTAGTGGGCCAAGTTGGCATTAAAGATATGATTGCCTCGGACCATCTGTCGGTGAATGGCAGTATGCTAAAACTTTTGAAATTCTTCTCGCTATTAGGTGAGTCCAATGAAGACTTTCAAATTGTTTTTCCCTAATAAAAGGTCTTATTAGTTAGGAGAGCCATAGTGGGATTAATTAAAATCAGGGATTATTCATGACCGACAGTAAGGCTATTGCTAGCATTAACACCCAAAGAGAAATGGTTACAGAGTTTGTCCAGTCTAATGGCATCCGGATGGCCTACCAAGAATTTGGTGATGCTGATGCCCCGGTGGTACTGCTGGTTGCTGGGCTATATAACCAATTAATGCGCTGGCCGATGGAATTTTGCGACCTTTTGGTTGCTGAGGGTTTCCGGGTTATCCGGTTTGACAACCGCGATATTGGTCTGACCGATAAAATGGATGGTGCAGTGGCGCCTAGCTTGTTTCGGCTAGCCCTTAGCTCACTGCTTGGTATTCCCGTTAAAGTGCCCTATAGCTTGAATGATATGGCGGCCGATACGGTGGGGTTACTCGATGCTTTGGATATTAAATCAGCGCACATTGTTGGCATGTCGATGGGTGGAATGATTAGCCAACTAGTGGCTGGACTCTATCCTGATCGAGTACTCTCTCTGACCTCGATTATGTCTAAAACGGGGGCGTTTGGTAAAGGCATGGCGTCGTTTGCCGTAGCTCGTCAGATGGTAAAACCCATACCAAGAGGAACATCTGCGCTAGACAACTCAGTCAAAACTCGACAGATGTTTGGCAGCCCGGCTTATTTGGAATCTGATGACGATGTTGCTGTGGCGATTAAAGCGGAATTTAAGCGTTCAGATAATCCAGCGGGATACCTGCGCCAGATGGCAGCTATACGATCAGCGCCAAATAGAGACAAGTTGCTAAAATCGATTGCAGTACCTACCTTGATCATTCATGGAAACCAAGATCTGCTTGTCGATGTGAGTGGTGGAGTAGAGACTAAAAAGCAAATACCCCATGCCAAGCTAGTTCGTTTTGAAGGTATGGGGCATACGCTCCCTCAGCCACTCTTGGCAAAATTTGCTGACCTGATCAAACAAACGGCTGATTCGACACTAAATTCTGTATCTTAGGACGTTATGAAAACCCCCTTAATTGGGGGTTTTTGTGTCCGGATAAATAAGGGTGAGTAGGTAGACTAGTCTTGATTAATAGAGATTGAGATTTTACCAAAGTGTTTGTTGTCAATCTGATGCTGGAAGGCTGCAGCCAATTCAGATAAATCAAAGGTATCGCTGATAATGGGTCTGATATTAGTAGAGTCTAAATAGCTGAGCATTGCCAGTTGCGATTGTTGGTTACCCATTGCAATGCCGCTTAGACGGATTTGTTTCATGAAGATGCGAGGAAGAATAATTTCACTCACCGCTGGGCCACTTAAAACACCAATTAAAGCAATGTGACCGCCAAGCTTGACTGCACGAACGGATTCGCCAAATGTGCCCCCACCACCTACTTCGACCACATGGTCAACGCCTAATCCACCTGTTTTGGCTAGAACTGCTTTGCCCCATTGCGGCTCATCTTTATAGTTGATTACCTCGTCAGCACCCAAATTTTGCAGTCTTTTAAGTTTTTCATCGGAAGATGAGGTCGCTATGACTTTGGCTCCCATCGATTTGGCTAATTGCAGCGCAAAAATAGAGACGCCACCGGTACCCTGTACTAAGACAGTCTCGCCTGCTTGAAGGTTTCCTAGATCGACTAACGCTCGCCACGCTGTAAGACCGGCACAGGGTAGGGTAGCCGCTTCAGCCATTGTCCAACCCTTGGGTGTACGAGTAATGGATTTCTCGGAAATCGCCATATATTCGGTTGAATAACCATCTTCATTGTCACCGATAAAGCTTAGTAGTTTATATTGCGGCGGCCCCTCTACCCAGTGTGGGTAACAGCAGCTCATTGCCGTATCACCGACTTTCCATCGGGTCACCGCGTCACCCACAGCAACAATTTCTCCGGCACAGTCTGACAACAGAATGCGCCCATCGTCTGTCGGAATTTGACCTAAGGCGACCAGTAAATCATGATAATTTAGACTACTTGCAGCAACCTTAACAACAACTTGATCACTTTTTGGGGTTGGCTTTTCTACTTCGACCAATTTTAGGTTATTCAGTCCTCCTGGACTCGCAAGTGTGACTTGTCTCAT
The DNA here is from genome assembly GCA_012960115.1 of Porticoccaceae bacterium. Classification (GTDB taxonomy): domain Bacteria; phylum Pseudomonadota; class Gammaproteobacteria; order Pseudomonadales; family Porticoccaceae; genus HTCC2207. The sequence continues at coordinate 73,617 of DUBX01000027.1, forward strand.
AGGTTCTACTCTTATTTGATTCGTTATTGGTTTGTCAGCTGAAATTCTTACACTTTATCGGTCTTGATACAAAGAATAAATCTATGTAATAAGACGATTGTTGATATTGATTGATTTTGATTAAGCTGCATAGAATCATTTAGCTGCTTATTAGGGTAAAGGTTTTAATAGAGCGCTTTAGTGTGGTGAGGGCCCTAATAACAGGTCTACGAGCATATTGCCATGAGTTTCTATGACAGTGTCCTCTAGGCACTTCAATCCAAATAGCAAGTTGCACTCTGGTTCAAATGAAAAGATCGTGGCACAAGCACTGAGCATAATGTAATACCAATGAGCGAATTCTCTATCTGTAAGACTGAGAGCCTTGGAAACGTATCGTTTCATATATTCACTACCTAGTTTTATATGTCTTTGCACCAGATATTCAATGCGCCATGATCGTTGACGCGCTTCTTGTGCCATTAGCCGACTTATTTCAGGGTGTTGGGCTGAAGTGCGGACATGAAAACGGATGATCATCGCGATACCTTCTCGCTCTGACATGTCTGGCAGGACAGAAACTCGGGCTTTTTGCTGGTCTGCAACGAGATTAAAAATATTATCGGCGACGGCTTTCCAAAAGTCTTCTTTAGATCCAAAGTGATAAACCAGCATGCCACGCTTGACGTCAGCTGCAATTTCTATGTCACGCACAGAGGTAGCATCAAAACCATTCTCAGAGAACAAAGGTGTTGCTGCAGCCACCATTTTAGCTCGAGCTAATTCAGTCCTAGCTTGAATTTTTTGCTTCAGGCTAGAAAAAATGACTTGAGTCTATGCAATAAGGCGCTGAAAGGAAGATGTGATGGTAGACATTCTATCTTTTGTTTTATGCTAAAGCGAAATAAAAGCTGTTAGTTTAGTGCTGTAGGCTAGAAAAAATGACTTGAACAGATGCTATAAAGTCCTAGGAGGGAGGGGTGAAGATAGAGCTTCAATCTTTTTATACTAGAGGCTCTCTTTGCCCCCCCGGCTCTATTATTGAATCGCGGGGCCAAAGTGATTGCAGAAACCCATTAAACGTAACTGCTTTGGGATTGTCACCTACCTCTCAATTATAGCGGTTACACCCTGACCACCCGCGGCACAGATAGAAATCAGGCCTCGCCCAGATCCTTTTTGCTCCAACAGTTTTGCGAGTGTTGCAATTATTCTAGGGCCCGTTGCTGCAAAGGGATGCCCGGTGGCAACGCTAGAACCATTAACATTGAGCTTTGTTCGATCAATGCTACCCAAAGGATTATCTAAGCCAAGTTTATTTTTACAAAAGTCTGGGTCCTCCCATGCTTTCATCGTGCACAGTGCTTGAGCGGCAAATGCTTCATGAATTTCGTAGAAATCAAAGTCTTGTAACTTCAGGCCAGCCCTTGCCAGCAAACGCGGTACAGCATAGGCGGGTGCCATCAACAAGCCTTCGCTCTTTTCCCCTTGACTGTAAAAATCTACGGCAGCCACCTCACTGTGGGTTAGGTAAGCCTGTATAGGAAGATTGCGCTCTTTTGCCCAGTCTTCGCTAGCGAGGAGCACCGCGGCTGCACCATCAGTTAGGGTGGTGGAGTTAGCTGCGGTTAAGGTGCCGTTTTCGCGATCGTAGGCCGGTTTTAGTGCCGCTAGTGTTTCAAGAGGAGTGTTACGCATTATACCATCGCGCTCAACGCCACTAAAGGGCCTGACAAGATCGGCAAAGAACCCCCGATCGTATGCTGCGATAAGATTTTGATGGCTGTTGAATGTCAGCTGATCTTGATCTTCGCGGCTGATGCCCCACTGTTTAACCATTAGCTCACAGTGTTGACCCATGGATAGACCCGTGCGGGGTTCAGCATTAGCAGGAAGCAGGGGGACCATAAAACTGGGACGAATGCTGGCAAAAAGTTTTAATCGCTGCCCCAAGGTCTTGGCGCGGTTCAGACTCAAAATCATGTGGCGATATTTTTCACTGAGCGCAATTGGCGCATCGCTGGCGGTATCTGTGCCACCGGCAATGCCAGAATCTATTTGCCCCAACGCAATCTTGTTTGCGACCAATATAGCGGCTTCCAAGCCTGTCCCACAAGCCTGTTGAATGTCATAGGCCGGTGTTTGCAGAGATAGTCCCGAATCTAGAGTGGCCTCGCGAGCTAGGTTAAAATCACGCGAGTGCTTCATCACTGCGCCGGCAACTACCTCGCCTAATCGTTCGCCGTCTAGATCGAAACGTTGCACTAATCCCTGCAGGGCGGCTGTTAGCATATCCATATTGCTGGCATGACTGTAGGCGGTATTACTACGCATGAATGGAATCCTACTTCCGCCGACAATGGCTACTTTACGAATCTCGGTCATCATTTTTGTCCAGTGATTTTAATTTAGTTAAGACTCAAGGATAGGTGATTTGAGGCGTGAAACCAATGACCTCAGTAATACTCAAATTGTCATTTAGGTCAATCTTATTTTAGGGCCAGAGAGTAAAATGTCGTTTATCGCATTTAAACAGGATAACGCAGAGTGTCAGACACTTATTTAGAATTAGCAAATTCAAGCTTAGGCAAAAAACTATTTTCTGCCATGGGATTGCCCGAGCCCGTGGCTCTGGTTCGAGAAGATCCACAAGAGCCTCATAAATTGAGTGGCCAAGTGTTATGGGGAAATAGTCATGGCGCCGCTTTTGAGGATGCCATTGGACAATGCCTGAAAGAAAACGAACTAATCGTCGGTGGCACTCCTATGGGTGTTAAGGGGCATCTAATTTATGACGCCTCGGGTATTGCTAGTGCTGAGCAAAGTAGTCAACTCCATACTTTTTTTCAGCAAAGTTTAAAAGCACTGGCCTCCAATGGGCGCGTTATTGTTATTGGCTTGAAGCCCAGCGCCACGAATGATGCTGAGCAGGGCACGGTACAGCGAGGGTTGCATGGGTTTATCAAATCTTTAGCTAAAGAAATTGGTCGAAATGGTGCCACAGCGAATCTCATCCTTGTAGACAAGGGCGGTGAGGTCTCGCTACAGGCTCCGCTTCGGTTCCTCTTTTCAGCGGGGTCAGCCTTTTTGAATGCGCAGATCTTGACTGTAGGTAGCCCTGTAGCCTCTATGACTGCGGATTGGCAACGACCATTAGTCGGGAAGACGGTAGTGGTGACGGGTGCTGCCAGAGGTATAGGGCTTGCTATAGCTAAGGTCTTATCAAGGGATGGCGCTATGGTTATCGGCGTGGATGTGCCTCAGTCAGAAGCGGAGCTAATATCAGTCATGAGCAGTCTAGGTGGAATGGCATTACCTCTGGATATTACTGGCGATGGGGCAGCGGTGCATCTGCGCGACTTCTGTTTGGCGAAGGGTGGAGAGCTGCACGCTATTATTCATAATGCGGGCATAACACGAGATAAAATGTTGTCACGCATGAGTGACCATCAGTGGAATATGCTGATGCAAGTTAATTTGGGCAGCGTGCAGCGGATCAATAGTGCGCTCTTAGATACGGACCTTTTAGATAATGGTGGCAAAATTATAGGTGTTGCCTCTATTAGCGGTATTGCCGGTAACGTTGGGCAAACTAATTATGCTTTTTCTAAATCAGCGGTAATAGGCATGGTCGAGACACTAGCCAATCCCTGCGCCGCCAGAGGTATTACTATTAATGCTGTAGCACCTGGCTTCATTGAAACTCAGATGACTGCAGCGATACCCTTTTTGACGCGACAGATGGGTCGTAGGTTGTCATCACTTGGGCAGGGTGGATTGCCGGTTGATGTGGCTGAAGTTATTGGTTTTTTTGTTAGCCCCCAGGCCGCGGGTATGAATGGCAACATTGTTAGAGTCTGCGGTCAGAGTCTTTTAGGTGCCTAACCTCGTCAATGCCGATTAGTTAGATGAGTGCAGAGCTTCGTTTAACTCAACAGCACTCTGATTAGTCAGACATTCAACCGCGCCCGATATTGAATTTCGACGGAACAGTAAGTCGCTATGCCCTGAAAGCTCTCTTGCCTTGGCTTTACCGCCGGGCTTATTTTGATCGTCCAACAGGGTCACTATCGTGCCAGCCGTAATGTAAAGCCCCGCTTCAATGGTGCAGCGATCTCCGAGGGAGATGCCCGCTCCTGAATTAGCACCAAGTAGACATTTTTCGCCAAGGGCAATGACCATACTGCCGCCACCAGATAGGGTGCCCATGATCGAAGCCCCGCCGCCAACATCTGAGCCAGCGCCACAAAAAACGCCAGCAGAGACACGCCCTTCAATCATGTTTGGTCCCTCGGTGCCAGCGTTATAATTGACAAAGCCTTCATGCATAATAGTTGTGCCTTCACCTAAATAGGCACCCAAACGCACTCGCCTTGTGTCTGCAATGCGTATGCCGCTAGGAACGACGTAGTCAACCATCTTAGGGAACTTGTCCACTGAGTCGACGGTCAATGGTTGCCCATCGACTCTAGCTTGTAATAATCTATCTGGAAGTTCTTCCACATCGATGGCTCCCGCGCTGGTCCAAGCGACGTTTTTTAACACCCCAAAAATGCCTGTAAGCTCAGTTTCGTGAGGTTTTACCAAGCGATGGGAGAGTAGGTGTAACTTCAGGTAACCCTGAGGCACTGACGTGGGTGCGATATCGGCGGTTAGTAAGGTCGCAGACACTGGGCGACTAGACTCAATCAATGCCTTGATAGAGATGGCAAGCTCAGAATGCCCGTTGTGGTTAAGTGCAGAGTGAAGTGCTGAAAGTTGCTCGGTGGTGGGTTCGATATCACCTGAGTCTGCACCTAAACTTGAGGTGATGACACTGACTAGGTCTTTAGGCGGGTTTAACAGCGGGGAGGGGTAAAAAACCTCTAACCACTCTCCGCGACTATTCTTAGTACCGATACCAATGCCAAAACTATAAAGACTACTCATGAGGTTACTCTTGATCTTATTTGATTTAATTAAATATTAAATGATAGAGGTCGGGCTTAAAACCAACGCTAATAACGCCGTTAACATCCAATATGGGGCGTTTTATCATTGCAGGGTTCGCCAGTAAAAGCTCTGCTATATTACTTTTAGTAGCATTTTTCTGAGTGCTAGGATCTAATTTCCGCCACGTTGTTCCGCGCCGATTTAGAACGATCTCCCAATCTGTTTTTTCTATCCACTCTTCGATTTCCTCTAGCTTGAGCCCGTCAGTTCGAACATCATGGAAGCGATGCTCGACATTATGCTCGGACAGCCATTGGCGAGCTTTTTTCACGGTATCGCAGTTCTTGATGCCAAAAAGGGTGATCACAGGTTAAATGACTCTCTACAAATATGGGCCCATGATACCAAATATAGCTTTTGAAAACCTTTGATTCATTAAGGTTTTTTTGCGACGAATGGATTTTTCCGATTGGGGTAGCAGGTAGTACAGATATCACAAATTGTGCCGTCACAGCCTCGGGCCGAGCAGAACTCTCGACCATAGAAAATGATTTGTAAGTGCAGGCTATTCCAGTGTTCTGGTTTGAATAGTTTTTTTAAATCACGCTCGGTTTGCGTTACATTTTTGCCTTTGGTCAGTCCCCAGCGTTGGGCTAGGCGGTGAATATGCGTATCCACGGGAAAGGCAGGATGACCGAAACCCTGAGACATGACTACGCTGGCTGTCTTGTGGCCAACACCCGGTAAAGTTTCCAAAAGATTGATATCTTCCGGCACTTGACCATTGTGTTGGGCGACTAATATTTTAGATAAACCTAAAATCGCTTTGGATTTTTGGGGGGCAAGACCGCAGGGGCGCACTATGTTATATATAGCATCTAAAGGCACCTCTTGCATATCAAAGGGGTTATCTGCTGCTGCAAACAGTGCTGGAGTGACTTGGTTAACCCGTTCGTCAGTACATTGGGCACTTAATAATACGGCCACTAAAAGCGTAAAGTTGTCTTTGTGCGTCAGTGGTGTCGGTGTCTCAGGATAGAGCTCAGTCAACCGTTCAAAAATGAACTCCGCACGTGCTTTTTTTAGCATGCTAAGTACCTCGTGCGCTGTCGATAGAGGTAATAAATTCTTTTATGCGATGAGCCGCCTCTATGCACTCAGCAATTTCAGCCACCAAAGCTATTCGAACACGATTTAATCCTGGATTTGCGTTAGGCGTTGGCCGGGATAGAAATTGGCCAGGCAGTAAGGTTACGTTTTGCTTGGAATAGAGCTGTTTGGCAAACTGTTGATCATCAATTGGAGTCTCTGCCCAAAGATAAAAGCTGGCTTGAGGTTCTGCGAATGTCATGTATCCCCTCAATATGTCTGTAACCGCTAAAAATTTTTCGCGGTAAAGAGTTCTGTTTTCGATGGTATGACTCTCGTCTTCCCAAGCTGCTGTGGAGGCAATTTGTACAGGTAAAGACATACTGCAACCGTGGTAGGTTCTATAGTCAAAAAATTGGCTCAAAATGGCTTTATCTCCAGCAACGAAACCTGATCTCAGGCCTGGTAGATTTGAGCGTTTTGAAAGACTATGGAAAACTACACAACGATCATAGTCGTGACGACCCATCGCTTTGCAAGCCTCAAGTAAGCCTGGCGGCGGCTTGCTCTCGTCAAGGTAAATGTCCGAGTAACATTCATCACTAGCAATGACGAAGTCATATTGATCTGCCAGATGCACTGCGTACTGCATTTGTGCGATCGTCATTACTGCGCCAGTCGGATTGCCTGGAGAGCATAGTTGTAATAGCTGGCAGCGTTCCCATATCGCTTGTGGCACGGCATCTAGGTCCGGGATAAATCCATTGTCAGCGTTGCAGTCTAAGAGGTAGGACTCTGCCCCGGCAAGAATGGCTGAACCTTCATAAATTTGATAAAACGGATTTGGTGTAATCACGACGGGTTTAGTCGGGCCGTCATTTGGACTTACGACTGCTTGAGTGAATGCGAAGATTGCCTCGCGTGTACCGCAGACCGGCAAAACGTGAAATTCTGGATCTAGACTATCTTGACTTAGATGAAATCGTTGTTCTAGCCACTGACTTATTGATGTTCTAAGTTCAATTGAGCCTCGAGTCGAGGGGTAATGAGACAATTTATCAATTGATTCTGTTAAAGCCTGTTTGATAAATTCAGGGGCAGGATGCCTCGGTTCACCAATAGAGAGTGAAATATGAGTTAGATGTGCTGGCGGAATAATGCCTGCTTTGAGTTCATTTAGGCGCTGAAAAGGATAGGCCTGCAATAGTCCAAGATTAGCATTCATTGGCTACTACCATCGTTCTGATCGCTACAACTAAGCGCCATAGGTCTCTTCTCTATTTCGTTGATCAAGTTCTTCGCAGATAGTTTGTTGGATTATCAGATTAAAGTCGGGGTCAGTGAGAGGGAGGTGATTGCGGTCAGTGAGATAAAATACGTCTTCAACGCGTTCGCCTAGGGTCGCAATCTTAGCGTTGTATAGGTTTAGCTCGTAGCGCAGGAATATACGACCCAAATGAGCAAGTAGTCCCGGACGATCAGGAGTTATGACTTCGAGTACTGTGGTATTGGTGTCAGGATCATTTTGCAGTGAAGTTGTGGTCTTCATGGTGAGCTGTTTAAGTTGGCGAGATGTTCGCCGCCTAATAGGAGGATTCACACTTTTAGGATTCTTAATGCCTTTTTTCAACGCTTTGATGATTTTCTCACAAAGTTCGGTATTTTGCCCTACAGGCCGGTCTTCATCGTCCAGCACGTAAAATACGTCGAAAGCTTGATTGTGACTGTTAGTTTGAAGTCGTGCGTCTTGAATCGTGAGCTGAAGTTGTTCAAGAATTGCCGCGATCACTGAAAAAATTTGCTCTCGGTCTCGTGCGTAAACAAAGATTTGGGTCGCGATAGGTATCTCTACGCCCACATCGCGTAATAGGACTAATGGCTCATCAGGATCTTTATTGGCAATAATCGCAGCTGTAAAGGCGGCAATATCAGACGCACGCTCCCGCAAGAAGAACTCGTCATCAACATCATGCCAGACTTCCTTAGCTTCAGATTGAGTGACATTCATGCCCTCTAAGCGTTCAAGGACGGCCCTTTTTGCTGAGGTTACCCAAGTCGAGCGTTGTTCAGGAGATCCAAGACCATTTTGCAACGCGCGTTTAGTTTCAAAGTAGAGGTTATGCATCAGTGAACCTTTCCAGTCGGTCCATAACCTTGGGTTAGTGGCGTTAATGTCGGCAACGGTGAGTAAATACAAATGCTCAAGATGCATTAAATCTCCAACCAGAGAGGCGAATCTATAGATCACATCGGGATCGGACGTATCTTCTCGTTGAGACACCGTAGACATCAAAAGGTGGCTTTCCACCAACCACTTTAAAAGATCAATTTCTTCTGGTTGCAGACCATGACTTAGGCCAAATGCAATGACGTCAGCAGCACCTAGTTGTGAGTGGTCACCACCTCGACCTTTGGCTATATCATGATATAAGGCGGCAATGATAATTAATTCAGGTTTACCC
>DUBX01000027.1:82088-97601 GCA_012960115.1 Porticoccaceae bacterium
AGATTTTTATAGATATGTGACGCGATGGGAAATAGTTTCGTCATTTCTGGCCGCACAAATCGGCGTAAATTCCTCACGACTTGAAGAGTGTGCACGTCCACTGGATATATATGAAATAAATCATGCTGGGTTTGGCCGACTATCTTGCCAAATTCAGGGAGATATTTGCCCAAAATACCGTAACGATTCATCCGCTGGAGTTGTTCCGAGAGTTTAAACGGAACTTTTAGTAGGCGCATGAAGAGCTCTTTGTTTTTTGCGCTGTTTCTGAACTCGTCGTCAATTAAATTTCGATGCAGTCTGATTTGCCTGATCGCCGTTGCTCTTATGCCAAGAATGCCATCGTTCTCGCCTAGAATGACAAACAGTTCCAATAAGGCCGACGGATGTTTGACGAAAACAAAGGCATCACTGGTGTCTAGATAATTATCACGAATGAGAAATCGATCATTGATCTCGACAACAGACTTTGTTTTACCTTTTCGGTATATTGCCTCATCGAGGTGTTGAAGCAATACATCTGTCAGTTCACGAATTGAAATTACAACCTGATAATAACGTTGCATGAATTTTTCAACGCCGAGCCTGCCATCACTATCGGTATAGCCGAACATTTCTGAAAGTTTGCGCTGGTAGTCAAAAAGAAGCCGTTCTTCTGCGCGACCGGCAATAAGATGCAAGCCATAGCGGACCTTCCACAAAAATTCTTCGTCTCGGCGCAGTGTTCTGTATTCCTCCTCAGAAAGAAAACCTTTTTCCACTAAGTGTGATCTGCGATGAACTTGAAAGTGACGTTTAGCTGTCCAGTTGATTAGCTGGATGTCGCGCAAGCCTCCGGGCGCTTCTTTTATATTGGGTTCAAGATTATATTCAGTATCATCATGCTTTTGATGCCGGGCTCGTTGCTCTTCAACCTTTCCGCTGTAGAATTTAGACGAAGCCCAAATCCTATCGGGCCCTGTTTTTTTAAGCATGCTTTGGAGTAGCTTGCCATTACCGCACAATAAGCGAGTTTCCATAAGATTGGTCGCGATGGTGATATCTGCTTTTGCTAAGTCTACGCATTGAGATAGAGACCGCACGCTATGGCCAATGACAAGCTTTATGTCCCACAAAAAAGTCAGAAATTGCTCGATACTTTGTTGGTATCTTTTACCTCGATCACGGCGCATTAAAATGAGTAAGTCGATGTCAGAGCAGGGGTGTAGCTCCCCTCTGCCGTAGCCGCCAACGGCAATTAAACTGATATCATTGTCCCATTCGTATCGTTCCCAGGCGAGCCGTAATATCAGGTCGGCAAACCGAGCGGTTTCATTGACCAGAGTATGAACGTCTTCACCTTCGTGAAACCGGTTGTTGAAATGGGCCTTGGCAGCGCTTAACGCATTGCGAAAAACAAAGATAGGATCACCCGCGTCCAGATCAAGAAGAAATCGTTTCTGATCAAAGAACAGGGGTGCATTTGATAGCGCTTTTTTGAGCGAGCTTTTTGGTTCTGAAGACTTGAACGGCACTATACGGGTCCCTGGGTTAAAATGATTCTTCCTGACGAGCAGTGAAAACCTCACAGCCGTTGGCGGTTACAGCCATGGTGTGCTCCCACTGGGATGAGAGTCGTCCATCTCGGGTTTCTACTGTCCAGCCATCTGACTTTAACTTACCGGCATATTTGCCCGCATTGATCATCGGTTCAATGGTAAAGGTCATTCCTTCTTGAAGCTCTAGATCAGTTCCGGGTTTACCGTAATGAAGCACTTGTGGCTCTTCATGAAATATGTCGCCAATACCATGACCACAGTAGTCTCGAACCACGGAGTAATAATTTTTCTCTGCATGAGTTTGAATAATATGGCCAATATCGCCTAGGCGAATTCCAGGGCGAACAATATCCATGGCCATGTAGAGGCATTCCTGACTTATCTTTATCAGTCGCTGTGCATGTGGGGCCACCTGCCCCACACAATACATTTTGCTGGTATCACCGAACCAACCATCTTTGATAACGGTAACATCAATGTTAATAATATCACCACTTTTAAGCACCTTTTTGTCAGAGGGGATGCCGTGGCAGATGACCTGGTTGACGGACGTGCATATGGACTTAGGGAATCCGTTGTATCCAAGGCAAGCTGGGATGGCGTCTTGAACCTGCACGATATGATCATGACAGATTTTATCGAGGGCTTCAGTCGTCACTCCCGGCACTACATAAGGCTCTATAAGTTCAAGAACCTCAGCAGCAAGTCGGCCGGCAATGCGCATTTTGGCTAATTGTTCAGCGCTTCTTAATTTTACAGTCATGATCGGTCCACAGAGATAGGATAACCTCGCTATTGTACGCATCAAATTTGCTCAGGGGGAGTGTTGGGCAAACTTTTCCTACAGGAACAGCCTATCTGACAGGTGTGACGATAGGGGACGGTAGAGTGGCGCTAAAGTTTGTCAGTGTTTTTTCTTTAATTGACTGTCTTGTTATGGTATAAAGCGCGCCGTTGTGGGAATGTTCCTACAGCGGTTTTTTTAAACTAAACGACACACACATTCCGACACAATAGTCTGGGTGCCTTTTAGGTCGAAATATGACTTGATGGGTTGATTATTGGGGGATGTGGAGGCTTAACCCCTAAAAGGAAAATTTATGTCTATTGTTAGTATGCGCGATATGTTGCAGGCTGGTGTGCATTTTGGTCACCAAACTCGCTTCTGGAATCCTAAAATGAGTCAGTTTATCTTTGGCTCTCGTAACAAAGTTCATGTTATTAACCTCGAGCACACAGTTCCTGCTTTTAACGAAGCCTTGGAAATTTTGCGCGTTGAAGCGGCTAAAGGTAATCAGATACTTTTCGTCGGCACTAAACGAGCAGCTCAAAAAATCATTAAAGAGCAAGCCGAGCGTTCTGGCATGCCTTATGTTAGCCACCGCTGGCTTGGCGGAATGTTGACTAACTACAAAACCATTAGGGCTTCTATCCGGCGTTTTAGAGAGCTAGAGACTCAGGAAAGCGATGGTACTTTTGACAAGCTCAACAAGAAAGAGGTGTTGATGCGGACTCGAATGAAAGATAAGCTAGAAAATTCTATCGGTGGTATTAAGGACATGAACGGGTTGCCAGATATCCTGTTTGTTGTTGACGTTGACCACGAGCGTATTGCAATTAATGAAGCTAACAAACTGGGTATACCGGTTGTTGGCATTGTTGACACAAATAGCAATCCAGATGGCATCGATTATATTATTCCGGGCAACGATGATTCTATTCGGGCGATAAAGCTTTATGCTGCGTCGATAGCCGATTCTATTCTAGAAGGTAAAGATCAGGCTTCAGCTATAACCAGTAAGGATGAATTCGTCGAAGTTGCAGAGGTCGAAGCACCTGCGGTTGAAGCTCCAGCGGCAGAAGAAATTGTTGCTGAGAAAGTTGTTGCTGAGAAAGTTGTTGCGAAAGAAGCTCCAGCGGATACTGCTGCAGAGTAAGCTACAAAACATTGTGTAATAAATAAAGGGGGTTCTAGCCCCCTTTATTTTAACTGAAATTATGATTTAAAGAGGATTGGCATGACACAGGTAACGGCTTCTTTGGTGAAGGAACTGCGAGAGCGAACAGGTTTGGGCATGATGGAATGCAAGAGAGCGCTTGCTGAGGCGGGTGCGGATATTGACAAAGCAATTGAAGAACTTCGTAAATCCAGTGGTATGAAGGCCGCTAAGAAAGCGGGACGGACTGCTGCGGACGGACTTGTATCTGTAAAGGTAGAGGCTGGGTACGGGGTTGTTGTTGAGGTGAATAGCGAAACTGACTTCGTGACGAAAGATGAAGGATTTCAAGGATTTGTGGCGACTGTTTTGGACTCGGTATTTGTTAATAAAAAAACTGACATGGCCGCAATAATGGCTGGCGAATTAGAGTCAGCACGCGAGGCTTTGGTGCAAAAAACTGGCGAAAATATTTCTCCACGTCGCGCTGATAGTGTCGAAGCCCCGGTAGTAGGCGGCTATGTTCATAGCAATAATAGAATTGCGGTTTTGGTTGGTTTAAGTGGTGGCTCTGAGGAGCTTGCTAGAGATGTTGCCATGCACGTTGCTGCGGTTAATCCAGCGGTGGTAAGCAGTGACCAAATGCCAGCAGAAGTTGTTGTAGCTGAGAAAGAAATTTTTGCGGCGCAAGCACGTGAGAGCGGCAAGCCAGAAGAAATCATCGAAAAAATGATTGTTGGTCGAGTGAGTAAGTTCTTAAAAGAGAGCAGCCTGGTAGATCAACCATTTGTTAAAGACCCTGATATGACTGTGGGGAAACTAGTCAAAGAGGCTGGCGCTGAGGTGTTATCATTTGTCCGATTTGAAGTAGGTGAGGGCATAGAGGTTGAGCAAGTTGATTTTGCTACTGAAGTTGCCGCTCAAGTTAAAGGTGCCAGTTAGCCGTTAAAATTAGGAGTTGTTATGCCACTACCCGTTAAAGAGAAAAAGTATAAGCGTATTCTTCTTAAGTTGAGTGGTGAAGAACTTATGGGCAGTGAGGGCTTTGGGATCGATCCTAAGGTCCTTGATCGTATGGCTTTAGAAATAGGCCAGCTAGTAGGCATAGGCGTTCAAGTCGGTTTGGTGATAGGTGGTGGTAATCTTTTTCGTGGTGCGGCACTTAATGATGCAGGTATGGATCGGGTGACTGGTGACCACATGGGTATGCTTGCCACGGTCATGAATGCCCTTGCGATGCGTGATGCTCTCGAGCGGACGAATATATCTTCCCATGTAATGTCAGCCATTCCGATGAGCGGTGTCGTCGAACACTATGATCGTCGTCGCGCGATTCGTTACCTAAAAGATGGCGATGTTGTTATCTTTGCGGCGGGCACTGGAAATCCATTTTTTACTACTGATTCAGCTGCCTGTCTTAGAGGTATAGAAATCGATGCTGATGTTGTCTTGAAAGCGACTAAGGTTGACGGGGTCTATAGTGCGGATCCAATGTTGAATGCCGATGCGGAATTATATGCTAACCTGACCTATGATCAGGTGTTGGATAAAAAGCTTAGTGTGATGGACCTTACTGCTATTTGTCTGTGTCGAGAGCATAATATGCCGCTGAGGGTTTTCCGGATGTCAAAGCAGGGCGCCTTGCTTAATTTGGTGGTTGGCGGAGATGAAGGCACTCTGATAGAAGAAAGTTAAGGGGATAGAATATGATAAATGAATTAAAAACAGATGCTGAACAGCGAATGTCGAAATCAATTGATGCTCTGGGCAATGCGTTTAACAAAATTCGCACGGGCCGGGCCCATTCGAGCCTATTGAATGGCATTTCCGTTGATTATTACGGTGTAGATACCCCTCTTTCACAGGCCGCTTCCATTGTTGTTGAAGATTCGCGAACCTTATCTGTGACTCCTTGGGAGAAGTTTTTGGTTCCTGAGATTGAAAAAGCCATCATGAAATCTGATTTGGGGCTTAATCCTTCCACTGCGGGTTCAGTAATTCGCCTCCCACTGCCTGCGTTGACTGAAGAAACGCGCAGGACCTATGGGAAACAAGCAAAAGCTGAAGCTGAGAATTCTAGAATTTCAATTAGAAACATTCGCCGTGATAGTCTGTCTGATGTCAAAGATCTGTTGAAAGAGAAAGATATCAGTGAAGATGAAGAGCGAAAGGCTCACGACGATGTTCAGAAAATAACTGATCGCTTTATTGCTCGTGTTGATGAAGCGTTGGTCATTAAAGAGAGGGATTTGATGGAGATCTGATCTCCGCAATAATTCTCGTAGTAACGTTTTGGCCTAAGGAAAGGCTTTTTGGCAGATCACAGTGTTAATTATGTAGAGCAGACCAATGCTTAGATTACGAATCATCACAGCACTATGCATGGTAGCGATTTTTTTGCCGGCACTCTTTCTCATGCCCCCAATGCTGTTTTCCATTGCGCTTGTGCCAATGGTCCTAGTCGCCGGATGGGAGTGGAGTAGATTAGCAAAAATACGCTCAGTAACAGCTAGAGTCGGTTATTTACTGCTTATTGTCATGATTCTTTTTGTAGCTTCGCACTGGCTCGGGCTTCCTGATACCTTCGACCCTCAAAGAGCTCAGCAATTATTGCTTGTGGCCGTTGGTGTCTGGGCATTTATTTTTCTTTGGATTCAGGGTTATCCATCTAGCGCTATTCTATGGTCTGCGCGGCCTATTCTGGGTTTACTAGGTCTTTTACTTTTAGGATTCACTTGGATTGCCATTGTGACAATTCTAAATTATCCGTCTGGGCAATGGCTGTTATTATTAGCCATTGTTATCATAGTGTTAGCTGATGTCGGTGGATTTTTCTTTGGGAAATATTTTGGTACGTATAAGCTGGCGCCAATAGTGAGCCCGGGGAAAACCTGGGAAGGATTAATAGGCGGGTTAGTTTTAGAGGTCGTGCTGATCGGTTCGTTGGTATGGCTTCTGTCGGACAAAGTTTCTGTGTTAGGCCTTACGCTACTTATTTTTCCGGTGGCGCTCTATTCAGTACTTGGAGATTTATTTGAGAGCATGATCAAACGTCATAGTGGAGTCAAAGACAGTGGGCGGCTATTACCTGGCCACGGTGGTGTACTTGATCGTATCGATGGAGTTATGGCTGCGCTACCTATGTTTGGTTTAATTTTACCCTTTACCCATACATTCTGATGCGGCAACAAATAACCGTTCTTGGTGCAACCGGGTCCATTGGTGTTAGTACGCTCGATGTCATCTCTCGGCATGCCGATAAATATTCCATTTTTGCCTTAACGGGGAATCAAAAGATTGACCTGCTTGCGACGCAGTGTATACAGCATAGCGCGAGATACGCCGTTGTCATAGACCCTCAGTCCGCTAGTATTCTTAAATCCAAGTTTAAGAGCGCAGGAGCAGAGACTGAAGTACTTTGCGGCGTTGAAGCCTTGAGCGAAGTATCCAGCCATGGTGAAGTCGATATTGTCATGGCGGCTATTGTTGGTGCAGCTGGTTTAGTACCAACACTTTCAGCGGTACATGCGGGTAAAAAAATCCTCTTGGCTAATAAAGAAGCACTCGTGATGGCGGGTGGTCTTTTCATGGAGGCGGTAAAAGCTTCCGGAGCTTTGTTATTGCCAGTAGACAGCGAACACAATGCAATATTTCAGTGCTTGCCTCCAACCTCAAGAGACCTGTCGGGATCTGGTGTCTTAAGGCTTCTGTTATCTGCATCTGGCGGGCCATTTAGAGGTTTAACCACAGAGCAGATGGTCGATGTGACGGTAGAACAGGCTGTTGCCCATCCGAATTGGAGCATGGGCCACAAGATATCGGTGGATTCGGCCACACTCATGAATAAGGGGCTTGAGTTAATCGAGGCTTGCTGGTTGTTTGACGCAAGCCCAGATCAGATTGATGTCATAGTGCATCCTCAGAGCATAGTGCATTCGCTAGTTCAATATGCAGACGGCTCGGTGATTGCTCAACTTGGTAATCCGGATATGCGCACGCCTATTGCTCATGCATTAGCCTGGCCTGAGCGTATTGATTCTGGAGTGGCTGAATTGGATCTGTTTGATATCACGCGATTGGATTTCACCAGACCAGATCTAGAAAGCTTTCCTTGCCTTACGCTAGCATCTGAAGCGGCTCGGACTGGGATGGATGCGCCAGCAGTACTCAATGCGTCTAATGAGATTGCCGTTCAAGCATTCCTCGACAGGCGAATTGGTTTTACCCAAATCGCAGATGTCGTAAAAGAAACGCTTTCGGGGTCTATATTTAGTGAACCAGAGTCACTTGTTGCAGTCCAAGAGTCTGATCGCAGGGCGCGCAGTTATGCTACGTCCTATATTTTAGAAATAGAGCGCTAAACAATGGATATTTTGGTTACTATTTTGTATACATTTTTGGCCCTTGGAGTCTTAGTTACTTTCCACGAATTCGGTCATTTTTGGGTGGCACGGCGTTGCGGTGTTCGTGTTGAGCAGTTCTCCATCGGTTTTGGACCTGCTTTGTTTAAGTGGCGAGACAAGCACAGTACTGAGTTTATTCTCGCAGCACTTCCTCTTGGCGGATACGTTAGGATGCTTGATGAACGCTCTGGCGACGTTTTGCCCGAAGATTTGCCATATTCGTTTCCCTCGAAAAGCCTTTGGCAGCGGATGGCGATCGTTGCGGCGGGGCCGTTGGCTAACTTTTTGCTCGCAAGTGTCATTTTTTGGTTTATATTTCTGGGTGGAGAGCGAGGTTTGGCTCCTGTTCTAGGGGACGTGAAGATAGCCTCCATGGCTGAGCAGGCAGGTTTTGAGCGGGGTATGGAGATTGTTGCTGTTGGCGGACGATCGGTTAATTCTTGGACTGAATTGTCACGCAGGTTATTCGATTATATTGGTCATAGTGGGAGTATCCCGTTTACCGTAGTTTATCCTGATTCAGATATTCGCTATGACCTAGGCATCTCTGTTGAGGATTGGTTAGCGGATGTGGAAGAGCCCTCTGCACTTCGGGATTTAGGGTTGACGCCTCCGTTGGTCCTGAAAGAACTAAGTGTTGCCGATGTTGCGCAAGGTGGGGCTGGATTTGACGCTGGGTTGCTCTCTGGCGATCGATTAATATCTTTTAATGGGATGCCAATAGTCTCAGTGGAGGAGTTTGTTCAGAGCGTTTCTGACAGTGCGGGGCGAGATGTGGTTTTGACGGTGGAGCGTGATAGGGTAGGTTCCGAAGATCAAGTCCTTGATATTTACGCTAAACCTAGATTAGTCATCAGATCTGGAGAGCAGGTAGGTCAACTAGGCATTCAGTTATCATCGAGAGTAGAGTATCCCGAGGATCTGGTGAGGACGATACACTACAATGTTTTTACCGCTGTTCCTCGCGGCATTGAAGAAACTGTTAGCACCAGTTTTTTTGTCTTGAAATCAATTGGGAAGTTAGTCGCTGGAGATTTAAGCCTAAAGAATCTTAGTGGGCCTATCAGTATTGCAAAAGTCGCTGGTGAGTCAGCTCGATCAGGATTTGATAATTTTATTCGCTTCATTGCTATTCTAAGTATAATGCTCGGCGTAATGAACCTGTTGCCCATTCCCGTTTTGGATGGCGGACATTTATTGTTTATGATGTTTGAGCTGGTTAAAGGTTCACCGGTATCTGAACGGGCTCAGTTATTGGGTTATAAGGCCGGTTTTGCGATGCTCGTAGGTTTAATGATTTTTGCCACGTTTAATGATTTGATGCGAACGTTTTGAATCTCCTTACAATAATTAACAATTAGATTTGAGTATTTTCATGAAGCAACTGCTAACAGGTTTATTTCTAGCTCTAATGATCCATTCTGTCGCATCACATGCTGATGAGTTTCAGGTTTTGGATATTCGCATTGAAGGTCTTCAAAGGGTGTCTGCGGGCACTGTTTTTGCTTCATTACCACTGAGTGTCGGGGATATTGTTGATGAGACATCTGTGCGTGAGGCGACACGTTCTTTATTTCGAACGGGTTACTTTGCCGATGTTATTATCGCCCGAGAGAATGGCATTTTAGTCGTTGGCCTAGTTGAACGCCCAGCAGTTACCGAGATTAATCTTGACGGCAATAAGGCAATTGAAACTGATCAGCTTTTAGATGCTTTGCGTGATAATGGATTAGCTGAGGGGCAGATTTTTCGCCAGGTGATACTGGAGGGAATGACTCAAGAACTTCAGCGACAGTATGTATCTCAAGGCCGGTACGGTGCGTTGGTTAAAACAGATGTGAAACAGTTGCCGCGAAATCGCGTGGCGGTGAATATTGATATCGATGAAGGTGATGTAGCAAAAATTCGACATATCAATATTGTGGGCAATGGAGACTTTTCTGAGAAAGATTTACTCGATCAATTCGAGCAAAATAAAACAGGCTGGCTGTCATGGATAACCAGTAATGATAAGTATTCTCGAGAAAAATTATCTGGCGATTTGGAGACATTGGAAACCTGGTATTTAGACAGAGGCTATCTCCAGTTTGAAGTGTCTAGTACCCAAGTTTCTATTAGTCCGGACAAAGAGTCAGTTTTTATTACAATTAATATTGATGAGGGTGATGTTTTTACCGTTAGTGATGTTGAGCTTGCAGGGGATTTGATGATTCCTGAGGATGACATCAAAGCGTTAATATTAATGAAAGAGGGGGTAATTTTTTCGCAAGTGTTAATGACTACCTCCAGTGAATACATTACTCGTCGCCTTGGAAATGAAGGCTACACTTTTGCGGAAGTTGAAGGATTCCCTGATCTGGATGTGGAAGAAAAGACAGCGAAGATCACCTTTTTAGTTAAGCCCGGTATGCGTGCTTATGTCCGAAGAATAGAATTTCGGGGTAATACCAAGACAGCAGATCCCGTGTTACGTAGAGAAATGCGCCAAATGGAAGGAGGCTCAGCTAACAATGCGTTGATTGAGTTATCTAAAGTTCGTCTTGAGCGGTTAGGCTTTTTCAAAGAAGTTAATGTGGAGAATCTTCCCGTTGCCGGCACTAATGACCAAATAGATGTAGTGTATACGGTTGAAGAGCAACCTTCTGGATCTGTAGGAGCTAACTTGGGCTACTCGCAGGGTTACGGATTAATGCTTGGCGCCAATCTTAGCGAAAATAATTTCCTGGGTAGCGGCAAGCAGGTTGGTGTGGGTATAAATCGCAGCACCTATTCAAGCTCGTTGAATTTTAGTTATACCGAGCCATATTTTACGGCTGATGGTGTGGGCGCTGGCTATAGTATTTATGCGAGTGAAACAGATTATAGTAAGCTTCGTTTGCAGCCATTCTCGCAAGACACCTACGGGGCTCGAGTAAACTGGAGTTATCCAGTGTCAGAAATTCAGCGAATAGGTTTTGGTTTTGGTTTTGAAAATTTGGCTCTGACTCAAGGAGACTACACAACTTCCTATGAAATCGATGACTTTATTGAAGCTAATGGTACAGATTTTGATTCCATTACCTTTAATTTTAATTGGGGTAAGTCGACACTGAACCGAGGTATTTTTGCGACTCGAGGAACATCTCAACGTCTTGGTGTTGAACTTTATCTTCCAGGTTCAGGTCTGGAGTTTTACAAGCTGACCTATAAAGCTGAGCATCTTAGAGGGCTCACACGATCGCTGACTCTAAAACTAAGAGCAGATATGGGCTTTGGCGAGAGTTATGGCGGCACCAGTCAGTTACCATTCTTTAAGAATTTTTATGGTGGCGGCTTTGGTTCAGTGCGAGGCTTTGAGAAACAGAGATTAGGCCCCAGGTCCACGCCTACCTGTGCATTACAAGATCCTCCCTGCGAAGGCAGATATGCTATCGGTAGGCCCACGGGGGGCAATGTGCAGGTGGAGTTTGGCGCTGAAATTCTGTTTCCGCTCCCTTTCATAAAGGACCAGCGGTCGGTGCAATCCTCGTTTTTTGTTGATGCGGGTAATATTTTTAATACCAAATGCGGTAGTTCTCAGGTAAATTGTTTTAGCCCTGATGCTGGTGAGCTTAGATATTCCGTTGGATTAGGTGCAACATGGTTGAGTGGCTTTGGACCTATTACGTTTAGTGTGGCGAAGCCGCTTAATGCTACAGAGTTTGACGAAACTGAAGTATTCCAGTTTTCGTTGGGTAATCAATTTTAATTTTAATCTTATGTTTGGAGAAGTATTGTGAGTAATTTGAAAGCGTTAGTTTTAGTGGTAGTCAGCATGGTAGGGTTTGCGTCAGTTGCTGTAGCAGCAGAAACAAAAATAGCGGTCATTGACATCCAGCAGGCTATGTTTGCTTCTGATTATGCCCAAAATAGCGTTAAGACCTCGGTAGAGAGCGCTGACTTTGTCGCTCTTAAAGCCAAAGCCGAAGGCTCAGCCGCTGACTTGCAAGCGATGGGTAAAGAAGCTGAAACTAAGCGTCTGACTTGGTCTGCAGAGCAGGTGGCAGCGCAACAAAAGAAGATGTCCTATGCTAAAGCTGACTACGACCTTGCAGTACAAAAAATTCAAGCTGAGCAAAAGCAGTTACAGCAGCAAATTATGCAGGAGCTATCTCCTCAGTTTCAGGAGGCGTTGGCTCAAGTTGTCCAAGAAGAAGGTATAACGTTGTTGCTAAGATCAGAATCTGTGATTGTTGCTAGCCCAGAAAACAATTTAACGGCAAAAGTGGTCGATCGTTTGAATCAGAACACTCAACAGCAGTAATGGCGTTTTATGACTCGCGACTATTCTCTTGGTGAAATTGCTGCGTATCTCAAGGCTGAGTTGCGCGGTAACCCAGAAGTAAGAATAACAGGGCTGAATACCCTTCAGGATTCTGTAGAGGGGCAGCTCGCATTCTTATCGAACACGAAATATTCAAAATACCTTTCTGACTCTCAAGCATCGGCGGTTATCCTTTCGGAGAAAAACGCTGCTGGGTATTCGCATGATTGTCTCGTTGTGATGGATCCTTATCTAGCGTATGCGTTGATTTCATCATGGTTTGATAACGCTGAGCCTAAGGATTCGTTAGTTCATCCCAGTGCAATCGTGGATGCTACCGCTAAGGTTGCTGGTAATGTGTATGTTGGGCCTAATGTTGTGATCGAAGGGCACGCCGTTATTGCTTCGGGTTGCCGTATCGACGCAAATACAGTTATTGGCGCTCGATCTGAAATAGGCGAAAACTCTCATATATCCTCAAATGTAGCTGTTTATCATGATGTTACAATTGGACACAATGCCAGAGTGCACAGTGGTTCAGTGATCGGCGCCGATGGATTTGGCTTTGCCCCGCGGGCAGCAGGTGGTTGGCAGAAGATATATCAGATAGGCGGAGTGACCATAGGGAATAATGTTGAAGTGGGGGCCTGTACAACGATTGATAGAGGGGCTCTGGGAGACACCTTTGTTGGAAATGGTGTGATCCTTGATAATCACGTCCAGATAGCGCACAACGCAGTGGTTGGAGATAATACGGCTATGGCCGCTTACTCTGGGCTGGCTGGTAGTGCCTCGGTTGGGCGTAATTGTATTTTAGCCGGGTATGTGGCTATTGTTGGGCATATATCGGTATGTGATAACGTCACGTTTACGGCCAGAACATTGGTGACGAAATCGATTACTGAGTCAGGTTCTTATTCATCAGGTGGGACGCAAGTATTGAAAACGGCTGAATGGAGAAAGAATTCTGTGCGAATGGGACAGCTAGATGATATGGCTCGAAGGTTAAAAAAACTTGAAGAATAGAACTTTTGGGAAAGACAAATAGCATTGGATATGGCAGATAAAGGTACTTTACCTGTGTATATTACTTAATACAAACTACGGAAATTTATGAATATTAAAGAAATTATGGCGTTGTTACCACATCGCTACCCGCTTCTGTTAGTGGATCGAGTGCTCGAGATCGAGCCCCATGAGAGTATTGTAGGCTATAAAAATATTACCGTGAATGAGGAGGTTTTTAATGGACATTTCCCCGGGGCGCCAATATTTCCAGGCGTCATGACCATAGAGGCCCTCGCGCAGATATCTGGGATACTGGGCTTTGCTTCGACGGGAACGACGGCAGATGACGGTAAGCTCTATCTTTTTGCTGGTGTTGACAAGGTTCGTTTTAAACGCCCCGTGGTTCCTGGAGATAAGCTGATGTTGTCTTCGGAAGTGCTGGGTGTAAAGCGAAATATTTGGCGATTCAAGACGACTGCAACCGTGGATGGTGAGGTAGCCTGTGAGGCGACTTTACTTTGCGCCTATAGAGATAGGGAAAAGTTTAAGTGATTCACCCTAGTGCGATAATTGATTCATCGGCAGTGATTGGAGAGAACGTCACGGTAGGCCCTTGGACGACTATTGGACCGGATGTGAACATTGGTGATGGATGTCATATTTCCTCGCACGTAGTTATTAAGGGTCCGTCAAACTTAGGTAAAAACAATAGGATTTATCAATTTTCGACCGTTGGTGAAGATACGCCAGACCTTAAATATAAGGGTGAGCCTACGCGGTTAGTGATCGGAGATAACAATACGATTAGAGAAGGCGTGACGATTCACCGAGGGACTATTCAAGATAAAAGCGAAACACGCATTGGTGATAACAACTTATTGATGGCCTATGCTCATATTGGCCATGATTGTCTGGTTGGTTCGAATATAATTATGGGCAATAACTCAGCTATAGCGGGACATGTGGAGCTAGGTGATTGGGCTATTATCTCTGGTTATTCGCTGATTCATCAATTTGTAAGTCTTGGCCCCCATTGCTTTATCGGTCCAGCTGCGTTTGTTTATCACGATGTCCCAGCGTATGTTACGGCTTTCGGTAGTCCCGCTGAGCCCCGTACGATAAATCGTGAAGGTCTTAAGCGCCGCGATTTTTCAATAGAGCAGATAGCTTTAGCTAATAAAGCCTATAAGATCCTTTATCGGCGTGGATTGCAGCTGGATGAGGCATTAAAATTGATCGCTGAGTTAGGTGACGATGTGGTGATTAGTATGCTGTTGCAGTCTCTTGAGCGTTCTACTCGCGGCATTATTCGCTAGACTATGGCCAGTCAATCACCTGTCTTTGCTATCGTCGCGGGAGAAGCATCGGGCGATCTACTCGGTGCCGATTTAATAAGGGCGTTAAAAGAACAATTTCCCGATGCTGTGTTTGAGGGTATTGGCGGCCCCAAGATGCAGGCAGAGGGCTTTCAATCTTTGTTCGACATGGATCGATTGTCGGTAATGGGGTTTATTGAGCCATTAAAACGGTTACCAGAATTATTACGCATTCGCAGGACCATTGTTAAGCGTTACAGTGAAAACAAACCGGCTGTATTTATTGGCATAGATTCCCCCGATTTCAACTTGACCATAGAAGCGAAATTACACTCTCGGAGTGTGAAAACGGTTCATTATGTTAGCCCGTCCGTCTGGGCATGGCGCCAGGGAAGAATTAAGAAAATCAAAAAAGCTGTTGATCTAATGTTGTCTCTTTTTCCATTTGAGGCTGATTTTTATCGCCAGCATGATGTTCCAGTTCGTTATGTTGGACACCCTTTAGCCAAACAGCTGCCAATGCAACCTGACACCGCCGGCGCAAGACGTGCCCTTGGATTAGACGCGGAAATTCCTGTTCTTTGCATAATGCCAGGCAGCCGGGCGGGTGAGGTAGAGCTAATGGCCGAGCTGTTTCTTGATGTCGCACAAGTTATTGATAAAGCTTCGCCTGGGTTACAGTTAATTATTCCTGCGGCGAACGAGGCGCGGTACGAATATCTGGAAAAGCTATTATCAAACCGACAGACGTTAAGCGTTATACTTATTCGACAACAGTCTCATGTGGCGATGGAAGCATCCGACGTTGTTCTTTTGGCCTCCGGCACCACTGCACTAGAGGCAATGCTGCTGAAAAAGCCGATGGTAGTCAGTTATCGCATGGGCGCGCTTACTTGGGCTCTGGTATCACCTTTTATCAAAACGCCTTTTGCTTCAATACCCAATTTACTTTCAAACGAAATGTTAGTTCCCGAGTTGATCCAAAGTAAGGCTACCGTTGAGGCTTTGTCAGACGAGGTCCTTAAAGCC
>DUBX01000028.1:0-55125 GCA_012960115.1 Porticoccaceae bacterium
AAGAAGGTAATGATTGGGAGTTTGTTGAGTACACCACTAGTGATATTAATGAGCGTAATGATTATTCCTAAAGTCATGAAGAAAGATAAACTTAAGTTATTCTCAATAATAATATAGGTCGCCACTTTGAACCTCACGTATGGTTTCGATTGGCAGTTGGTTCCAATTTTTAACCACAAGCTCCACCAAAAAACAAAATCCCTCGTACGTAAGTGCGAGGGATTTTTGGTTTTAGATACTATAATTTAGCGCCTTATTTTATGGCCTCATTTATGGGGCTGATAAGCTGGCTGTAGGGCCAATGTGATTGCCGGGTATTTTCACTATCATCTGTTTGTATATCTAACGATACAGAAGTTACCTTGGTATTACTGCAGTCAAATAGCGTCTAGTATCGCCATTTTAGCGGGTGCTGCCTGGGTCGCAAGATCCGCAAGCTGCTGAGCATAGCCATTGGCTTTAACCACATCCCCCATAATTAATAAGGCTGGAGAGGGTAGTGGATACTGCTCTAATTTATCGGCGATATCGCTAACGTTGCCTAGTAACACTTGCTGTTCGTCAACGGTTCCCTGAGCCACTACAGCAAAGGGCGTCTCGGCTGCACAGCCACGCTCTAATAGGTTAGAGGTAATTTCACGCAGGTTGGACAGTCCCATATAAAACACCACGGTGCTGTTTTTCTGCAGTGCCAGATCCCAGTTGATATATAACGTTCCCTCCTGGCGATGGCCTGTAATAAAGGTAACTGCATGGGCGTGATCACGGTGAGTTAGGGGGATTTGGGTGGCGGCGGCACAGCCAATGGCCGCGGTGATGCCGGGCACAATATGACAGTAGATACCCTGTTTGTTGAGATGCTCGACTTCTTCACCACCGCGGCCGAAAATAAACGGATCACCACCTTTTAGGCGTACCACATTTTTGCCGCAGCGAGCCAGCATAGCCAGCAGTTCGCAAATCTCATCTTGGGGTAGGCTGTGCTGATCTTTCTTTTTACCCACATAAATCAGGTCGCAATTGTCACGCGCATAGTCGAGCAGTGCGGGATTGGCCAGGCGGTCGTAGACAATGGCATCGGCTTCTTTTAACAGGCGTTGGGCTTTTACCGTAATCAGTTCTGGGTCGCCCGGTCCTGCACCCACCAGATAAACTTCGCCGATGGCGGGTTGGACGGTGAATTCTCCAATCTCTGGCTTATTGGCAAATAGATTAACAATTTTACTGTTCATAATAGGTCCAGTTGTGCCGACGGTGCGGCGCTATCGAGTGAGGAAGTTAACGCAATAGTTAGTAGGCTATTCAACTCAGGAATACAGGAGCCACAGTTAGTGCCGCATTTAAGTTGTTGGCCCAATGTTGCGGCAGAGTCTGCGCCGTCGGCGATGGCGGCAAGAATGGCTCGTTCGCTGACTTTGAAGCACGAGCAAATTAATTTGCCACCCGCAGTTGCGGTGCCCGATAACAGCGGCCAGTAAGTCTCGGCGACGGGCTGTGACAGTAGCCCGCTTATCCATAGGTTGTCGGGCAGTGCATTCTTGTCTTGATGGCTAAAGATCGCCAGCTCGATGCGCTGGTCGCTAAAGCAAATGAGGCGCTGGTCCGAATTGCTGCGATCGGCAAAATGTTCGTAGGCCTGCGCTGGACCCTGGTCGGCCAGGCGTTTGGCGGCGATAAAATCTTGCCAGTTAACGTTGGTTTCAACGGCTA
This sequence comes from Porticoccaceae bacterium, assembly GCA_012960115.1. GTDB lineage: Bacteria > Pseudomonadota > Gammaproteobacteria > Pseudomonadales > Porticoccaceae > HTCC2207. The sequence continues at coordinate 1,711 of DUBX01000028.1, forward strand.
CCTGATAGACAAAACCCTGCCCGTCGGCGAGGGGCGCGGCGGTCCAATTTATAAATTGTGCACAGTCGAGTTTGCTTCGGCTCACCACAGTGGCCCAGACGGGCGCGTCTATTTTTACCAGGGCTGCGCGGCTGTATTTAGACTCTGGCTGACCGGAAACAGCATCGGTTATAGGCGCCACTAGGGCACCCACTCTGGCGCTGCTGGCGTACTGGTCATTCCAATGAATGGGCACAAAAAGTTGATTCTTTCCGATGCCTTTATCCACAACAGCTACAAGGTTAATGCTACCGCCTTTGGTAGAGACCTGGGCAAGATCGCCGTCGATCAATCCAGTGGCGGCGGCTGTATCTGGGTGCAGCGCGACAAAGGGTTGGTCTATATGACTAAGCAATGTGCTGGTCCGCGCGGTGCGGGTCATCGTATGCCATTGGTCACGAATGCGCCCGGTGTTTAATGTCAGGGGGTAGTTATCACTGCGTGCCCCGCCTTGAGGCAGTTGTGGACTAATGGCAACAAAATTAGCTTTTCTGCTTGGCGTATTAAATAGGCCGTCTTCAAACAGTCGAGCAGTACCTTTAGGCTTGAGTGCGGTAACTGGCCATTGAATAGGCTCTAGTTGGTCGTATTGCTGCTCGGATAAATCACGTAGGCCTTCTATATTAAACAGTCTGCTACCGGTGTTTTTAAATTGACTGAGTTGGGCATGTTCAATAAACACCTCTCTGGGCGTGTTGTAGGCAAAGGCATCATTAAAGCCCATGGCTTGTGCAACCTGCGACATTATCCACCAGTCTGACTTGGCTTGGCCTGCTGGGTTAATCAGTGCACGCTGACGCGAAATACGGCGCTCGGAATTAGTAACCGTGCCGGACTTCTCGCCCCAACCACTGGCAGGCAACAGTATATTGGCGGTGGCCGTGGTGTCGGTCTCGGCAATACAGTCAGAGACGATTACCGTGTCGCAATTTTGCAGAGCGGCTCTTACACGATCTGCATTGGGCATGCTAACCACTGGGTTGGTGCCCATAATCCAGATGGCCTTAATACTGCCGTCTGCAACGGCATCAAATAGATCAACGGCTTTTAGGCCGGGCTTTTGGCTGAGGCTGTCGGTATTCCAGAACTCACTAACAGTGGCGATATTTTCTGGGCTGTAATCCATATGGGCGGCCAACATATTGGCCAGACCACCCACTTCACGACCGCCCATGGCGTTGGGTTGGCCGGTAATTGAGAACGGCCCCATACCGACTTTGCCGATGCGACCTGTCGCCAAGTGGCAGTTAATAATGGCATTACATTTGTCGGTACCTGTGGCGGACTGATTAATACCCATGGAATAGAAACTAATGGTTTTTTCAGTCTCGGCAAACCACTGATAAAAGGTCTGTAAGTCCTGTGCGCTAACAGCAATCTTTTGGGCAAGCTCAGTGGAGGCTAATGCCTTGGCTTCGGCCATTGCTGCTTCAAAGCCTTGGGTATGCTGTGCAATGTAATCCTGATTGAGATTGCCGCTCTGTTCCAGATAGGCAAGTAGGCCGCTAAATACAAAGGCGTCTGCGCCGGGGGCAATGGCCAGATGCAGGTCGGCCAGATCACAGGTAGCGGTGCGACGCGGGTCGATAACCACCACGCGCATGGCGGGATTATTAGCTTTGGCGTCGGAAATTCTGCGGTATAGAACTGGGTGAGTCCAGGCTGCATTAGATCCGGTAAGTACCAGCAGATCACATTGTTCGAGGTCTTCGTAGTTGCAGGGCACGGCATCGGCACCAAAGGCGCGTTTGTAGCCGGCCACTGCTGACGACATGCAGAGTCTTGAATTGGTGTCTACATGGCTGGTGCCAATAAATCCTTTAGCCAGTTTATTGGCGACATAGTAGTCTTCGGTTAGTAGCTGGCCAGACAGATAAAAGGCGATGGCGTCGGGACCATATTGGTCGCGAATCTTGCTCAATTTGTTTGCCACTGTCGTGATGGCGGTTGGCCAGTCGACAATTGTCCCTTCAATGCTTGGTTGCAGTAACCGCCCGTGGTTGCCCATGGTTTCATGCAGCGCACTGCCTTTGACGCAGAGTTTTCCAAAGTTTGCCGGATGCTGCTGATCGCCGGTAACGCTCACCAGCTGATCTTTTTCAATAGTTGCACTGACGCCACAGCCGACCCCGCAGTAAGGGCAGGTGGTTTTTATGCTACTGTCAGTACTGGCAATTAGATCTGGGTTCATGGCTAAACTTTCACTGTTTCAGTAGCACATGGTCGGCGACAAGCTCGACGGCATAGACGGGTACTGAGATATCACTGTTGTCGAGGCACTCACCGGTGACCAAATCAAAATGCTGTTTGTACAATGGTGATGCAACAATCAGGCGGCCGCCGATATCGCCGACTATGCCGCGCGACAGTACATTGGCTTTGCCGATTGGGTCCCAGTTGCCGATGGCATAAACGCAGGGGCTTTCATTGGGCAGATAAAAAAGGGCCACTTGCTGGCCGGTGACGTCTGCGCAGATTCCGGAGTTGGGAATCAAATCGCTGTGGCGGCAGATGGTGACGGCCTGATCTTTTAGAGTGCTGGTCATGGGTAATTTCCTAAGCTGGCGTGGCTAAAATTTGTTGGCGTTCTTCCTCAGTGGCCGGACGTGGCTGACCACGTTCTTCAACAAAGATAATATCTCTGTCTTCGGCTTCAGAATTTACAAACTGGCGGAAGCGTTTTAGTTTTTCTGGATTTTCAATGGTGGTTTTCCATTCGCATTGGTAGCTGCCTACAACCGCGTTCATCTGCGATTCTAGGTCGTCGCAGATACCCAGCGAGTCTTCAATAACAACCTGCTTTAGATAGTCCAGACCACCTTCAAGATTGCCCATCCACACAGAGGTGCGCTGCAGACGGTCGGCGGTACGCACATAGAACATGAGGAAGCGGTCGATGTATTTGATCAGGGTTTCGTCGTCGAGATCGGTGGCAAATAATTCTGCGTGGCGCGGCTTCATGCCACCATTGCCACCCACATATAGGTTCCAACCATTTTCGGTAGCGATAATGCCAAAGTCTTTAGACTGAGCTTCGGCGCACTCGCGAGTACAGCCAGACACGCCAGATTTTAATTTATGCGGCGAGCGCAGGCCTTTGTAGCGATTTTCAACATACAGCGCCATGGCGACACTGTCTTGTACGCCGTATCTGCACCAGGTGCTGCCGACACAGGATTTAACCGTGCGCAGTGCTTTGCCGTACGCATGGCCAGTTTCAAAGCCGGCTTCGATCAGCTCTTGCCAGATGGCTGGAAGATGCTGCACCCGAGCACCAAATAGGTCGATACGCTGACCTCCGGTGATCTTGGTGTAGAGCTTGTATTTTTTTGCTACCTGACCCAAAACAATTAATTTGTCCGGGGTGATTTCGCCACCAGCAATACGGGGTACTACTGAGTAGGTGCCGTTCTTTTGCATATTGGCGAGGAAGGTATCGTTGGTGTCTTGCAGACCTACATGTTTGTCGTCCAGTACGTAGTCATTCCACAATGAGGCTAGAATCGAACCGGCGGTGGGTTTGCAGATATCACAGCCGCGGCCAGTGCCATGTTTTTCCAGCAGTTCATCGAAGCTTTTGATGGTTTCCACTTTGATAATATGGAACATCTCTTGGCGAGTGTAGTTAAAGTGCTCACACATGGCCTTGTTAACTTCCAAACCCCGGGCGGCCATTTCATCGTCGACAATATTCTTTAATAAGGCCGCACATCCACCACAGCCACTGCTGGCAGCAGTTGCAGATTTTACTTCGCCCAGTGAGCAAGAGCCGGCATCCATGGCATTGACAATGTCGCCTTTGCTGACGTTATGGCATGAGCAGATGGTGGCAGTCATAGGTAGGGCCGCAGCGCCGAGCGCTGGCGCACCACCCACATTGGTGGGCAGAATCAGGGTTTCTGGATCAGCCGGCAAATCAATGCCATTTAAAAAATATTGCAGCAAGGTGTCGTATTCAGAGCAGTCGCCGACCAATACCGCGCCAAGTAATTTTTTACCGTCGGCGCTGACAATCAGGCGCTTGTAGACGTCGACACGCTCGTCGCTAAAGGTGTAAGCGATCGAGCCTTCTGCTTTGCCGTGGGCGTCGCCAATCGAACCTACGTCGACGCCGAGCAATTTAAGTTTGGTGCTCATATCGGCGCCTTGGAAGGAAACTTTGTCGCTTCCCAGCTGGCTAACTGCCGCTTCGGCCATGCGATAGCCTGGTGCTACCAAGCCATAGATTCTGCCGCCAAATAATGCGCATTCACCAATGGCAAAAATATCTGAGTCGCTGGTTTTACAATGATAGTCAATTTCAATTCCGCCGCGGTCGCCAACGGTTAACCCGCAGTCGCGCGCTAGTTGGTCGTAGGGGCGAATGCCAGCCGAGAACACAATCATATCTGTGGCCAGAGAGCCGCCGTCGGCAAAGCGCATTACTACGCGGCCTTCACCGTCGCTGTTTTCTTCGATAACCTGGGTGGCCTTGCTGGTATGTACTTTTACTCCCAGTGCTTCAATTTTTCGGCGTAGCATGCCGCTGCCGCCTGCATCTAACTGCACGCCCATAAGGCCTGGCGCAAATTCCACAACATGGGTTTCAAGGCCAAGATTTTGCACTGCGTTGGCAGCCTCAAGTCCCAGTAGTCCACCACCGACAACAACCCCAACCTTGCCGTTATTGGCTTGGACTTGAATCATGCCCAGATCATCAATTGTGCGATAGACCACGCAGGGTGGCAGGTCATTGCCTTTGACTGGAGGCACAAAAGGATAGGACCCAGTGGCTAATACCAGCTTGTCGTAGCAATATTCTTGTCCGTTTTCGGTGATGACCTTTTTATTGTCGCGGTCTATGCGCGCCACCATATCGCCAAAGTGCGCATCAACACCAATTTCACGGTAGTGCTCTCTGGTGGTGAGGGCTAGATCTTCGGGCGCGCGCCCGGCAAAGTACTCAGAGAGATGCACGCGGTCATAGGCGGGACGGGTTTCACCGCCAATTACGGTGATATGTGCGTCTACCGCCGAGGCAGTTAGCTGCTCAACATAGTGGTGCCCCACCATACCGTTTCCCACAACAATAACGTTTACTTTTGGCATCTACTCTCTCTCTCTAATTACCTGGTTCACAGGTCTATCTAGTGATTGCCTGATGGGGTATTCAGTTGTACCCATAAGACAGCGTGTATCACACCCAAAGCAAAGATCGTGCCAGCTAAAAATTCAAGCTAAAAATCATAGGCTTAGAGAACAAAAATAGTTATTGGATATCTTGAGAGCACCAAAATGGTGCTTTATTCGATGGCAGACTCATTTTCAGGCGCGAAATAGCAGGGCAGCTAGCACAACGAGGTTTGAGAGAACTAACAGTCCGGCAATAATTTTCCAAAAAATAACTGGATTGTGATCTTTTAAATGTAGCTGTGCTTGACCCTGAAAATTATTGTTCGGTTTCTTTAAATCAGTGATAAATTCGGAAAGAGCTGGGTAGCGCTGCGTCGAGTCAAAATTCAAGGCGCGGCGAATCGCTAGGTCCATCCATACTGGAACCAGAGGATTGTGTTCATAGCAAGGTGTATAACGCAATCGGCTGAGGTCTTTGGGTGTTTGAGCCGTTCGATAAGCGCTGCCATAGGGGAGTTTCCCACTCAGCAACTTATAATAAAGTACTGCCAGGGAAAACTGGTCACTGCGCGGTGAGGCGGCATCACCCAGAAGATACTCCGGTGCGCAATAATCGCGGGTGCCCAACTGCAGATTTCTTTCCACCCCAGTATCTATTTCGTTAATACCGGCGATATAGGCGGAACCAAAGTCGATAATTTTCACGCCAGCATGGGTGTATAAAATATTGTCTGGCTTGATGTCTTGGTGCAGCGTGTCTTTCCGGTGAAAAGCCCTTAATCCGGCGGCGACCTGTGTGATGATATTTCGCGCATCAACCACCGACAGACGGGTACGCTCTTTCAGCAACTGCCCCAATGTCGGACCGGGAATATATTCGGTAAGGTAATACAAAAACTTTCGCTGCTGAGAAGGCTTGATAACCCTGGCCACGTTGGCATTCTGTATTCGCAAGCCAATCCACTCTTCGAGAACAAACTGTTCCAAATGCAACGGGTCATCCTGATAGTTTACTGATAGTGCTTTTAGTACTGCCTCAGTTCCATCTGTGACACTTTCCACCTGGTACACTTCGCTGCGGCTGGAGGCATGCAGCTCCTTAATAACTTTCCAGCCATCAAGTATTTGCCCCGGTTCTAGGGGAGGGACAAAGGGCAAGTTGGATAACTGCGCTAGTACGTCCTGCCGCTCTGTTTTGCCCGGGTTTTGCACACAAACAATTTGTGCGCTGACGTTGTCCTCACTCCCAGCGTCAACAGCGGCACCGGCAATGAGCTTGCAGGTTTTATCGTGATCAACGCTCTCTTTTAGCAGCTTTTTTAATTGGTGATACCCTAACCAGTCGTGTACGCCGTCGGTCGTCAATAAGAATCGGTCACCTGGCTGAACATCCAAATGATGAAAATCAATATCCAAACTGGTGTCGATGCCCAGCGCACGACTGAGGTAGTGCCTTCCGTTTCCCGCGGGACTGGAGTGATCCCGAGTAATCTGTTCCAGATCGTCACCACGCAACCGGTAAATACGGCTATCGCCAACATGAAAAATATAGGCGCTGGCAGATTTTAAAATCAGCGCACTAAAGGTGGTGATGTAACCGTCTTCAGCATGAATATATTGTTGCCCGAGGCTGTACAGCCATCGATTAAGCGCGATCAGAACTTTAAGTCCAGAGGTCTGCACGGACCAGCTGTCGTGGGTGGAGTAGTAATCAGAGAGAAACGACGTCACCGCTGTTTCACTGGCTTCTCGACCACCCTCGGCCGTGCTAACACCATCAGCGATCACCGTCACAGCACCCTTGGTAACCAGTGCGAAACCCTCTGGCACCCGAATACCCACCGCGTCTTCGTTCTGCGGCCTGGCACCGGCGGATGTGTACTGACCCACCTGTATTAACAGTTGTTGTTTTAAATGGTCAAGTATTATGGCAGTCATGTCTAGACCTTAACTGACTTCTATTAACTGAACTGTACCATCCGGCAGCACTTCGGTGATATGCCCTTTTGGCTCGGTCAACAACTGGGTCAGCCCAAATGCAGCAAAAGCGGAACAACCAATTATCAGAAAAAAAGTAGACGCGTCAACAAGCGTGTAAATAGTCAGGTAGGTGACCGCCCCAACATTACCAAAAGCACCCGTCATGCCGGCAATTTGCCCCGTCATTCGGCGTTTGATAAGAGGAACAATGGCAAATACAGCGCCCGACCCGGCTTGTACAAAAGACGAACAACAGACGACTGCCAATACTGCGAGATAAATTGGCCAGTCACCCGTAATTTGTGACAGCAGAAAATAACCAAGAGCCAGCCCTGTGATTAACAAAGAAAGAGACTTGCGACGACCAAAATAGTCGCTAAACCAACCGCCGCCGGGGCGGGCGATCAAATTCATAAACGCATATGTGGCGCCCAAAGCACCAGCTGCTACTAATGACAACCCATCAAACGTGTCGAGGAAAAAGCCTGGCAACATGGAAACCACTGCCAACTCGGAGCCAAAAGTGACGAAGTAAACCCAGTTCAATACGGCAACTTGCTTGAATTCATATCTGTCAGATTCAGGCGCGCCGTTGTTTAGCATTTCCCTGTTAACTTTATATATTTGCGAAAACTGGAAAGTAAACAGAACCACAAATAGTCCATACAGCAGGTAGGCTACAGGCTGTGAGATAAGGTTTGTCCCTAGGGGTGAAACTTTCCAAACCAGCACTGAGAGAACTAGGTACATGGGAATATTCATCATCACATAAAGCCAAAAGTCCTTTGTGCTGGTCACTTCCAGGCCGCCGGTTTTCTTTGCTTTGAAGTATGTGGAACCCATGGGAGTATTGCGGGCACGCCAAGCATATACAAGGCCATAAACGAAAGTCAGTACACCTATCGATGCAATGGCGTAGCGCCATCCGTTTTCCCCGCCATAGATAGTTAGTGCAATGGTAGGTAACGTAAAAGCGGCAGCAGCACCTCCAAAATTCCCCCATCCTGCGTAAATGCCCTGGGCCAACCCCACCGATTTGGCCGGAAACCATTCACCGACCATGCGAATACCAATCACAAACCCGGCACCAACAAAGCCGAGTAAAAATCGCAACAACGCCATTTGCTCGTAGGTCTGTGCAAAGGCGAACGCACAACAAAGCACACCGGAAACTACTAGCAAACTTGAATAAACCAAACGCGGGCCAAATCGGTCCACCAACATGCCGATAATAATACGGGCGGGAATAGTCAACGCCACATTAAGTGTTAGCAGCGTCTTCCATTGATCGCTGGTCATGTTGAAAGCTTCCATAATCAGCGGCTTCAGTGGAGCGTGACTAAACCAGATCGCGAAGGTCAGAAAAAAGGCAAACCAACTTAAGTGCAGGGTCCGAATTTTTGCATCTCGTAGATCAAAAAGTTTAATACGTGTTAAGGACATCAAGGTCTCCGGTGAGATTGCAGTAGAAGTAACAGGGGTAAGCAATAACTGTGCCATGTCTTTGATAGTCACATGCAGGTTTTCGTATTCGAAGTAAATATTCTCATGAGCGACGAGAATGGGAGCTATATCGATGGGTTTTATAAAATCAAACTTGAGTTCGTTTTGCTCTGTGTTTTACCGCTGTATGCATGGCGTATGGGTCTCGATATAAACAAAAAAATGCCCGAATAGCTTCTGGGTGCAAAGGAACGGTAAGCAGAGGTTTTATTAACCGGTAAACTACACTGCCAAAAAATGTTACACAAAAACCATTCCAACCCCTCAAAATCAATAGGTTATAGAAGTTATGCGCTGTGACTATTAGTAATAATGCGTGGTTTTAGGGCGGATTCGTCGGGCGATAGTTAAAAAAGATCTATTGTGGGGCACAAAAAAATTCTGTTTAGATGAAGCCATCAATGCCCGCAGTTTGTGTGGCCCTCCGCCTATATTCACTGGGTGTTATTGCATTCCAACGCAAAAAGGCGCGGCGAAAACTTACGGTCTCAGTGTAATTCAACAAGCTGGCTATCTCAGAAACAGTCAGCTTGGTGGTGGAAAGGTACTGGCAAGCCAAAACATTTCTTACTTCATCGCAAATAGCACGAAAATTGGTTGATTCCTCTCGAAGACGTCGCCTAAGTGTACTCTCACTAACATATAGTCTTTCTGCTACCTGATTAATCATTGGAAATTCCCCACCCGCACGAATTAAAATACGTCGTATGGCGGCGGAGAAATTTTCAACTCTATTTAACCCGCGCAGTAACTCCTCGCATTGATTTTGAAAAATGACACGGCCTGCCGGATTCGCGGTTCTAATTCGTAAATCCAAAATACTCTCAGGTATTACCAGCTCACTATAAGCCTGGTCGAATTTAATTGGTATTGAAAATAACATCTGAAAAGCTTCTTGGTCGACCGGCGCTGAATAGCTCAAGTGAACTTCACCTGAGGTGATGAACTCATCAATCAGTGCTTCAGCGATAAATGATATCTGTGAAAATGTCAATTCAGTGACTAGCCTTTGTTGAACGGGATTACCTAAATCCAGCTTGATACGCAGTGCGATGCCATTACTCACTTCGTAGACATCAAGTGATGGCCCTGGCCCTATTATTGCTCGGTAACGGAGAAGCAGTTTAAGCGCTTCTTTCAGGTCAGCACAGCTCATTAAAGCGAAACCAAAAGTGCCTAAAGTGGTTATATCCATTTGTCGACCAAGACGAACCATCAGCGTGGAATCATTGGTCAGATCCACCGCACACTCCAGTATTTTTGATATTTCAATGCCATTGAATGATTTGATATCTCTGGAGATGAATAGCCGTAACTCAGGCAGTGAGAAAAGTTGCTTTGATGCAAATCCGTCCTCCGCTAGAAGCGATAGCAGCTGGGGTAACAGCACATGATGTGATTGCCAATTAGCCATGGTAATGCCTCTAAAGAGCTGACCTAAGTGTTTGATAGACACTTTATGATACTACAGAGTGAATGAAAATATCTCCCCATCTGGCTGAATATCTCTCTCTTACCATGAAAAAATTCGCTAGTATGAACGACTGGCCATCCTCTTAAACAATGGAACTTCACATGACAGTCTTGCCGACACCATCCAGAACACCAGAAAATGTTTCTATCAGCGCTAGAAAAGTAAATTTTCAGTTAGAACAGGCACTTGCCACTGATTGGGCAGACAACGACCCAGTCTTGACAGCTATTTTTAACGCCATGAGTATTAGCTTCCCCTCAGGTGAGAAAAATTTTATCGACTCTGTCCGAGCTTATGAAGGACGCATTAGCGATGAGAAACTACTTAAAGATATAAAGGGATTTTATAAGCAAGAAGGCATGCACAGTCGTGAACATCGTAAGTACAATAAAATATTGTGTGAGCAGCGCGGATATAATTTGCAAAAACTGGAAAGTATCTATTTGCGAAGAATTGAGAAGGCTAAAAAAGATCCACGAATTACCAATCAAATGCTGCTGGCTTCTACTGTGGCTGTCGAGCACTTTACCGCTAGCTTCGGAGAGACCTTTTTAGAAGGCCGTATTTTAAAGCAGATTGACGGGCCAATAGGAGACCTTTGGCGCTGGCATGCTCTTGAAGAGTTAGAACATAAATCTGTCGCATTTGATGTCTACAACCAAATCGGGGGCAGTTATAACCTGCGCAAAACCATTATGCGCATTTCAATGGTGAGGCTGCTTAAGGATTTTTTAACAGTGGCATTTATGATGCTGTATCATGATAAGCAGCTTTGGAAATGGCGCACATTCAAAAGTCTAACCAAACTTCTATTCATTAAAGACGGCTTCTTGCGTCTGCACGCAACCGCCTACAAGGATTTTTTTAGAGAAGATTTCCATCCCTGGGATTCGGACAACCGAGCCTTACTCGAGTATTGGCAAGAGAAACTGGAACCTGTTATGGCAGCGGCCTAAAGCACTAAGGACTGAGAAAACTGGCCATTGGAGCGTCATGAGTAATTGAATGTTAAGGAGCAGGATGATGCAATACAAAAAATGGATTGGGGTTTTTGTCTTCGTAGTCTTGGTTGCCGCCGGTTACCGACTTTTTTTGATTTCACAATCACTTTCGTTGCCTGGGAGTGAGGAAGAGATCGCTGCCGTTAGAGCATCGGCCGAGGCCCAGAATGAAGACGCTTTTTATCGGCCAAATCGGCAATCACTAAACGCTCAGCCCGCTAATCCGCTTAATAATGTCTTTTTTGGTGATTTGCACGTTCATACTGCGACGTCTGTTGATGCTTATTTATTCGGCAACCGATTTGATATGGATACTGCCTACCAAATAGCCAAAGGGAAGAGTGTGAAACTTCGCTCGGGCGAGCGTGTCGAGCTTACCCGACCCCTCGACTTTGTGGCGTTGACAGATCATGCAGAGGGCTTTGGTCGCGGACTGGCATGTACCAAAACAGGTAAGACAACGGCAGCAAAAGACGCATGCGATGCACTTGAAAGCGCCTCACTTCTCACCTTTTTGGAGTTGCGCGCTCTAGCACAAAAACGCCCCCTGGAAAGAGACCTTGCTTTCTTTAATAATGACGCCGTTGCAGAGCGAGTTTATGCTGCGACGACATGGCAGCGTGTCAAAGAGGCTGCTGCACGCCATTACGAACCGGGGAAATTCACTACATTTGCCGGCTATGAGTATTCGCCGTCACTGCCGGACCGTGGCAAGCACCATCGTAATGTTATTTTCCGATCCTTAGAAACACCTGAATATGCTGTGTCAGCGTTTGATGCTGCCTCTGAAATAGACCTTTGGAAACAACTGGAAGCGACCTGCGTCAGCGACTGCCAGTTTTTAACCATTCCGCATAATTTGAACAAGACTTGGGGCTTGGCGTTTTCTGGCCAGACAATCGATGGGGTTGCCTATACTGAGGATGACTGGAAATTACGAGAGCGATCAGAACCTCTTGTGGAAATGTTTCAGATAAAGGGGAATTCGGAGTGCTCTGTTTCCTTCGGTGCTGGTGATGAAGAGTGCGGATTTGAGCAATTCTTTCCAGCTTGCGAGAAGGGTGACGAGACTGGTTGTATTTACCCAACCTCCATGATGCGTGATGGGTTACAAATAGGATTAGAGCTAGAAGAAACAATAGGAATAAATCCTATAAAGATTGGGCTAATTGGTGCGACCGATACTCATAATTCTAACCCGGGTGACGCTGAAGAGTGGGATTATCGGGGAGCAGCAACCTTTGCTTCATCGCCTGCTAAGAGAAGGTTTGAGAGCACCGATCTGACCGGGACGATATACAACAATCCCGGTGGACTCGCTGCTGTTTGGGCCATGGAAAATACGCGTGAGGCTCTTTTTGATGCCATGAAGCGCAAAGAGGTTTACGCCACGAGTGGTACACGGATTAAGCTGCGTGCCTTTGCTGGATTTGATTTACCGGCTGATATCGTTAAGACGGCTGATCTTACGACAGCTTATGCGCACGGCGTGCCTATGGGTGGAAGTTTGCTTGCTAATGACGTTACTAAAGAGGCTGGTCTTTCTTTCTTTGTGTGGGCGGTCAAAGATCCCGACAATGCGCCGCTGGCAAAAGTCCAATTAATCAAAGGTTGGTTAGAGGATGGGCAGCGGCAGGAAATTGTTTATGATATTGCCTGTGGTGGTTCGCAGATAGATCCAACAACGGGTAAATGCGAAAAAAATGGTTCCACTGTAAATATGAGTGACTGTCGTTGGGATGAGACGGCTGGATCCTCAGAGCTTATGACATTGTGGAATGACCCAGACTATAGCGCAGATGAGAACGCTTTTTATTATGTTCGCGTTGTACAGAATCCAACCTGTCGATGGAGTACCTATGACAGCTTACGTTTGGGAAAGTCACCGCGCAGCGACGTTCCCTCAACTGTTACAGAAATGGCTTGGGGATCACCGATATGGGTGAAATCCAGATAACAATAAGCTAGAGTCACTAAAGTGATTCACTGACTTTACAACTAGAGAGTATAACGATGATAAGCAGGCGAACTAAATACCGACACTTAGTCTTGATTTTAATGATGGGGCTGGCCATAACATCCTGCTCAGAGGAAAAGATGGAGCCCTCCAGTGAGGCTTTTAGTTCTGCCGCAGATGTTCATGGGGATGAACGTGTAATTGCTGAAACTGCTGAGATTGATGAACAGTTAAAAGCGAACTATGGTGCTATTTTAGGCGGTCGAAATCAGCTTTTTGAAACTGAGACCAAATTGTTAGAGCGTATAGCGACGCCTGAACCCAGTGCCATCGATCCACTGGACGCAGGCCAGGAGCGGAATGCCTATTATGGTGATCTGCATGTACATACTGCGTACTCCTTCGATGGCTATGCTTTCGGAACTCTGGCGACACCCTATGATGCTTATCGTTTTGCGAAAGGGGAGGCTATCAAAAATCCCGCGGGCTTTAATATGCAGCTAACTAAGCCGATGGATTTTTATGCTGTTACAGATCATGCCGTGTTCTTAGGTTTGGTAAAAGCCGCCGCAGAAAAATTTACAACTTTCTCGAAAAACGAATTCGCGGAGCCATATCATGACTTAAACGCTCCCGAAAACTTTGGCACAGATTTTATGAGTAGGATTAGGCGATTACTCACATTCTCAGGTTTTATACCGAATGCCACCAAAGGTATTGGCGATGGAAGTTTGGATCGGCAAGAAGTCCTTGGCGTGGTGAGAAGTGCTTGGGAAGATACAATCGATGCTGCTGACCAGTTTAACGATCCCGGACGTTTTACCACTTTTGCTGCTTATGAATATACGACGTCTAGCTCGGATATGGGGAATTTACATCGAAACGTTATCTTTAAGGGAACAGATCGTCTACCACGTGAACCGTTTTCTCGTGCTCACTCAACTAACCCGGAGGACCTCTGGAGTTGGATGGATGAGCTTAGGAGTAAGGGCGTTGAAAGTTTGGCTATACCTCATAACTCAAATGGCTCAAATGGGGAGATGTTCAAAGTAACCGACTGGGACGACAATCCCTTTGATGAGACTTATGTACAAACACGCATTAGAAATGAGCCACTCGTGGAGATAACTCAAATAAAAGGAACGTCCGAAACACATCCTATTTTGTCGACACGTGATGAATGGGCTGGCTTTGAAATTATGCCTTACAGAGTTGCGACAGGCGCCCTCAGTCAAGTCGACGGCTCCTATGTGCGTCAGGCGCTATTAAATGGCCTGTCCCTTGAGAAACAAGCAATTGGGAATCCCTACCAGTTTGGCTTTATTGGCTCCAGTGATACTCATTCAGCGGCCAGTCAGAATGATGAGGCAGCATTCGTTTCTAAGCTTGGCATACTGTCTAGCTTTCCGGAGCAAAGAGGCTCTACTCCAATAAAGGGAATAAATGGTCAAATTGCTTATTACGGTAATAAAATAATGTCAGCGGTAAGGCCCTCGCCATTAGGTAAAAGCTTATACGTCAAGATTGATGATAACGTCTATGCTGGTGGTGCTACCCCTACTTTTGGAGCCTCTGGTTTAGCTGCCGTATGGGCAGAGGAAAATACCAGAGAGTCTCTTTACAGTGCCTTCCGGCGAAAGGAAGTGTTTGCAACCTCTGGGCCTCGATTAAGAATCCGGTTTTTCGCTGGTTACGACTTTGATAAAAGTATGCTCACTGCGGCTGATGGCATCGAACAGGCTTATGCAAAAGGAGTAAGTATGGGAGGTACTCTTTTGGCAAAAGATGATGCGCTACAGGGTATGGGGTCACCTGGGTTTTTAGTGATGGCGTCAGCTGATTCAGACAATGCGCCGTTACAACGCCTTCAAATTATCAAAGGCTGGGTCGATGCAGATGGCACTACTCATGAGGATGTCGTTGATATCGCCTGCGCAAATGGCGCTGAAGTGAACGAAGCTACAAACCGTTGCCCTGACAATGGCGCCCGAGTAGATATCTCTGATTGTACGATTAACCCTGAAACGGGTGCGGCACAATTATCTACCCTTTGGCATGATCCAAACTTTAAGGCAGATCAACGCGCATTTTATTATGCCCGTGTGCTTGAAAACCCAACCTGCCGCTGGTCAACCTGGGATGCCATTCGTGAAGGTGTCGCTCCACGGCCTGACTTGGCTACCACTATTCAGGAACGTGCTTGGTCCTCGCCAATTCACTATATGACACAATATTAGGGTGCTGGTCCTTTAAAAGAAAACTTAAAGATATAAAAAAGAGAAGGGTTACTCAATGAATGTATCGAACGGCAAGCCGCGGCTACTTAATGACCAAGAGGTTATAGAGCGGATCTTCAGCCATATAGATAACAACACAACAGACCTTGGGGATACGGTCTGGAAAGAGCCCGTTGAGCATTACCAGTCACAACAGCGATTTAACGCTGAAATAGCGCTTTTAAAGCGCCTTCCTGTACCCTATTGCCCATCAGTGGCGTTACCGGAGAAGGGCAGCTACATTGCCCGTAAAGCCGCAGGAACGCCCTTGGTGGTAGTCCGAGGGCTTGATGGCACAGTTCGAGCGTTTATCAATGCCTGCCGACATCGTGGTATGCAGGTTGCCAATGGCAGTGGTTGTGCCCGATCTTTTGTCTGCCCCTATCACGCTTGGACCTATAACCTTGAGGGCAAGCTTAAAAAAATCCCTGGCCAAGAGGGCTTCCCCGGTGTTAACCCAGCTGAGCATGGCTTAGTCGAAGTTAGTGCAATGGAGCAAGGCGGCATCGTTTATGTTATGCAAGAGGGTCAGATTACGCCTGAAATGCTGGAGAATAGCCTTGACTATTTTACCCCAGAGCAAGAGATGTTTGAGCAGGGGGATTTGACCGACGAGGCAAATTGGAAACTGCTCGCTGAGACGTTGATGGAGGGGTACCATATTAAGTCACTGCACAAAGAGACTTTTTATCCCTATGGTTTGGATAACGTGACTCTTGTTGAAAATTTCGGGTCTAATTCAAGAGTTATTTTTCCTTTTCGGCGCATCGAACAATTACGAGATGTAGCGCCGGAGAAGCGTCGTATCGATGGCCTAGTGACCTCAGTTTATCTTCTCTTTCCCAATGCCAGTGTCGCTGTGCTGTCAAAGCATACCAGCTTGGTGATTCTAGAGCCGCTAAGCCCAACCCAATCACAGTGGGTAGTTTACCGTATGGTCAATAGAGAGACTCATGGGCAAAAAATTACCGTAGATGAGGCAAGGCGAGATGCAGTTTTTGTTAATGAATCAGGTCAGGATGAAGATCGTGAAGCCGCCTGTGCTATTCAAGAGTCGGTAGGCAGTAACGCAAATAGCCATTTCACGTTCGGTCATTTTGAAAAGGCGATCGTTAATTTTCACCAGTCTCTGGCAAGTCATCTAGATAACAAGTGATATTGGCCGTAAGGCACTTAATACCCTGGCAACAAAAAGCCCCAAAACCAACTTATGCGCTTGCCTTTCCCGCGTTATAGTTTGGCATAGCCGTCTTTGACACCGACTAAAATGGAACTGTTATCCGTAAATAAACCAGAGCAGGGCACTATGAAGTTCTCACTATTAAAGCCCCTATCAAATACTGTCACTTAGCCCTCAGTAATGTTTTCACCTCAAAATCAATGCTCGAGTGCCTAGGCTGTTGTAGAATAGATTTTTTTATTGTCTAGATTGGATTTTATAATGGGTAGAGCCTACCAAAACCGCAAAGACTCCATGGCGAAAACATCAGACGCCAAAGCAAAGGTTTACAGCAAATACGGTCGCGAAATTTATGTTGTTGCTAAGGCTGGGGGGTTAGATCCTACAGGTAATTTAAGTCTACGTAGTCTCATCGAACGGGCTAAAAAAGATCAAGTGCCTTCCCATGTCATCGAAAAAGCCATTGAGAAAGCAAAAGGTGGAGCAGGGGAGAACTTTGAGCTGGCTCGTTACGAAGGTTATGGGCCGGGCAACTGCATGGTGATCATTGAATGTTTAACGGACAATCCAAGTCGTACTTTTAACGACGTGCGCTTGTGCTTCAGTAAAACCAAAACCAAGATAGGGACTCAGGGCTCTGTGAGTCATATGTTTGACCACTTAACTATTTTAATGTTTTCGGGTCAGGACGAAGAGGCCGTCTTAGATGTATTGTTAATGGATGATGTTGATGTCGTGGACATTGAAAATGAAGAAGGGATGTTGACGGTGTTTGCGCCACATACAGAATCATTTAAAGCCAAGAAAGCGTTGAGCGAAGCCTTTGGCAAAATAGAGTACGAAGTGGATGAAATTCAGTTTATTGCGCAGAATACAGCGCCACTGGCTGGAGATGATGTGGAAACATTTGAAACATTTACCGCTATGCTAAATGATCTAGATGATGTGCAAAGCATCTATCACAATGTAGAGTAAGGTTTGTAATAAATGTACGCGATTAAACTCAAGATAAGGATGTTAAACGATGCAGATAAAAACAAAAATACTTAGCTTTTTACTTTGTCTTTTTGCTATTCCCTTTACCGCCGCCAGTACCCAGCAACTGCAAGATCAACTCGACAGTAACCTAGAGCCGTTGATGAAAAAGGTCGTAGAGTGGCGACATGATTTGCATCAATTCCCAGAGCTATCCAATAGAGAATTCAAAACCGCAAAGAAGGTTGAGGCGCATCTTCGGGGCTTAGGACTTGAGGTGCAAACAGGGATAGCCCACACCGGAGTAGTTGCAATTCTTAAAGGCGGCAAGCCTGGGCCTGTGGTGGCTTTAAGAGCCGACATGGACGGTCTGCCCGTTACGGAAGTGACCGGTTTGTCATTTGCTTCCACGCAAAAAGACACCTACAACGGTCAAGAGGTTGGGGTGATGCATGCTTGTGGCCACGATGCGCATGTGGCTATTTTAATGGGTGTGGCAGAGTTTTTGACGTCGGTGCGAGATGAGCTTGCAGGCAGTGTGATGTTTATATTCCAGCCCGCCGAAGAGGGTGCGCCAGTCGGCGAGGAGGGTGGCGCCAAATTAATGATTAAGGAAGGAATCTGGAAGACCAATAAACCTGATGTTGTTTTTGGATTGCACGTGACTAATGCTCCCCACGGTATTATTGGCTATCGAGAGGGTCCATTTATGGCTGCGTCTGACGCTTGGAAATTTACTATTAAAGGACGTCAAGCGCATGGTTCTACCCCATGGGAATCCATAGATCCAATTATGGTTGCCTTTCAGATCGGTAATAACATCCAAACCATTGTGTCGAGAAAGCTCAATTTAACTGAATCTCCGGCGGTTATTTCAGTGGGCAGTATTCATGGTGGTGTGAGAAGTAATATTATCCCTGACGTTGTCGAGATGGAGGGCACGATAAGAACTTTTGATCCCGTCATTAGAGGAAAAATATTTATTGAGATGCGTAAAATAGCTGAAACTACTGCAGCAATGGCAGGCGCCACGGTCGAGGTATTGTTGCCTAATGGCGATAACTACCCGGTAACCGTTAATGATCTTGATCTAACACAGAGGGTATTGCCTACGTTGAGAAATATCGTCGGCAAAGACATGGTTTATAGATCAGGGCGGAGTATGGGCGCGGAGGACTTTAGTTTCTTTGCCCAGCAGGTTCCGGGATTCTACTTCTACCTAGGGGTCAATAAACCTGGCGTAGACGGCTCAAACACAGCTGGTAATCATTCGCCATTGTTCACCATAGATGATGGCGCATTGCCCGTGGGTGTTAAAGCCCTGGCGCACCTGACGATCGACTATCTTAATGGCGGACTTTAGTCGGCTAGCCAAGTTAGGGTACAGATTAACCTCGGGTTAAAAAGGAAATTAATTATGATGGGATCTAAGTCAGTGAGTTTAGGTATAGCTAATAAAGGTAGGGGTCTACTGTTGATTTGCGCTGTTTTTATAGCGGCCAATACTATGGCAGACACTCAGGTCATTCATGCCGGGACACTGCTTGCTGTCCCAGGTCAAGATCCGCTATCCCAGCAGACGATAATCATTGAAAATGGCAAAATCGTGGATGTAAAAGATGGTTTTATTGGGATTGAAGCAATAAATGAAAATGCGGAGCTAATTGACTTGTCCTCGAGTTTTGTCATGCCTGGCCTGATGGATATGCATGTCCACCTGCAGAGTGAGCTAGGACCCAATAACGATAGAGAAGCTCTGCGTATGTCAGGGTCTGATGTTGCCATGGCCAGCGTTCATTATGCTCATAAAACACTAATGGCGGGCTTTACTACAGTGCGGGACCTTGGCGCTCGACCAGAGCAACTTTATGCACTGAGGGACGCCATTGAGAAGGGGTGGGTCGAAGGCCCTCGAATCATTGCGTCTGGAGGTGTTTCAGTCACAGGAGGACATGGGGACGTTGATGGCGTAAGCCCAGATTTACTCGACATGTACACTGCTAAGACCATTTGTGATGGGCCTTATGATTGCCGCAGGGCAACGCGCAGAGCGATCAAGTTTGGTGCCGATATTATAAAAATCACCTCAACCGGTGGAGTGTTGTCCGATACCAACACTGGGACTGCCCAGCAAATGGAGGTTGACGAATTAAAGGAGGTTGTTAACGCCGCTCATTCTTTAGGTCGCAAGGTGGCCAGCCATGCCCATGGTGCAGATGGCATTAATGCAGCACTTAGAGCAGGTGTTGATAGTATCGAGCACGGTAGTTATACCGACAAGGAAAGCATACGGTTGTTTAAGAAAAATGGCGCCTATCTTGTACCCACACTGCTAGCGGGTAATACCGTCCTGACCATGGCTCGGCATAGTGATTTCATGTCTGATGCTATTAAAACTAAGGCAGTTAACGTTGCCAGTGCGATGACATCCAATTTCAGTAAAGCTCATCAAGCTGGCGTTAAAATAGCTTATGGCACCGATAGTGGTGTTTCTCGTCACGGCACTAATGCGCAAGAAGCAGTGCTAATGTTTAATGCTGGTATGAGTGCGGCTGATATTTTAAAATCTGCAACGGTCAGTGCTGCCGATTTAATTGATCACAGTGATGTGCTCGGTTCTATTGAAGCCAATAAACATGCTGATATTATTGCAACTGATGGAAGCCCGTTGGCCGACATTCAGGAATTACTAGATGTTGATTTTGTCATGAAAGCAGGAAAAGTAATAAAACATAACAAACCCGATTGATAACCTAAGGACTTACTGTGAACACAAACCTATTTAAAATCATTGCCATCGTCCCCGGCATTCCTCTCTTAGCGAATGCACTTTTGTTTATCGTGCAGCCGAGTACGGTGGTTTCTGATCTTGGCATGCCCTTACTTGACGGTATCGGCAGAAGTACTCAGATTGCCGATCTAGGTGCTTTTTTCGCATTTTCTGCTGTCATTATTATATATGGCGTTATTAAGTCTAAAAGTGGATTGTTACGTTTAGCCGCTTTACTGCTTGGCATGGCTGCAGTTCTTAGAGTGCTTGCTTGGGCAGCCCACAGCGCAGATTTAGCCACTAGCTTAATTGCAGCTGAAGCGGTCTTGGTGGTTTGGTTGGTCGCGTCCGCTGCCTATATGGATAAGTTAGCACCCTCTAGTCATAGTGCTGAGGGAAAGAGATGAAAGTAGTTAGATGGATTTTAGGTCAGGTTATATTGCTTCTCGATGCGCTTACTTCACCTAAACCTGTGGCAAGAGAAGTATCTGCACAGAAGGTCATAGATGATGTTACGGCTAGTATGGCTATGTACCAGTTCAAGACCTGCCCATTTTGCGTAAAGGTCCGCCGAGAGCTTAAACGGCACTCACTGAATATAGAACTACGTGATGCGAAAAATGACCTCGGCATTAAGTCTGAATTGGTACGAGAGGGCGGACGACACAAAGTCCCTTGCTTGCGTACCGACAATGCTGATGGCACAGTTCATTGGCTCTATGAGTCTAATGACATCATTGAGCATCTTAAAAAGGAGTTCAAGCTAGTCTAATGGCCAAGTAGCACATACTTGGCTCAGACTTTCGGTCGTGCCAGTAGGTACGCCGCGTATGCGCCTAGGAGCCCACAGGTCGCTACAATCAGATAATAGATCTTATATCCAAGCCCGCCTGGATAATTTTCTATTAGCGGTGCACTAAGAAGTGGCAGATAGACTTCAGGAAAATAGCCAATCATTGAAATGATGCCGATGGCTAGCCCCTTGATCTTATTAGGAACGTTGCACCCACCTAATGTGGCCCAGTAGAGGCCTCGAACACCGTAGGTAAGTAATCCAATAAGCAGCACGAGCACTATCATCAACAGGGCGGCGGAACTTGCTGGAACAAATGTCATCATTGCCAACGACAAGGAGGCTAGTACCAAGAGTATTGACAGTACTTTTTCGGGATTAACCCAGTCTCCAATGAAACCCGCGGCAATGCCGCCAATCGGTCTCATCCATAGTTTGGCGACGGTGATGTATCCAACCATAACCGCAGTGAGACTAAAGTTTTGCTGTAAGTACGCTGAGAAGGAATAGGTCGCATAAAATAACTGATAACCGCACACGATACAGATAGCACATAGCCATATTTCACGACGACTGAGAACGTCCTTTAAATCATCAATGAATACACTCTTAGTTGGCTCCTCAGATATATCCGAGTCCTCTTCTCGATCATCAAGTAGCCAGTAGACTAGGGGTGATACGACGAGAAGAACAGCCACATACAGATAAATAACTTGCTGCAGAGCCATCTTTGTTGCTCCGGCGTCTTGGCTTAGAATGTAGGCAAATAACGCTATTGCAAAAGTGGCTAATAGCGCCTCAACCAACCCCCGGCCGCCATCGAGAATGCCAAAGAATCTACCCTGCTGATCTTTATCTGCCAGCATGGCTACCAGCTTAATATGCGCAGACCAAAAAGTTAGCCCTGTTGCCACGCCCCAAGCGCCATAGATGGCTAATAGCGATGAATAGGAGGGCATGGTTGAAAACCATAGGCCCAGTAAAGCGGTTGCCAGCAGCGAGAGTGAGAGCAATTTACGCGACGAAAATCGATCCGCTAGCCAGCCACTTGGTATATAAGTAACCATGAAAATAATGCCAAGCATTGAACTGCAGTAACGCAGTTGTGTCTGGGTAATATTAAAGGCTTCCAGTATCGACAGTTCGAAATTTTGCCGAAGATAGAGCAGGGGATAAATCGCTCCTGCCGCCACAACAATGAGTGCGAGTTGACTATAGCTACGAAAAGTAGCTGACCGATAAGATAACAAAGGAAACCCTCAATGAGATGTATCGCCCTAGTGTAGCTTTGATGTCCAGTATGACCAAGTAAAGTGTTCAATTTGAGTGTGGTCGTGTTAACAATGACCAGTATCCTAAACCTCAAATGATAACTAGTTGGAATAACTGTGCCCCACAGTCAGCGTCAAGCTGTCGGTTGGTGGTGGACAACGAACAAGCAGAACGGCTTTGGAGTATTAGTGAGGAGTTCTTAGCCTAGTGTCAAAAGTCAGCCTATAGCTTCTAGTTAAGCGTATTGTTGACAAAGATGGTGATTTTCCCCGCAAGAATCTCTGTTGATGATGGCGACATCAGATCGCCTGCTAACGCATGAAAATCTGGGTCTTCCGTGGCGTTAAATTCAACAAGTTCTTTTTGTTCAGAACCTAATCGTGCAAAAGTGCCTATAACAGCAGGAACGCTAATGGTTTTGTCCTTAGAGGAATAAATCATCTGTGTTGGCGTATTAATATTTTCAATGTCAGCGTCATTGACTATCTTGAGCAGCCCCATTAAGGGCAGTATTGAGCTCGTTGCATAATCATTCGCCCAGTACTTTTCATGCAGCGGATCTTTTGACTCCCAGTGCCGAACCTTACCTATCAAAGCCTCAGCAATATGTTGGCCCCAAGGCCACAGGAGCATACTCATGTTGCTGTCGGCACTGTAAAAATTTGGGGACAGAAGAATCATCGCGCTTAGATCTGTATTAGTCGACTGTAAGGCAAGCCATGTTACTAATGTAGACCCCGTGGAAGTGCCGATTAAGATAACCTTGTCACCGAGTCTGCGACCGATTTCAAGTGCCTCATTGGCATCATTCGCCCATCCATTGACGCTACCGTCAACCATGCCATCTGCGCCGCGACCATGACCCGCTAAGCGCGTATAAAATAGATTAGCGTTTAGAGATTTAGCGACAGTATCTGCCAAGGGCGATAACTCCTGCCGGGTGGCAGAAAAACCATGAAAAGAAACAATTGAAATAGCGGTTTTTTTGCCCGGTGTTCCGGCCCAGATAATTACTTTTTCGGTGCCCTGGGTAATATCATCAAAGCGAGATTCTGATTCCGACAAGTAAATATCCAAATTATTTGGGAGTATTACCTTGTCTAGGGAGATATCCATGTTAACGCGGGGCCCCAATAAACCCACCGCAATTACTAGGGCTAGACCTATGCCTAATAAGTGGGTTTTTTTCATCCGTTAAGCCTCGTCTTCTATGCTCTCTAGGCCCATCACCGCCAAAGGCTGAACCATTGCCCCATAACTCAATGCCGCCTGGCTAGAGGCATTTCCATCGGCGCCACGTTTGGCAACCCCCTGGGTAATGGCGGCAAGACGAAAGCAGCTAAACGCTACGCAGAAACTCCAGTTATCAATCTTATCGATACCCATGCGCTGACAATAGTTGGCAACATATTCTTGCTCAGTCGGAATTCCCAAGGCTTGAGCGTCAATACCACCTAGGCCTGACATAACGTTTTTAATATCGCGAACTGGCAGGCGTAGGCCCATGCACTGGTAGGCTAAGTCTGCATAGGGGTGCCCTAACGTGGAGAGTTCCCAGTCCAATACCGCAACAATTTGCTGATCATCTTTACTGAACATTAGGTTATCTAAGCGATAGTCGCCGTGAATCAAGGAGACCTTGCCATCGTCTTCAGGAATGTTAGCGCCAAGCCAATCAATTAACTTGTCCATTTCTGGAATGACAGTCATTTCTGACGCTCTATACTGACTAGACCACCGATTGAATTGTCGCTCGTAATAGTTACCGGGACGCCCGTAGTCGGCCAAACCTACTTTTTCGATATCCACACTGTGAATAGCAGCCAGTACTCGATTCATCTCGTCATACATCTTCGCACGCTGCTCATTATTCGCGGCACTATCAAGCTTTGACGCCCAGTGAATATTGCCGTCACAAAATTCCATTACATAAAACATTGACCCTATGACATTTGGGTCTTCACACAGGTGATACGCCTCTGCCACGGGTACCCCGGTATTCGCCAGGGCGCTAATGACGCGAAACTCACGGTCTACAGCATGCGCTGACTTAAGTAGCTTGCCTGGGGGCTGACGCCGCATGACATAACTTCCTGAGGCGGCATCTAGCCTGAAAGTGGGGTTGGACTGCCCGCCAGGAAATTTTGTTGCCGTAAGAGGCCCCTTAAATCCGTCCATGTTGGCTTCAAGATAGGCCGTTAATGCTTTCTCGTTAAGGGTATTTACCTGAGTCATAATTTCTCCGACGGTTTAAGGATAGTGAGCCTAAAGGGGACTATAAAATATACTGGGAATTCTAACATGGTGACAGTTGTTGTGTCATTATCTTGATACCAAACACTGATCAGCCTAAACTAGGCTCCACTAGGTAGTTAATTTAATATAGAGGTAAAACATTGATTAAACTCCATGGCGCAATTCTTTCTCCTTATGTTCGTAAGGTCAAAGTAGTGCTCGCTATGAAGGGTATAGAGTACGATAGTACTTTTCAGATGCCATTCAATCAGGGAGCTGATTTTTTTAAGATTAGCCCTTTGGGCAAGATACCTGCTCTTGAGCATGGAGACCTTAAAATCAGTGATTCAACGGTAATCTGTGAGTATCTTGAAGACCTGTATCCGGAGACCCCCATTTATCCGACTAAGCCTGTTGATAGAGCCTGGGCGCGTTGGTTGGTCACCTTGGGTGGGACTAAGGTGACAGAATTAACTGGTGGAATCTTTTTTCAGCGTTTCATGCGGATAAATGTGCTGCAGCAATCTAGTGACGAGGTGTTGGTTGAAAAAATTATCAACGAACAATTGCCTCCCATTCTTGATTATCTAGAAACCCAAGCACCGCAGGCGGGGTTTTTGTTTGGTGATTTTGGTCTTGCAGATATTAGCTTAGTGAGCCCGTTTGTAAACGCAGGATATGGCGGCTATTTTGTCGATGAAGACCGTTGGCCTAATTTCAAGCGGTTTGCGCAGAGGGTGCTGTCTCACGCCTCAGTTTCCCCTTTGTTAGATGTCGAGGCTAAGCTGGTGCCTCAATCCAAATGACTGGCGAATATATTTTGTATGGGCTTCCTCATTCTCTCTATACCGGGCGTGCGAGGTCTTATCTTATAAAAAACAGGATTCCTTTCCGAGAGTTATCCTGCGGTCATGAAAGCTTTAAAACTGACATCGTGCCCAAAGCCAAGTTAGCCACCATTCCTACTCTGCTGACGCCGACGGGTGAGGTGATTCGTGATGGCGCTGCCATTATTGAATATTTTGAGGCGGCTAACCATCGAGCATGTAGGCCAAAGTCACCACGGCAGCGACTTGTCAGTGATTTATGTGATGTCATTGGAGCTGAGGGACTTTTGCGGCCAGCGATGCACTACCGTTGGAATTTTCCTGAGGAGAACCTAGACTTTTTAAAGTATCACTTTTTGAATGCGCAGCGCCAGGGCCCTCATCGTCAAGAAAAAACTGATTATATGATGGATAAGATGCGCTTTGCAGGCCGTATGTTTGGTGTGTCAGACACTAATCATGATTTTGTAGAAACGCACTACATGGATTTTCTTAGGGCCTTAGACAAGCACCTTGCCACGGTTCCTTATTTACTGGGTTGGAAGCCGTGCATTGGTGACTTCGGCTTGTTGGCCCCGATGTTTGGGCACCTAGGCAGAGACCCTAAGCCCCTGGCCATTATGCAGCGAGAGGCAATTCATGTTTATCGTTGGGTAGAGCGAATGAACAGCCCAGAGCAGGATGCAGCAGAATTTTTTGAGGCAGGTGACGATTACCTCAGCGATGACCTTATTCCAGAGACCCTTATTGATGTGCTGCGTATTTTGGCCGAGGATTTTGTACCAGAAACCCTTGCAGCTGCGCAGTCTATTAATGGATGGTTAGCGGATAACAATCCGGGCAAGGGTGCTGGCGCAGCGCGCTACATGGGACAGAATGACAGTAGAACAGAATTTACAGTGCGTGGTGAATCGCTGGTTGCAGGAGCGCAACCGTATAGGTTTTATTTATTACAGCGGGTGCAAGACTACTTCGCAGCCTTAGGCGCTGACGACAAGGCTGTCGCACAACGCTTATTTAAACGGTGCGGCCTAGAAGACGTATTAGCAACAAATCTAACGCGGCGCCTGGGGCGTGAAGATAATCTCGAAGTGTGGTTATAGCGTGCTTGGCTGAAATGTAGCAGAGAAGAACAAAAAAGGCCCCATTAGGAGCTTTTTTTTATGGGTTTTGCGCCCAATCGCGTTAAAGGGTAAAACCGCCGTCAACCACAATGCATTCTCCGGTCGTGTAACTGGAGGCATCAGAAACCAAATAAAGCACGGTTCCCGCCATTTCATCGGGCTCGGCATGGCGGTGCAGAGGTATGGTTTTAATCGCCGACTCTAATATTTTTTCATTGGCAAATAGTGCGCCAGCAAATTTGGTCTTAGTGAGGCCGGGAAGTAGGGCATTTACGCGTATTCCATGGCGCCCACACTCTTTGGCAAAGGATTGAGTCATGTTGACGACAGCGGCCTTAGATATAGAGTAGATTCCTTGCATGGGGCCGGGCTTCAAGGCATTGATGGATGCAGTGTTCACAATGCTACCACCGCCGTTGTCACGCATTAATTTGCCACCTTCAATACACATAAAGAAGTACCCGCGAATGTTGACGTCGACGGTCTTGGTGTACGCACCAAGGTCTGTATCAAGAATGTCACCAAAGTATGGATTGGTTGCGGCATTATTGATAAGGATATCGAGCTTGCCATGAGCCTGCTTGATATGCGCAAAACAGCTGCTAATGTCGTCCATATTGCCAACGTGGCAGGCCAAGGCTTCAGCACTTCCACCTGCAGAAATAATGGTATCAGCGACGATCTGGCAATCATCTAGTTTGCGGCTGGACACAATGACGTGAGCACCTTGTTCGCCGAGTAGTTTAGCGATGGACTCACCGATTCCGCGGCTGGCACCAGTCACTAATGCAATTTTTCCGGTCAGATCAAATAAATTTGTAGCCATTATTGTGGTTACTCCAAGTTGGTTTTATAGGCCTGTTAAGCGCTGGTTAATAATTGTATCGGCTTCCGCCATGATGTTGTCGATCAGTTGTTTTACCGTAGGTTTGTCGTGAATTAGACCTGCAACCATACCGCAGGACCAAGCGCCGGCATCCATATCGCCAGTTTTCATAATTTTCGGGTAGACGCCAGCGACTTCCTCAACAATGTCTTCAAATTTTAAGTCAGCGCCTAATGCGGCTTCTTTTTCTAATAAGCGTTCCACAGCCGGATTGTTAAGTACTCGCTCAGTATTGCGAAGAGAGCGCATCACTAATCGGGTATCTAATTCAGATGCGTTAATAATGGCCTGCTTAACATTTTCATGCACAGGGGCTTCTTCGGTGACAATAAATCGAGTGCCCATATTCATTCCTTCAGCGCCCATCGCGAGTGATGCGACCAAGCTGCGGCCATCGGCCATACCACCGGACGAGACAAAAGGAATGGTTAATTCATCAGCGGCTCTTGGCAGCAGGATAAAGTTAGGGACATCATCTTCCCCTGGGTGCCCGCCGCACTCAAAACCATCTACTGACACCGCGTCGCAGCCAATAGACTCTGCTTTTAGTGCGTGGCGAACAGAGGTGCATTTATGGATGACTTTAATACCGTTTTCTTTGAGTATGGGTAGCCACTGCGCTGGGTTGTTGCCGGCTGTTTCAACCACCTTAACACCACCGTCGATAATAGACTGAATCAATCCAGGGTAGTCGGGAGGGGTGAGAGATGGCAGAAAGGTAAGGTTGACGCCGAAGGGTTTGTCAGTCATTTCACGGCATCTGGCAATTTCGTTGGCTAGTTTTTCAGGTGTTCCCTGAGTCAGACCCGTAATGATACCCAGACCACCGGCATTTGATACGGCTGCTGCTAACTCAGCAAGACCGACATGATGCATGCCGCCTTGAATGATCGGGTGTTCGATACCCAGCATTTCAGTAATTCTAGTTTTCATATAGCACCCTTTTATGGTCGTAGTTGAATATAATTAGTCTACTTGGTTATTTTTACGTTTGAGCAAGTTTACAAGGTAGCGCACCGCCGTCGCAAATATGAGCAGCATTATTCCGATAATAAATCGTAATGATACTAGGCTGATTTTGGGTTTTACAGGGAACACATGTGTCTGTTCGATAGCCGCCCATTTGTGGTCAGCAAGGTCGGTTGATGACATTTCTACCATCATTTGCAACATGTCGCGCACACTGCGGTAGCGCACCATTGCGACCGTATCCCATTCACCATGGGTTGTTTCATTAATGAACCCACCACTCACCGATGATACAAAGATAGGTAGGCTACCGCGTTTAAGTAACAGTGGAATAACACCTTCGCCATAACGGGCATCGGCCAGCATGGGATCACTCTCGGTTGACCAGGGTGAATCCTTCGGGTACAGCGATTTTTCTCTAAAGCGGATTAGATTGACCATGACAAATTCGTTACCGTCATCCTGTGCGGCTAATGCGCGCATGTATTTAGCAGCTTTGCTGCTATCTTTACCGCGTGCTTCTGAGTTTCTTGCCATCGATTTAATATAGGTCTCGAGTTCTGCGTCGTCTACAGGGTCACCTGAGCCTCCATACCAACTTAGTCCGAGGAGGTAGACGATTAAGAGTGCGGCGTACACGATCTTCACATTTATAACTCCTCTGGAGCGTCGCCGATATAGTTTAACCCCATGCGTGAGGCGTGTGCGGCCATAGCCGCTCTGAAGCCATTCCTAATGTGGCAGTAAGTGTAGCGATCCTTTTGTGCGAGCTGTATTGCTAGTTCTAGCGCTGCAGTTTGCAATTCATTAACAGGGTGAATGCTTCGAACCAGGTCGCGGTCAAGGCACTCTATTCCGGTGTACGCCACACCCGTAAGCACCATATCCTTGTATGCTTTTTCGTTCGGTAGTAACCGAACTGTATCCCGACTTACGGGAGTGAATGGGATCTTAATATTGACTTCTGGGAAACAAAATCGGCCACGATCGTTACGCATTACTCGGTAATCTGCGGCGGTAGCGAGAATAGCGCCGCCGGCATAGGCATTACCATTGATGCAGGCTACTGTGGGAGCGTTTAATAGAGCGATACGGCACAGAACGGTATTAAATAGATCTGAGAATTGTTGCTTGCCAGCCTCATTTTGAGCGTTCAGCCAATCCAAGTTAATACCCGTAGAAAAGGTTTTTTCATGTTCGCAAGTAATCATCAGTGCGGTGTTACCTTGATAGCTTTCTACTTCGTCCAATGCCGTTAAATAGTCATTCAAGACCTCGGTCGTCAATGTGTTTTCGTTGCCATTCTCCGTGTTTGTAAGTGTTAATACGTGAATACCCTGTCTGATATCGAGTTGCATACTTGTCATAATATTTACCGTCAAGATTATGTTGTCTAAAAAGGAGAGCAGACATTAAAAACTAAAGTGACCACAGTACCAGGTGGTGTTTTTATGATCTACTGCCGCGGCTAATTATGGCATTGACCATGCCATAATGTAAATATACTATATGGTTGCTTTTCTATCTGTTACTGAGAAGTTATTAAATAGGTTGATCGTAGACTACTTGTTGGGGCTAATAAGTCAGACCTCAAACGGTGTATGATTTCGAGAATTTTTTTAATGTGAGAGTACTGCAAATGATTAGTGCTGATATGCCATACGCAAAAAGCTTTAAAACCATTAAAGGCAAAACTATTGCCTATGTTGATGTGGGAGAGGGTGACCCTATTGTTTTGTTGCATGGAAATCCTACATCATCCTATCTTTGGCGAAATGTCATTCCTCATCTTGAAGGGATGGGTCGAGTCATTGCGCCCGACTTGATTGGTCAGGGTGACTCGGACAAGCTTCCCGCTAGCGAAGGCCCTGAGCGCTATACTTTTCAGGTTGCCTATGATTACCTAGCCGGCTTACTTGAAGAGCTTGATATTAACGAAAATGTAACCTTAGTTATTCATGATTGGGGTAGTGCTCTTGGATTTCACTGGGCACAGATGCATTCTGATGCTGTTCGGGGTGTTGCCTATATGGAAGGTATTGTCTGTCCGGTGACTTGGGACGATTGGCCTGAGTCTGCACGTGGTATTTTTAAAGGATTTAGATCAGAAAAAGGTGAAGATCTGGTGTTGCAGCGCAATATGTTTGTTGAGGCAGTACTGCCAAGTTCAGTGATACGTGATTTGAGTGAAGAGGAAATGGAACATTACAGGCGTGTATTTTCTACGCCGGATGATCGGCAGCCTACCCTAAACTGGCCTCGCCAGATTCCGATTGATTATGAGCCTGCGCATATGGTGAAACTGGTGGATAGCTATGGACAATGGATGTTAGGAAACACTTCGTTGCCAAAATTATTTATTAATGCGAACCCAGGTTCTATTCTTACGGGAAAGGCACGAGAATTCTGTCGTAGCTGGCCTAATCAGACCGAGGTGACGGTTGCCGGCCTGCATTTTATTCAAGAAGACTCGCCCAACGAAATTGGCAGTGCTGTGGCGGAATGGCTAAGCACTATTTAACGAATGAGCAAGAAATAACTAATGAGGATTTAAGCAATGAGTGATGTACCGGTTTATATGGTGGTTAATTTGGCAGTTACAGACGTTAATGAGTATCGTCAGTACGAGAAAGGATTTTTCGCGATTCTAAAGCGGTTTGGGGGTCAGTTTGTGACCTTTGATGACAATCCCATTACGTTGGAAGGTGTTGCTCCTCGGTTAGGCAGGATGATCATCTTTAGCTTCCCATCAGAACAGGCAGCCAAAGATTGGTGGGCAGATGAGGAGTATCAGGCGTTGAGTGAACATAGGCGTGCAGGTACCAAATGTGAATTTTTAACGCTGGTGCATGGATTGCCATCAAGAACTTAAGAGCTTCGCGAGCCGGTCGTGGGCTTTTTTTATTAATAGTTATTAATAGGGGAAGAGGTAAGTGGCTACTTTGATGATAATTTGGGGTGTTGCAATTGTCGCCTATTGTTTATTTTGGGCGTGGTACGATGGCTTTGGGAACAAGATCTCAGAGCAGGATCTAAACCGTTATATGGCTTGTATTGAGCAGTCTGAACTCAGCGAAGAGTCCGTGGCGAGTTACCAAAATTTCTTTGCCACTGATGATGGCAAAGAGTTCTTTATGGTTAATCTGTTGCACCTAAAAGAACCCAAGAGCGAATCACGACAACTGTTAAACAAGTACACATCGATTTTTGTTGGTAAGTTAATTAAGAGGGCCGGACATCCTTACTTTGTTGGCTTAGCTCAGGCAAGAAACATTGAAAACCTTAATTGTGAGGTCGTCGATGGATGGACAACAACCGCGTTAATGCGGTACCGAAGCCGCAAAGATCTTGGTGAACTCTTAGTGGACACCTTTCGCAGCGAGCACCATGGGTTTAAGCTTGCCGCCTTAGAGAAAACATTCGCTTTTCCAGCATCGGCAATACTCAACATAGGCAGTGTGCGATCACTTGTTGGTTTAGTAATTACGTTGATTGCAGCCGTGACGCATATTGTTCTAGTCTCTTAAAGGCGTGGTACCAGAAGTGAAGTCAGTACGGGTACTCATCGGTCAAACAATAACCTGATTAGCTACCCCATTTTGAGTAACATTAATGGCTGATTAGCCTGAGTAAGATTTTAATAACAATGAGAAAATATAACTAATGAGCACTGACAACCCTCTGTTTCAACCCTTCAATATAGGCAATATGAGCCTAAAAAACCGAATCGTTATGGCGCCAATGACACGTAACTTTTCACCGAATGACAATATTCCTGGTGCAAACGTAGTCGATTATTATCGGCGTCGTGCTGAGGGTGGTGTTGGCTTAATCATTACTGAAGGCACCTGCGTTGGCCATATAGGGGCGAGTGGCTACCCTGGCGTGCCTTATTTTCACGGAGAGGCTAGGCTGGCTGGCTGGAAGAAGGTGGTTGATGCGGTGCATGCTGCAGGGGGAAAAATTGCACCTCAACTTTGGCATGTTGGGGCTATGCGTAGGTCTGGTACTCTACCTGAGGGTGATGTCCCCGGTTTTGGTCCCTCAGGAATGAATGTCCCCGGTAAGGTCAATCGTCACACGATGACACAGCAAGATATCGACGATGTGGTCAAGGCTTTTGCGCAAGGGGCTGCAGATGCTAAAGAGCTTGGCTTTGATGCAGTCGAACTGCATGGCGCTCATGGCTATTTAATCGACCAGTTCTTTTGGGAAGGAACAAATCAAAGGGAAGATGCTTATGGTGGTTCACTGGAAAATCGTAGCCGCTTTGCCTTGGAAATCATTAGGGCAGTGCGCAAGGCTGTCGGCCCTGATTTTCCGGTTATTTTACGTTGGTCTCAGTGGAAGCAGCAGGATTACACTGCACGTTTGACTGAGAGCCCTGAAGAGCTCGAGAGCTTTTTAGTGCCACTTTCCGACGCCGGAATCGATATATTCCATTGCTCGCAGAGACGCTTTTGGCAGCCTGAATTTGAGGGTAGTGAGCTAAACCTAGCGGGTTGGACGCGTAAAATCACAGGTAAGCCGGCTATCACAGTGGGCAGCGTGGGTTTGGATGCCGACTTTATTCCAGTTCCGGGTGAGGTGACCTTTCGTGAGGCAGAACCTGCTAGTCTTGATGATTTAGAGCGACGATTGCAGGCTCAAGAGTTTGATCTTGTGGCCGTTGGTAGGGCCCTGATTGCGAATCCGAGCTGGGTAAATATGGTGAGAGATAATAATAGCGATGACATTCAGCCTTTTCGGAAAGAACATCTCGCAGAACTTGTGTAAGGTAGCATTTGAATCACGCATAAACAGGGGAAACCATCTTGGAATTAAGAGATAAAATTATAGTAATCACTGGTGCTGGAAGCGGTATCGGTAGAGCCTTGGCTGTTCGTTTTCATGCCGAGGGGGCTAAGAAGATTGTTGCTGTAGATATGAATCTAAGCAATGCTGAAGACACAGCGAGTATGGTTAATGGCATCGCGATGATGGCTGACGTAGCAAAAGAAGACGATATTTCTCGGGTAGTTGAAGATACCGAAGCAAATATTGGCCCGATTGATCTTTTTTGCTCCAATGCAGGTGTTGGTATAGGGGAAAATATACACTCGCCTAATTCAGAATGGCAGGCTATATGGGATATTAATGTAATGTCCCATGTCTATGCGGCGCGTCATCTGGTGCCTCGCATGGTGGCTCGTGGTGGAGGCTACTTTTTGAATACGTCCTCTGCTGCTGGATTGCTGAATCAGATCGGCGGTGCAGCCTACGGGGTGACTAAACATGCCGCAGTGGGTTTTGGGGAATGGCTCGCTATTCATCATAAACATGAAGGAATCAAGGTCTCTATGTTGTGCCCTCAGGCCGTGCGCACGCCGATGACCGAGGTTGCGAATGACGCAACAGCCGCCGCGGCGAGTAATGGCATGATTGAACCAGAAGAGTTAGCAGAAACGGTTGTTGAGGAGCTCCGCAAAGAGAGCTTTGTTATTTTACCGCATCCAATCGTACTTGAGTATATGCGCAATAAGACGACTAATTATGATCGCTGGATCGGTGGTATGAACAAGCTAATGAGAAAAATAACAGGATTAAACTAATAATCTACTGACTTGTGAAAGAGGGAATCTAATGAGTTTTGAGTTAACGCCGCGGGCTGAAGAGATTAATAACAAACTAAAGGCTTTCATGGATGAGCACATTTATCCACGTGAGTCAGATTACGACGAATTCACTAACGATCATAAAAATCTCTGGCAATATCCAGAATGGTTTGAAGACCTTAAGGCAGAGGCCCGTAAGCAGGGACTTTGGAATCTATTTCTTCCAGCTGAATACAAACCTTGGAGTCCCGGCCTGACCAATAGTGAGATAGCGCCGTTATTTGAAACTATGTCTAGGTCTGCTTGGGCCCAGCAAATATTTAACTGTAATGCCCCTGATCGCGGCAATATGGAAGTACTTGCCAAGTACGGTACGCCAGAACAGCAAGAGCAATGGCTGATGCCTCTATTGGCGGGAGAGATTAGATCGGCTTACGCCATGACTGAACCCGATGTGGCTTCATCTGATGCTACCAATATGGAGCTGAAAATTGAACGTGACGGTGATGAGTATGTGCTCAATGGGCGTAAATGGTGGACTACTAATGTCATAGGGCCCAAGTGTAAGTTAATGCTGGTCATGGGTAAATCCAACCCTAACGGTCCTCGACATCAGCAGCATTCGACCATTTTGGTGCCCACCGGTACCCCCGGAGTGACTATCGCTCGGCCACTTCGAGTGTTTGGTGAATATCATTCGCCAGGTGGTGAAGGTGATGTTATTTTTAGAAATGTCCGTGTCCCTGTCACCAACCTTATTTTAGGTGAAGGTAGGGGCTTCGAGATTGCTCAGGGTCGCCTAGGGCCAGGGCGATTTCAGTACGCAATGATGTTTGTTGGCATGGCGCAGCGCAGTCTCGAACTTATGTGTGAACGTGCCGTGAGTCGTGTTGCCTTTGGTGAGCAGTTGAGTAAAAAAACTAGCGTCCAGCACGAAATAGCGCGTAGTCGCTGTGACATTGAACAGTGCCGGTTGCTGGTGCTGTCGGCTGCGGAAAAAATGGATAAATACGGAATTGACGCAGCGCGTGCTGAAATTTCTATGTTAAAAATAGTAGCTCCAAAGATGTGTGAAGACGTTTCCAGTCGAGCCATGCAAATCTTTGGTGGCATGGGTGTTTCTCAAGATACTCCATTGGCGCATATTTTTACCGTGAGTCGTTTTTGTAGGATTGCGGATGGCCCAGATGAGGTGCATATGTCGCAGTTGGCAAAACTTACTATTCGCGCACTGGGGAGGCAGTAAAGATGGGTGCTATGGGTAACATTAAAGAGGTCTTTCGGGTTATTTCTGATGTGGCTCGGGCTCTACCGGTAGTGATGGCAAAGCTTCCAGCGAGTAATGATGCCGCCTCAATCGCGATGGTGTTTGAGGATACCGTCGCTCGTCATTCCGATAGAAACATGATCGTCTTTGAGGGTCGTGAGATTACATGGGGTGCGTTCAATGAGTTGGCCAATTCATTGGCTCATGCATTACTTGACCGGGGTATTAAGCGGCAGGATTGCGTCGCTGTAATTATGGAAAACCGCATCGAAATGTTAGCGAGTATAATCGCGCTCCAGAAGATTGGTGCCATTGCTGGTATGGTCAATCCTGGCCTTGTTGGGGCTCAGTTGGCGCACTGTATTAACGTGACGAAGTCAGTTAAGTGCCTTGCCGGAGAAGAGATATTTGGTAGCGTTCTTGATGTTCGCTCAGACTTAGATATGGAAGACTCAGATGTTCTTTGGGTTGCCGATCTACGGGAAGGGCCAGCGCCAGAACCGATGGAAGATATCATGGCTCAGCTTGATCAATATCCTAAGACAAACTTAAACGACACTAAGTCCATTTTGGCAGGTGATACAGGATTCTATATTTTCACCTCTGGGACTACGGGGATGCCCAAGGCTGCGAAAATCGGCCAGAGACGTCTGTTAGCTGCTGGTATGTCGTTTAGTAAAGCGGGTGTAAGGGCGAAGCCAACTGATCGTATGTATCTTTGTCTGCCTCTGTTTCACGGAACAGGATTTATCTGCGGGGTTAATAGTGCGATATTTAGCGGCGCTTCGATGTTCTTGCGGCGAAAATTCTCGGCCTCAGCTTTTTGGCCGGAGATCCAAAAGTATCAATGCACCATCTTTTTTTATGTTGGCGAACTGTGTCGCTATTTGGTGGCTCAGCCACCTTGCCCAGAAGAGCAGAACAACCCCTTAGATAGAGTGTTTGGTAATGGCTTGCGGCCAGATGTTTGGGATGAGTTCAAACAGCGATTTGGTATTGATCGTGTTTGTGAGTTTTATGGGTCCAGCGAAGGCAATGTTTCATTTATAAACGCCTTTAATAAAAATAAAACTATTGGCTACTGTCCTGGAACAATCATATTGGTTGAATATGATATTGAGCAGGATGAAATAGTTCTCGATGAAAATGGTAAGTACATACAGGTAGAGCCTGGCAAGCCAGGGCTTCTATTGGCAGAGATCGACGACCGCTATCGATTTGACGGCTATACCGATAGCGCAGCGTCAGAGGCAAAGACGTTGCGGAATGTTTTAAAAGATAATGATGCTTGGTTTAATACGGGTGACTTAATTACTGAGGTCGACGTGGGTTTTGCCATGGGAAAACCCCACTATCAATTTGTTGACCGTATTGGTGACACTTTCCGTTGGCGCTCTGAAAATGTTTCTACCAATGAGGTAGGGGAGATTTTGAATGCCAATGAGCAAGTTGAAATTGCCAATGTTTATGGTGTTGATATCCCCGCGACGGAGGGCAAGGCCGGTATGGTTTCTCTGGCGCTTAATTCCGGCAAGACGTTCGATCCACGCGAATTCTCCGCTTATGTCTCTGAAAATTTACCGGGTTTCGCTCAACCTGTTTTCGTGCGAATTCAGGCTGACATTACCACGACGGGGACATTTAAGATGGTAAAAGGTGATTTGCGCAAGCAAGCGTTCCACTTGGAGCAATTGGGCGACGACACTATCTTCGTGATGATGCCTCGCTCAAAATCATATCAGAAGCTTGATCAGCCCCTTTACGAGTCCATCCTTGATGGGTCGGCAGGTTATTAATTACGTAACAGTATGATTTTTAGGAGATAGAGTAATGAGTTTTTCGTCAGACTTGATCACAATAGAAAAAACTGGTGCCGTTGGCACTGTTTGGCTTGACCGGCCTGAAAAATACAACGCTCTATCTGAGGAGTTTTGGTTAGCTCTCCCTCAGGCGTTAGCTGCCCTTGAAGGGGATGAAAGCATTCGGGCCATTGTTTTGGCCGGCAAAGGCAAGCATTTTTGCGTTGGAATTGATCTAGTTCAAAGCGGGATGGGTTCACACCAAAAGCCCAAAGGCGCTTCTGAGGCGGTCGCCAACCTAAAACAGCTGCAATTTACTAGCCAGTTTCAAGATGCTATATCATCCCTTGCTAAATGCGCGTTGCCAGTCATTGCAGTGATCCACGGCCACTGCTTGGGGGCGGGGATTGATATGATCACTGCATGTGATATAAGAATCGCCGCAGCGGACAGTAATTTTAGTGTACGTGAGACTCGGATTGGTTTGGTCGCGGACGTAGGCACGTTGCAGCGATTACCTAAGATACTAAACGCGGGTCACGTGGCAGAGCTAGCCTATAGTGCTAAAGACATTAATGCCGCTCGTGCAGAAAAGATTGGCTTGGTAAATGACGTTTATGAGTCTTTTGAGGCGACTTATGCCGCAGGACTGGCATTGGCTAATGAGATAGCTGCAAATCCCCCTATGGCTGTTCGTGGCACTAAATTCATACTCCAACAGAGTGAGACATTGACGACGGAGCAAAGTTTGCTCATGAATGGCATGTTTACCCTGATGACCAGCTTGAAATCCGATGATTTACAAGAATCTATGCGGGCGTTTGGTGAGAAGAGACCGCCTAAATATACCGGGACCTGATCGACCCGATACCTATGACTTTTTAGTAATCTACCCAGAGAGGACGTTATGAGTAATACCGCATATATTTATGATGCTGTGCGAACCCCGCGCAGTAAAGGCAAGCCAGGTGGGACACTTCATGAAGTGAAGCCAATAGACCTGGGAGCAGTTGTACTACGTGCATTGCAAGAGCGTAATGATCTGGATACTTCCTATGTCGATGATGTTGTCATGGGATGTGTATCGCCGGTGGGTGAGCAAGGCAGTGATATTGCCAAGATGATCGTACAAAATGCGGGTTGGCATGAATCTGTTGCTGGTGTCCAGCTTAATAGGTTCTGTGCTTCTGGTTTAGAGGCTGTGAACACCGGCGCGCAAAAAGTCGCGTCAGGTTGGGAGCAATTGGTTGTCGCCGGTGGCGTAGAATGTATGTCACGGGTCCCGATGGGGTCTGATGGCGGCGCAATGATGGGTGATGCGGCCTTTGCTATTCAAGAGAGTTTCGTTCCTCAGGGTATTGGGGCGGACACCATTGCGACTATTGATGGCTACACTCGCGAGGATGTTGATAGTTATGCCGTGGAGTCTCAGCGTCGTGCTACTCATGCTCGAGATAGCGGTTACTTTGATGGCTCTGTTGTTCCTGTAAAAGACAAAAATGGTCTCATGATTCTAGAGCGTGATGATTTCATCAAGCCAGAGACCACTATGGAGATATTGGGTGGATTGAGAGCCTCTTTCGAAATGATGGGAAACATGGCGTTCGATGAAATTATACTAAAGAAATACAATACTTTAGAGAAAATATCTCATGTACATACCCCAGGTAATTCGTCAGGCATTGTAGACGGTGCGAGCGCTGTACTGATCGGTTCAGCGCAGGCCGGTAAAGATCTTAATTTAACACCTCGGGGCCGGATTGTGGCTGGATCTATACTCGCGTCAGACCCCGTTATTATGCTCGCAGGCCCTGGGCCAGCCGCACTCAAATGTCTAAAAACGGCAGGCTTAACACCTAAAGATATCGACCTTTGGGAAATCAACGAAGCATTTGCATCAGTTGCCTTGCGGTACATGAAAGACTTAGATATCGATCATTCAATTACTAATGTGAATGGCGGATCTATCGCAATGGGACATCCACTAGGAGCAACAGGTGCGATGCTGGTCAGCACTATGCTGGACGAACTAGAGCGCCGGCAACTTAAGCGAGCCATGTTGTCGCTTTGTGTGGGCGGTGGTATGGGGATTTCCTGCATTATAGAGCGCGTGTGATCGATCACGTGTCGCCAAAGATGATGACTACAGAATTTTAAAGGGTTTAGATAATGAGTGTTTTTAAGTACGAAAAGGACGAGCAGGGTATTGTCACTGTGACAATGGATATGACTGGACCTGTCAATGCGATCAATGCGGAATACAGCGGTGCCATGGACGAAACAGTGGGTCGCTTAGAGGCTGAAGAAGGTTTGTCGGGTGTCGTATTTGCCTCGGCGAAAAAGGTGTTCTTTGCTGGTGCCGATCTTAACGAGTTAGTGTTGATTGATGCTAGTGATGGCGAGGCTCTATTTACTAACGGAGAGCTTATTAAGGGGCATTTTAGGCGGTTGGAGAAACTTCCTGTTCCGGTTGTTGCTGCCATTAATGGTGCCGCCTTAGGCGGTGGTTATGAGCTATCACTTGCCTGCAACCACCGCATTGCCTACAACCATAAATCCGTACAGATCGGTCTTCCTGAGTGCGCGATAGGCGTTTACCCCGCTGGTGGAGGTGTGGTTCGCTTAACCAAATTGATTGGTGTGGAAAAATCGTTAGACATTATATTGAAAAGTCAGCGACTAACGCCGGAAAAGGCATTAGCCGGTGGCCTGATCGATCAATTAGTTGATTCAATTGATGATCTTATACCGAGTGCTAAAACGTGGATTCTTGAAAATCAAGATCATTGTGATCAGCCGTGGGACAAGAAGGGGTTTAAGATTCCTGGTGGGGCCATTAATTCGCCGCGTAACGCACAGTTTGCCGGTATGGCGCCAACTATGCTGCATAAACAGACTCGCGGTTTAATGCCGCAAATGACCGCCGCGATGGACATTGCCTTCCAGTCTACTATGTTCGATATCGATACTATGTTGCGTATCGAAGGTCGTGAGTTTATCAAGATTGTCACTGGGCCAGTGGCAAAAAACATGATTACAGCTTTCTTCTTCCAGTTGGGTAAGATTAACGCAGGTGCCAGTCGGCCGAAGGGAATTGAAAAGAGTCCCACACGTAAGGTTGGTATTTTGGGTGCAGGTATGATGGGCCAGGGTATTGCTTATGTTTCTGCCAAGGCAGGCATTGAGGTGGTATTAAAGGATATGACTCAAGAAGCTGCGAATAAGGGCAAGGCTTATTCTGAAACCTTAGTGAACAAAGCGGTGAAACGTGGAAAGATGTTTCAGTCGCAGGCAGATACTTTGTTAAAGCTTATTACACCCACGGCCCAAGATGAGGACTTAAGGGGCTGTGATCTAATAATAGAAGCTGTCTTTGAGAATGTTGAGCTTAAAAATAGGATTATCGCTAATACTGAGCAGTACCTGTCAGACGATGGCTTTTGGGGTTCAAACACCTCAACGCTGCCCATTACTAAGCTGTCAGAAGCGGCTGTAAGGCCAGAGAACTTCGTCGGCATCCACTTCTTCTCCCCGGTGGACAAAATGCCGCTTGTTGAGATTATCGTGGGTGATGAGACCAGTGATGAGGCCTTGGCTAAGGCGTTTGATTTTACCCAGCAAATTCGTAAAACGCCTATCGTGGTCAATGATTCTCTGGGTTTCTTTACCTCACGAACCTTTGGTACCTATCTAGATGAGGGTTTGCAGCTTCTCACCGAGGGCGTTCACCCAGTTAAAATTGATAATATGGGTAAGGCTATAGGGATGCCCGTGGGGCCTCTACAGGTCGGCGACGAGACTAGCCTGGAGCTGGCTCGTAAGGCCGGAGAAACCTGGGCAGAGATGGGTGTTGAGGACAAGTGGGGTAACGGAGATGTTACTCGCCGTGTGATCAAAGATATGATTACTGATAATGGCCGTGGTGGCCGTCATCACGGTGGCGGATACTATGAATACCATGCTGATGGATCAAAGAATATCTGGCCCGGGTTATATGACCTGTACTACAAAGAAGCTACCTATGTGTCTGACGAAGATATAAAGGATCGGTTAATGTTCCGTCAAGTGATTGAGGCACTTAAATGCCTTGAAACCGGGGTTTTGAGATCGGTTGCAGACGGCAATATCGGCTCGATTATGGGTATTGGCGCGCCAGCTCATACCGGGGGTCTGATTCAGTACGTAAACACCTATGGGTTTAATAAGTTCGCGGTTCGCTGTGATGAGCTTGCCGATAATTATGGCGAGCGCTTTACTTGCCCTGAGATAGTCAGGACGCATGCTAAAAGTGGCGAGTTAATGCTGTAGCATATTGTTGACGTAAAAAAACCTGACTAGTAGATAACGCTAGCCAGGTTTTTTTACGTCACTACATTATGAAAGTGCGAGTCGCGTTTAAAAGTTCTGGGAACATTGCCCCTAGTTTGGCCATCCAGAAGTTAAACCAATACTCAATTTTTTGTAAAAAAGTAAGCTCAAGCCGGTCAGGCAAGTTCTGCTGTTTGTCATCTAGATAGGCATGTATAGCGTCGACATCATCCACTCCAAGTGTCTCGTAAAAACCGATCATTCCTTTGTGCGTGTGCCACCAATGACTATTGATGCGAAATCATTGTGAGTTTGTTCGCTCATATACCGAAGGTTTGGCACAACGTAGTTACTTAAGGCATTAATGCCATGACAGGAGGCGCAGTTGTTGTGGTAGATCGACTCGCCCAGCTTGATCAAATCAGGGTCTGTATTAGCGGCGTGACCAAGCGCTCTAATGGTCGTTAGGTCCTCATTAGCCACTGGGTTTGTTTGATTAAACTGTTCCTTTTTGAATACCAGGAGTTTATTTTGGTTGGTTTTGTTGCGCTGCAGTTCATCGCCAACGGTTATCATGACGGTTCCTCCGCTGCCTTGCGCAACTGCGACATATTGTTCGCCATCAAGCTCAAACGTCATTGGGCCCGCAAGAACAGCGCTGTCAGACTTGTATTGCCAAAGTTTTTCACCGTCATAGGCATCATAAGCGGAAAAGGTACCATCCCAGGTCCCTTGAAAAACCAGATCTCCAGCGGTACTTAAAATGCCTCCGTTGGATGGTTTAGCGTGCTGTACCTGCCAGACCCGTTGTTTCTTAATAGGGTCCCAGGCCACTAACTCACCATAAATTAGCGCATCCATAGATGCTCTGGCTGCAACCCAGCTTTTTGGCTCACGATTAGTATTCAAATCGACGCCCGTATTCCAGCGATTCACTCGGTACATGACTTCTTCCACGGCGCTAAAGTAAGCAGGAATGTTCTGCGCTGGAATATACATAAGACCGGTTTTGGCGCTAAACGACATAGGTTGCCAGTTATGAGCGCCATAGGGAGAGGGCCAAATGTAGCTGCCGCCATTCTTTTGGTAGTCAGCAAATTTACTCTCCACAGGTCGGCCTGTTTCCATGTCGACATGTGTGGCCCAGGTGGCCTTAGCAAACTTCTCGGCTGACAGTAGCTCTCCCGTTTTACGATCTAAAACATAAAAGAATCCATTTTTGGGTGCCTGCATAATCACTGAGCGCGGCTCACCATTTATCTCTAATTCTGCTAATACTAACTGCTGTGTTGCGGTGTAATCCCAGTTATCTGCAGGCGTCACTTGATAATGCCAGACATACTCGCCAGTATCCGGGCGCAGCGCGACTATGGAACTTAGATAGAGGTTGTCGCCACCGCCAGGGCTGCGTAGATCTCGATTCCAGGGCGACCCATTACCGGTGCCGATGTAGAGTAAGTCTAACTCTGGATCATAAACCAATGAGTCCCAAGCAGTGCCTCCACCGCCACCAAGCTTATACCATTCATCGCCGCTCCAGGTTTCAAGCGCCGCCTCCAGGGCAGGGCTCTCTTGAGGTTTAT
Organism: Porticoccaceae bacterium; assembly: GCA_012960115.1. Taxonomy (GTDB): domain Bacteria; phylum Pseudomonadota; class Gammaproteobacteria; order Pseudomonadales; family Porticoccaceae; genus HTCC2207. The sequence goes on from DUBX01000028.1 coordinate 44,635, forward strand.
TGCGGTCACCAGGCACTGTGTAGAAGCGCCATTTCATCTCGCCGGTATTAACGTCATAGGCACTAACGTAGCCGCGCACGCCTAGTTCAGCTCCACCGTTGCCGACAATAACCATGCCCTTAACAATACGTGGGGCACCCGTGACACTATAATTACCGTCAGTTGGGGTGCTTTGAATAGACCAGTTTTCTTCGCCGGTTTTCGCATCCAAGGCAATCAACCTGCCGTCTAGCGCGCCAAAGAAAACTTGCAGAGGCGCATTCGTGTTGTCTTGCCATATGGCAACACCACGGTTGACCGGGCCACAACATGTCTTGGCTAACTGTGCTTTGGGTACTTTAGCGTCGTAATGCCATAGTTCTTGTCCCGTTCGCGCATCCAGCGCGTGAACATGACTCCAGCCAGTACTCACGTAAATGACACCATTGTGAACTATGGGTGTTGCTTCCATGCCCCGTGCGGTATCAAACTTAAACGACCAGGCTAAATCCAGTTCGCCAATATTATCGCGATTTATGTTATCCAGAGGGCTAAAGCGTTGCTCCCGATAGGTCCGGCCATAGCTCAACCATTCACCACCGGGCTCGACGATAGCTTGTTGATTGACTGTTTGTGGTGTCTGAGTGGCAATAACGCTGGTGCTAAGCGCTAAGGTTAAGGCAAAGAGAGAAAACGTTCTCATGTAACTTTCCTTTAAATGTTTTTATTATTATTTTGGAGATCCATAGCTTTAGTTGTCTTTTTGTTGCAAGGCAGCTTCTACAAATTGCAGCCTGTCTTGGCCAAAAAACATTTCTCCGTCAACAAACATCGTCGGAGCGCCAAATAAACCCCTCTCAACCGCGCCCTCGGTGTTGCTGATAAGCTTTCCTTTTACCTCTGCAACCTGAGTCGACTCCAAGATTGCGGAGGCGTCTAAGCCCGCATTAGAAAGCACTTCAATAACAGTATCCATATCCCCCATATTCTTGCTGTCGACCCATATGGCATTAAAAACCGCACCAATGTAGGTTTCAAAATACCCGCTGTCTAGCGCAGCCACAGCGCCCCTCATTAGATTTAGTGTATTGATAGGGAAATGAGGGTTATTGTTTAGTGGAACATCATATAGCTTAGCAAATCGGGGAAGGTCATCCATCATCATATAACGCCCCTTCGCAGGAACCATGACGGGCGAGCTATTGCCAGATGCTTTGAATAAGCCGCCGAGAAGAACGGGGTGGTAATCAATCATACAGCCATATTGTTGTTTCAACTGCTGCAGGCGTTTATGCGCCAGGTAGGCTGTAGGGCTTCCCACATCAAAGTAAAACTCTACCGTTTTTGTCATTTGGTTTCTCCTACCATTAATGCATCTGAATAATAGTTTTATATCACACTAGAAAAGGCGGGTGTGGTTTTGTTTGAGAATCGCTGGTCATTAAATACGGGACATTACTTAGTAAAGCTGCGAGTTGCCTTCTTTACATTATGGGAATAATTGGCTTATTTGTTTTGAAATAATATCGATGCAATCCTTTTTAGAAACATCCTGTAGATCACTCAGTTTGTGCCAATAATCGAATGAGGCTAAGGCGTAGGCGCTCTGCGTACCTTGCTCTGTTAATTCGAGAATTTCAGGAATCCAATCTTCTAGCTCTTTTTGCAGACGACGCTGATTAAGGTGATAATTTTTTTGTATTATTGGGGTGTTCCACATGCGGACTTTCCCCGACAGAAAGAAATTCCTGGTTGATGCATAGCCGGTAGTGAGCTGCTCTGTGGCATGTAAGATTCTGACCTCAAGTGTGCCGGAACGATCACCGCCCACAAAGAGAGGTTTCACGCTTTCAAAGATGATGTTATTGGCGGTTTCGAAGATGCTATCCATGTCGTCAAAGTGTCTGAACACAGAGCGAATACCAACTCCCGCGCGCTCCGCGACCTGTTGCGCAGTTGGTATTAGAAAACCTTCGTCGATCAGCTTAATGATGGCCTCAATAATTAAGTGACGACTACGCTCGCTGCGCAGCAGTCTTCCGTCCGGCTTTTCGTGAGCAACTGGATTAGTCTCTTTGGATTGCGCCATGTAATAAGCCTTTAAAATAGTTTGTCAATATCACTTTAGGAAGTTCTTCAATGTATTTTGTCATATTTACGGTGTTTAAACAATCACCAGAAAACCTAAAATAGTATATATGAGAGGCATATTATAATATATAAAACAATGATTTATGGTTATATTCCAGATTTAACATTAATTATCTCTGTTGAGTTAGCCGGGAGTGATATGAGGGTACCATCTTCCCCAAGTGTGTAATTGGCAAAGATCTCTTCGACGCCTTGTAGCCATAAGGTTCCAAGACCAGGAATATCCAGTGGTGGAACAATATGATAATAAAGCAGGTGCTGAGCTTGGGCGTCACGGGCAATTTCAGCAGCCTCGACAGGGCTTGTATGATAATCAAGGACATCATGGAAAATCTTACTTCCGGACGAATTTCCTGCAGCGTCTGCCGATTCACTCATTATTGTCAAAAGTTCAGGTGAAAGAGCCTCGTGTATCAATAAATCAATATTTTTTGAAAATAGCTCAACATTTGCATTCTTTGTCGTATCCCCTGAGATTAGGGCAGTTCGTCCTTTATAAGTAAAAAGGTAGCCAACAGCCGGAGATATGGGTTTATGGTCGACAGAAAACACCTCCACGGTAACGCCACCTTGGTCGTACACGGTCACTTTTTCGCCGTCTTCGGGGACTGCAAAACTTTTATGAGACATGCCATTACCGCTGAGTGCAGCCACGGAATTACCATGGTGAGCATGACGGTAGACCGCATCCTGCCCGTAGGCGTGGTTAAAGCCCTCAATAACTGACTCTACACCGGTTGGGCCGAATACAGGTAAGGCGTCTGTGTGCGTACCTGTTACCCATCTGGTCATGGATAGCTCACCCAGTCCATCGATATGGTCCGAATGGAAATGCGTGAGGAACACAGCTTCTATGCTTCCTGTGCTGAAACCCATTCTACCTAAATTACGTGAGCCGCCGCTGCCGGCATCGACCACAAATATTTTTTCGTTGGCTATGACCGCAACACAGGGTCCAGAACGATTACTGCTTGGCATTGGGCCGCCTGCGCCACACAGGACAACGTGCATGCCATCACCGAGATCGGCAATTTTATCGCTCGCCATCACCTTTGTTACAGCATTGGGAAGAACTTTTATGAGTATTGCAGAACGATTAACGTAACCCAAAGCAGCGATTAAGACGAGCAGTGATAGGAAAATGTAGGTTTTTTTAATAGTCATACTTTTCTCTTGCAGAGTTGATATATTGAGATAAGGATGACATGATGGCAGTATGTATGTCAATATATTCAAAAGTCATGCTAGCGTCACTTAAATCAGGCGGAGAAACCTTTTTATGTCCCAAGACAAAACTCTTACTCTTATTGGCGCAGTTCCCTCGCCATACACCCGTAAAATGGTTGCATTACTCCGATATCGGCACTTGAAGTATCGAATTATTTGGGATGACCCAGTGGCTGTTCTAAAGCGAATGAAAATAGCATTGCCAAAAGTGGCCTTATTACCGACCTGCTTAATGCTAGATGAGGCTGGAGAGATAAAAGCTGTTTGCGATTCTACGCCCATTATTCGCCGCCTTGATACTGAGTTCACTGACCGGAGAGTGATTCCTGCAGATCCCGCGTTGGCTTTCATCGATTACTTACTAGAAGATTTTGCCGATGAGTGGTGTACTAAATATATGTTCCATTATCGATGGGCCTCAGCAGAGGATGCTGACAATGCCGGTACATTGCTACCACTCTTTCAAAAGATTGATATGCCCGCCGAGATGTTTAAGCAATTTAAACCCTTGGTAACGGAGAGGCAGGTGAGTCGTCTCCATGTTGTGGGTTCAAGCGAGGTTACAGCACCTCTTATTGATGCGAGTTATAGACGGTTTTTATCGGCGATGGAATCCCATCTTGAGCAGCAACCTTTTATGTTGGGGCATCGTCCTGGTGCCTGCGATTTCGCACTGTATGGGCAGCTCACGCAGTTAGTAGGTTTCGATCCGACTTCTCGAGCTATCGCACATGACATCGCTCCTCGCGTGGTGGCATGGACTGGCTTGATGGAAGATCAGTGTGGGCTTGATCCGACTGCTGATGCTTGGAATACTTTGGAGCAGGCACCGCAAAGTTTAACTGCGCTGTTGAATGAGGTAGGCAGGGTCTATGCGCCGGCTCTATTGGCCAACGCCACAGCCCTTGATAAGGGAGATAAGACATGGCAAGCCGCCATCGATGGCAGTTTGTGGAGTCAGCAAACATTTGCCTACCAAGGTAAATGTTTAAAGTGGATTAATAGCGAGTACCAGCTCTTGAGTGCAGGAGATAAAACGAGAGTTGATGTCCTGTTGGGAGGAACAGGTTGTGAGGTTTTGCTGAATTAGGCTATATTGGACCTTAAGTTGCGGTGATTATATGAGTGAACAGTTTAAAGAGCAGGGCGGTGCGGCGACCATGGATCCGAGTGCACTTTTGCGCTGGTTAACCTCAATGGTTATGAGCCGAGTTGTGTCTACTAAACGTTTAGAGAAAAAGCGTATAAAAGCAGAGAAACACAGGCAAGCCAATAATCAGCCTCACGTTGTAGAATACTTCCATCAGGTCGATGATGGTTACAGCCATCTTGCCGCGCAAGCACTTGGAGCCTTAGCCGAAAGGTATAACATCGACTTACAATGTCATTTAGTGAGCGGGCCCATTGGTGAAAATGCGCCTGAGCCCGGCCTTTTGGTTGATCTTTCTCGATATGATGCGTCAAAAATCGCACCTCACTATGGGTTAATCTTTCCCGAAAATCGTGACGCTCCAAGCGCTAAACTTCTCGAGATGACCAAATCGATCCTCGCTGGCTTCAGTAGTCAAGATTTTGTCACTCACGTGGCCACCGTTGGCAACGCGCTTTGGTCAGGCAGTGAAACTGTGCTACAAGCGCTAGGAGAGCAGTTTGGGTCGACAACAGACAGTGAAGTTAAGGCTAAGCACGAATTAGGTAATGCACGACGAGGTTCGCTCAAGCATTATTCTGGCGCCATGTTTTACTATGGCGGTGAATGGTATTGGGGTGTTGACCGCCTTTATCATCTAGAACAGCGTCTTCACGCTCTGGGTGCGGATAGGAAACCAGATACGCCGCAAATCATGCCCAAGCAGGAAGTAAGTGTAGGGAAGCTGCGGGATAATGGGAGTCTGACCTTAGAGCTATTTGGGTCAGTCAGGAGTCCTTACACGGCCATTGTTTTTGACCGAGTCTTGGCACTGGCAGAAACCACAGGGGTTACCCTAAATGTGCGGCCCATTCTGCCAATGGTGATGCGGGGTGTTTCCGCAACCAGAGAAAAGGGTGTCTATATTTTTAGTGATGCCGCCAGAGAGGCGCGCGCATCTAATGTTCCCTACGGCGATTTTTATGACCCCATTGGCGAGCCAACACGCCGCTGTTACTCACTTTATCCCTGGGCCTGCAGTCAGGGCAAGGGTAATGCCTTGCTGTCGAATTTTTTTAGTGCGGCTTTTGCACAAGGTATCAATACAAATAATGACCGTGGTTTAAGGCAGGTGGTTGAAAATGCCGGGCTAGATTGGGCATCAGCTAAGCAAATTGTTGGTCAGGATGGATGGCAGGAGGCACTGGAAGATAATCGTTTGGCAATGTACGACAGCGGTTTGTGGGGTGCACCGAGTTTTAGGCTATTAGATGCAGATAAAAATGTTGTTCTTGCGCTCTGGGGACAGGACAGGCTGTGGCTGTTTGAACGCGAAATTCAGCATTTATTAGCTCAATAGATGTTCGTTATCAGGCTATGGAGTCTGGGTGGACATTGCATTAGTATTCATTCATAAAATAATAACCATCAAGGAGAAAGTTAAATGGTAGCAATGACCGATAGAGTAGATTTTGACGTTGATCAAGGAATTGCAGTAATTACCGTAAACAACCCGCCGGTTAATGCCTTGAGTCATGCTGTCCGAGAAGGGATTTATAATGGCGTTAAAAAAGCTTTAGATGATGACTCGGTTATTGGCGTGGTTATTTTCTGTGAAGGACGAACATTTATTGCTGGAGCGGATATTAGTGAATTCGGCAGTGCTCCTAAAGAGCCTCATCTTCCAGCCGTTCTCTCTCTTTTAGATGAATCAACTAAGCCAATAGTCGCAGCGGTTCACGGTACTGCGCTGGGCGGGGGCCTTGAGACAACGCTTTGCTGTAACTATAGAGTGGCGGTATCTGGTGCGAAATTTGGATTGCCTGAAGTCCATCTTGGCCTACTGCCAGGAGCTGGTGGCACTCAAAGATTACCGCGTATTGTCGGGGTAGAAAAAGCCTTATCAATGGTGACCTCCGGGGCACCTATTGGCGCTGCCGAGGCTCTAGAGACCGGTTTGATCAATATGATTGTCGGTGAAGATTTACGTTCAGATGCCGTTGCGTTTGCCCTTAGTAAGGCCGCTTTAGATACTCCGCATCCAAGAGTGCGCGACAACCAAAAGAAATTGCAAAGTGCCGCTGCCAATCCAGAAATATTTGCAACAGTACGAAAAATGATAGCGCGTAAAACGCGCGGATTTTTAGCACCTGAGTACAATATACGCTGTGTCGAAGCGGCTGTTTCTCAGCCCTTTGATGAAGGGATTAAGACAGAAGGTAAGTTATTCAGAGAGTTAATGGCAGGCCCCCAATCTAAGGCTCAACAGTATTTCTTTTTTGCTGAGCGACAGGCCTCAAAAGTCGATGGGATCGATAAGAATACCGCTGAGATACCGATCAATACAGTCGGTGTTATTGGTGGTGGTCTAATGGGTGGCGGCATAGCCATGAATATGGCAAATGTAGGCATTCCTGTAACCATTGTTGAAACAAGTCAGGCGGCTCTTGATAGAGGATTGGGGACGATCCGAAAGAATTATGAGAATACAGCCAGTAAGGGTCGACTTAGCGCAGAGGATGTGGAGACGCGCTGCGGTTTGATCACTGGCGCGCTCGACTTGGGTGCTTTAGCGGACTGTGATCTTATTATAGAGGCAGTTTTCGAGAATATGGCGGTGAAGAAAGATATATTTACCCGTTTAGACGGTATCGCTAAGTCAGATGCAATACTTGCTTCAAATACCTCTGCGCTTGATCTTAATGAAATAGCTAGCGTGACGGGTCGGCCCGAGTCTGTCATTGGACTGCATTTTTTCTCGCCGGCCAATGTAATGAAGCTTTTAGAAATAGTTCGCGGTGAAAAGACCGCAGATCCCGTGATAAAAAGTTGTATGGCGTTTGCTAAGCGAATTAAGAAAGTCGCTGCTCTAGTGGGTGTCTGCCCTGGTTTTGTTGGCAACCGTATATTATTTATGCGCCAACATCAGGCTAATTTGGTGGCTCTAGAGGGCGCGTCGGTAGAGCAGGTAGATAAAGTGCTGTTCGACTTTGGGTTTCCTATGGGAGCCTTTCAAATGGCTGATCTTGCGGGTCTTGACCTAGGTTGGGATAAAGCAGCTTCGGCGAGTGCGACGGTAAGGGATCGGTTGTGCGAAGCTGGGCGTTATGGACAGAAAACAAGCGCTGGGTTTTATGATTACGATGAAAGGCGAAGACCCGATCCTTCTGCTTTGGTTGCTGATTTGATCAAAGACCATGCAGCGACATCTGGTATTGATCAGCGTGATATCTCTGATGAGGAGATACTCGATCGTTGTGTCCTACCGATGATCAATGAGGGTGCTAAAATTCTTGAGGAAGGCATTGCCATGCGGGCCAGTGACATTGATGTTGTTTATGTCTATGGTTATGGCTGGCCTGTTTATCGTGGTGGTCCGATGCATTATGCCAATAGCGTGGGGCTAGATAAGGTGCTGGCGAAGTTGCGTCACTATCAGGCATTAACTGGGGATGATTTCTGGGAGCCTAGTCCATTGCTAGTGTCGTTGGCCGATAAAGGGCAACGCTTCTAGTTTGTGTTGACTGTGAACGAGTCTATAGATCGCAACTAAAGCGTCTCAGGCTCGTTATTTTCTGTCCAATCGTTACGATCAAGAGGGTATCATGAATCTTTCCGCGTTGAATGTGTTTTGTGGAGGTATCTTAAGCACAATATTATATTGGGTGATGACACCCGTTATGGCCTCAGAAGTCGATTTGTTGGCCGGGGTTTGGAAGCAATCTGGGAAGGGTATTTGGCTAGAAATCAAGTTTGATCGGGCTGAAGGAACTGGGCGGGTTGCCAGAAACGATAAGAAGCCCGCCTCTGTAGGAGAGGCTGTATTAACTGAGTTGACCTGGAATGCATCGACGGGTAAGGGACAGGGTTTGATGTATGCGCCGCAGACCAAGTCACGACACGGGGCCACTCTTGAATTGCCGAGCGGTAAACTCATGACGATGAAGGTGAAGATTGGTTTTATGAGTAAGACGGTTGAGTGGTTGCGGGTGGAGGATATTAGGCTGCCAGAAGAGTAAGCGACCATAATGCCAGATTTGGGGGCGCCTCTTTTCGGGGTATGGCGCTAGCTGGGGTGCTGGGTATTGGAGATCGATGTGATCAGTTTTTAGAATTGGGTTTAGGTTGGATATCTGAGGTTATTCTATGAAAATACTATTCATTATACCATAGATAAAGTCCCTATAGTAGACAGAAATTGCTCTACCTTGATTGCCAGAGTCACCGCGGTTGTTTCAAGAGAGAGTTTTAGTTCGAAGTAACCGATTGGGAGTGTTTTTGTGTTAAATATTATAAATCGATACAGCTTAATAGCATTAGTCATGTTAGCTTCAGGCTGCAGTCTCTTTAATGATGCTTATCAGTTAGAGTCGCGCAAGATAATTGATTATCTTCTGTCAGACATGCCATTACCACCAGACGCAGATATCCAAAAAGAACCTACGGTTATTTTGGGCACGGGAACTGGCATCGCCGGCAGAATTGTCTTGATGTCAAATCGCAGCCCTGCGAGTAATTTGGTGTTTTACGGTAACGCTACACAAGGCTCCGGCTGGGAATTAGTATCCTCTACGGTCGCTGAAGAGATTATTTTGGTTTATACCAAAGAGGGTCGTCACGCTACCATCGAAATCTTAAGGCGGAGCGACGGTATTGGACGCTTATTTGGTGGTGAAAACGATAGTCAAATTACGATTTCGGTTGTCCACCCAGGGGCGATTCAAGAACAGAACCCTTATTTAGCGCTTGATGAAAATCGTATCGAGCTTGAGGGTACGCTTGCGGGTCGTGACAGCCAATAGTCATTTTTTTAGGGTAGGGGCTTGGTTCACCTATGGGTGGCAAGCCTTGATTGAAAATTCGATTGTTTTGTCATTGTTTCTCTCCTTCGGGGCACAAATTGAAGTTATTGTAAGATCCCTCTTAAGGATGTTAAGTGGGGTGGGCGAAAGTTTGCTTTTAGCCCTATTTCTGATAGATAGCCGACACCTAGTAGTAAGTCGCGCCTCAATTATTTCCATTAGCTCACTACGCTTGCCGTCAAATGGCTCTTTTGGCCACATTTGATATGCTGTATGCTTGGCCCCTAGTGAGATCAATCGCCTAGAGGCCTCACAAAGTCTAATGAGTTATGATCAAATTGAAGGTACTGTAGCCTGATGGCCGATTTCGACGTTTTTAATGGTGATGCTGATGGGATATGCGCCTTAGTACAACTTAGGCAACTAGAACCGAGGTCTTCGGTGCTAGTTACTGGTGTCAAACGCGATATTGTTTTATTGAGCCAGGTGCAGGCGGAAGACGGAGATCGAGTTACTGTCCTTGATGTCTCAATGGCCAAAAACCGTAGTGATTTAGACCGCGTTCTTAAAAGTGGAGCAACAGTGCTTTATGTTGACCACCATGATGCTGGAGAGGTCCCAGCTTCATCATCACTGATATCTCTGATCAATGAATCTCCCAATGTCTCAACAAGTCTTTTAGTTAATCAATATCTGCGTGGTGCGCGTTTAGCTTGGGGGGCGGTTGGCACCTTTGGTGATAATCTTAAACATACCGCTCAAGGAATGCTGAAAGGTAGTAATATTAAACCTGATCAAGTCGAAATGCTCAATAAACTTGGCATCTATATGAACTATAACGGTTATGGTTCGGACTTGAGCGACCTGCACTTTCCGCCAGTAGAGCTTTATAAGCTAGTTTATGAGTATGAGAACCCTGTCGATTTTATTGTTGATAGTAATCAGCATTTTGAGAAACTTGAATCTGGTTACCATCAAGATTTTACCTCAGTTCAAGCCCTGGCTCCGTTAAGAGTTAATAAGAGTAATGCTGTCTATATGCTTCCCGATACTCCATGGGCTAGGCGTGTGAGCGGTGTATTTAGCAATGACTTGACCAATAGGTACCCTGATCGTGCTCATGCAGTGCTGACCGAGAAGTCAAATGGGGGCTATTTAGTAAGCGTTAGGGCGACACTAAGTGTCCAGCGGCCCAGAAGACTG
>DUBX01000028.1:55145-73071 GCA_012960115.1 Porticoccaceae bacterium
AAGCAATAAATATGGCGCGAGTAAACTCTGCGGTCAATTCCCTACGGGTGGCGGCAGGGAGGCTGCGGCGGGTATCAATGACCTTGCGGCTAACCAGTTAAGTACATTCATCGATAAATTTGAACAAACCTATCAGTCCTGCTAATTTACCGGCCTGACGATATTATTTTTTAGGAGTCCGTTTTGGAGGAAATTCGTCCATTTTCTGTTCTAGGCATACAGCAAGTCGCCATTGGGTCTGATAGTAAGGCTAAGCTAAATGAATTTTGGGTGGGTCTGCTTGGTCTTGAGTATAAAAGCGCTTTTGTCAGTGAAAGTGAAAATGTTGATGAAGATATCTGTTTGATGGGCTCTGGCGACTTTGCGGTGGAGGTGGACTTAATGCAGCCGCTTGATGTCGATAAAAAGCCTAGAGTCGATATACCAGCGCTTAATCACATAGGACTCTGGGTCGATGACCTTGAAGGCGCTGTGAGCTGGTTGTCTTCTAGGGGGCTTCGTTTTACCCCTGGTGGTATCCGCCCTGGTGCGGCTGGACATGACGTTTGTTTTATTCACCCTAAAGGGAATGATGAGTTTCCTTTGTCCGCGGAGGGTGTCCTCGTAGAATTGGTGCAGGCGCCGGATCGAGTCATCGAAGCCTACAAGGTACTTGCAGACGCTTAATTCAGTGTTTTGGGCGCTAATTGCTGTTAAATCTGGTTATAAATAGCTTTTACACACTAATATCTGTATTCTCCGCGCCATTCTCGGACCATCTAAGAATTCCTATTCAATGTCGCAGCCCCGGTCCTAGGTTTGCGGCTAACAAAAGACAAATTTATGACGTTCAATTCTCTGGGCCTTTCCGCGCCCCTTTTAAAAGCTATTGCTACCCAAGGTTACGATACTCCTTCACCTATTCAAGAGAAGGCCATACCCGCCGTCTTAGCCGGTCATGATGTTATGGCCGCTGCTCAAACAGGAACGGGCAAAACGGCAGGTTTTACTCTGCCAATCCTGCAGATACTCTCTAAAGGGCGTCGAGCCCCAGCCAACGAGGTTCGGACGCTTATTCTGACTCCAACCCGTGAGCTAGCTGCTCAGGTGGGAGAAAGTGTAGCTACGTATGGTAAGCATATGTCTTTGTCATCGGCGGTCGTATTTGGTGGGGTAAAAATAAACCCTCAGATGATGAAGCTCCGGCGTGGCGTCGATATCTTAGTGGCAACCCCCGGCCGTTTGATGGATCTCTATAGTCAAAATGCAGTGAGATTTTCTAATTTGGAAATTCTCGTGTTAGACGAAGCAGATCGAATGTTGGACATGGGTTTTATTCACGATATAACCAAAATCATTGCACTTTTACCCAGACGCCGACAAAACCTTATGTTCTCGGCCACGTTTTCTGATGCCATTAGAAAGTTAGCTAAAGGTTTGGTTAAAAATCCGATCGAAATATCAGTCACTCCTCGTAATGCGGCTGCACCAACGGTCAGCCAGTGGGCTTGCCCTGTTGACAAAAAGCAAAAAGCTCCCCTTTTAACTAAACTTATTAAAGAGGGTAGCTGGAGTCAGGCTCTGGTTTTTACAAAGACCAAACATGGCGCTAACAAGCTAACAAAGCATCTTGAGGCACAGGGTATTGTGGCCACGGCTATCCATGGCAACAAAAGTCAGGGAGCACGGACTAAGGCTTTGGCTGGATTCAAGGCGGGAGAAATTCGTATTCTTGTGGCTACAGACATCGCGGCTCGTGGTCTCGATATTGAACAATTGCCCTACGTTGTGAATTTTGACCTACCTAATGTTTCTGAAGACTACGTGCACCGTATTGGTCGTACTGGACGTGCTGGCGCAACAGGCGAAGCCATATCGTTGGTGAGCGCAGACGAAGTCGATTTGCTGTCTGATATCGAGAGGTTGACCCAGAAGCTAATACCGCGCAAGGAAATTGAAGGCTTTGAGCCAGAGCAGACGGTCAAAGAAACGACGTTAAATCGGCCGGTTCGAGCTAACAAGCCCCGTAAACCGCTAGCTAGTCAAACCAATGCTAGTGACAATTCACGACATAACAACAATTCATCTAACGCTAAGCGCCGTTCTGCCTATGGCCAAGGTCCTACGCCTGGTAACAAGCTGAAGCGGGGTGGTCAAAACCAATCTCAAAGCGCCGGAGGTAACAAGGATCGCACTAATTCGGATAACAGACGGTCAGAGGGTGCTGGTGGTGATCGTCCGTCTAGGCCTGCATCGAAAGGGACATCCCCCTACGCAGGCGCCAGAAAACCTGGCAGCAACTCACCGGGTCGTAACCGACCATCAGGTGGTAATTCTAACCGGGGGTCTGGTCGCGGGCACGCTAATTAAGTGCCATTAATTTTGTTGTTTAATCGGCATAATCATCATCAAGAGAAAACGCATTAATGTTTGAATTTCAGTTTAGTAAAGTAGCTACCCTTAGAAACGACATCCTTTCCGGTTTAACCGTTGCTCTGGCACTTGTGCCAGAGGCTGTTGCTTTCGCTTTCGTGGCCGGTGTAGATCCCTTGGTGGGGCTATATGCGGCATTCATGGTGGGTTTGATTACCGCCTGTATTGGCGGACGGCCGGGTATGATTAGTGGTGCTACTGGCGCCTTAGCGGTGGTGATGGTTTCGCTGGTTGCTGACCATGGTGTCGAATACTTATTTATAACCGTAGTGTTAATGGGTCTGTTACAGATTGCTGCAGGGGTGTTCAAACTAGGTAAGTTTATTCGAATGGTGCCTTACCCTGTCATGCTAGGTTTTGTGAACGGGCTTGCTATCGTCATCTTTTTGGCTCAATTGGGTCAGTTTGGTAATTCCGGCGAAGCTGGCTGGCTAGATGGAACCTTTATGCAAGGGTCTATCGTCGATGTAGCCTGGTTAAAGGGTGAGCAGCTTTACATGTTAGTGGCATTAGTTATGTTAACGATGGCAATTATCTATTTCTTGCCTCGCTTAACCAAGTCTGTTCCGTCATCTCTGGTCGCTATTGTCGTGGTTACTGTACTGGTATTAGGGCTAGACCTTAATACTCGAGTCGTCGGTGATATAGCATCGATTGCTGGTGGTTTTCCTGTGTTTAGCATTCCTGCAGTCCCCTACAATCTTGATACCTTGTTTATAATATTACCTTACGCGACTATTTTGGCAGCGATTGGATTAATAGAGTCATTACTCACATTGCGACTCATCGACGAGATAACTGAGACCCGCGGGCGTGGTAACCGAGAATGTATCGGGCAGGGAGTTGCTAATACAGTAACCGGTTTGTTTGGAGGTATGGGTGGTTGCGCTATGATCGGACAGAGCATGATCAATGTTAACTCCGGTGGTCGTGGGCGAGCTTCAGGTATTACGGCGGCTATATTCCTACTCATTTTTATCTTATTTGCCTCACCGCTCATTGAACAAATCCCTTTAGCAGCCCTTATTGGGGTTATGTTTATCGTGGTTATTGGTACGTTTGAGTGGAGTAGTTTCCGGATTGTCGGTAAGGTCCCCCGCAGTGATGCATTGATTTTGGTTCTAGTGTCAGGTGTTACGGTAGCGACCGATTTGGCAGTCGCGGTTGTGGTAGGTGTTATTGTGTCGGCCTTGGTGTTTGCTTGGGAGCATGCCAAACATATTCGTATTGATGCTCGAGAAGACCACAAGGGTTCGACAGTTTACGCCGTTACGGGTCCGTTATTTTTCGGCTCGGTCACATCGTTTTTGGAGCGTTTTGATCCAAAACAAGATAATGATGACGTTATTATTGATTTCGCGCGATCCAGAGTGGCAGATCACTCGGGTCTTGAGGCCATCGACACCTTGGCTGAGCGATATCTTAATGCAGGTAAGGCTCTGCACTTGGTGCATCTTAGTGATGAGTGCAGAAAGTTACTTAACAAGGCGGGTAATCTTGTTGAAGTAAATGTCATCGAAGATCCAAAATACTTTGTTGCTGAGGATAGTCTTGCCTGATCTGGATTAGCAGGGTGTTTTTTTAGGCGTTGTCCTTTAAGGTGAGCGTATGGGATTTAATCTGAAATTGGCTATGTTCAAGCCGGCGCTAAAATTCGCGATGGAGCGCTCAGGTCATGGTGCTGCGTTAGGTTTTAAACTTACGCGCGTTGGCCGAGGAGAAGTCGAAATGACCTTTCCTTATAAAGAAGAGGTTATCGGCAATCCAATCACTGGCGTGGTTCATGGTGGGGTAATCGTAAGCCTACTCGATACCTGTTGTGGCTGTGCCGCTATCACGGTATTAGATCGCAGGGCTATAACACCCACAATGGACCTGCGTCTTGACTACATGCATCCAGCAGAGCCCAAGAAGCCCATTTTCGTCTCCGCCAAGGTGTATCGCAATACCGCTAACGTGATCTTCTGCCGAGGCTCTGCATGGCAAGACGATGAAGACAATCCAATTGCTCACTGCGTCGCCACCTTTATGAAAGTGGATGCTGAGGACATGCGGTTTAGTGATATTCTGCGCCGCCGAGTTAATCGTCTCTTTGGCTCAATCAGCAAGCCTTCCAAAGAAGTATTGGAGGAGCCCAAATGACCCAAGAGATTAGCGCCCCTGAAAATATTGATGGTAGGTTGAGACAGGACCAGATAACAGAAACGGTTATTACTGCACGACGGGCGAATGACCCACAAAAAATTCTAGATCTGATCCCTTATAGTAGCTTCATTGGCGCACAAGCTAGGGTTGAGTCTGAAAGCGTTCTTTACTGGCTTGAGAGAAGGGCGAGCAACATTGGCAATCCATCCCTACCGGCGATCCATGGCGGAGTGATTGGGGGCTTTTTGGAGCTTTCAGCCGCAATAGAGGTGCTCTATGTCTTAGACGTCAGCGTTGTCCCTAAAGTTGTCGACTTCTCTCTGGATTATCTGCGCCCAGGGCGCTATAAAACAATTTATGCGAACTGCACCGTGCTCCGGCAGGGTAAGAAACTTGTCAATGTGTCAGCGACGGCTTGGCAGGATGACCTGGCTAGGCCCATAGCGACCGCTCGCTGCCACTTTTTACTTCCATAATATCGCCCGTAAAGGTTGAAATTCGCTACTTTGCCCCCATCTCGAGAGGCAGAAGTCAAACATATTAATATTCAATTTCATTGCGTACCCATTAGGAGAGCACAAAAGAATGACAGCTAAAGCAAAGACAGGCTCAGAGACCTTAGGTTTTCAAACTGAAGCCAAGCAACTACTTCATCTTATGATCCATTCTCTGTATTCAAATAAGGAGATTTTTTTAAGAGAATTAATATCAAATGCATCCGATGCGACTGACAAGCTTCGTTTTGAAGCTTTAGAGAATACAGCTCTGTATGAAGATGAGGGCGAAGTCCATATCCGTATTGGAGTTGACGAGGAAGCGAAAACTATTACCATTTCAGATAATGGAATTGGTATGTCTCGGGATGAGGTGATCGCTAATCTGGGTACCATTGCGCGTTCTGGAACTGCTGATTTCTTGAAAAATCTAACTGGAGATCAGCAGCAGGATTCTCAGCTGATAGGTCAATTTGGTGTTGGTTTTTATTCTTCATTTATCGTCGCTGATCGCGTTGTTGTAGAGACCCGTCGTGCCGGTGCGCCATCGTCAGAGGCAATTCGTTGGAGTTGCGAGGGTGAAGCTGATTACCAAATAGAGTCTATCGAGAGGGCTGAGCGTGGCACACAGATAACCCTGTACTTGAAATCGGATGAGTCTGAGTTTGCTAACGATTGGCGGCTTCGCAGTATTGTTAAAAAGTATTCTGATCATATTGCCATACCTGTGGAGATGCTAAAGCAAGAAATGCCTGCTATGCCGGGCTCGGAGCCTGACGAGTCAGGCGATAAGGAAACGATTATTGAGAGTGCTCCTGAGTGGCAAGCCGTAAATGATGCCAAGGCACTTTGGACTCGCTCTAGATCTGAGGTTACAGAAGAAGAATACAAGGAGTTCTACCGTCACGTGTCTAGTGATTTTGCAGAGCCTCTAACCTGGAGCCACAATCGTGTTGAGGGAAAGCAAGAGTATACAAGTTTGCTGTATATCCCGGGCATGGCGCCAATGGACCTCTACCAACGTGAGGCATCTCGTGGTATTAAGCTGTACATTAAGCGGACATTCATTATGGATGACGCCGAACAGTTTATGCCAATGTATCTGCGTTTTGTTAAAGGCGTTCTAGATAGCGCAGACTTGCCACTTAATGTATCGCGTGAAATCCTTCAAAAAACGCCCTTAGTTGACAGTATTAGGGCTGCATTAACCAAGCGAGTTCTAGATATGCTCGGTAAGATGGCGACGAGTGACCCAGAGAAGTATGCTACATTTTGGTCGCAATTTGGCGCTGTTTTAAAAGAGGGCCCAAGTGAGGATCATGGCAATCGAGAAAAAATCGCTAAGTTATTTCGCTTTGCTAGCTCTACCGTCGACGGTGCTACCCCTACCGTAAGTCTGCCTGACTATATAGAAAGAATGAAAGAAGGGCAGGACAAGATCTATTACGTTACTGGAGACAGTCATTCCATTATCAATAATAGCCCCTACTTAGAGGTTTTTCGTAAACACGGTATCGAAGTGTTATTGATGTCTGATCGAATCGATGAATGGATGATGGGCTACCTTACAGAGTTCGATGGGAAGTCTTTCCAAGACGTTGCTCGTGGTGAACTTGATCTCAGTAAAATAACGGGGGATGTACCTGAGAAAAATTCCGACAAGCAGGCTGAAACAGGTGCTAAGTCTGATGAACATGCTGAGCTACTGACCCGCATTAAGGGTCTCCTCCAAGAAAGAGTTGAGGAAGTGCGCACTACGACGCGACTAACTAACTCTCCCGCCTGCCTGGTGGTTGGCGACAATGACATGGGCGAGCAAATGCGCAAGATAATGCAAGCTGCAGGACAAGCTGTGCCTGCATCGAAGCCTATTCTCGAAATCAATATGGAGCATCCCTTAGTTAACAAACTGAGTGCTGAGAGCGATACTGGATCTGCAGCCATACTGGCTGGGGTTCTCTTTGATCAGGCTGCGCTGTCAGCTGGGCGACCTCTTGAGAATCCAGCTCAGTTTGTTCAGGAGCTAAATAGGCTTATGTTCGGTTAGTTCTGGGCTCTTTGGGGTAAGGCGCCTCTTTGAGGCGCTTGTTTATTTGCGGCTGACATCCCGTGCTCTAGTACCTATAATAAGTTTTTAAATACTATTTTTTTTGAGGCTTTAGTGGTTAATAATAAGAACAAAAGGGTCGCAGTTCTAGGTGGTGGTAGTTTTGGTACGGCGATTGCTAATATGATTGCCGTCAATGGCTATCAGACTACACTGTGGCTGCGTAGTGAGGATGCATTTACTCAAATCACTGAGACAGGCGAGAACTCAGCCTACCTGCCTGGGTACCAGCTACATTCCAGCTTATCAATAAGTAATGACTTAAGATCTTCGGTAGAAGGCTGCGACACAGTATTTTTTGCAATTCCTAGCGGATCTTTTCGTGATGTGGCCAAGCAAGTCAATCCGTGGATTTCTTCGGACACCTTTGTGGTAAGCACTGCTAAAGGTATCGAAGCTGAGACATTTTTGTTGCCAAGTCAGGTACTTGAAGAAGAGTTGCCAGATTGCACTGTTGGTGTGATTAGCGGGCCCAACCTTGCGAAGGAGATTGCTCAGTTTGAAATAACTGCGACGGTTGTTGCGAGTGAGGATGACTTTTTTTGTGAGCATATCCAGAATCTTTTGGTGTCTGATTATTTTCGGGTTTACCCCAACCATGATCGTTTCGGTGTTGAGCTCGCCGGGGCTCTCAAGAATATCTACGCTATTGTTGCGGGAATTGCCGATGCTATGGGTGTCGGCCAGAACACTAAAAGTGTCGTGCTGACCAGAAGCCTAGCTGAAATGAGCCGATTTGCAGTAAACTTTGGTGCCAACCCACTTACGTTTCTGGGCTTGAGTGGGATAGGGGACCTTTATGTCACTTGCACCTCACCGTTGAGTAGAAACTTTCGTATTGGATTTGCGCTAGGTAGCGGAAGAACCCTTGATGAGGCAGTGAGCGATGTTGGGCAGATTGCGGAGGGTGTTAACACAACGCGACTAGTGATACAGAAAGCCGAAGAATTGGGCTTATATATGCCCCTAGCGTCAGCTTTATATGCTACTTTATTCAAACAACGGCCAATTAAAGAATCGTTGCGCGAAATGATGCTTGCGAATCAAAAGCAGGATGTTGAATTCATGGTGAAATAAAATGGCGGATAACGAAATGCATGTGAAGAACACTAATACCTGGGTTAGATTGGCCTATATGGTCCTATTTAGCGTCCTACTTATGGCTGGACGTTCGGTTATTTCTCTGATTGTACTTGCTCAGTTTTTGTTTGTACTGGTGACGGGGAAAGATAACGATAATTTGAGGAATTTGGGTCAAGGGTTGGGTAAATGGGTTTACCAAACTATTATGTTTTTAACCTTTAATGCCGAGTCCAAGCCTTTTCCCTTTGATGAATGGCCCGTCGCTGAACCGACTTCGGGGTATTCCTCAGCATCCGTCGAAACGGAGGATGTAGTGCATACACAGGAAGATTCTGATGAATTAAGTGATAGCAGCATTCCTTCTTTTGTGGCGAGCGACGATGCCGATAGTGAAGATGAGGCGAAACCTAAAAAGGGTGATTAAGGTTAGCGTTACCGTCGTCCTCTATGCGTGCATAATTATACTAGCCCATGTGAATTCTTAGGGTAATCAGTGTAATTTGGTGAAGACTGACCAGTAACGAGTACTATTATCTTGAAACTACTTGGTTAGATGATTTAATGCCGCGTGGAAATGGTCTTGCGTATTGGGAATGACTCAAGAACGTAAATTAATAGCGGATGTTTCTAATTGACTAGATGCCCAAATCTGCTCAGTTTCAGAGCAGTTGACCAAGACCAAATGGCCACCAATTTAACCTCTCAGCGGCTTTGCTGTGATGATGGCGGAGAAGCTAGCCATAATTAACTGGATGTATTATGTCGATTGAATTTGTCAGAGAAAGAACGTTTGAAACTAATGGCCTGACACTAAAAGCAAAAGAGTGGGGAAGATCTGGCTCATTACCCGTCATTGCTCTTCATGGTTGGTTAGACAACGCAGCAACCTTTGACCGCATGTTGCCTTTTATGGACAATCTCCACGTGGTGGCTCTAGACTTAGCGGGACACGGCCTAAGTGGCCATCGTTCAGTCGACGCTACTTATGATGTTTGGATGGATGTCGGTGAGGTAATGGCCGTCGCTGACCAAATGGGCTGGGAGCACTTTGCGCTCATCGGGCACTCTCGGGGCGCGATTATATCAGGCCTTATTGCTGGCACGTTTCCGGACAGAATTAGCCATGTTGTGCTTATCGATGGTTACATACCTATGGCTCAGGAAGCTGGTGGTGCCGCAAGGCAGTTAGCAAAAGCCATTCGCGAAAATAATCGTTTCGGAGCCTCATCCCCGACTTATTTCCACGACTTCGATCGCGCTGTCCAGGCTCGCGTCAATGGCTTTGTCCCTCTAGAGGTTGATGCAGCCGAGATTTTAGCCAGTAGGGGCGTGGTTGAGGGTCCTAGAGGTTTTTACTGGCGTAGCGATCAGCGATTGAAAGCAGCCTCTTATACTAAGTATTCAGTGGAGCATCTAAAAAGTTTTTTCGTTGCCATAGGGGCTAGAGTGATACTGATCCATGCTGATAATAGTGCTTTCTCTCCCGAGCGCCAGCAAAGCGATCACTTTCAGTGGGTTCCACAGATGCAGGTTTTGAAAATGCCGGGCTCTCATCACCTACACCTTGAGGGGCAAGCTGAAGATGTGGCCGCAAAGGCGCAGGCCTTTCTATGCTAGAAAGGCGTTTTCCGAGAGCGCAGGGGGACGTTGTATAAAAGTTTAATGATTGCCTAATAGAGAGAAGAACTCAGTTCGCGTCGCCTGGCTAGTGCGGAAGGTGCCCAGCATCGCGGAGGTCTTCATTGAAGAGTTCTGTTTCTCTACCCCGCGCATCATCATACACATGTGTTTAGCCTCAATAATAACCCCTACACCTTGTGCATTTGTTACATTTTGGATGGTTGATGCGATTTGTTGGGCGAGGGTTTCCTGGATTTGTAGGCGCCGTGAAAACATATCGACTACTCTAGCCACTTTGGATAGGCCTATGACTTTTCCGCTAGGTATGTAGGCCACATGGCATTTGCCAATGAACGGCAGCATATGATGCTCGCATAGTGAATACAACTCGATATCCTGAACCATGACCATCTCCTCTGAATCTGAAGGAAAGAGAGCGTTATTGATCACTTCGTCTAGGTCCATGTCATAGCCGCTGGTAAGATATGCAAAGGCTTTTGCCGCTCGAGCGGGGGTATCCAATAGGCCGGGACGGTTGATGTCTTCACCGGTACTTTGAATGATTTTAGCAAAATGCTTATTCATGTGTTAATTCCAACTCAACAAGTTAATGGCAGGTTATTACAGCGTCAATATTGTAACAAAATAAACACTAAGACACCGTTCAAGGGTAAAATATTATTCTACTGGAGGCGCCATGACTAACAACTTTAACTCTTGCGAACAGAAGAATCAGTCAAAAATGGAGAGTCTTACTGTCGCTCAGTTATTGCAGGAGGGCGAAACCATGTTTATTGACCATGATCTTTATTTTGGTCATGGGACAGACAGTGCTTGGGACGAGGCCGTTTCTATATTGTCCTATGTTCTTGGTTTTCCCGCCAACGCAGATCGCTCACTCCTCAAGAATATACTTACGGCGGAGCAACTCGAACAGATTAGATCTCTTTTTGTGCGTAGAGTGGATGAGCGTATCCCTGCTCCTTATATCACCGGGCAAGCGTGGTTTTGCGGTTTACCCTTTATGGTCGATCAACGGGTTCTGATCCCTAGGTCACCTATAGCGGCTCTAATCACCAATTACTTTGAGCCTTGGTTACCGCGTAATCCAAGTCGAATTTTGGACCTGTGTACTGGCGGTGGCTGTATTGGCATTAGCTGTGCATACGGATTTGATGAGGCTGACATAGTCTTGAGTGATATATCTGCGGATGCTATCACCGTGGCTAATATCAATATTGAAAAGCATCAATTGGCCGAGAGGGTGGTCGCTATTCAGTCTGACTTGTTTGAAGGGCTTAAGGGGCTGCATTTTGATCTAATTGTCACTAATCCCCCTTATGTTGATCAGGCCGATTTAGCCAGTATGCCGAAAGAATTTCGTCATGAGCCCGAGCTGGCCTTGGCGTCTGGTTACGACGGATTGGACTTTACTCGTAGATTACTGCAGCAGGCACACGAATACCTGAATGAGGACGGAGTACTGATAGTTGAAGTGGGAAATTCTGGTGTGGCACTTGAACAAGCGTTCCCGGCTGTGCCCTTTATGTGGTTTGAATTTTCTGAGGGCGATAGCGGCGTTTTTATGCTCACCCAAGCCCAGCTCACGGAGCATCGCGAAATGTTCGCGTAAAGAGGGTATAATTGCCCGACTTTTAGTATGGTTTTTAAGAAAATAGGGTTAGCAATAAATATGTCAGGTAATTCAATAGGAAAACTTTTTACTGTGACCAGCTTTGGTGAGAGTCACGGACCGGCAATTGGGTGTATCGTCGACGGATGCCCTCCTGGGCTAGAGATTTCTGCGGCTGATTTGCAACCAGATCTGAATCGCCGGAAGCCCGGGCAGTCGAGATATACCACTCAGCGGCGAGAGGATGATGAAGTTAAAATATTGTCTGGGGTTTTTGAGGGTAAAACAACGGGTTCGTCTATTGGAATGTTGATAGAAAATCAAGATCAAAAATCAAAAGATTACAGCAAGATAAAAAACTTATTTAGACCATCTCATGCAGACTATACCTATTATCAAAAATACGGTGACAGAGACTACCGTGGGGGCGGGCGGAGTTCTGCGCGTGAGACGGCAATGCGTGTCGCGGCTGGAGCCATCGCCAAAAAGTATCTTCAGGAAGTAGCTGGTATTTCTATTTATGGGTATGTTTCTCAGTTAGGTCCGATAGTTCCTGAACGTTTTGTGAAAGATGAAATTGAATCCAATCCATTCTTTTTCCCCGATCCGGACAAGATTGAGGAACTTGAGGGCTATATGCAGGCGTTGTCTAAAGAGGGCAACTCTATTGGCGCTAAGGTGACCGTGGTTGCAGATAATATGCCCGTTGGTCTTGGCGAGCCGGTATTTGATCGACTTGATGCTGATATCGCTCATGGTCTGATGGGTATTAACGCTGTTAAGGGTGTAGAAATTGGCTCTGGCTTTGAGTCAGTAAGCCAAAAAGGGTCGGAACATCGTGATGAACTTTCACCTTCGGGGTTTTTATCGAACAATTCTGGAGGTGTATTGGGTGGAATATCGTCGGGACAGTCTATTTTGGCTCATTTGGCCCTAAAGCCAACGTCAAGTATTCGTATTCCTGGGCAATCGATCGACAAGTTCGGTAAGGAAGTCGAGGTGGTGACTACAGGTCGACATGACCCCTGTGTTGGAATCCGTGCTGTGCCGATCGCTGAGGCTATGTTGGCTCTAACATTAATGGATCACTTTCTGCGGCACAGAGCGCAGAATGCTTCTGTAGACAGCGGATTGAAACCAATATAGTTATAGCTGGGGATCTATAAGGGCTATGAAGGCCTTGGCAGAATTCGATAGCGTTCTTTTTGTGTGGTGGATATAGCCAAGTTCCCGTTGAATGTGGCAGTCAGGAATTGACATTACATGTAGATCCTTGACGAGTGTCTCTGGGAGTACGCTCCAGCCGAGACCCACTTCTACCATCGTGCTGATGGTCTCTAAATAATTAGTCGACATTGGCGATTTTAGCCGGATATTCTCCGCGTGGAAGAGGTTTTGAACTATACGTCCAGTATAGGTGTTCAGCCCCGGCAATATCACAGGGTAATCTGCTAGGTGTGTGAGTCTCGGTGATTGCACCTTACTTAGCGGGTGGTCTTGGGCGCAAACAAACCTTAAACGGTCATCCCATATCTTTCTGCGAGCGATATTATTATGCTGCTCTAGTGCTAATGTGATGACAGCGAGCTCTGAATGTCCATGCAACACTTGCTCATAAGCTTTCTCTGAATCCATAAATTCAATATCTAAGACTACATCTGGGTGCTCCTGTGCGTAGGCCCTAAGGATTGGCGGTAAGCGATGTAGTCCTAGGTGGTGGCTTATTGCTAGCCGCAGGATTCCAGAGGTGCTTCCCGAAAGGTCATTTATAGCCTGTATGGCATTTTGGTACTCTTGCACCATGTGCTTGGCTCGGGGCAATAGCTCGGCACCTGCTGGGGTGACGGAAACCTGACGCGCGATCCGATCAAACAGTTTTTGCCCCATCGTACCCTCCAAAAGTGCGATGCGTTTACTTATTGTGGACTGAGTAACGTGTAGTATTTCGGCAGCGCTAGAGAATGATTTTGTCTCGGCGACGGCAATAAACGCGTTTAGGTTATGTTTGTCCATGGGTACCTCTAAATATCTATTCTATTTAAGAATGACATGAATGAAAATTATGAATTTATTTCATGTTAAAGCAAAGCTATACTGGGGGCAATATTAAATTAGGAGCGTTTCCAATGGCGGCGAGAACACTGTATGACAAGCTTTGGGATTCACATCTGGTTAATGAGAATGATGATGGATCTTCATTACTCTATATTGACCGGCACGTACTGCATGAGGTCACATCACCCCAAGCATTCGAGGGGTTGCGTATTGCGGGCAGAGGGCCTTGGCGTCTTGATACCAACATAGCGACACCTGATCATAATATTTCCACCGACCGATCCGAGCGTGAGGCGGGGGTTTCTGGGATTCCGGATGAGATCTCACGGATTCAGGTTCAGACGTTAGATGATAACTGTGATCATTTTGGCATTAAAGAATTCAAGATGAATGAAATGGGTCAGGGCATTGTCCATGTAATGGGACCTGAGCTTGGAGCGACTATGCCTGGCATGACCGTGGTCTGTGGCGATTCTCACACGGCGACGCATGGTGCTTTAGCCTGTTTGGCACATGGTATAGGTACTTCTGAGGTTGAGCATGTGCTGGCAACGCAGTGCCTGGTTTCCAAGAAGATGAAGAATATGCGAGTCAGCGTCGAGGGTGCAGTAGGTCTTGGTGTGACGCCAAAAGATGTCGTTTTGGCCATTATCGGCAAGATAGGTACGGCTGGGGGTAGTGGGCATGCAATAGAGTTTTCAGGTTCAGTATTTAGGGACATGTCAGTAGAAGGGCGCATGACTGTCTGTAATATGGCTATTGAGGCTGGAGCTCGCGTAGGTATGGTGGCGGTCGATGAAAAAACCATCACATACTGTAAAGGCCGAGAATTCGTCCCGAAGGGAGATCTCTGGCATCAGGCGGTTAGTTACTGGCAGACCCTAGTGAGTGATGATAATGCTTTTTTCGATATCGAGGTTGAATTACATGCCAACGATATTGTCCCCCAAGTAACCTGGGGTACCTCTCCAGAGATGGTCGCGCCCGTTACAGCATTGGTCCCACGACCAGAGGATCAAGTAAATAAGGAACGCCGTAAGGGTGTTGAGCGGGCGCTAGACTATATGGGTTTAGAGAGTGGAACACCTATTGCTTCAATCGCTGTCGATCGAGTTTTTATTGGCTCCTGCACCAACTCGCGCATCGAGGACATGCGCGAAGCGGCACAAGTGGCGAAGGGAAGGCAGGTGGCTAGTTCAATCAAGCAAGTGCTGATAGTACCGGGGTCTCAGATGGTAAAGGCTCAGGCCGAAGCAGAGGGTTTAGATAAGATATTCATTGCAGCGGGTATGGAATGGCGTGAGCCTGGCTGTTCCATGTGTTTGGCTATGAATGCAGATAAATTAGGGGATGGTGAACACTGTGCATCAACATCCAATAGAAACTTTGAGGGCCGTCAAGGTAAAGGAGGGCGAACTCACCTAATGAGTCCTGCAATGGCAGCTGCAGCCGCTGTTGCCGGTCATATAGTTGATGTTAGGCATTTTCTAAGCGAGTCGATGACGACGGGAGTTAATTCATGAAGGCATTTACACAGCATCGAGGTTTGGTGGGTCCTATGGATCGGGCCAATGTCGATACCGATATGATTATCCCTAAGCAGTTTCTTAAGTCGATTAAGCGCAGCGGCTTTGGCCCTAATTTATTTGATGAGTTGCGATATTTAGATCATGGAGAGCCGGGGCAAGATTGTGCCGACAGACCCCTAAATCCTGATTTCGCGCTCAACAAACCGCGCTATCGCGGTGCTTCAATATTGCTTGCGCGCAAAAACTTTGGCTGCGGCTCTAGTCGAGAGCATGCGCCATGGGCATTAGAAGAT
The DNA here is from genome assembly GCA_012960115.1 of Porticoccaceae bacterium. Lineage (GTDB taxonomy): Bacteria > Pseudomonadota > Gammaproteobacteria > Pseudomonadales > Porticoccaceae > HTCC2207. Next base: position 70,517 of record DUBX01000028.1, read on the forward strand.
TATGGCTTTAAGGTTGTAATAGCGCCAAGTTATGCCGATATTTTTTATAATAACTGCTTTAAAAATGGCGTATTGCCAGTCATTCTGACCGAGGATGAGGTCGACATCCTATTCTTAGAGTTAGAGGCTACTGAAGGCTATGAGTTAGATGTTAACTTGGCTAGCCAGACCGTAACCAGCGATTCAAGGCAGGTTTTTAACTTTTCGCTAGATCAGTTTCGTAAGCAATGCTTATTAACGGGTCTCGACGAGATTGGCCTAACGCTTATTCAGGCCGATAAAATTAGGCAGTATGAAGTTGAGCGCGAAAAGGCTCACCCTTGGGTTTATGGAGCAATTAAGTAGTCAAGCTTGCCTTCTAGTCGAAGGTTGTGGTTTGTATTTTATTTTTAAAAGTAGGTTGAGGTAATGAAAAAGACAGGTTTTGTAGGTTGGCGAGGCATGGTTGGTTCGGTTTTGATGGAGCGGATGAAAGCCGAGCACGATTTCCGAGATATTGATCCGGTATTCTTCACTACGTCCCAAGCGGGTCAAATCGGGCCTGACGTAGGAAGTGGTGCTACAGTTTTGGAGGATGCCTTGGATCTTGATTCACTTTTTAGAATGGATATTATCCTGACCTGCCAAGGTGGTGGCTACACATCAAAGGTATATCCCCAGTTACGTAATCGAGGCTGGACGGGTTATTGGATAGATGCAGCATCTACACTACGAATGGAAAGTAACTCTCTGATTGTACTCGATCCGGTAAATAGCACTGTTATCAAGCGCGGCCTAGCGAATGGGATTAAAGATTTCACTGGTGGTAACTGCACGGTTAGTTTGATGTTAATGGGGCTCGCAGGGCTTTTCAACGAGGGTCTAGTTGAGTGGGCATCATCCATGACCTATCAAGCTGCCTCGGGTGCTGGGGCCCAGAACATGCGTGAACTTATCTCGCAGATGGGCTCTATTAGCTCAGCAGTAAGTGCTCAGTTAACTGATCCATCCTCAGCAATCCTAGATATTGATCGCGGAGTAACGAACACTTTGCGAAGTGAGACGTTTCCCGTCGACAACTGGGGCTACCCACTAGCAGGCAGTCTGCTGCCTTATATAGATGCGGAGCTAGCTAACGGTCAGAGTCGTGAAGAATGGAAGAATCAAGCAGAGACGAATAAGATTCTTGCGAGGGAATCAAGTCCGGTTCCTCTTGATGGGCTCTGCGTTAGAATTGGATCAATGCGTTGTCATAGTCAGGCTTTAACCTTGAAACTGACCAGTGATATACCTATGGATGAAATTGAATCTATGCTTGGTGATGCTAACCCATGGGTAACAGTAGTGGCGAATCATAAAGAGCCATCATTGCAGTTTTTAACACCGGCCGCCGTGACTGGTACGATGGATATACCAGTTGGTCGATTGCGGAAGATGAATATGGGGCCAGAATACCTTTCAGCCTTTACCGTGGGTGACCAACTACTCTGGGGTGCTGCTGAGCCACTGCGACGAATGCTACGTATCCTGATCAATTAAGATGTTTAACATTGGCTAAGTACGTTTTCCAACGCGTTTGAAGCTTGTTCCTACAATAACAACTCCAGCATTAAGAAACGCAGAGAAGGGATCTCTTTTTCGTGGATTATGTCGCGTAAACTTTGTTATGATCACGCTAGTATTGCAGGTGTTTTCAATAGGGAAGTTTTTATGGTGACCCACAAAGTCAAGTTCGCGATTACTCTGCTTATTGGGGTTTTTGCGCTGGTTGTTACTAGCATGTCTGTGGGCGCAACTCCTGTTAAAGCGGGTTTGGAATCTTCGCCTAAGAGTTCCCTGGCTCCTGTTCTCGGCGCTTATGAGTATAAAGTCACTGATGGTGACACTCTTTGGAATTTATCTGAGAGAATAGTCGTTAACGGCATTACAATCTGGCAAACGATGGACGCTATTTATATTGAGAACCCATCAGCGTTCCTGTCAGAGGATGCGGGTAAGATCATCGTTAAATCTGTTGTTAAATTACCTACCTTCTACGACGTTAGCATTCAAACTGGCGACTTTGTTTCTGAAACGATAGGTCTTAAACGGAATAATGAGATAGTGGCGTCTCAGAGGACTGAACTATCTCAAATAGGAGAGATTGCTGAGGACAGCACTGCTAGCACCGACGTTGGTGATTACCGCGTAGCAAAGGGCGATACGCTTTGGAAACTATCTGAAAGAGTAAGACCTGTGGGTGCCACTGTTTGGCAGACGATGGATGCGATATTTATTGGTAATCCGCTTTCTTTTTTGTACGACGATGCCAGCAAAATAATTGTTAATACCGTTATTAAACTGCCAACCTCTGAGCAGGCGAGTATTCAATCTGGCCGTTTCGTGTCAGACGGGCTAAAGCGTACTGTATACCTTCAAAAACCTGCCGTTGGGACTGACAAAGTTGCTGGGGCTGAGAGAGCTGATGGCTTGCCGGTAGGTGTCGTTAGTTCCTCATCTGAAACACTAATAGTGCCAGAGAGCGTTGTTCAGGACACTTATGGCTATGCGGTAAACAAAGATCCAGCCGACTTGGG
>DUBX01000028.1:73081-78931 GCA_012960115.1 Porticoccaceae bacterium
CCCTATCGGAATGAAGTGGATGTTATGAGTCTTGTGAACGTTAATAGTGTCGATTCCGTAGAGCAGGATCGATTGATGGAGGTGGCCCAAGTTGAGCTGGAGAATGAGGCGTTGCGCGAAGAGGTATTGGTGCTGACGACTAAATTACAGACGTTAACGCTCCCAGAGGCCGATATGATCGAGCTTACTTCAGAGAAAAGACAAGTTAATGGATCAAATACAGCGATCGCTTGGATTGAAAATCAGCCTTGGTACATTGCGTCGTTACTCGCGGTACTGGTCACTGTGCTTGGTTTTTTTGTCCATAAGTCCATCCGCCACGAGGTTCCTGCTAGTGATTCTACGTTAGCAGACATCTATGAGGAACCTATCCAATCGCAGCTGGAGGTAACTGAGATCGTATTTGATGAAACTGACGGCGATATCTTTGCGGGGCCAGACGATGATGCTAATCTGGGTGGATTCGATCTAATGGTTGATCCGGTCTCTGAGGCAGAAGTACACCTGTCCCTAGGCCAGCTTAAAGAGGCCTTGGATATTCTCGAGGGCGCGCGGAACCATGACTCTAATGATATGAGTAGTCGACTTAAACTTTTGGAAATCTATCTCAGTGAGGAATTGACTGAGCCATTAGTTGCGCTGCATCAGGAAATTAATTCTTCAGAGGATGAGCTTTCTATCGAAAAGGCGGAGCTTATTCTGACATCAAGATTGCAACAGGGCCAGAGTATCTTGAAAGTCGATGAGCAGTCCCCGGTGTCTGATGAAGATATGGGCGTTAACATTACTCTTGAGGATTTTCCAGAGATCGATGGAAACTTTGATGGCGAGGTTCTCGAAAGCATGAATGCTCTTGAACAGAGTCAGACTAGCGACTTATCAGATATGGAATATTTGGATGAATTCCATGATATTAACCCCGTCGATATAAAGTTAGATTTAGCCGCTACCTATGCTGACTTGGGTGATAAGCAAGGGGCTCGTGCTATTCTTAATGAAATTATAGCTGAGGCGAGTAAGGCTGATAAATTCAGAGCTCAAGCTATTCTTGATCAATTAGACTTATAACCTTTCAATTAATCATAAGGTTGACGCAGTGCAGACGTCCGACTGGAATTATATTCCAAATTGCCGTATTCCAGAGGGTGAAGATCTCCCGGCTGGTGTAATCCGCTACGCTGCCATTGTTAGTTACGATGGAGCTGGTTTTTGTGGGTTTCAGCGGCAAAAGCATAGTCCTTCCATTCAGGCTGTTTTGGAAAAAGCCTTATCTTATGTTGCCAATGAGCCAGTTATTGTTGGTTGTGCGGGAAGAACTGACACAGCGGTTCATGCCAGCTATCAGGTTGTACACTTTGATTGCACGGCTAAAAGGGATGGTCGCAATTGGGTTATGGGTGCTAATAGTAAATTACCTGATACTGTGGCTTTAGTGTGGGCCGGACAGGTGAAACCTGATTTTCATGCTAGGTTCAGTGCTCTTTCACGAACTTATCGCTACGTTATGGTTGCGCAGGAGAATCGCCCCGCGATTCTATCGACGGGTGTGACTTGGGTTAAGTATCCTCTGAGAGAAGATTTAATGAAGTCCGCTTGCCAATTCCTGCTTGGAGAGCAAGATTTTTCAGCATTTCGAGGTGCTGGCTGTCAATCTGTCTCACCCTTTCGGCATGTCGAAAAAGCCTCCGTCTACAAGAGCTCAAATCTGCTGGTTTTTGAAATCACAGCCAACGCTTTTGTCTTACACATGGTTCGCAATATAGTTGGTTCCCTGATGGAAGTAGGTCTCTCTCGCCGGCCTGCAGGTTGGATTAAAGAGCTACTTGATGGCCGCGATAGGTGTAAAAGTGCTGCTACTGCCGCGCCCAATGGGCTTTATCTAGTTGATGTTACTTACCCTGATGCTTGTGAGATTCCTGCTTTCCCTAAGGGGCCAGTATTTTTGCCTGAATTAATACAAGGGAAGGGTTAAGTAGATGGTTGTAAAGGTAAAAATATGTGGTATCACTAGCTCTCAGCAGGCGCTGTTGGCCCAAGACGCAGGGGCGGATGCGCTAGGCCTGGTCTTATACCAAGGTAGTAGTCGTTGTGTTGATATCGAACGTGCGATAGAGATCCGTGGGGCTATCCGTCCAGGGGTGCTCTGTGTGGTATTACTGGTGAACGCCAGCACCAATTTTGTCCAGCAGGTAATTAGCAGCGTCAAACCAGATCTAATACAGTTTCATGGCAATGAGACAGCGGAATTTTGCAGGCAATTTAATTTTCCGTATATTAGGGCGATACGTATGCGAGATGACCTGAATATTAATGAAGAAATCAGTCAATATTCAGACAGTAAGTGGCTTCTTTTCGACGCTTGGCATGCTAATGCTTATGGCGGTACGGGTAAAAGATTTAACTGGGATCGTCTGCCTCTTGCCCGTGATTACCCGCTCATACTCGCTGGGGGGCTAACACCTGAAAATGTTGTCGAAGCCATTCAGACAGTGTCGCCCGATATGGTCGACGTGAGTGGGGGAGTGGAAAGTGAGCCGGGGGTTAAAGATGAATCTAAGCTTCGTCTTTTTATTGAGCTGGTTAAATCTTGCTGATAACTCTACCGAGGTTTTGGCATCTTCGGTATTGCCCATCAAATTTAGGCGAATATTTGTCCAGACAATCTATGGGTGACCGGATTGTCATGTTAGAATGCGAGCTAAGAAAATCTACATATCTCTCTCTTGCTATCGTTGGTAGCTCGAAAAAGGAAGTTTATGAACTGGCTTAATCGTATTCGACCCAAGGGTCCCGCAGCGGCTAGAACTGAGCGGGTTAACTCGGTACCTGAGGGCCTCTGGAAAAAATGCCCTAAATGTGCCTCTCCTCTATACCGTCCTGAGCTCGAACGTAATTTGGATGTTTGCCCAAAGTGTACCCATCATATGCGGATTGGCGCTCGGCGCCGTCTTGATATTTTTTTGGACACCGAAGGTAGGCAGGAGTTAGAACCTGAGCTTGAGGCGTTAGATCGGTTGAAGTTCAGAGACGTCAAGAAATATAAAGATCGCTTATCTGATGCGCGTAAAAAGACCGGTGAAAAAGATGCGCTTATCGCGATGAGTGGGACTCTTAAGGGGATTCCAGTGGTGGCTTGCGCTTTTGAATTTGCGTTTCACGGCGGCTCGATGGGCTATGCCGTCGGTGAAAAGTTTACTCGAGCGGCTAATCTAGCACTTGAACAACGTAAACCACTTATCTGCTTTTCGGCGACGGGTGGGGCTCGAATGCAAGAAGCGTTGATTTCGTTGATGCAAATGGCAAAAACTAGTGCGATTTTAGAAAGGCTAAGATTAGCTGGTGTACCCTATGTCTCATTCATGACCGATCCAGTGTACGGTGGTGTTTCGGCCAGCTTGGCGATGCTAGGTGATTTAAACGTCGCTGAGCCGGGGGCTAGGGCGGGGTTCGCGGGACCTAATGTCATTGAAGATACTATTCGTCAGAAGTTGCCAAAAGGATTTCAGCGTAGTGAGTTTTTATTAGAACATGGCCATATCGATATGATTCTGAGTCGAAGCGAGATCCGAGATCGACTGGCAAGTGCGCTATCTAAATTTATGAATATCCCAGAGACTAATAATGCCTAATCGCTCCCTCCGTGAGTGGTTGACTATTTTAGAGGCTAGGCATCCTAGTGAGATCGATCTCGGTTTGGATCGAGTTTCCGAAGTATGGCGTAGACTCAATGTCAGACGAGGGACCCCTCAAAGTGAAATCAGACCAACTGTTGTTACCGTTGCGGGAACCAATGGAAAGGGCTCTTGTATAGCGGCTATGCAAGGGATTTTACTGGCCCACGGCTATTCTGTGGGTGCTTTCACGTCCCCACATTTCTTAAAGTATAACGAGAGAATTTGTATTGCTGGAGTTTCAGTTTCAGATCAGAGCATAGTAGATGCTTTTACTGCTATCGAGTCGGTTAGGGGAGATGTTTCGCTTACCTATTTTGAATTTAATACTCTCGCCGCTTTAGTTATATTTGGGCAGCATGAGCTCGATATTGTCTTGCTAGAGGTAGGGCTCGGTGGCCGTTTGGATGCCATTAACATTATTGACCCAGACGTTGCTGTCGTGACCAGCATTGATCTCGATCACCAAGATTGGCTTGGCAATACTAGAACAGAGATCGCGGCAGAGAAATTGGGTATCTCAAGAGCTAAAAAGCCCTTGATTGTTGGGGAGAAAAACCCGCCAGACGGCTTTGACGAATTGGTGCTGAAAACAGGGGCTACTGCGTTGATGATAGGTCGAGATTTTTCCATCATTAACAATACTACAGGAAGTCATTTCACATCGCTGGTTCAAGGGTCAGGGGTACTGTCATCATTTCCTAATATTGAAGTGAGGGGATTACTGCCTCAAAATAAGATTCTGGCGATTCAGGCATTGATCAGCGCCGGGGTGCAATTGAAACCCGAAAAAGTGGCTGAATCATTAAAGAGCACGTCACTCATAGGACGACAACAGAGCCTTGTATTCAAGGGCGTTAATGTACTTCTGGATGTCGCGCACAATCCCGCTGCAGCTGCAGTCTTAAAGCGAAATATACCCATTATTAGGGGTAAAACCTATGCGGTAGCGTCGGTGTTGGCGGACAAAGATTGGGCTGGAATGATCAGTCAAGTTAGCGGGAGCCTGGATGAAGTTCTAGTGGCTAAAATAAGTGATAACCCACGGGCGAGTTCTGCTCAATCGATGCTTGATATGGTATATAATGCCGGGCTTAAGGGCTATCGTTGCGATTCAATTGAGGCTGCATTCTTGAAAGTCATTGCGGAGGCTAGTGCAGACGACCAGGTAGTCGTCTTTGGCTCATTTCATACTGTTTCGTCAGTATTGAGGATTATTTCAAAAGAGGCTTGATGTGAGTGAAGGTTTAGCGAGGCGAGTCGCCGGTACACTGGTATTGGGAGTGATTGGTTTGATAGTGCTACCGCTCTTGATTGACTTTACTGACCCAAATAAAGTTGACCGCACAACTAAAATTCCAGCAGCACCCTCAATTGAAGCAGTTTCTCTCGAGCGCGCGAAGCGGCCTGAAAGCGTGACTGCCGGCGTTGATCTCAATAAGTCGTTGCCAGTGGTCACGAATGACGGCGATGACTTCGGGTTAACTGACAAGGGGCTGCCGCAATTTTGGAGTGTTCAGGTAGGTAGTTTCACCGAAGAGCCAAAGGCAAAAACATTGTTGAAAAAACTTGCTGATAAAGGCTATAAGGCCTTTATCGAACGAGCTGTGATTGCTGGTGAAAATCATTACCGTGTTGTGGTCGGGCCTAAAATCGATTGGCGACATGCTAAGGCTGCCAGTCAAGCAATAGATCGAATATTTAAGACAAAATCCATCATTTTGAAGTACGAAATCTAGCTACTTGCAGACCTTAGGAAAGGTATTATGGATATAGCGGCAGTAGATATAGTAATTGTTGCAATTATCACAGTTTCAGGGATGATCAGCCTTGTTCGGGGTTTTGTTAAAGAGGCAATGTCCCTGGTGATTTGGCTGGCGGCGTTTGTCGTGGCTATGACGTTCAATGAGTTAGTTGCAGGTTTGTTAGTAAACGTTATTGCTCTAGCGTCAATGCGACAGTTAGCAGCCTGGATCTCTCTTTTCGTTGGCACGTTATTGGTGGGTGCTATAGTCAACTTTTTGCTGGGTAAGTTGGTAAGCTCAACTGGATTGAGTGGCACTGATAGAACCTTAGGGCTCGTATTTGGGGTTTTTAGAGGTATGCTAATTATTTTAGCGTTGGTGGTAATGCTTCCTAAGGTATTACCGGTAGATCAAGATTTGTGGTGGACGTCGTC
>DUBX01000028.1:78941-95753 GCA_012960115.1 Porticoccaceae bacterium
ATTCCGGTGTTTATGTTGTTTAAGGACGCTGGAATAGATGCTGCGATGGCCGTTAAAGACTTCATAATAGGCTGGGTTTAATCATGTGTGGTGTTGTTGGCATTTCGGGTAAGTCTAGTGTAAATCTGCGGCTGTATGACGCTTTGACGATGTTGCAGCATCGAGGTCAAGATGCGGCAGGTATTGTCACCGAATCTGGTGGCGAACTCCATCAATGTAAAGGCGAGGGTTTGGCCCGTGATGTATTCCGTCGCAGCCATATGATGAGATTAGTGGGTGATGTTGGTATTGGGCATGTACGCTACCCAACAGCAGGAAGTTCCGGTCCAGCACTGGCTCAGCCGCTTTACGTCAATTCGCCTTATGGTATTTTTGTTGCTCACAACGGTAATCTAACTAATGCCGACGAATTGCGGCAGCAGATTTTTCGTGATGATTTACGGCATTTAAATACGGACTCAGATTCAGAGGTCCTTCTCAACATCTTCGCCCATGAATTACAGGAGCAGGGCAAACTTGCACCATCTAGCGACGACATTTTCACTGCGGTGTCGGGCGTCCACGAGCGCTGCAAGGGTGCCTATGCAGTGGTAGGCTTGATCGCCAATTATGGAATGTTTGCGTTTCGTGACCGGTTCGGAATTCGGCCGCTATGTTTTGGTAAACGAGAAACAGTTAACGGTACTGAATATGCCGTGGTGTCTGAATCAGTCGTTCTCGACAATCTGGGTTTTGAGCTAATTAGAGATCTTCAACCTGGTGAAGCTCTCTTTGTGGACGAATTAGGCGTACTTCATCTTCACCAATGTGCGAAAGAACACCAATTGATGCCATGCATATTTGAGCATGTCTATTTTGCACGACCCGATTCGCTGATCGACAATATTTCGGTTTATAAATGCAGATTACGTATGGGTGAAAAGCTTGCTGATAAGTTAACTCGGCTTAAACCTGACCACGGTATTGATGTTGTTATTCCTATACCAGACACAAGCCGTGTTTCGGCTCAAGCGCTGGCTGAACGGTTAGGGGTCAAGTTGCGCGAAGGTTTTATGAAAAATCGCTATATTGGTCGAACTTTTATTATGCCCGGACAGACCGAACGGAAAAAATCGGTAAGACAAAAACTGAATGCAGTTAAGTTAGAATTTGCAGGAAAAAATGTACTCTTGGTAGATGATTCTATTGTTCGTGGTACGACCTCTCAAGAGATTATCCAGATGGCAAGGGATGCAGGAGCAAGCAAGGTATTTATGGCCTCGGCGGCGCCTGGGGTTCGCTACCCTAACGTTTACGGCATAGACATGCCGTCTGCATCTGAACTCATTGCGCATAATAGGACTGACCAAGAGGTGGGTGATTTAATTGGCGCAGACTGGTTGATTTATCAGGACTTGGAAGATCTAGTAGCCTCTGCAAAGGAGGGCAATGACACTATAACTCGGTTTGAGTTCTCAGTGTTCGATGGTCATTATGTAACGGGAGACGTAGACGCGCAGTATCTCGAGAGAGTGGATTCTCAGCGTAACGATTCGGCTAAAAAGGGTGGTGATCCATCCGCTGCTGAGAAAACAAGTCAAGTGATAGGCATACACAATAACACTGCAGACTAATCTTTAGGTCGCCGATCTCATAGATTCTGGCCACCATAGAATAATCGAGTTATATTTAACTTTATTTAAACGCAAGGATACTATCGATGCTATCAAGTCTTTTTAGGGGTATAAGCCTTCCCCTTGATGATTGGTTACCTGGCCGCAATGAGGCTGTAGTTGTTTCCGATGTTCATTTGGTCACAGGGCAGTCCTTAAAGCCGCCGTTCGCTGAACACTTAGAGGCAGTAATCTTTGCTATGGGTTGCTTTTGGGGTGCAGAGCGTCGCTTTTGGGAGCAAGAGGGCGTGGTATCTACGGCTGTGGGTTACGCTGGAGGTGGCACGCCTAACCCAACCTATGAAGAAACCTGTACAGGGCTCACAGGGCATACTGAAGTAGTGCTGGTTGTTTTTGATCCAAATTTGACTAACTTTAAAGCGTTAATGACGGTCTTTTGGGAGTCACATGATCCAACCCAAGGCATGCGACAAGGTAACGATATGGGCAGTCAGTATCGGTCTGCCATTTACTGCAGCGAAGCTCAGCTTGGCGAGGCTGAAACCTCAGCTTCTGCAGTGCAACGTAAATTAACAGATTTAGGATTCGGGCCCATTACGACTGAGATTAAGTTAGCTCCTGAATTCTTTTATGCTGAAGACTATCACCAGCAATATTTAGTCAAAAATCCGAGCGGTTACTGTGGTTTGAAAGGGACAGGAATCTCTTGCCTGTAGCAGGCTATTAACGCTGACGATCAAGGGTCGCTTGCATTGCCACTAAGGAAACCCAGAGGGCGTAGAGCCTTGCCAATACCTACCTCGAGTTAGATGTTAGCTATTCTTTTGCGCTCTGCTGCTGGGTCAGCAAGTGGTATGGCCGCTAGAAGCTCTTTGGTGTAGCCTTCCTTAGGGGCAGCCCATAAGGTCTCTGTATTACCCTGTTCGACAATAACACCGCGGTTCATGATCACAACCCGATCGGAGATGTACCTGACAACTGACAAGTCATGAGAGATAAACATCATGGTAAGGTTGTGTCGCTCTACCAGCTCCAGAATTAAATCTAATATTTGCGCTTGGATGGTCACATCCAATGCTGATACAGGCTCATCGGCAATAATAAACTCTGGCTTAGTTGCAATGGCTCGTCCTATGGCGATACGTTGGCGTTGGCCCCCAGAAAACTCATGAGGATACTTGCGCAGTTGGGCTTGGGATAAGCCAACATCATCCATAAGTTGCCTAACTTGGTTGGCAATGTTTTTCTTGGTGGCTAGACCATGATAGAGCAGTGGCTCTGACAAGGTTTCAAATACGGTCATTCGTGGATTAAGTGAGGCATAGGGATCTTGAAAGATCATTTGCATCTTCCGACGCCAAGGTACTAGCTGCTTTGCGGTTAAGCCCGTGAGCGTTTGACCTGAAAATTTAACTGAGCCTTCAGTGGTGGGAGCTAGCTGTAGAATTGAGCGACCTAAGGTTGATTTTCCAGATCCAGACTCTCCAACTAAGCCCAAAATCTCTCCGCGCGCGATTTCCATACTGACGTCGTCTACGGCTTTTACAAATCGATTTTCTTTGCTCTTGTTGGTATTTAGTTGGTTTCTGAAATACGTTTTCAAATGAGTGACTTCAATCAGAGTTTCATCACTCTTAGCACGATTCGGTAGAGTCTTAGCACCCTCCGGTATCGCAGCGAGCAGTTTCTTCGTGTAGTCGTTCTGAGTCCTGTAAAAGATATCATCAGTGTCGCCAGTTTCACGAATAGTGCCGTCGCACATGACGAGTACTTTGTCTGCGATGCCTGCGACAACACCGAGATCATGACTGATGAAAATAACCGCTACATTTCTGGTTTCTTGCAGCTTTTTTATTAAAAGAAGGATTTGTGCCTGAATGGTCACATCCAGTGCCGTAGTCGGTTCATCGCAAATTAATAGTTTTGGATCGGTAATCAATGCCATGGCAATCATTACCCTTTGTCTCATCCCCCCTGAGAACTCATGTGGGTAACAATCAAACCGCGCCTGAGAGTCGATGATTCCTACTTCATCGAGCAGGGCAACTGCGGTTCTCTTGGCTTCAACCCGTGTTTGTATCTGACTTCTATCCGGATGATAAATCAATGGCTCAATAAGTTGTTCGCCAATGGTTAGAAAGGGGTTTAGAGATGTCATAGGGTCTTGGAAAATAACGGCTATATCATCGCAGCGATGTTTCCTCATCTCGGCAGCAGAGCAGGTTAGTAGATCTTTTCCATCAAATAGGGCCGTACCACCTTCTATTCTGGCGGGGGGCTTTGGTAGCAGATTAAGCAGACTGTAGCAGGTAACAGACTTGCCTGACCCTGATTCTCCTACAATAGCTAGTGTTTCACCTCTATCGACTGAGAATGAAACATCGTCAACGGCTTTAACAACACCATTACGTGTGTGGAAATATACCTTTAAACCATTTACCTCGAGAATTGCCATAATATAAGTCCTGTTCTAATCCTTAGAGGTTCTAGGGTCAAGAGCATCGCGTAGACCATCACCTAGAAAATTGAGTGCAAACAGCGTTAACGAAAGCGCTATACCAGGAAAAATAAGGAGCCAAGGAAATTCTTCCATGGTTTCGACCCCATAGTTGATCAGCAAGCCCCATGAGCTTTCCGGCGGTTGAATGCCTAGACCTAAAAAGCTCAAAAAGGCTTCTAAGAGCATAACGCTCGGAATTGTCAGGGTGGTGTAGACAATAACAGGGCCAAGAGTATTAGGAATTATGTGGCGACGAATTATGGTCCATTCGGACAACCCTAGCGAATTCGCAGCTTCGACAAATTCCTGATTTCTTAGTGCCATAACCTGGCTACGCACAATCCTGGCCATTGTTAACCATTCGACAGCTCCAATGGCAAGGAACAACAGGAGGATATTACGTCCAAATACCACCATTAACAGTATTATGAAAATCATAAAGGGTAGGGCGTATAATACATCTACGATTCGCATCATAATTGCATCTAAACGGCCGCCAAAAAACCCTGCAATAGCACCCCAAGAAATGCCAATTACGAGAGCAACCGCGGTCGCAATGAAGCCAACCATCAATGATACTCGACCGCCGTACATTATTCGGGTGAGCATATCCCGTCCAAAAATATCGGTACCAAGCCAATGCTGTAAAGAAGGAGCAGTTGCTCCCATATCAAGATCCTGAGTTTCATAACCATAGGGAGCAATCAGCGGCGTCAAAAGGGAGGTTAAGATCAACATTATAAGAACGGCCAGCCCAAACAATGCTAGACGATTTTTGCTAAGTTTGATCCAGGCATCTTTCCAAAGAGAAGTGCCGTGCTCTTCAATTGCATCAGCCATCAGTTCGTCCCCCTAATTTCCTGCCTGAGCTTGGGGTTCAACCAAATCGCCAGCATGTCTGATAACAGATTAAACAGTATAATAAGCGTCGATAGAAAGATGGTCATACCGAGTATTAGTGTGTAGTCACGATTAAAAGCGGCCTGTACATAAAATCGGCCCAACCCCGGAATTTGGAATATAGTTTCTACAACAAACGAGCCAGCTAAAAGCCCAGCAAAAGCCGGACCTAAAAATGCGACAACAGGTATTAGTCCACCGCGTAGAGCGTGCTTTATAATAACCAAACGCTCACTCAAACCTTTTGCTCTGGCTGTTCTAATATAGTCTTGCGACAGCACTTCAAGCATTCCCCCTCTTGATAGTCGCGCTATATAAGCTGCATATCCTGTACCTAGCGTAATCGAGGGTAGAATTTTATCGCCGGGAATATCGCCCCACCCAGATACTGGTAGCCAATCCAGATGGATTCCGAAAACAAGAACTAAAAGGGGGCCGAGCAAGAAAGATGGCATGCATATGCCAATCATTGCTCCGGTCATCGGCAGATAGTCTTGCATCGTGTTAGGCCGCATTGCCGCGCCAACGCCTGCCGTTATACCTACGCTCAAAGCAACTAGCATTGCATAAAAAGCGAGTTCTGCGGTGATCGGTAAACCCGCCGCGATAAGCTCATTAACCGTTCTGCCTGAATACTTGAAAGAAGGCCCAAAGTCACCTTGAACTACGTCGCCGAGATAGCTGAGATATTGCTGCCACACCGGTTGATTTAGATTGTATTGTTCTTCGAGCGCCTTGATTACTTCCGGTGGCACAGCCTTATCAGCCGAAAATGGCCCACCAGGTGCCGAATGCACCAGAAAGAAGGTCACTGTAACAACCATCAATAGTACAGGGATTGCTTGTAGCAGTCGGCTGATAGCAAATCGATACATTTTTAAATCCTTTTTATAATTATTCTTGATCCGGTTGCAAGTAGATATCTTTATACGACGCCGCATTCATGATGTTGGCATCAAAGTTTTTAACGGATGAATCAACAAGCTGAACGGTGGTGTAGGTATATATCGGTATAATGGGCATCTCATTTAAAAGCATTGTCTCCGCCTGCTGAAACACCTCAAGCCGTTCTTTATGTGATGACATAGAAGGTGCTACGTCAAGAATGAGACGATCATATTCTTCGTTACACCAACCAGTGCGGTTGTTACCTCCACCACATAAAAATAAATCAAGGAAGTTGTTCGGGTCGACATAATCGCCGATCCATCCAGCCCGTGAAATTTCATACTCTCCAGCACTTTCGGTGTCTAAGTACACCTTCCATTCTTGGTTGAGCAGTCGTATGTCAATGTTTAGATGCTTTTTCCACATCTCTTGCAGTGCAACTGCAACTTTTCGGTGGCCTTCGTTTGTGTTGTAGAGGATTTCAGTAGCGGGAAACCCTTTACCATCGGGGTAGCCAGCTTCTGCGAGCAAACGCCTTGCGCCCTCAGGATCAAATTTAAGATCACTCTTAGGGTAATACCCCATGGTACCTGGAGGTGTCATAGCGTAGGCCGGAATCTGCCCACCTTTGGTTATATTGTCAACTAGCCGTTGCCTATCTACAGTCATAGCCAGAGCACGCCTGACTCGCGGGTCTTGGAACTGCGGTTTTCTGACATTTAGACGGTAGTAATAAGTGCCAAGATAAGGCGCTATTTTGAGCTCAGGGTCCTTTGCTTCGCGGTAAACACTAATTTTATCTGCGGGGAGACTGCTGGTCACGTGTAGCTGACCAGCTCTAAACATACGCTCCTCTGTCACAATATTTTCGATGGGAATGAAAACGATTTCTTTGAGTGACACATTGTCTGCGTCCCAATAATAAGGATTACTTTGCACCACTATGCGTCGATTGATTTTCCAATCAGCAAGTTGAAAAGGACCGTTGCCCACTAAATTACCTTCATAAGTCCAACGTGTTCCCCGCTGATCTGCGGTTCCAAATTTTTCTATAGTCGCTTGGTGCACTGGAAACAAACTGTAGTGATCTAACAGTTGCAGAAAATAGGGCGTCGGGTAGTTCAGTGTGACCTGTAGTGTGTGGTCATCTAATGCTTTTACTCCAACTTCACTAAAGTCAGTAATGTCACCTTCATAATACTGCTGTGCATTTTTAATAGGGAAAAGCATGTAGGCATACAGATTCCCCAGCGCGGGTTGAAGTGCTCTCCACCAAGACCAAACATAGTCTTGGGCTATGTGCCGATCACCATTGGACCACCGTGCATTATCGCGTAATGTAAATGTGTAGACTGTTCCATTCCCAGTAATATCCCAGGATTCCGCCACGCCTGGCTTCGGCTCTAGAGTCTTTCTGTTCTTTAGGACTAGTCCTTCCATTACAGCTGCGATGACATGATGCTCAGGGACGCCAGTTGCGATTTGGGGATCTAAGCTTTGCGGCTCAGTACCGTTTCCCCAGTACAGTGTTCCAGTTTTATTTCCCGAAGAGACATTGCTTTCATTGTTGCCGCAGCCGGTTAGGCTAACGAAAATAGTTAATAGCAGGAGCGTCTTAAGATTCGAACTTAAGGTTATAGATTGGGGTCGGGTGGAGTAGTTATTAGAACAAAAAATCATCGACAAACCCTTTAATAAATAAGCATAGTTCCGTGTAAGGAGTGCAGTGTAGTCAAGGCGGAGTCAGATGTGAAGAGGAATAAATTTGTTTATTTTGATGCTCCTTCCTAAGTTTGATATTGCAGTTTGCAAAATATAAATTTAGCGTTATAAACGGTTGCACTTGGTCAAGAAACCTCGGATAATTCCGCGCTAGCTTTAAGGGTGGCCCTCTTTGGTCCCCTCGCAACAGCCAACTGTGAACTCCGCCAGGCCCGGAAGGGAGCAACGGTAGCGGTGCCGCTGTGTGCCGAGGTGCGGCTATTGAGGGTCGCCACCATTAGTTCTTCCTGCCCAGCGTTTATCTGCCTATAATACGACTTTGTTTATATATAGAAACTGTTATGAGCTATCAAGTCCTTGCCCGGAAGTGGCGCCCTAAATCCTTTTCAGAGACAGCTGGCCAAGAGCACGTATTGCAGGCATTGATTAACGCCCTGGACAATGATCGTCTTCACCATGCCTATCTTTTTACGGGCACTAGGGGCGTCGGTAAAACAACTATCGCTCGAATTCTTTCTAAATGCCTTAACTGTGAGAAAGGGGTGTCTTCGGTTCCTTGTGGCGAATGTAGCAGTTGCAACGAGATTGATGAGGGTCGGTTTATAGATTTAATTGAAGTGGATGCCGCCTCTCGTACAGGGGTTGATGACATGCGCGACCTCCTTGATAACGTTCAATATTCGCCCTCTCGTGGACGTTATAAAATTTACCTAATTGACGAAGTGCACATGCTGTCGAAGTCTAGCTTTGCGGCCCTGTTAAAAACACTTGAAGAACCACCACCCCACGTTAAATTCTTATTTGCCACTACAGACCCACAAAAGCTGCCGATCACGGTTCTGTCTCGCTGTTTACAGTTCAATTTAAAAAATCTTAGTCCTGCTCGTATCGCTGAACACCTGCAATTTGTTTTAGGTGAAGAAAAAGTCCCCTTTGATGAAGGTGGTGTGTGGGCGATAGGCCGGGCGGCTGATGGCAGTATGCGCGATGCCTTAAGTTTAACAGATCAAGCCATAGGTCATGGTGGGGGTCATATTAATGAGGTTGATGTCAGCGCCATGCTTGGTACTATCGAACGTCGTTTCGTCGTCGATATATGCCAAGCACTAGCTAGTCAAAGCGGCGTAACCTTACTGTCCTCAATCGCAAATATGGCAGAGCAATCACCGGATTATGGGGCTGCAATGGGCGACATTCTGTCGGTTTGGCATCAGGTTGCAATATTGCAAACAGTTCCGGAGGCTCTTGATAGAGGACTTAGTCACTTTACTGAGTTAGCAAGTTTGGCCGAAACGGTCTCCAGGGAAGATGTACAGTTGTTTTATCAGATTTGCCTATTGGGGCGGAAGGACCTAAATCTGGCACCAGACCAACGGTCTGGTTTTGAAATGGCAATGTTACGCGCTCTTGCCTTTAGGCCTGCCACCAATGGACCAGCGATCGCGGTTAGTCCGGTAATACCGGAGGTTGACCCCCCTGTAAAAAAGTTTGATGCCGCTGAAGTACCGGTGGCCTCCAATCAGCCGCCGCAGCCTCTAACCACCAGTATTATTGATGAAGTATCAAGCGTTGGACGGCAGGGGATCCAAGATAGTCCGGAAGTGTCGGTTACAGCTGAGCCAGAGTGTGTTGAGGAGGATAATATTCTTTCCAAGACAGCAGTAGAAACCTCTGATTTGGCCGATAATATTGCACTTGATGACTTTACTCCAGAGAACTGGGTCGATGTTCGTCGACAGTTGACTATAGGCGCATCATTAGGGGAGGTGGCTAGTCACTGCCTATACCTGTCACGACAAAATAATGAACTGACTTTTATTATCGACGATCAAGAAAATAGCCTTTATGACAGCGGACATCAATTGAGTTTGGCCGACGCGCTAACCGTGTATTTTGGTCAGGAGATCAAGGTATCTATAAACTCTGGTTTGACTGAGACTGAGACACCACGCGCTGTTGACCGGAGAGAGACTGCAGAGCGTCACGCGGAAGCAGTAGACATGCTAAATCAGGATCCTTCCGTACAGCGATTTAAACAACTTTTTGATGGGGTTCTTGATGAGCGCTCTGTCCAACCTATAGATTGAGGATGTTATGGATATCAATAATTTAATGAAGCAGGCTCAAGAGATGCAAGAGAAGATGGCCGAACTTCAAAGTCAGGCCGCCAGGGCCGAGGTTACGGGTGAATCCGGTGCCGGCATGGTGCAAGTGATCATGACTGGCAGGCACGATGTCCGTAAGGTCACTGTTGATCAATCTTTGATGACCGAGGATAAAGAGTTACTTGAAGATCTTCTTGCTGCGGCAGTTAACGATGCAGTTCGGAAAGTAGAGTCGAAAAGTAAGGAAGCGATGGGCTCCATGGCAGATGGAATGGGCCTCCCACCTGGTTTCAAAATGCCATTCTAGATTTCTTAATAAGTGTGAGGATATTTTGTGTACGGACATTTGATTGATCAACTGATTGATGCGTTGCGTTGTTTGCCCGGTGTTGGCGCTAAATCGGCCCAAAGAATGGCTCTTCAGTTGCTTGAGCGTGACAAGGCGGGTGCGTCGCGTTTGTCTGAGATAATTGCCGAAGCCGTTGAGAAGGTTGGTCGTTGTCAAGAGTGCCGCACCTTAACAGAGCATAGCCTTTGTGGTGTCTGTAGTAACAGCGGCAGGCTTTCGAGCCAGATTTGTGTGGTGGAGAATCCAGCTGACTTGTACGCCATTGAGAGCGCCGGGGGTTATCGGGGAAAATATTTTGTGCTCTTGGGCCATTTGTCGCCGATTGATGGTGTCGGCCCAGAAAACCTTGGGATTGATGACCTTATCGGCCGGCTTAAGAACCAAGATGTTAGCGAACTGATTCTGGCAACTAACTTAACCGTCGAAGGTGAGGCGACAGCGCATTTTATCGCTGATAAAGCCAAATCGCTCGGCGTGACTGTTTCACGTATTGCCTATGGGGTACCCATGGGCGGTGAACTTGAATATGTTGATGGTGGTACATTGAACATGGCTCTACAAAGTCGGAAAACGCTTTAGATGAGTATTTGGGTAGATAGTGATGAAAAACTCAATCATATGCTGAGCGCTCTGTCAGACAAGTACTTACTGGCGGTAGACACCGAATTTATTCGGACCAATACCTTTTATCCTAAAATCGCTTTGATTCAGATATCCGACGGCACACAGTGCTTTTTAGTAGATGTGTTGGCTTTCCGTGATTTTGAAGGCCTTAAACAGCTGCTGGAAGACCCAAGTAGAACTTTAATATTCCATGCTTGCGCTGAAGACTTGGAGGTGCTAGAGCACGGTTTAAATATCATTCCGGATAATATTTTTGATACACAAATCGCTGCTGGAATCGCGAATGTCGGATATTCTATGGGCTATGCACGGTTAGTCCATCGTTTATTTGAGGTCGAGCTGGACAAGCAGGAAACCCGTTCAGACTGGTTGGCGAGGCCCCTTACTGACCGGCAAATTGAATATGCCGCTTATGATGTTGCTTACCTCCATTCGATGTATGAGATTTTGACTACGATGTTGTCTAACCAAGAGCGACAAGCTTGGTTTGAAGAGGAGAGTTTGGCGGTCTATACCTTGGTTTCGGACCGGAAAAACACTCAAGATTACCACCGGAAACTCAAAGGCGCCTGGAAACTGGGCAATGAGTCACTGACGGCCTTAAAGAGGCTCTGTGACTGGCGTGAGATTACTGCTCGATCTTTGGATAAACCTCGATCCCACGTTGTGAAAGACATCTCGTTACTCGAAATAGCTAGACGCATGCCTGTTGTGGCAAGCGAGATGCAAGGTATTGACGATCTTTATGGGGGAACTATAAAGAGGCACGGAAATGCATTGCTTCAAGAGGTCGCGCTAGCCCGTCACGATCAACCTTTGCAGAGACTTCCTGAACCTCTATCTAAGTCAATCAGCGCTGTGATGAAAGCTATGCGCGTCGACCTTAACGCCTTGGCTGAAGAGATTGAGTTGCCACAAGAGTTTCTGTCGAACAAAAAGGAGCTCGAATCTATCGTGCGAAGTGCCAGTGAGGGATCCTGTGTATGGCCTGAGCGTTTGAATACTGGTTGGCGCGAGGGCTTGGTTAAATCGGTGCTTCAAGAGGTTTTAATAGAAGCGAAATTGCAATGAACACTCAACAGATAAGATTAGTTTGCGATATCTATAAGGGTGACAAAAGAGAGGGCATGTATCTTTATGTCGATAAAAAAGAGGGCTTGAGCAGAATTCCAGATGTCCTGTTAACGAGTTTGGGACAGGCTAGCTTAGTCACTACGCTGATGATCACGCCGTCCATGAAGTTGGCTCGAGCCGACGCAAGGCAGGTGTTAGAGGATATAGGTCGCCAGGGCTTTTATCTGCAGATGCCGCCAACCTTACACCCGCTAGATCCTGCCGTGGCAGAGAATTACAAGCTCCCTTGGAGTCAATAATTGGATAAATTTTGGCAAACTAAGATCCTTAATGAAATGGATTCCAAAGAGTGGGAAGCGCTCTGTGATGGCTGTGCCAAATGCTGCCTTGTCAAGCTTGAGGAGCATGATACTGGTGAGATATTCCATACCAATGTGACCTGTGAATTGCTTAATATAGAGACCTGTAAGTGCACCAATTACGAGGGTAGACACTCGGTCGTGAACGACTGCATTAATCTTGATCAAGACAATATTCATACCTTAGGTTGGTTGCCAAAGAGTTGCTCTTACCGCCTAATAGCTGAGGGTAAGGGTCTCCCCGATTGGCATTATTTGGTCAGTGGAAGCTCGCAGACGGTGCATTCTTACGGGGCTTCCTTGCAAGGTTGGGTGGTATCAGAGCTAAATGTAAGCGATGATGATATTGAAGATCATATTATTAGATGGGTTGACTAGCTATGTACAACGCTGAAAATTATTTATGGGGTTGGATAGCTTACACGTCAGGTGTGATGTGCCTTCTATGGGTCGCATGGTGTCTGTTGCGAAACATTCGTTTTGCTACTTTTCGACAGCTCTTACTCTTGGTGTCGGCAATTTTCTTTTTGACTCCCGTTACCGCCTATACTGATAACCCTTATTTGGCACCGGCCTTTTTTGTGAGTCTCTATGAGGGGCTTATCGCTAATGGAGATGTCGGTTTTCAGCGTGGTGCAGCGCCAATTTTAGTTTTTACGGTTTTTGGGCTCATCGGATATGGTTTGATTCGTCTAATACTTTGGCGTTTTAAACGTGCCCCCAAGGACGAGACAAAGGGTCATTGATCTATAACCGGCTTCGCTCAGCCGTCCAGTAAGCTATCACACATGTGCAGCTAATTACGCCTGCAATGCTTAGCAGCACCGACGGTCCAATAACAAATTTAGTAGGAATGCCAGCAATAAGGTCGTTAAACGGGAAAAAACTATAGGCTAAGGCGCAGCCAATCAAGGCACCAAGCATCTCAATGGTGACTTCCTTCCAAAAAGGCACGGGCTCTTGCCGTTTGATAACTGTGAGCACACGATTACCAAAACGACGATTACTAAAATATGGCTCGCTCTTACGTGCCTGATTAAATAAGTTTTCGATATCAGCAGATTGTTTCATAGCTTGTCCTCTGGATTCCAACTTGAAAGCAGATTTCTTAATGTTTTTTTGCCTCTATTTATCAGTGTTTTAACAGTCCCTAAAGGAATCCCCATTATAATTGATATTTCAGAGTGTGTTAGTTCTCGATGTAAATGTAAATGAACGGCCACTCGTTGTTTTGTTGGTAAAGCCTTCATTGAACCGGCCAAGTCTCGGTGAAGATCTAGCTCAGAGGTCGTTGACTGGCCTATTCGTTGTGAATGATTTTTTAAAATCTCTTCACTCGCACTTACTTCTCGATTGCGAGCCAATCTGAAATGACTCACCATTTGATTATAGGCAATTCGATAAATCCAACTACTAAATTTAGCAGTGCCTTGGTATTTTTTTAGGGATTTAAAGGCTTGAATAAATGTTTCTTGAGCCAAATCATCCGCCAGCGCCTCATTCCATCCGGTCATCTGGCGCAGAGAGTAGCGCAAATCTGACTGATGTCTCTCGACAAGGATGCCGAAAGAGTCATGACAGTTAGCTGTCACGACTCTCTCGATGAGTGCCTGATCCGTGGCTAATAGCATGGGTATTATTGGTTATCCGCTACATTCTCGGCTTGATCACCTAGACGCCATATTGCTACTCTCGCGACACCTACAAAAAGTGGTATTAAGGCTGCAGAGGCTACATCCCAATCTATCAGCATCCCCAAGAATAAAAACAGACCTGTTCCGATTCCCATCAACATAATGCCTCTCTCAAGGTTGCCAGAGAGGCTGTCTGATGCGACACTGGGGGCAAGTATTTCGACCGGTACCTCTTTGCCTGCATCAATAAACTTCCCGATTAGAATATCACGTTGTCGTCTCTTTCGGTGCTTGTAATACAGTATTAGAGCAATGATTATAAAAGGCAGACCAAAGGTTGAGAGAATAGCTATTACAGCGACAAGGGCTTTACCTGCACCGAAATCTGCTTCTATGTCAATTTCGACCCCATCTTCGATTTTCTCTAGCGCCTCAATTATTTCTTCTTTCTCTGACGCGTTAAGTTGGTCCCACTCAGTGTCGACGAGTTTACTCAAGATTTCACCGAGGGCGGATATTTCTGCCTCGTCGGCTGACATTGAAATAAATACATGATCATCCGATATCGAAGGCGCAGAAGTTGCCTCATGGACCTCGCCCTGGGAATCTAGTATTAGCTTTATTTTGTGTCCATTGATATCTAAAGAGTGAGTTTTGGTGTCCGCCGGTTCGTTGGCATAGACAGGTGATGTCGATACAGCTGAGATCATTCCGATGGGAAGCAGATATAGGGCTAATACCACGATAAGGGGTTTTAATAGGTGTATTTTCATTAGTTACTCCGTGTCTGTTGTTAAGAGTCTCGGTGTTAGTAGAGTCCTCTCTCTTGTCTTCAGGGCTTATCTATGAGTACTGTTGGGTCATAGTTAATGCCAGTTTTCCCTTATATGACGATTCGTTTAGTAAATATAGATTCAAAACAGTTTATAGAATAGATTAACATGTCTCTCTTTCAACTAAATAATACTGAATGTGGATTAAATGCTATGAAATTTACTGGTACTGAGAACTATGTAGCCACCGAAGAACTTCAGATGGCTGTGAATGCGGCGGTCACACTGCAGCGTCCACTGCTTATTAAAGGTGAACCCGGGACTGGAAAGACCTTGCTTGCTGAAGAGGTAGCAAAGGCTCTAGGCAAGCCCCTATTGGCATGGCACATCAAATCCACGACCAAGGCGCAGCAGGGACTGTATGAGTATGATGCGGTTTCTCGATTGAGAGATTCTCAGCTAGGTAGCGATAAAGTTCAAGATATAGGCAACTACATTGATAAAGGCAAACTGTGGCAAGCGTTTACCGCTGATGAGCAAGTTGTGTTGCTTATTGATGAGATCGATAAGGCAGACATTGAATTTCCCAATGATTTACTTCTCGAGCTGGATCGTATGGAATTCCATGTCTATGAGACTGGCGAGACTATCAAGGCCATCCAGCGGCCGATTGTGATTATAACTAGTAATAATGAAAAAGAGTTGCCTGACGCGTTTTTACGCCGTTGTTTCTTCCACTTCATCAACTTTCCTGATCGCATGACCATGCAGCGAATTGTTGACGTGCATTTTCCAAAAATCAAAAAACAATTGGTCGACGATGCAATGGATATTTTCTTTGACGTCAGAAAGATTCCTGGCTTAAAGAAAAAGCCATCTACGTCGGAGTTAGTGGATTGGTTGAAGCTCATTATGTCGGATGACATTCCAGAAGATGT
The DNA here is from genome assembly GCA_012960115.1 of Porticoccaceae bacterium. Classification (GTDB taxonomy): domain Bacteria; phylum Pseudomonadota; class Gammaproteobacteria; order Pseudomonadales; family Porticoccaceae; genus HTCC2207. The sequence goes on from DUBX01000028.1 coordinate 94,421, forward strand.
TCTGACTAATCGGGATCCAACCAAAGCCATCCCACCATTGTATGGCGCGTTATTGAAAAATGAACAGGACGTACATTTGCTGGAACGGCTCGCGTTTATGACGCGTCGTGAAGCTCGATAAAATCTCAATTAAGAGCCTAAGCTATGCTGATTAATTTTTTTAATACGCTAAGAAAAGCCAGAGTTCCAGTCTCTATTAAGGAGCTTCTCGACCTTTTGGCCGCTATGGAGCAGAACCTTGCATTTGGGTCGGTAGACGATTTTTATTTATTGGCTCGCACATGTATGGTCAAAGATGAGAAATACTACGATCGCTTTGATCGGGCTTTCGGGGCTTATTTTAAAAACTTGGAGAATATTGACGGCATTGTTGAAGCATTATTACCTGAAGATTGGTTACGCAAAGAGTTTGAAAAACACTTCACTGATGAAGAAAAAGCCAAAGTAGAAAGTCTTGGTGGCCTAGAGAAGCTCATTGAAGAGTTTAAAAAACGGCTTGAAGAACAGAAAGAACGTCATGAGGGCGGTAACAAATGGGTGGGGACTAACGGCACATCTCCCTTTGGTCATGGAGGTTTCAATCCTGAAGGCATACGGATTGGTGGCCCAGGTGGCAAGGGAACCGCGGTTAAGGTTTGGGACGAACGCCAGTACCAAGATTTGGATGACTCTGTCCAAATAGGAACAAGAAACATAAAGGTTGCTTTACGACGGTTACGTAAGTTTGCGCGAGAGGGTTCCGCCGATCAGTTGGACTTAGATGACACCATACGTAGCACTGCAAGAAATGCTGGATATTTAGATATTAAGATGGTGCCTGAGCGGCATAACGCAGTAAAGGTGCTGATTTTCTTCGATGTGGGTGGTTCTATGGACCCCTATGTAAAACTTTGCGAAGAACTTTTCTCAGCAGCTAAGACAGAGTTTAAGCATCTGGAGTACTTTTACTTCCACAATTGCTTGTATGACTACGTTTGGAAAGATAACCACCGTCGTCGTGAGGAGCAAATGTCAACCTTTGATCTGATGCATAAATACTCTTCCGACTACAAGGTCATCTTTGTCGGAGACGCCTCTATGGCACCCTATGAGGTGACAAGCCCTGGCGGAAGTGTCGAGTATAATAATGATGAGTCTTTTCGGATCAAAGTCAGACACTATAATTTTAAAATCCTTTTCTGTTAAGCCAGATGAAAATACAATTTTAGATATTCAAGGAGAAAGGATTGGCCTAATTAAATGGTTATTGAGCAAGCTAGGATTAAGTGACCCATCCTATTCATTAGTTGTTACTAAGGACTATTTCTGTACAATAGCTGGAAAGACAAAAATT
>DUBX01000029.1:0-1660 GCA_012960115.1 Porticoccaceae bacterium
CACTTCAAGATGATTATAGAATGCCTAGTCAGACATTTTTAGATGGTTTTATGGCTGCCTATTACCAGCTCTTTGAGCAAAGCAATACGGAACCACCAAACATCAGGCTCCACGACACATCAAACCAAACTATGCAACAAGCCTACGAAAACGCTATTGCAGAAGGAGCCGAGATGGTGATCGGAGGCTTACGGGAATCAGAAGCTGAAAGCCTCATGCAACTGCAACTAATGCCTGTTCCAACTATTAGCTTAAATCGCCTAGATCGCGTTGATACTCAGCAACCCGTAAACCTCGTTCAGTTTGGTAATTCACCAGAGGATGAGATGACTCAAATCGCAGACCTAGCATGGCGTAATGGTCATCGTAATGCCATAGTAATAGCGCCAGATAACAACTGGGGTGTTCAGGCAACACGTTCTTTCGATACTTATTGGAAACAAAAAGGCGGCCAACTCTTGGGTCAGGTGAGCTATCCCATGACAGTCAAAGACTTCACGCAATTTCTCAAGCCATCATTACAGATTGACCTGAGCGAAGACCGCGGCGTTCAGCTTAAGCGCTTTGTTAATAGCCGGCTAATTTACACACCCAGACGTCGCCAAGATATCGATTTTATTGTGGCTTTGGGGTATCCGTTGAATGCTAGACAAATCAAACCAGCACTAGAATTTCTGTATGCTGCTGATCTACCTGTTTACTCTATTTCAAAAATCTACAATGGTGTAGAACAAGCCGGACTTGACAGAGATCTGTCAGGAATACAGTTCACCGCTATGCCCTGGACTCTGCCGGGACAGCTAGTCAATGAATTACGCTCTGATGAGACAATGCATACAGCCTATAGACAGCTGTACGCCCTTGGCTACGACACATTTTTAGTCCATCGAAATCTAGATAAATTAAGTTCAGCAACGCAATCGCCTCTTTTTGGGGCGATGGGAGTTCTGTCGCTAAGCCAAGGGGTTATAAAACGCACTGGCCGATGGGGAGAGTTTAATCAGGGGAAGGTAGCCGAGGTCATCCCCTAGCCGTTTTACTCAAAGGAATGAGTATAAATATGTCGCATTACAACACTCTTACTGGCGGTCTAGGGAAAAGTGCACTATCGTCGCTTAAGGGGTCTGAAGCAGAGCAGATAGCCTTAGAATATTTAGTAGAAAAAGGCCTTGTCCTTCAAACTAGGAATTTTGGTACTCGTCGCTGCGAGATTGACCTCATTATGAATGATGAGGATTACTTAGTGTTTGTCGAAGTGCGATTTCGTCGATCGTCTACCTTTGGTAGTGCTGAGGAGTCGATTACTCAACAAAAGTGCAGGCGCCTAACAGCCGCAGCACTGCGATATATGCCGGCGAATAAATTAACCAATCGCGTTCAAGCAAGGTTTGATGCATTAGCGGTAAGACCTGATACAAATAGACCATCGGGCTATAGTGTAAACTGGATCAAAAATATCCTGACTGACTAAACTAGCACCAATATTCGGTCTTAAAACAACGTCACTATAGACAAAAATAGACTCAAGGCAGCGAGCACAAATAATGAATCAAAATATATTTAATCATTTCCAAAATGTAATTTAAGTTCTTTTTCGGCTTCAATTATTTTTTCTTCTGTAATTACTTGTCCAACAAGATATTTTTTAATAAATATTTGT
>DUBX01000029.1:1670-17998 GCA_012960115.1 Porticoccaceae bacterium
ATTTCCAAAATGTAATTGAGACGACGATGGTTGTGGGCGATATATGTTCAGATTCTATTGCCAATGCTTCAGTCGTTATGACCACCGCCCTTCTTAATGGGCATAGTATTTTTAGTTGTGGCGAGAAATCAGGTAGTCTCATGGCTCAATTATTGACCGACCATTTATCACACGGCTTTGAAATTGAGCGGCCGGCTTTCCCCGCACTAAATATGAATAAAATGTGCGCAGAAACAACGACGCAAAATCGTTTTGCTAGTGTGATTGAGACCCATGCTAGGAGCTCTGATGTGCTAGTTGTTATTAGCGCCGGTGATAATAGTCCGTCTATGGTTCACGCGGTGGAATCTGCCATTGAAAAGGGGATGGTGGTAGTGCTATTGTCCGCAGTTAACGATGATCGATTGAGCGCCAGCATTGGTTACAATGATGTTAATATTAGCGCTGGCCAGTTTTCAGGTCAGTTAGTGACTCAGGCTCAATTTCAAACAGTACAATGCCTTGGCGCGTTGGTTGAAAATAAAATTTTTGGAGGTTCATAAATGTTTCGCTTAGCCACAGTTCTTTCTCTTCTTATTACGTTGTCTGGGTGCACTGCGATTGTAGATAAGGTGACCGACGAACCTATCCGGCCAGATCCAACGGGTAAAAGCGCGGGTAAGGATTACGATGATAGTAAAATGGAAACCTTTATTGGGGTCAATATTAGAAAAGCAGATCCAGCACTAGCTAAGGCTCATGTGAATGTAACCGTATATAACGGATTAGTGCTCATTACAGGAGAAGCACCTAATCAAGAGATGAAAGCCCTTGCCGGTGACACTGCTCGTGATTACCACGGGCAACGTAAAGTGTATAACGAGCTGCAACTGAGAGGTAAAACCTCTATCGTATCAAGAACTAATGATTCAATGATCAGTGGAAAAATAAAAACCAAGCTAGCCTTCACAAAAGGTATAGATTTTTCTGACATGAAGATTGTCACTGAAGACAGCGTGGTGTATCTACTTGGCACTCTCTACGAAGATATGGGTGATATAGCAGCCGAAGTTGCTCGCAACACTCGGGGTGTAAGGAAGGTTGTTAAATGCTTTGAGTATGTTGAAAAATCAGAGCCCACATACTAGATCAGCTCGATAGCCATCGCTGTAGCCTCTCCTCCGCCAATACAGAGACTAGCGACGCCCTTTTTGCCACCAGTAAGCTGTAATGCATGAATTAAAGTAACCAGAATTCGTGCACCACTGGCACCAATCGGATGACCTAATGCACAGGCACCGCCATGAATATTAAGCTTTTCATGAGGAATACCTAATTCCCGCATTGCGGCCATAGCCACCACAGCAAAAGCTTCGTTGATTTCCCATAGATCAACTTGATCTACAGTCCAGCCCACTCGTTCTAAAGTATTATTAATCGCGGTAACAGGAGCTGTCGTGAACCATTCAGGTGCTTGCGCTGATTCATCATAACCATGAATCAGCGCAATAGGCTGAAGCCCTCTTGCATGAGCTTCATCCGCTGCCATCAAGGTCAATGCTGCTGCACCATCTGATATAGAACTAGCATTGGCTGCGGTAACGGTACCGTCTTTTTGAAAGGCGGGTTTGAGTTGTGGGATTTTATCAGGTTTCGCGTTACCAGGCTGCTCATCAGTATCGACAATAACTTCACCACGGCGACTGGAAATAGTTACCGGAACGATTTCCGCCTTGAAAAAACCCTGATCAATAGCTGAATTTGCACGACGTAAAGATTCAATAGCAAAGGTGTCTTGCATCTCTCGACTAAATTGATATTTGGCTGCACAGCTCTCAGCAAACTGCCCCATCGCAACGCCCTGATAGGCATCCTGCAAGCCATCGTACTGCATGTGATCTAACATTTGAGCATGTCCAAATCGATATCCTTGCCGCCCCTGAGGTATAAGGTATGGCGCTCGACTCATACTTTCCATGCCACCGGCAACGACAATTTCAGCCTGCCCAGAGCGCAATGTATTGCCCGCCACCATGACTGATTTCATGGCCGAACCACACACTTTGTTTATCGTGGTACACGACGTGGATTGAGCCAAGCCAGCCGCTAGCGTAGCTTGTCGAGCCGGCGCCTGCCCCTGTCCAGCTGTCAACACAGAGCCCATTAATACTTCATCGATTTTAGACGGGTCTACGCCAGACCGTTCAATGGCTGCGGTAATTGCAAGGGCACCTAGGTCGGGAGCTGACAACGAAGATAATGACCCGAGCATTCCGCCGATTGGGGTGCGAACAGCGGATAATATTGCGATAGGTTTCGACATACTAAACTCCTTTTGTGCCTTTGCGATTGATTATTCTGGTGACAATTGCGCAGAATGCAAGAAAACATTGTTTTTAACAAGTTGTAATTTTATATCAATTAATAAGGTTAAACTATTAGTTGCCAGCTCTTTTAATCAAGTTGTGGCGCGCACGGTTCCTAGTACTGGGAGTTTCTCCAAGGCCGCGGTTCAATCCCAGAAATGCTTATACATGAGCTATTTCACCACTCGTAGAGAGGGTTTAGGCTTAATAGATTTATCTTTAGGTTCAGAACTTCTAACCATCTTTGGTGCAGAGGGCGGCGGCTCGGGGCTATCTTCTTGGTCGAACACCATCCCCTGACCATTTTCTTGGGCATAAATCCCAAGAACACCGGCAATCGGAACATAAATATCTACGGGCATACCGTTGAATCTAGCCGAGAACTGGACATCATCACCATCCAAACTTAAATTGGTCACTGCCCTGGGAGCGATGTTCAATACAATTTGTCCGTCTTTCACAAATTCTTGCGGCACTGCAACCATAGGATGATGTGCATCAACGATAATGTGTGGGGTGCAGTCGTTATCGACTATCCAGTCGAAGAAAGCCCGCAAAAGGTAAGGTCGATTAGGGCGCATTTTATCTCAGCTGATCACTCGCGAATTTCTCGCTCTAGATCAGTTAAGCTCTCTTGAAAGGATGGTCGTTCAAATAACCGGTCCATATACTCAAGAAGAGGCTTTATTTGGCGGTTATTTGGCAGAGCGATCCCCAGTTCTGGCAATCGCCATAGCATGGGCGCCAAACAACAATCTACCAAGGTAAATTCTTCGCTCATGAAATAAGGTACTTCTTCGAAAATACTAGCAATGGTCATTAAGGATTCTCGAAATTCTTTCCGAGCCGCTGCAGCCCCTTTACTGTCTGGACTAGCGATAATCTTGTCAACGAGGCCACACCAGTCCCGCTCAACACGGTATATCCAAAGACGGCTCTCTGCTCGAGCAACTGGATACACGGGTAAAAGAGGGGGATGGGGAAAGCGCTCGTCCAAATATTCCATCACCACTTTCGACTCATAAAGAGCCAAATCGCGGTCAACCAATGTAGGAAGTGTTCCATAGGGGTTGGCCTCTAGAATCTCTTCAGTCACTGATTTTGGATCAATATCTTCGATATCAACCGTTACACCCTTTTCCGCAAGAACAATCCGCACACGATGACTGTACTGACTTGTTGGGTCTGAAAATAATGTCATTGAAGATCTACGCACGAACACCTCTCATTTTATGATTATTAGTTAATTGAGGAATTATCTATTCCTCGTCTAAGCGGTAAATAGATGTCTATCTACCACCAAAAAATAGCGGCAAAGACTAGTGGATACCCTTCCAATATTCTCGATCTAAAAGCATTACTGGCACCATCAATAACAAAAGGAACAACAACACCATCTTGCCTATATGCTTACGTTGTTCCGCCATTGGTTCTGCAACATAGGTTAGGAAATTAACTAAGTCAAAAACGGCTGCATCGTATTCCTCAGGTGACAAACTGCCTGCTTTATTGATGTCATAACCACCGCAAGGGTTATCTAAAACGTCTTCACCAGTAAGTAAATCACGCTTAATACCACCATTAGTCGCTAAACTGGAACCTGGAACACACTCAGGTAATCCCTGTAGATCAAGAAGCGCATGGGGCATGCCCACATCTTTATAGACTTTGTTGTTGACGCCTAACGGTCGAGATGGATCCGCGTAAAAATGGCGTAGGTAAGTATACACCCACTCTGGCGACCGAGATCTTGCTACTAGGGTTAAATCAGGTGGGGTAGCACCAAACCATTCCTTAGCTTGATCCGAAGGCATGGCGATATCCATTAGCTCACCAATCTTTTGACCACTGAAAACCATATTGTCCAGCATCATCTGATGAGGGATATTGAGGTCATCAGCGACCCTCTCCCATCGAGAATACTTAAACGAGTGACAACCCATACAATAATTGACCGCTAATTGCGCACCGCGTTGTAGCGAGGCATCATTATTAAGTTGTGCCTCAAATGGGTCACAGTTGATAGTGCCACAGGATTTACCTTCAGAGCCAACGGCCTTAATAGGCAAGATGACCATAGTCGCAACCACCAAAATTGCTCCGATGGTCTTCCAAGCCCCTATACCGCCATCCATAGTGATGCGATCAGGCTCTGGCTTAGTGCTTTCAATTCTGGTCCAGAAATAGATCCCGATAAAGTAAGAGAAATACAATACCGTACAGATTTGGGTAAGAACTGTTCGCGCAGCGGTAGGTGCTTTAACACCAAGATAGCCAAGAATAATAAACACCGCAGCTAACATCAAAATAGCGACGCGACTGAACATACCCTTATATCGTATAGATCGCACTGGGCTTCGATCTAACCAAGGCAACACGAACAAAATAGCTATAGCCGCAGCCATCACAATAAAGCCACCCAACTTGTCGGGAACAGCGCGCAACATTGAATAAAATGGCGTGAAATACCAAACCGGTGCAATGTGCTCTGGAGTCTTCAAGTTATTAGCTATTTCAAAATTAGCATACTCTAAGAAAAAGCCACCCATCTCAGGCATGAAAAAGAGAATTGCGCAAAAGACAAAAAGGAACACCACAATCGGCACCAGATCATGAATAACAAAATAAGGGAAGAACGGGATGCCATCAATGGGATTTCCTTTGGCATCTTTATACTTTTTGATACTGACACCGTCAGGGTTATTGGACCCAACATCATGTAGCGCAATAATATGCATCACGACAAGGGCTAAAAGAATAATTGGAATAGCAACCACGTGCAGTGACATAAAGCGGTTTAGGGTGATACCAGAAATAAGGTAATCGCCACGGATCCACTGAACTAGATCTTCGCCCACCACCGGAATGGCGCCAAACAGAGAGATAATGACCTGTGCGCCCCAATAAGACATCTGCCCCCAAGGCAATACATAGCCTAAGAAAGCTTCAGCCATAAGCGCTACGTAAATGGTCATACCAAAGATCCATACAAGCTCGCGAGGCGGCTTATAAGACCCATACATAAGACCACGGAACATATGCATATAGACCACAATGAAGAAGGCAGAGGCCCCCGTACTGTGTGCATAGCGAATAACCCAGCCAAGCTCAACATCACGCATGATGTATTCGACAGATGCAAAAGCCTGCTCTGCTGAGCCTTGGTAACTCATTAACAACCAGACACCGGTAACTAGCTGAATCACCAACACGACCATTGCTAGTACGCCAAAGTAATACCAGAAATTAAAGTTTTTAGGCGCATAGTACTCCGCCATATGACGATTCCACTCACGTTTGAGCGTAGGCATTCTTGAATCTAACCAAGCTGCAAAACCTTTTTCTTCACTCATAACTAAGCAACCTCCGTGTCAATGCCAATGATAACAACACTGTCTGACTCGTAACTGTGGGGTGGGACTTCTAGATTTGTAGGGGCTGGAACACCCGCAAAGACTCTACCAGAAAGATCGAACTTAGATCCGTGACAGGGACAGAAGAATCCGCCTAACCAAGAGTCACCGCCAAGATCCGCGGCGCCAACATCAGGTCGATACAAAGGCGCACAACCTAAGTGAGTGCAAAGTCCGACCAAAATCAAATACTCTTCTTTACCGGCTAAGGTACGAGCACTGCCCTTAACATAGCCAGGCTGTGATGCCTCTTCAGAATCAACATCCCTCAAAATATCGCTATCAATAGCATTAATTGCTGCAAGAGATTCTGGCGTTCGCCGAACGATATAAACCGGCTTGCCTCTCCACTCAACAACCATGCGTGCCCCGACTTCAAGCTTTGAGATATTAACTTTTACAGGCGCTCCTGCAGCTTTAGCTTTAGCACTGGGCTGCCAAGAGGCTACAAAAGGTACGGCGGCGCCTACCACTCCAGCCCCACCGATTACAGAGGTTGCACCCAATAAAAATTTTCGGCGGCTCTCATTCACAACGTCACCACTCATGGCGCTCCCCCAGATAGAAATAGATTAATGATTAGAAAAAAACTAGAAAATAGACACGCAAATTTTCACGCCGCTATAGTAAATGAAATCGGTTTTTTACGCAACCGACAACAAACAAATGTAGGGCTAAGCTATTGATTTTATTGGGCAAAAAAAAGCCCGACCAATGAGTCGGGCTTTTCAATAAAACTATTAATTAGCGCTTAGAGAACTGCGGGCGCTTACGTGCTTTGTGCAAGCCGACTTTCTTACGTTCAACCTGTCTCGCATCTCGAGTCAAGAACCCTGCTTTACGCAATGGTGAACGCAGGTTTTCATCATAACTAACCAAGGCTCGAGCAATACCATGGCGAATTGCCCCAGCTTGCCCAAAGTTTCCACCACCGGCGACGGTGATGTTTAAGTCAAACTTTTCAACCATATCGACAACTTCAAACGGCTGTCGGATAATCATCCGGGCCACTTCACGACCAAAGTAAACGTCGATGCTGCGATCATTGATTTTAATATTGCCATTTCCAGAAGTCATGAAAACGCGCGCTGCGGATGTCTTTCGACGTCCAGTACCATAAAATTGAGTGTCTGCCATAATCGCTTTCCGTTACAGGTCGAGTGTTTGAGGTTGCTGTGCAGAATGCGGATGATCCGTGCCTACATAGACCTTCAACTTTCTAAACATTTCCCGACCCAGTGGGCCGCGGGGCAACATGCCCTTAACTGCTTTCTCAAGAACACGCTCAGGCGCCTTCTCAATCAACTTTTCAAAAGTGATGTCTTTAATTCCGCCTGGATAACCAGTGTGGGAATAATAAATCTTACCCTTAGCCTTGTTACCGGTAACGGTAATTTTCTCAGCGTTCACGATGACAATGTAATCGCCGGTATCAACATGAGGGGTAAATTCTGGTTTATGCTTTCCGCGAAGACGTGAAGCTACTTCGGTCGCCAAGCGACCTAAGGTTTTTCCATTCGCGTCAACCACAAACCAATCGCGTTCTACTGTTTCTGCTTTTGCACTAAATGTTTTCATCATTTCCTACCTGGAATTGGGACATCCCCAAAAAGGGTGCGAATTGTAATGATCAGCGTGCCCTAATACAAGGCCTGTTTACCCCAAAGTTTAACTTTTTTATCTTAGAATCTATGGACAATGAGGTCGAGCTAAATATTCATGGCTCTGCATCTCTAATAATCGACTCTGAGCTCGCTCAAATTCAAAGGCTAAACGCCCCCCAGAATAGAGGTTTGGCAGGCCTTCAGCAGCCGATATCGCGACTTTGACATTGCGATCATAAAACTCATCAACCAAGTTAATGAATCGTCGTGCCGCATCATTATTATCATCGCTCATCATTGGAATATTCGATATGATCACTGCATGAAACTCTCTCGCAATATCGATATAGTCGTTTTGGCTGCGAGGTCCCTCGCAGAGAGAGGCAAATTGAAACCAAACGATATCTTCCGAAAGTTTGACTACCGGTATGGATCTACCTTCCACTTCTAAGTTAACCGCTATTTTAATCTCACCTTCCACCGGGACTAAGCGATTAAAAATTGCCTCTATATCAGCATCAGCCTTTAAACCAAGAGGACTACAATAAAGCGGTGCCTTTTCAAGCGCTCGAAGACGGTAGTCTGTACCTCCGTCAACGTTGATCACCTGACAGTGCTGTTTAAGTAGGTCGATAGCAGGCAAGAAGCGTTGCCGTTGAAGCCCATCGCGATAGAGTAAGTCAGGCACTATATTTGAAGTCGTAACCAAACAGACCTCAAGGCGAAATAACTCATCCAACAAGCCAGCGAGAATCATTGCATCTGCAATGTCACTGACGAAAAACTCATCAAAACAAATAACGCAGGTTTCATCGGCAATCTTCACCGCAACTTTTCGAAGCGGGTTAATCTCACCTTTTAGCGCCGTTAGATCTTGATGAACCCTGCGCATAAAGCGATGAAAGTGGACCCGCATTTTGTTATCGAACGGAAGGCTTTCAAAAAAAGTATCCATAAGATAGGTCTTTCCTCGCCCCACACCTCCCCAGAGATATAGCCCTTTAGGTGATCCTGGTGAAGCTTGAAACATCCTTCTAGCCGCTCGGCGCCACACCCCCTCACCTGAGAGTTGCTGCTTTACTAACAAAAGCTGATAGAGATCTTCAAATGCAGTCATCGCTAACTCCTGAGAGGGGTCAGCAAGGAACCCATCTTGTTCAAGGTCAGTTTGATAGCGCACTCTAGGGGATGACATTATTTAGGCGTCCATGATTAAGGATTAACTTTAACGAGCAATGCAATTTGTTACAACAAAAATTCCCCGGCGCCATAAATTTAAAATCTACGTTATAATATTGAAGGGATTGATGTGAATAGAGCTTGCACCGCAGGTGACTTGGCACTAATGTTCTTCCCAGTTAAGTGAAGTTTAATTCAATTGAGGTTTTAAAGTTGGTATTATTGACCACACTAATTATCGCTGTCATCGCCTTTTTGGCGGGAGCGGGAGCAACTTTTTTCTATCTTCGCCACATTGAGGATGCCGAGTCGGGCATGGGTGACTTACAAAGAAAACTGGAGAAAAGTGACCAAAGGTTAAAGCGATATCAGCAAGAAGTGTCTGAGCACTTTATAACCGTATCTCACTTAACAACAAATGTGGCACAAAGTTATCGCCAAATTCATGAGCATTTGGCAACCAGTGCGATTCGGTTGGCTAGTCCGGAAATAGGCCGGCAATTGCTAAAGTCGGGCGGCTCATCCTTGTCGCTTGTCGATGCAGATGGCAACCCTCTCGTTAGCGCTGAAGATCTTGAAGCACCCCGCGATTATGCTCCGAAGGTGCCAGGAGGGATTCTCAGTGAAGCTTATGGCCTAGTTGACGATGAAGCTGATGATTTCTCTGAAGACACAGACACATCAGATGAAGAACACAGAGATCCGACTGAAACAATAAGCTGAACCACTGGGGGACACTAAAGGCAAACCCCATAGTACAAAAAGGAGGTTTTTCCAGAACTCCCTCATAAATCGCCTGGCTCAAAGGATGAGCTACTCGAATATCTGACACATTGACCTCCTTTACGCGCCCAAGCCAGTACTTACTCTGGCAGTACATTGGTTATTGTAGCCCACCCTTAGTTCTTTCATGTCATTTCAAAGGCACACGCTTTGCATTTCCTGACCAAGGCCATGATGTGGCGCTACTGCAGGATCGCTAGCCTCGACAATAATTAAAGCCGGTGCTAAGCATGTTGATATTTGGTGTATTGCTAGAACGGGCTGGCATATTATGTCCGATTAACGGAAAATGACACCATGAAACCTGAAACTATCCTATTAGCCGCTAAAGTTTGGCAAAATATTCTTGCCGAGGCGCAAGCGACCGCACATGCCGAGCCTGTGATGGAAAGCTATTTAAAATCCACGATTATGGACCACGGCAACTTAGGTAGCGCGCTCAGCTTTCACCTGTCACAAAAGCTAGCTATTGCATCGCTCCCCGCAATGATGCTTAGGAATATTATGGATGATGCGTTTAAAGATCCTACTATTGTCGAGCAAGCAGCAAGAGACATACAGGCCACTGTAGATCGAGATTCTGCCTGCACACTATATAGCTCGCCTTTTTTATACTTTAAAGGCTTTCTATCGCTTCAAGCATATCGTGTAGCCCACCAACTTTGGAATCAAGGCAGAACATCTCTCGCATTATTGCTCCAGCATAGAATTTCAATGACCTTCGCAGTAGATATTCACCCTGGCGCAAAAATCGGCAGCGGACTCATGATTGATCATGCAACAGGTTTAGTGATTGGGGAAACCGCAGTAGTTGAAAACTCTGTATCGATTATGCAGTCGGTCACCTTGGGCGGCACCGGAAAGGAAGCTGGAGATCGCCATCCAAAGATTCGTAAGGGTGTACTCATTGGCCCTGGCGCTAAAATATTAGGCAACATCGAAGTCGGGGAAGGCGCTATGGTGGCTGCAGCTAGCGTAGTACTTAAGGACGTTCATGCTCATGATATTGTTGCCGGAGTACCCGCTAAACGAGTGGGACAGGTCGATTTCGACCAACCCTCAAAAATAATGGATCATTACTTCAAGTTGGATTGAATTGCGCAAAGGCTCAACTTAGTTAGCATCGCAACCAACTGAAAGGCATGACCTGATCAATTGACTTAACCTCTAAATCGCTCATCAACAACCGATCTAAACCAAGAGCAACACCCGCACAAGCTGGCAGGCCAGACCGCATTGCGTCTAACAACTTAGTGTCAATATCCCATATTGGCTTACCCGCGGCTTGGCGAGCAATATTATCTTTGTCAAATCGTGCGCGTTGCTCTACCGGATCACATAATTCAAAGTACCCATTAGCAATTTCTACACCATTTAGAAACCCTTCAAATCGCCTGCTAACTTTATAGCCTTGCTCGGCAGTAGTTATTGCCGCTAATGCAGCCTGGCACTCTGGGTAGTCGTAAACAAAAACCAGCCCCTCTGGCAATTGAGGCTCGACTTTAAGGCTAAATATTAAATCCAAACAGTTAGCTCGAGTTTCTCCAGTCCAGCTTGAGGAACCTATTTTAGCGGCCAAGTTCCACAAGTCACTTAAACTAGCCTGATGGGGATCAAGGCCTAATTTATCGTAAAAACAGTCAGCATAGCTAATCTCTGTTACCCTTAGGGCTGATGATCCATGTCTATTCATCAACTGAGAGACCAGATCAGTTAATTCGCGCATTAATTGGTGCTCATCCCATCCGCATCGATACCATTCAAGCAAGGTGAATTCTGGATTATGTTGGTTGCCAATCTCACCATCACGGAAAGCTTTGCCTAAACAGTAGATGTCACCACTGCCCGAGGCCAGTAATCGCTTCATGAAATATTCGGGAGAAGTTTGCAGGTAGGCCGGTGCGCCCGCCAGAGTTGCGCAGATACCATCGATGTTGAGATCGGTTACCCCAGACCTAGACAAAACGGGGACATCAACCTCCATCACCGATTGATTAGCGAAGAAATTTCGGACCAACGACATCACCTGAGCACGCCGTCGCAGGTGATGGATACTAGCTCCGGGTTGCCAATCACTCATCACAAATAGTCTTTAATTTTGCGAGAATGATCAATGTTCATTATTTAACGCGACCTTGATATTCACCCGTTCTGGTGTCCACCTTAACCACATCACCTTGATCCAAGAATAGAGGTACCTTAACCACTGCACCTGTAGCTAGCCTAGCAGGCTTACTCCCGCCCTGTGCAGTATCACCACGCAGACCAGGATCGGTTTCAACAATTTCGAGTTCGACGTGATTCGGTGGCGTAACCGAAAGGGGTGTCCCGTTGTATAAAGTAACGACGCAGATATCTTGTTCACTAAGCCAAATCAAGGCATCACTAACGGCACTCTCGGCCGCTTGATGTTGCTCAAATGTATCGGGCTCCATGAAACACCAAAAGTCGCCATCACTATAGAGATACTGCATGTCCATATCCATAACGTCAGCGCCTTCCAAAGACTCGCCTGACTTAAACGTTTTATCCAACACACGGCCAGTTTTTAAATTGCGTAACTTAACGCGATTAAACGCCTGTCCTTTGCCCGGTTTAACAAATTCGTTTTCGAGGATTGAGCATGGATCATTATCCAGCATTACCTTGAGTCCAGAGCGAAATTCGTTAGTAGAGTAATTAGCCATGATCGTTGTGTCCGAAAGTTTGTAAAGAATGCATGATAACCGAAGTATCGGTCTATTTAATTAGTTTTGCGGGTTAACTGTTTATTTAACCGATCATACATCAATCTAACGCATGAATATCTTTGTCACTGTAACCGAGCAAATACAAAATACCGTCCAACCCGACGTTAGAAATTGCCTGTTTGGCCGACGCTTTTACCAGAGGTTTCGCCCTAAAAGCGATACCTAAACCAGCAATCTTTAGCATTGGTAGATCGTTGGCACCATCCCCAACGGCGATCACCTGTTCAAGATTGAGCCCTTGTTCTTTAGCTATATTTCTCAGTATTTCAGCCTTGCGTTGTCCATCAATGATATCGCCCACCACCTTTCCGGTAACCTTTCCATCAACAATATCAAGCTCATTAGCATACACTTGATCAACGCCCAAAATAGACTGTAAGTGGCGCCCAAAATAAGTAAAGCCGCCTGATATAATGGCCGTTGTGAACCCCAACTTTTTAAGGGTTTTAATTAGGTGTTCAGCCCCCTCATTCAAAACTAACCTCTCAGCAACAGCCTGCAAGACATCTGAGCTTAGCCCCTCTAATAAAGCCATTCGCTGCCTAAAGCTATCTTTGAAATCTATTTCACCTCGCATCGCCGACTCAGTGATCATGGCCACCTGATTTCCGACTCCAGCCTCTATGGCTAATTCATCAATGACTTCTGCATCGATCAATGTCGAGTCCATATCAAAAACGACCAACTGTCGACTACGACGAAAAATATTATCCTCTTGGCATGCGATATCAATATTGTAATGCACCGCTAACTCGAGCAATGAATTACGAAAATCCTCACTATTTTCCGGTTCACCCCGAGCAGATAACTCAATGCAAGCACGTTCAAGTTGCTCGCTTTGATTGAGCCCTAAGCGGCCAGACAAACGTACTATTTTGTCAATATTGAGACCTTGCTGACTCGTGACGTCGGTTATAGCGGCTAAATGAGAAGCTTCAATATTTCGCGCGAGCAGAGTTACAATATGTCGTTGCTTCCCCTGTTGCGCTACCCAATTATCATAACGTTCATGGGATATGGGCAAGAACTTGACCTGCATGTCCATGCTTTTAAGCGTCAAAGAAACTTCTTTGACCACCTGCGAAGTTTGAATATCTGATGGCAGTGCCGCCAAAATGCCCATATTTAACTGGTCGTGGATCACTGCCTGCCCTATATCCAGTAGGGTACTGTCAAACCGGGACAACACATTAGTTACCGCACTGGTAACCCCAGTCCTATCTTTCCCAGACACATTAATCAATAAAACTTCTTTCACAGGTGGAGACCCCATTGGAGTTTAGGCTCCCATTATATAAAAGTTGGGAGAATAGGATAGAATGCAAATCATTTATTTTACCAAGGAACTGAGAATGCGTCGTCAATATTCGATGGCCATAAAATTGCCTGTAATAATTGCCTCTGCGTGCTTATTATTTGGCTTTTTGAGCTGGGCCGTCATCGTATCTCAAACTTCAATGCTGGCTAAGCAAGCGGTTGAAGATAAAAGTAACGCCACGCTTAACCAACTCGCAGAGCTAGTGCGCGCACCCCTATTTAGCAATGATACCGTCGGATTGCAGTTTGCCCTGCGCAAAGCGACGACGGATCAGTCTATTTTTAGCGCAAGCTTATATGATGTAGACGATAATCTGATTGCCCAAAGCACGCAGGCTAGCGAATTGCCCTCGAACTTGACACAGTTCAGACAGGATATTGCGCTTGAAGACACCCAGGTCGGCACCCTGCTGATATCAGTTATAAGCCAGCCCATCTACGCAAAGTATTCTAACGTCTTTTTGATATGGGCTGTAATTTGGCTCCTATTTAGCATCAGCTGCACTTATGTTTGCTACCAATTCGCTGGGCAGTTAGCGCGTCGATTGCGAGCATTAACCAACCGCCTGCCTGGTAGCAGCGACCCGATGATCGATGAAATTCTTGCTCTAGAAACGAGAATACAGCCGCTACTTGCAACATCTGGGCAATTTTCGAACGACACCGAAAATGGTTATTATTGCTCGCTCATAACTGCCACAATTAAAAACCGGAAAAGCTTAAACGACCAGCTTAACCACGAAAATCTCGAATTATTGTTTGAAAACATCGATCACTGTGTTGATCGCACACTTGAACTTTATGGTGCGCAGCGCACAGAAGGTAGTGAGAGTAGAATTTGTTTTTATATTCGCTCTACTCAGTGTTCCAAACAGCATTTGCTTGTCTGCCTTATGGCTGTTTATTCATTACAAAAACTTCTGGATCGCCTGTCAGCTAAATTGGGCATTGACCTCGAGATTAACTGGACACTCTGTAGCGACACGCTATCCGCACTTCCGGTGCTTCGTTATCACGAGAAAATGTCTGCACTAAAACATAAATCAAAATCGATAAGCGAAAGAATAGATAAAGGCGTGATCGCTCTCTACGTCACGGAATATGACATAGAACAGCTGGCTACTATCGCTCGGTTTAACCCTTTCGAAGAAAATTGTCATATTTTCCATGGCTTCCCTGAGCAACGGCAGGCCTTACTCGAAAAGCAAATACTACACTTGGCCTCGGTATGTCTATAGCCATTAATCACATGGTTATTAGCTGCAGTAATTCTCGTTAATAATTAGACCCCACACTGCTAAAAACAATATGAGTGATATAAGAACAGCGGCAGAGCCAACATCTTTTGCGCGACCAGATAACTCATGAAACTCGAACCCAATTCGATCTACAACCACCTCAATTCCGGTGTTGAGTAACTCAACAATTAATACCATTAATAGCACCCCGATCAACAGTATTAGCTGCAAATAATCATTAGCTACATAGAACGCCAGAGGCATTAAAATCACCGAAGCCAGCATTTCACATCGAAATGCTTCCTGGGTTCTTACTGTAGACTCCAAGCCCTGAATGGAATGTTTCGTCGTTAACACTAACCGCCGGTAGAGGAGCCCTAAAACATCTTTCCCAAACATTATTTATTACCCCTAAACGTCTAAATTTTGATTCATTTCAAAGCTAGGACTACCCTCAAGTGGAGCGCCGACTATTCTTGCTGGAACGCCAACAACCGTTGTGTGCGGAGGGATCGACTCGATGACTAAACTCCCTGCACCCACTTTGACTCCATCTCCGATCTTAACGTTGCCCATAATTTTTGCTCCAGCTGAAATCATAACGCCACTGCCCACTTCAGGATGACGATCGCCTTCCCCGCTACCGCTACCTCCCAGAGTCACTGAATGTAAGATGGAGACATTATCCCCAATAATGGCTGTCTCCCCAACGACCAATCCGGTTGCATGATCAATCATAATGCCAGAGCCAATCCGAGCCCCCGGATGAATGTCTACTGCAAATACTTCAGCTACTTGGTTTTGCAAAAAAAGCGCCAGTGCGGTGCGGTGATTGCTCCAGTACCAATGAGAAACTCGGTGAAGCTGCATCGCCTGAAAGCCCTTAAAATAAAGTAACGGGATAAGGTGTTTGTCACATGCCGGATCACGCTCGAAGCTCGCCATAATGTCCAGCCTTGCGCTGACTGTAATACTCGAATCAACCTTGAGTGCTTCAAGAATAAGCTTTTTAATAGCGGCAGAAGGTATTGCTGAGCCGTTCAGTTGATTGGCTAGATTGTAGCTGAGGGCAGAATCAAAATCTGAGTGGTCAAGAATAGCTCTCTGATAAAACTCTGATAACAATGGCTCTTCGGCAATTGATAACTTAGCTTCTTCGGTAATAAGCAACCAAACCGGATCATCAGATGTCATGAATAAATTACCTATACATTGTCGTCGACTGAGACATTCACAAACCTACCAATAATCTCATCAAGGTATTTTAACACGGTATCAAGACTGACCAATTCTAAATTATCTAATAATTGCCGCTTTACAATATCGGTGGTGAGCTGCTGAGCGTAATTATTCGCGATAGGCGCATAGCTAATATGCCAGGGCTCTGGGGATATCCCTCCTCGATCAATGGCGTAGGGGCGATAAAACCCCTTGGAACCCTCTTGCCCTTTCATAAATACGCCGCTTAACCATTCATGCATGGGCGCAAACACCCCGTCGCCCTCACACTCATCCGTTGTCAGCTGAATCTGGTAACCCTCGGGCATGGCGTTAGCATCATAAACATCAAAGTCACTGCCCCAATGATGACGCGATGTGCCCGGCAAGGCTGACCATCGCAGTACTGCCTGAATTTGTTGCCACGGATCGAGCAGAGACATATTAATTGGATCGCCTAACTCATCTATCACCGGTCTTT
>DUBX01000029.1:18027-52034 GCA_012960115.1 Porticoccaceae bacterium
CCCAATAATTTTTGGTTCCAAATCAGCATTTGCCGCTCAAATGAACGAAATCCGCTGCAAATACACAGGTCGAACCCTTGTTTTTTCGCTTCGGCCTTTAAGTCTAAAAAAGGTGTAAGCGCCTTTTGATGAACCAAAACACTTTTTTGGGAAAGGGAATTCTGACTAAGAGCAACATCCACTAAATGCCGATCGGTGAGGCCGGTCAAAATATCAGCAGCAACTTGCTCTAACTCAGCCATATTAGGAGTAGACCTTAATGATAAAGTGATGGAATGCTGAGTTTATACCTCTATGAGGACAAATAATCAAAATGTGTGTCGAAATCGATCGATTAGTAACATCGATTTAACTGCCAGACGTTAATATTTACCTAAATAAAGGCTTTTACGCAAAGACGCTATGCGGCATGATGCGAGAAGCTCTCGATCGACAATAAAGATTATGCATAACCAAGATATTTTTCTTTGTAATTTGGACGACCTTGCCGAACAAGAGGCTATAGAGCTCAGCGTTGAGCAGTGTTCCCTATTTGCTGTGCGCCATAATGATAACCTTTATGCCTACTGGAACAGCTGCCCTCATGTCGGTGTGCCGCTGAATTGGATGCCCGGAAAATTTCTCGACATTGACAAAACCTTTATCCAATGTTCATCCCACGGGGCGATATTCGGAATCGACAGTGGTAAATGTGTTTCGGGGCCCTGCGTGGGTGATCACCTAAGTCCCGTTGCATTAAAACAAAAAGACAATGACTTTTATGTCGCCGCAGACCAACGCCTACCCAAGCCACCGATTAACCTTCGCGCTCAAGCGTTGGCAGATCTTGAAGACAGTTAATCGACTTATGTAATACAATTTCTTCTGCACTTATCTTGGCACCCCAAGCCATTACTTCAACACCTCTAGATATTGCGAGCGTCAGCGTCTGTGCATAGACTGGATCGATATCTGCCGCCACCTCCATTCGCTCGACATTGGTTAACTGAACACAGAACAATAAGATAGCGCGATGCCCGCTCTCTGCCATTGAGATCAATTCGCGAAGGTGTTTAGTACCGCGACTGGTGACTGAATCAGGAAAGGTTGCAAGCCCCTTTCCCATATCCATAGTCACACTCTTAACTTCTACATAACAATCCCGAAGACCGCCAGCACTATCCTTGAGTAAAAAATCAATACGACTTTTCTCTTCACCATAGGGCACCTCTGCCGTCACTTGATCGTAGCACGCTAATTCTTCGATGACCCCACTATCTATGGCCTGACGCACTAAATGATTCGCGCGCACAGTATTTACTCCAGCTAAATTACCATAGCTAGTGGTTACTATCTCTAAGGTTCCTGGTAATTTCCGCTTGGGATTATCAGATAGCGAATACCAGCAAGATGAGCCCTCGACCTGACAACACTTCATTGACCCAGTGTTTGGGCAATGCAAAGTTACAAGATCACCCTGACAATCAATAACGTCAGCAAAAAACCGCTTGTAGCGCTTCACAAAAGTTGCAGGAAATAGCGTTGGGAGTGTTGGGAGTGTTGGGAGTGTTGGGAGTGTTGGGAGTGTTGGCATCAATTCTAGGCTCAATTGTCAGATTTGTTCGTACTTTATCACCATAAGATAAGGGTAAAGTAACGATAATTAAACTCTTATTGCAACCATGGTCTACTATTACTTGAATCCCAATAAGTACTTTTTAATCAATTAATTGATTAAAAAGAAAGTTTTTCTTGATAAAGGGCGCAAATTTCTTTATAAACGCGGCTCGCGATTTTAGGTCAATCTCAACAGCGGATTTAATTCATGGCTACGGTATACGCAAAAGTTAATACAAAGAACACGAGTAAGTCGAAGGGAAAAGCTCCGGGATCGGTAACACTTCACGGATTAAGCCCCTATGTGGAAAAGAAAAACGAAGAGTTTATGAACCAAAATCAGCGTGAGCACTTCAAGCTTATTTTGAAGGCATGGCGCCATGAATTAATGGAAGAAGTAGACCGCACCGTGACCCACATGAAGGACGAAGCTGCTAATTTCCCTGATCCTGCCGATCGAGCAACTCAGGAAGAGGAGTTTAGTCTAGAGCTTCGAACCAGAGATAGGGAACGCAAGCTCATCAAGAAAATTGACAAGACTTTGATAAGAGTCGAAGAGGACGACTATGGTTTTTGTGATCAGTGCGGTATCGATATAGGTATTCGAAGACTAGAAGCTCGTCCAACAGCAGACCTTTGCGTTGACTGTAAAACCCTTGATGAAATTAAAGAAAAGCAGCTAACTGGGCATTGATGCTGGGCAGTCTAGCGCTCAGTGCAAGCCATCCTGAACTAAGGCTAGCAGGCCTAGACTATGTCAACAGAAAAGATAGTAGGCCGCTTTGCGCCCTCTCCTACAGGACCACTCCATTTCGGGTCTTTATCGTGTGCCTTAGCGAGCTATTTAGATGTCAAAAATCTTGGTGGTAAATGGTTGGTTCGAATTGAAGACATAGACCCTCCTCGCGAGATTAAAGGAGCGAGCAGCCACATCTTAGGCCAGCTAGAAGCCCACGGATTGTGTTGGGATGATAAAGAACTATATCAAAGTACTCGCCTGGACGCATACCAAGACTCATTAGATATTCTCAAACAACATAATCTGGCCTATCATTGTGAATGTTCACGCCAGCGTGTCAATTCACTAGAGGGCATTTATGATAATCGTTGCCGACTGTCGCATCTACCGTCAACAGACAATGCCACCCGTTTGCAGTTGAATCAGCCTTATCAATTAGTCGAATTCGTTGACAAAATCGCTGGCCGATATGTTCAATCATTAGCTAAAGATGTCGGTGATTTTGTTATTCGCCGTAGAGACAATTTATTTTCTTATCAGTTAGCTGTAACCGTTGATGATCAATACCAAAGTGTAACTCACGTGATGCGAGGTTCAGATCTCTTAGATTCCACGCCAAAACAAATTTATTTACAACATTGCCTAGGCTTCAGTCAGCCACAATATGCTCATTTACCAATAGCTACCAGCCCCTTAGGCCAAAAATTAAGTAAGCAAAACCTCGCTTCGAGCCTGATCACTGGCCAGGAGGCACTTAATATTTGGTCTGCACTAAACTGGCTAAATCAATCTCCGCCCAACGACTTACAAAAATGGTCGGTTAGTGAAATTCTAACCTGGGCTATTTCTCACTGGGACTCCACTAATGTTAAACGCGCTTTAACCATGCCGGCGCCAGAAGGATTTTAATCGTGTTGTCTCTGTATATCGCTATGGGTAGTTTGCTTTACCAAGCTACCTTGCATAACATCACCAGTTCTGTCATTTTCAGGCACAAATTTTAGAATGCACTGCTTATGTTTAATTATCGATTAGTCGCAACGCTACTTTTACTTTCCATTGTAGTGTTCCCCCTCGCTACTCAGTGGGCACTGGAACTTGACGGTGGCTGGTTTAGGCCTTTCTTGGTATGGGCGTTACTCATATTTGCCACGTACATATTACAGCGCGAACGGACGACTGATGAGCAGTAATATAGGCATTTTGACTCTTTTAGCGCTGATCACAGCGTGCGTTCTATCTAGAACTATAGCGTCTAGTACTGATCGCTTGAGTCAAAATGTAATATTATCTCTGGCGTTACTTGCTAGTACCGGCGTTTTACTCGCCACCGGCGCCATCGAAATGACCGGGCGCTATGGCTATAGCGCCATTTTTGCGTTGTTCGCGTTCTCTTTAGTCTTTGTCATTGCACCATTGATTTTGTTTCCTATCCGGCGTCTCAGTGGCGTGGTTAGATTAGCCACCTCAGTGGACTTCTTGACCTTTCGTTATCGCGGTAAAAGTGTTGCCATTTGGGCCTGTGGCGCGACCATTTTAGCGGTCATTCCACTGCTAGTGGCACAGCTGTTATCTATAGAGTCGGTGGTCCATTTCATCTTTGGGGAAAACAAGACAACTGCCGGCATGCTGGTAACACTCGGAATCATCAGCCTAATATCTTGGAATTCCATACAATCTGGAGTGAGCAAACACCTTAGGTGGTTGCTAGCAGCGGCAGGACTTTTATTGCTCTGCGCTATGGGCTTATCCACATGGATTGTCACAGACGCAGTCTTTGGTGGCGTCAGCGAAATGAATCAGTGGTCTGTTGAGAGCAATCAGCACAACATTATTAAGAGGTTTAACTCATCATACAGCCTATTTATTGTGTTTCTTGCTGCCAGTCTTTCTTATCCTGTAAATTTCAATATGCTCATCTCTGAAGAAATTTCCGATCGTCAAGCGAGTATGTCATCTTGGGTTTATCCTCTTTTAATACTATTAGTCAGTATCCCCCTAATACCCCTACTATGGAGTGGCCTAGCGCTTCAACCGTCGTCTTCACTGCAACAGTATCTATATAGCATGCCACTGTTGGCCGGGCACCCTCTCGTCTCAAGCCTGGGGGCCGCCAGTATCCTCTTATTAGGCATTACGTTGTCTAGTGGCTTGACCATCTTGTCGGCAAAAATGGTTCTTAACAGTGTTGTATTGCCCGATAAAAATCTATATCAACAAAAAAACCTAACCCAGTGGATCAACCAGCGCACCTTTATCGTCTCACTCGGTCTGATTTTGTTCAGTATCGCACTTTGCTTGAACATCAAAAGCCGCAGCATAACCGATCTATATTTAGTCGGCTTTACCGGCCTGGCACAACTAACGCCAGGTATAATTGCGGCAATGTATTTACCCAAAGTATCACGCCATGCCTTTATCGCAGGACTTGCTGGCGGTCTACTTGTTTGGTTGGTGACTTTAGCGTTGCCGATGCTATTTGGTGATTGGAGTTGGTATATACCCCTGCTGGACAAAACACTTCTTTTTGGCATGCAGGCCTGGGAAGTTTGGTCTATTGAAGCACTGCTTCTGAACATTACACTTTGCACTCTTATTTCCCTTTTTGGCAAAATGGATAAGCAGCAAAAAACCTTTGCGTCTATTTGCATGGCCGACAATGTTTATATTCCTGTTCGCGTCGAGATTGACCAAAAAACCGTTGCCGAGTTAACCGAGAGACTCGCTTTATCCTTGGGAGACGAAGCCCATGTCGAAATTGAATCAGCCCTAACGTTATTAGGATTTGATAGCCGAGAAATTAGGCCGGCCTCTTTGCGACAGTTACGCGACTCCATTAACGCGTCTTTAAATTTACGCTTTGGTATTCTCGCCGCAGAACGGATTATGAGCCACTCTCTGCCGAGGACAATTTCGAATCAGTCTGATCCTGAGGATATTTACCTTCTTGAGTCAGTCCTTGCTGTTCACGGAGATCAATTGACTGGCATTGCAAGTGAATTAAATAAATTGAGGGTGCATCATCGAGAAATGTTGGATAAGTTGCCCATAGGGATTATTTCTCTCGATCAAAATGGCGAAATTTTAAAATGGAATACTGCCATATCTCGATACACAGGCATTGATAAAGATGCTGCCTTGGGAAGTTCGATTACAGATTTCCCTGAACCGTGGAAATCTAATATTAGAGACTTCCTAGTTAGTGACGACAAAGCTAGAGATAGTGTCCGCTTAGAAGGCGCAAATAGTGTCAGGTGGTTTAGTTTTCAGAAATCAACTGAAGGGACGCTTGAAGATCTTAATAACGACGTTATATTACTAATAGAAGAACAAACTCAAGCTGTATTGCTGACACAAAAGTCGATCGACAACGAAAGATTGGCCTCTATTGGGCGCTTGGCCGCGGGTGTAGCCCATGAAATAGGAAATCCCGTTACTGGTATTGCATGTCTTGCTCAGAACTTACAGCATGAAAGTGAGCCCAGCCAAATCCTTGAGTCTGCGCAACATATTTTATCTCAAACTGATCGTATTAATCGGATCGTAGAATCCCTAATTAATTTTTCCAAAGGTGATAAATCAAAGCAAGAGTTATTTTGTCTGGTTAACTTACGCAAAGTCATCGAAGAAGCTATCCAACTTTTAACCCTTGGGGATATAGAGCCTAAGGTCATCTTTACTGCTGACATTAGCCCTGATATGGACGTCTTAGGTGATTACCACCAACTGGTCCAAATCTTTCTCAATTTGCTCAGTAATAGTCGCGATGCGTCACCCTTACGTAGCCAAGTAACCATTTTAGCCAAGCGTGACTCACAAACTATTAGAGTTACCGTCAACGATTCAGGAACAGGCATAGATCAAGGGCTTCAATCGCAGTTATACGAGCCCTTCGTAACCACCAAGGAACCAGGGCAAGGAACGGGCCTAGGTCTCTGGATAGTATTTAAACTCGTCAAGGGTCTTGGAGCTGATATTTCAATATCAAGCCCAGCCGAAAATAGCACACGCGGCACAACAGTGGCTCTCAACTTCAAAGCGTACACTTCTGACGCGGTTGAGGATGCCTCATGACAACGCTTAGTAAAAGAATATTGGTGGTCGAAGATGAAGCTATCATCCGCGGTTCATTGACTAAATTACTGGAAAGGCATGACTACGAAGTTTCCGACGCGGTCAGCGTAAAGGCGGCAATCACTAAATTCAATCTTAACGAATTTGACTTAATTATTAGTGATCTCAGATTGCCGGGAGGTTCTGGCGCGGAGCTTATTAGCCTGGCGGGAGCAGTTCCTGTTCTTATTATGACGAGCTATGCAAGCCTGCGCTCCGCCGTTGACATCATGCGACAAGGGGCCGTAGATTACATTTCCAAACCTTTTGATCACGAAGAATTAATGCAATCGATCAATCGTATTATCGGTGATCATCAACAAAGAAAATTGGCCAATATTAATGATGACCAGCCTTTGCTCGGCAATAGCCCTGAGATTCTTCATATTATTCAAACAATCCGTAAGTCGGCCCCTACTGCTGCCCCAATACTTATTTTAGGTGCCAGCGGCGTTGGAAAACAGGTCATTGCTAAGACCATCCATAATGCTGGTGTATCATCAGATAAACCTCTCATCACCATTAACTGTGCCACTATCGATGAAGATCAACTCAAAAAAACTTATCGCTTGGCCGAAGAGGGCAGCATCGGCAGCTTGTTTCTGAGTAACATTGGCGAGCTACCTATGATTTTTCAAAAAACGATGTGCAACCTAGTTAAAGACAAATCATTGCGCTGCCTTGCCTCAGCCAAGACTGATTTAAAAGAGCGTTGCGAGCAAGGAGAATTCTGTGAAGACCTTTACTTCGCCATCAGCGTCGTCACCATTAAAGTGCCTGCTCTGCGTGAGCATAGCTCTGATATCCCTCAACTTACAGACTACTTTCTGGATCGTTTTTCAGTTGAACTTGGGATTCAGGTCGCGATTTCCCCTGAGGGTATGAGCGCACTGATACAGTACGATTGGCCTGGGAATGTTCGCGAACTTAAAAATGCACTCTATCAAGCGTCTATATTGGCAGACCCTGAGACACTGATTTCAGAGGCCATGCTAGGCTTGGCCTCTGAAGACCACACTGACACTCAGGCCTTAACTAACAATAGCTCCGTTATACCGGTCACTGCTGATTTATCTTTGGAAGATTATTTTACTAACTTCGTACTAGATAATCAGGCGCATATGAGCGAAACAGCCCTAGCCAAAAAACTAGGTATTAGCCGTAAGAGCCTATGGCAACGCCGTAGTAAGTTAGGCATTAGTAGAAGCAAGATATGATGGACCGCCTCATTTTTGACGACTAAATTTTAAGTGTGACCTTAAGTAATCATAGCTGGATACCCGTTAAAAAGTAAATAGTTCAATAATTGCTTGATGTTAATCTATTTCTATTTAGAATGGTCTCTTCTAGATTAAGTGTCTGGATAATAATAAAAATAAATAATAATAATAATGTTTGATTACGAGGGTTCGATAGACTTCTGTCTTAAGGCTCATTGAAAGGGAATGTCCAAAGGCATTCCCTTTTTATTGCCTGTTCAATCACTTAGAAAATCGTCGAGATGCGCCATCTTGCCAATAAGTCGCGTCTATATTGCCGTCATCTGATAAACTCTTATTTCAAATTAACCCACTGGTAATCCATAGATGCTTGAACGCATTATTAAATTTTTTGACAAAAAACGATCTCAATCTGATTTTTCAGATCGGACTGTCTTCGATGCCGGACAATACGGCCTCACGTCTAAAATGATTAGTCGCAATGCGTATCAAGTGGTGGAAACACTTCAAAATGCCGGATTTGAGGCCTATGTTGTGGGCGGTTCTGTACGCGATCTTTTGTTAGGGTTAAAACCAAAAGATTTTGATGTGGCCACCAATGCAGAACCAATGGAGGTTAAATCACTATTTCGGCGCTCCAGAATCATCGGCCGACGATTCCAAATAGTCCATGTTCAATTCAGTCACGAGCTAATCGAGGTTACAACCTTTCGTTCAAATCAAGATAGCGATGTTAAAAAATCGAAAAAGAACACACCTCTGCGACAGCAAAGTAAGAGTGGTATGTTAACGCGAGATAACGTGTTTGGCTCAGTCACCGATGATGCAGAGCGAAGAGACCTTACCGTTAATGCCCTTTATTACGATCCCAGTGACAATACTATTCACGATTTTACTGACGGACTGCAGGATATAGACAAACGCACAATACGAATAATTGGCGACCCCGCAACACGCTTTAGAGAAGACCCTGTACGCCTTCTTCGTGTAGCGAGATTTACCGCAAAGCTTGGATTTAGTATCGAACCTCGCACTGCTAAACCAATGAGCAAGCTTGCCGGTGATCTCGCTCATGTCTCCCCACCACGATTTTTTGACGAAACGCTTAAACTCTTTATGAGTGGCAATGGTGCCTCAACATACAAGCTACTTTGCGAGCACCAACTGTTCGATCAACTGGCTCCCCAAGTTGCTCATTTAATCAAAGATGGTAGTAATCATGCTGCTAGGTTAATAGAGCAAGCATTTATTAACACTGACATTCGTATTAGTTCAAACAAAAGAGTGACCCCTGCATTTATCTATGCCGCTTTACTGTGGCCAGCCGTTGAAAAACTCGCTGCACACTATACTGATCGAGGTAATTCTCAGACTTACGCCCTAAGCAAAGCCGCAGGTGAAGTGATCGCTAAGCAAATTACAGTGACTGCGATTCCTCGCCGTTTTACTATGCCGATGCGAGAAATATGGGACTTGCAGTTACAACTGCCACGTCGTGGCGGACATCGCGCCAAACGCTTATCAGAAAATCCACGTTTTCGTGCAGCCTATGACTTTATTCTGTTGCGTGAACAGGCTGGGGAAGATTTGGCCGGGCTCGGTGATTGGTGGACTCAATATCAGGAGGCTGACGAAGAGCAGAAACTAAAAATGTCTGAGCTACTAAGCAACGCTGGTAACAAGAGGCGTCGCAGTAGAGGTCCGCGACACAAAAAGGATCGCCAAGACTAATGAAAGCGGTCTACATCGGCTTGGGCAGTAACCTTACTGGTGTGATGGGTGAGCCAAAAGAACAGCTAGAACACGCTCTCAAGGCCCTAGCAAGTCATAGCCAGATAGCACTGATGGACG
Organism: Porticoccaceae bacterium; assembly: GCA_012960115.1. GTDB lineage: Bacteria > Pseudomonadota > Gammaproteobacteria > Pseudomonadales > Porticoccaceae > HTCC2207. Next base: position 27,547 of record DUBX01000029.1, read on the forward strand.
TTTCCTCTAACTACAAAACTAAAGCCATTGGCCCTGGGTCTCAACCTGACTATATCAATGCTGTAGCACTTATACAGACGACACTTGAACCTCTAGCCTTGCTAGACCATTTGCAATTCATCGAGCTAAAACATGAGCGAGAACGGACGATTCACTGGGGCGCAAGAACCCTTGATCTAGACATCCTGATGTACGGCACCCTCACAATTGAAACCCCAAGACTCACAGTCCCCCACCCCAGAATAAAAGAGCGCGCCTTTGTCTTGGCACCTCTTTTAGACCTTAATCCAGATTTATTGCTCCCTAATGGCCAAAGTATCGCCAAGCTCTTGGCAAACTGTCCTGAGCAGGGTATCTTTAAGCTGTAGGTTTTTACCCTAAGAGCAACCGAGGTTAACCGTGGAAGAAAGTCTATTTAAGAATTTAGATATTGAAATTTCTACTGCATCGCTACCCAATTACATAGCCGTTGAAGGGCCTATCGGTGCTGGCAAAACCACTTTAGCAAAACGCCTAGCCACTTCCTTTAATTATGAAACATTGCTTGAAGAGGCAGAAACAAATCCATTTCTCGAACGGTTTTACAGAGACCGTCGCACCCATGCGCTGCCGGTTCAGTTACATTTTTTATTTCAAAGAATGCAAAAACTACAGGCCCTACGCCAAGGCGATATATTTCAGCAAGTTCGTGTGTCAGATTTCTTAATCGAAAAAGATCCCTTATTTGCTAGAGTGACATTAGATGACGATGAATATCGTCTTTATCAAACAGTCTACGATAATATTATTTCTGATCTCCCAAAACCAGACCTAGTCATTTACTTACAAGCTCCCACCTCGACACTTTACGAACGTCTACAAAAGCGCGGCAATGCGATTGAGAAGCCCATTGAGCGATCCTATTTACAACAACTTAATGACGCCTATACGCAATTTTTCTATCATTATGATGATACCCCTTTATTAATTGTTAATACCTCCGTAATTAATTTATCCACGGGCGAAGATGACTATCAAAATCTGGTGAGATATATATTGCAGACTAAATCAGGTCGACACTACTACAATCCGCATTCCCTCGAAGGGAAACTCGCCTTGTCATCGTAGTCGAAACTAAGTACTGTTGCCGACCCTACCAAGCCAGAGGAGTTAGTAAGTAATGAAAACGATCTCCATAAGCAGTTTAAATGGAATGAAAATCAGTGGCGAAAAGTTTGCCGCCATTACAGCTTACGACTATACCTTTTCACGACTCATCGAAAATTCAAGCATTGAAGTATCGCTGGTGGGCGATTCATTGGGTAACGTCATCCAAGGGAGAGATAGCACCATTCCTGTGACAGTTGATGAAATGGCTTATCACACGGCATCTGTAAAACGAGGCAACAATAGATCTTTACTCATTGCCGACATGCCTTTCATGTCGTATTCCACCGAAGTCAAAGCGCTGGATAACGCTGCTATATTGATGCAGGCCGGAGCCCAGATGGTTAAAGTAGAGGGAGGAGAATGGCTCTCTGATACGGTTTACTTATTAAGCGAAAGAGGAATTCCTGTTTGTGGCCATGTGGGGCTAACACCTCAGTCAGTACATAAATTAGGTGGCTACAAAGTACAGGGCAAAGAAGATCAAGCCGCTAGTCAGATGATTGAAGAAGCAAAAATACTAGAGGAAGCCGGCGCTGATTTAATAGTTGTCGAATGTGTGCCCTCCAAACTCGGTGGTGACCTATCTGCGGCACTATCTATTCCAGTGATTGGTATTGGTGCAGGTCCAGACACCGACGGGCAGGTGCTGGTATTACATGATATGTTGGGTATTTCTCAGCGACTCCCTCGCTTTACTAAAAACTTTCTTGATGGCAATAATAGTATTCAAGAAGCCATCACCGCCTATGGCAACGAAGTCAGAGAGGGTACTTTCCCGTCACAAGATCATTGCTTTAAATAATATAGTCTTTAAGGACGTTCAATATGAGCCAAAATAATTCAATCTATGATTTCAGTATTAATACCGGTACTGGAGACACAAAAGCGCTAGAAGACTATCGTGGAAAAGTATTACTTATCGTTAATACCGCGAGTAAATGCGGGTTTACGCCGCAATATAAAGGCTTGCAGGCGCTTCATGATAAATACCAAGAGCAAGGCCTAGTGACCATTGCCATGCCCTGCAATCAATTTGGCGCTCAGGAACCAGGCAGTGACTCAACCATTCAAGAGTTCTGCCAACTTAACTACGGGTTGAGTTTTCCCGTGATGGCAAAAGTTGATGTTAACGGAAGCGACCAACATCCGCTTTACCGTTACCTAACGAAACAGGCTGGAGGCTTAATAACTGACAGTATTAAATGGAATTTCACCAAATTTCTCGTAGACCGAGAGGGCAATGTCAAAGAACGGTTTGCACCGCTAACCAAACCTGAATCCATTGAAAAGCACATCGAGAATTTGCTTTAGCAGACCCCTAAAATCCTACTTGTCTAGATTATCTAATTTAGCGAAGTAGGCTTTTGCCGCACGATTAACCTTAGGTGACAAATAAAGCGCAGAGATCATGGTGGGGATTGCCATAGTAGCGTAGGTCGCCAAGATCAAACCATTGACTATATCCATAGACACCACCGCACCACCCAACAGCAAGGCTATATAGATAGGGGAATACCAATACTGGCGTTTCGTTCCAAACAAGAAACCCATGCATTTCACCCCATAAAACCACATGGTAACCATGGTACTAAAACTCAGCAAACCAACCATGACCAGCAACAGGTACATACCCGTCACTGGAAAGACCTGCTCAATCGCTCGGGCCGTTAGCGTTACGCCCTGAACCCCAGCGTCGGTTTCCCACACGCCGGTAAGCAAAATAATTAAAGCAGTGCAGGTGCAGACCACCAGAGTATCAATAACCGGCCCAACCATCGCAACGATTCCTTCACGAATAGGCTCAGTTGTCTTGGCCGCGCCATGAGCCAGTGACTCAGTGCCAATGCCTGCCTCATTGGAGAATGCACCACGGCGCACACCAATCAAAATAACTGCACCTATAGAGCCTCCGGCTGCGGCCTCGCCGGTAAAGGCATCAGTCACAATTAATAATAGTGTTGCTGGAATATCAGCGACAAAGGTGTACAAGACAGAAACTGTCATAAAGAGATACAACAGCACCATTGAGGGCACGAGACGCACGGTTAGACGACCAATTCGCTCAATACGACCAGCAATCACTAGACTGACCAAAATTGCCACCAGTGAACTGGCCACAAGGTCAAACGTAAAATGTTGGTCAGGGCTCGCCCAGCCAGCTGGAATTGCAACGACGTCGCGCAATAATTGAATAAATTGATTAGCTTGGAAAATAGGCAATGCGCCAATGAGACAGGCGCCGGCAAACAAGGCGGCCAAGGGGTACCAGCGTTTACCCATGCCCTCCATGATTACGTACATGGGCCCGCCATGTAATATTCCTGATGAATCTTTTCCCCGATACATTACGGCAAGAGACGCGGTATAAAACTTTGTTGCTACACCCACAATAGCGGTTACCCACATCCAAAATACGGCGCCCGGACCACCAATACTGATAGCAATAGCTACGCCAGCAATATTACCTAGCCCCAAGGTACCTGATAGTGCAGTGGAAAGCGCTTGAGAATGAGGGATGTGCCCAGGATCATTGGGATCACTGTGTTTGCCGCGCAAAAGATCAATCGCATGACCGAAGTAACGGTACGGTTGAAAGCGCGAATAGACCATAAAGAATAAACCGCCGCCGACAAGTAACACCACCAATGGCGTACTCCACATCATATCGGCCCACGCGTTAAAAAAGTCTTCTAGCTGCTGCAGAGTTACCATAAGCGTGAATTCAGCTCATCCATTTGCGTTTTTGTTATTGGGAATTAGTCTTGCTTAAGCGGCTTCACGTACAATACTAAGCTATGGCCTATCACTTGAAATCCGTTTTCCCGGGCAATTTGCTCTTGCCTCTTTTGGATTTCAGGATCGTGAAACTCAACAACTTTCCCCGTTTCTGTGCAAACCATATGATCATGGCCATCACCCTTATCTAACTCATAAATGGCAGGGCCACTATCGAAATTATGTCGTGTAATGAGTCCAGCCGCTTCAAACTGAGTTAAAACGCGATATACCGTCGCTATGCCAACATCTTCCTGAGCATCACGTAAAGTTTGGTAGATATCCTCGGCGGTCATATGCCAATCAGGGCAGTCCTCTAAAATCTGTAAGATCTTTATTCGGGGCAATGTAACCTTGAGCCCAACCTTTTTTAGTTCTTGATCTTTTTGATTCATGTTTGCTCTTCTTTATAGTGCGCTAATTGGTTATTATCACCCTTCCCGACACTAACTGGAAGCCCGTCAATGCGAAAACTTACCCTCAGCCTAATCTTATTGTCTGCACTTAGCTCTGGCTGCAGTTGGATTAAATTTCCTGGCGTGCATAAAGTAGATATTCAGCAAGGTAATATTCTCGACCAAGGCATGATTAATAAGCTATTGCCAGGTATGACTAAATCGCAGGTCAGGTTTGTCCTAGGCACGCCTTTAATTTCGGATACATTTAATCAAGGTCGGTGGGATTACATTTATCGCCGAGTCTCTCCATCTGGAGAGAAAACCGAAGAGAACGTGACTATTTACTTTGACAACGAAGGTAACCTAGAACGCCTTACTGGCGACTATGCACCCGCACAGTCATCGTTAGAATGACCGCCACAAAAATAGTATTTCCATAAAAGCTCAATCCTTTTTTTTGCTTTTAGCTTGCTCGGCTCGGCGGCGGCGAATTTCTTTTGGATCTAACAGTAACGGTCGGTAGATCTCTACCCTATCTAATGCCTTAAGCTCATATACGTCTGCACTGGCAAGCCCTTTGGTTCCTAATACCTGCGAAAATATGCCCACCTTACTTACCGTCAGGTCGATTTCAGGAAATTTATCCAGTACACCAGATTGACTTATAGCATCCATAGCAGTGGTGCCCTGAGACACTACAACCTCAAGCAAAATTTGCCTGTCAGGCAACGCGTAAGCAACTTCGACAGTCATCATAGGCGAGTCTTTAGTCATTTTTAGACCCATAAACTTGGTTAGCTCGCTGACACAAAGAATCTACCAAATTGTTTGCAACCCCCGAAAAAAGATTGGATGCCGCAAAGCTTAACCCTCTGCTCTTGAAATCAAATTCTAAATCTAGCTCCACTTTACAGGCACTTTCTGTTAGCGCCGTAAATACCCAGTCGCCTCGAAAGGTTTTGAAAGGTCCATCTTCCAGCGTCATTTTTATTTGCGAAGGCGCCTGTAACTGATTGCGTGTCATTAGGCTAAGACTCACCCCCGCTTTTTTTAAATCCAGCCGCGCAAGCATCGTCCGGCCAGTATGTTCAAAAACCTCTACGCCGCAACAGCCCTCCATAAAAGAGGGATAATTAGACACATCATTGACCAAATCATACATTGAGCGATCAGAGTGAGATACTAATGCTGAGCGTTTAATTCTAGTCAAAAAATATCACCTATCAGACGAAAAATTTGTCGTAAACGCCCATCATAAATACTACTGCAATGGCAGCCGGAGCAATATACCTGATGGTCATCTGCCACAACGCTAACAATTGCGGTGACGTACCCTCCATCTCAACGTTAATCACATCCTTTTTAAGTACATAACCCACAAACAGGGTAATGAGTAACCCACTTATCGGCAACATAATATTGGCGGTAACAAAGTCTAGAAAATCAAAAAAGTTAAACCCAGCTACCTTGTAGTCTGCCCAAATATTAAACGAGAACACGCTCCCTAAACCCAACACCCAGGCAGTACCAGCGATGACGATATTAGCGCGAGCTCGTCCTATATTTTTTGCTTCCATTAACCAAGCGACACAGGGCTCTAGCAACGATATAGCCGAGCTCCATGCTGCGATTGATACTAAGACAAAGAAGATCGCCCCAATCAAAAGACCACCAGGCATGCTGCCAAAGGCGACCGGCAAACTAATAAACATCAGCCCAGGACCTTCGGTAGGCTCAATTCCAGGTGTAGCAAAGACAATGGAGAAGATAATCAAACCGGAAATAATAGCTACCGAACTGTCGAATAAAGCCACAATTAAAATGGTCTTACCTATATTGGCATTCTGTGGCATATAAGCACCATAGGCCATAATGGCGCCCATACCTATACTTAGCGTGAAGAAAGCCTGGCCCATTGCTTCTAGAATACCGCGCCAAGTCAATGCCTCCAGGTCAAAACTAAACAGAAAGTTCACAGCGGCGCTAAAATTGCCTTTTAAAATACTAAAGATTAACAGTAATAACAGCATTCCAAACAACAGGGGCATCAACGTCTCAACGGCTATTCCAAGGCCCTTTTTAACGCCACCCACAACGACAGCCACACAAAGAACCATAAAGACAGATTGCCACATGATCAATCGACTAGGGTCGGCCAATAACTCTGAAAATTTACCGCTAGCCGCAGCACCATTAATCCCCTGTAAATCTCCAGAGGAGATAAGAAAGATGTAATCTAAAGCCCAACCTGCAATAACAGAATAAAATGACAATATGAGCATGCCCGCGAGCACCCCAAGCCACCCGACAACTTGCCATCTACTATTGGCACCACTGTCGGTAACCGCCTCACGCATAGAGTTAATAGGGCTCTGCCGACCATGGCGGCCAATTAGAACCTCTGCCATCATCACTGGAACGCCTATCAATAAGATACACCCAAGGTAAACCAGCACAAATGCTCCACCGCCATTACTACCGGCAACATAGGGAAATTTCCACATGTTTCCAAGTCCAACCGCGGATCCGGTAGCTGCCATGATGAACGTCCAACGGCTAGCCCAAGCCCCATGCATCCCTTTTTGTTGCAATCCCATAAGAGTATCTCCATTAAACGAGACGGAATTGTACGCACTCGCCACCAACTAACCTAATCATTGGCCCATCTATTTAGTATTTAGGGACAATTAACAATAATTCATGACAAACGACAGGTGCAACGTATAATTCACCCCATGACTAAAAAAACCTCCAAGCAACAATCAAGCACCATCGCGCTAAACAGAAAAGTAAAGCACGACTATTTTATCGAAGAGAAGTTCGAGGCCGGTCTAGTGCTGCTGGGTTGGGAAGTCAAAAGCCTACGTGAAAGTAAAGTTAACCTCACCGACACCTACGTATTTGTTCGCGATGGCGAAGCCTGGTTAATCGGCACAAACATCACACCACTTTTGTCAGCCTCTACTCACTTTGTTACTGATGCTAAGCGAACACGCAAGTTACTACTTAATCATCGTGAGTTGCAAAAACTTGAAGAGGGCGTTAATCAAAAAGGCCACACCGCTGTTTGCACCGCGCTGTATTGGAAAAATCACCTAATTAAGTGTGAGATCGCTCTTGCCAAGGGCAAGGCATCGTATGACAAACGCATGGACGACAAAGAACGTGACTGGAATCGCCAAAAACAGCGTTTAATGCGTCATTCCGGATAGTATTTATCTATACTAAAGCTTAGATTCTAAGAATAAAATACAACAAACACGTAATCCATAAATGTTATGGGTTAGCGACTGAGGACTAAGTGACATGCTCCACAATGACAAACGGCCCAGCATTAAACCTGAATCCACTGCCATTGCCCTCGGTACGTCTTTAGGCATTATCATCGGTGCTACAATTGGCGCTATTAAAGGTGATGTGGGATTTTGGGTCACTATGGGCATCTGTTTTGGAGCCGCATTTGGCTCATCGATCTCTTGGTTCATGTCCAAGTAAAATTCCGGGGAGAAGTAATTGCTCCATCTAAAAAGTTTATTAAGGTCCTCATTGTGATACCTGCAGAAACTCACGGCCCCACTCTCATCTTTGAGGGCTTTAAACTGTTATGGCGGCGGGATATTCGCTGGTTGGTCATCATTCCGTTATTGATCAATATTGCCCTCTTTGCCTCGGCGACAGGTTTTGCTGCCAATTGGCTACAAAACTGGATCACCACAATCACTACGTCAATTCCCGAATGGTTACAGTGGCTCTCATGGATAATTTGGCTTTTGTTTGCGATCTTGGCGCTGGCTATTTATGCTTTTACCTTCACTATTTTAGCTAACCTTATTGGGTCGCCATTTTATGGTGTGATAGCCCAAAGGGTGATTGCTGCAGAAACTCATACTATCGCAGGGCCAACCAATGCTACCGCGTCGGCGTGGCAAAGTGTGGTTAGAGAGGTGCAGCTGATTATCTATTTTGTGCCGCGAACACTGGGTATTGGGGTTGTTGCTTTAATACTGAGTTTTATCCCAGTGGTGAATTTACTAGCGCCAATAATTGCAGCAAGCTGGGCGGCTTGGTGCTTGTGTTTACAGTATTTAGATTATGCTGCGGACACTGAAGGCGTATCCTTTGTAGCTTTACGTAACAAGGTTAGTGCAAATCGGCTAAGTTCAATGGGTTTTGGGTTTACTGCTATGGTAGCGTCGGCGGTGCCGGTGGTTAATCTTGTGATGTTGCCAGCATCAGTGGTTGCCGGCAGCCTATTATGGTGCCGACAACATCGCGATATTGGTTAAAGCGCGGTTTCTTCTGGCGCGTCTTTTACAGGTGCGTCTTTTACAGGTGCGTCTACTTTTGATTTAGTTTCTTTCGGCGCTTTTGGTGTGGTTTTTGTCTGCGATTTTAGTTTAGACGCTTCAACTTTCGGCACATCTACTTTAGGATCGCTCGCAGGCTTTTTCTTGGCTGGGGGCCTGAGTGCTACCACTGGCTGAATAAGGTTTTCTTCAGGCATGGTGCATGGCAGTTTCATATCTAATAGTTTTTCTATGGGCTCTAACAGAAAAGCATCGTCTTCGCAGGCAAAGCTAATGGAGATACCTGTTTTACCAGCGCGGCCTGTGCGACCAATGCGGTGTACGTAATCTTCGGGCTCTTCGGGCAGGGTGTAGTTAATCACGTGGCTAACGCCATCGACATGAATACCACGGCCCGCAACATCAGTTGCTACCATGACTTTTAACGCACCAGACTTGAAAGAATCAAGTGCTCTCATGCGCCGATTTTGAGGCACATCACCGGACAAAAGCCCTACTTTGAACCCCTGTCGTTTGAGCTTTTCATGAAGAGTTCGGCAAATGTCTCTGCGATTGGCAAAGACCATAACGCTTTCAACATTGTCGCCCAACAGTATGTTGTTCAAGACGGTAAACTTTTCTTTGGCGGTGGTAATTAATACCTGCTGGTCGACGGTGTCGGTGGCAACTCGCTCAGCACCAACTTCAACGGTCACTGGCTTGTCTGTCCAGGTTTCAGACAGTCGTAGTACTTCAGGTGTAAAGGTTGCCGAAAACAACAGCGACTGACGGTCTTCGCGCTTAGGCGTTAAGTTGACTAGACGACGGACCTGCGGAATAAAGCCCATGTCGAGCATACGGTCAGCTTCGTCGATGACGAGCACTTCAACGCGATCAAGATAAATATCTCGGTTATTAGCAAAGTCCAACAACCGACCGGGTGTGCCCACTAAAATATCACAGTCATGCTTCTGCATTTTTTGCAGTTGCTTACCATAGTCCATGCCACCGACCAGTGTATGAGCGGTTAGCTTGGTATGCTTTAACAGTTGGGTGGCGTCATCGCCAATTTGGATGGCGAGTTCTCGTGTTGGCGCTAAAATTAGAGTTCTCGCTTCACCGAGAAAACGCTGGTCTTCCACAGGGTGATTAAGTAAATCAGTAATCATGTTGATTAAAAATGCTGCCGTTTTACCGGTACCCGTTTGTGCTTTACCAACAATATCATGACCATTAAGCGTATGCGGCAGCGAGGCGGCTTGAATAGGCGTGCAGTATTCAAAACCCGCATCTTGAATGCCACGCATCAATTCTAGTGGCAAATCAAAATCATGGAATCGAGCCTTACCCTTTTCCGGTGAAACTTTAAACTGCGAAAGATCCCAAGACTTGTTGTTACGACTTGGAGTTCGAGTAGTTGGTTTCTTTTTCTGCTCAACAGCAACATCAGATGTTTCAGCGGCAGGTGTTTCTAGTTTTTGTTCAGTCAAGGTTATTTACACAGTAATTTACAGAAATTTATTGGGCCAAGAGTAATTCAGCCTCTCGCGGTCGCGGAGTGTACCAGAATTGTTATTTACTCGCTGATAATAAATATTAACCCTATACAGGCTTGCCATGAGTCGCCTAATTATAACAATCGACGAAATTTAACTTTCTTTGAATTGCTCATTCAAGGAAGATAGCCACCTACATAGAAAAAGATACCTCAATGTCCATTCCAGCGACCCATTCAGCAATATCTCAGCCAAGGTTTATTGATAATGCGCTAACACTATTGCGACTGGCAGCGCCTTTAATTATGGGCCAGATTGCGGTGGTTGGAATGACCGTTACCGACATCTATATGGGGGGGCAGGTTGATGCAGATACCTTAGCCGCATTGCAACTCGGTGGTAGTGTCTGGTCAATGATAAATTTGATGGTGATTGGTATTATGATCGCCAATAGCCCGATCGTTGGGAATTTTTGGGGTGCTGGCCAACCAGGAAAAATCCGTTTTCAGTTTCAACAGGTTCTCTGGTTAGCTCTGCCATTGGGTGTGCTGGTCATTAGCGCAGTATTATTGGGTATCCACCTTGTCGGCCAGCTAGATATTTCAGCAAATGTGTACCGCATAACCGTTGGTTATCTTTATCCCTTTTTAATCACCGGTTTTATGTTTCCTGCATTCTTTGCATTTCGCACCACATTCGAGGGTATAGGTGATACCAGGCCCGTGCTTGTCTTTAATGGCGTCGCTTTTGTGTTAAATGGTATTCTTGATTACGCCCTAGTCTTTGGTAAGTTTGGTCTGCCCGCCTTAGGCGGTATAGGTGCCGCTTGGGCGACGGTCGTCGTCATGACTTTTTTAGTCACCTGCATGGCCCTCTATGCTCGCCATTCAGCAACCTTAGAAAGCCTCAACCTATACCATAAATTTGCCGCACCCAACCTTAAAGCTATGACAGATACGCTGCGCCTAGGGATCCCTATTGCCCTAAACATAGCAGCAGAATTTAGTTTTTTTGCTATTATTCCATTTATGATCGCTCACCTGGGTTCGGAAATGTTGGCGGCTCATGCTATCGCGATCAATATCGACTCACTCGCCTTTATGGTGCCGCTTGGTATTGCCCAAGCACTCACTATTAAGATTGCTCATGCGCAAGGAAGAAGGAATCCTCATGAAGCGAGGATGATCTGTTTAGTGGGGTTTAAACTGGTATTAATACTTGCCCTTATAACGAGCTCTTTAAAGGTTCTGCTGCGCAACGATATTGCCTTACTTTTCAGCGCAGATCCAGGCGTGCAAGTTATCGCAGCCAACTTGTTTTTCTTTGCCGCTACCCTAGGCTTAGTAGACTGCCTACAAATGGCTTGTAGTGGCGCCCTGCGCGGTTATAAAGACGCGAGAATACCTCTTATTATTCAAGTTATCGCCTTTTGGGTGATTGCATTTCCTATCGCTTACAGTATAGCTTTAACCGACTTTTGGGGCCCACCCTTAGGTATCTATGGATTTTGGATGGGCACCGTTATTGCGGCATCTATTGCTGCCACCTGCTTGATTTATAGGTGGAACCTAGTGTCGAAAAATGAAATACGAAAACTTACTTAGCCTCTGGAAAACAACCCAGCGTGACGCGCTCAAGGCCGTTGTAGTCGACATGAGTGGCCATCTCTGTAAATCCCGCAGTTGTAAATAAACTGCGCACTGCGGTTCCCTGTTGATAACCATGCTCTACCAAAAGATGGCCATTAGGCTGCAAGTACATTGGGCTTTGTCCAATCACAATTTTCAAATCATCTAAGCCATCTTGGCCAGAAACCAGTGCCGTGGCAGGTTCAAAACGCACATCTCCCTCTGACAGATGCGGATCATTGATTTCGATGTAGGGTGGATTACTGATAATTAAATGGTATTGCGGCGCGTCGATCGGTCTCGGCACCTGGCTAAACCAATCACTCTGATAGATGCTGACATTGTCTAGCTGACAATGCTGACGATTAATCTCGGCTAAATTGACGGCTGCTATTTGAGAATCTACCGCAGTCAGCTGCCAATCAATACGCTCGCTGGCCAATGCTAGGGCTATGGCGCCCGTACCCGTGCCTAAATCAAGAACGCGAGCGGCTTTAGGTGCATCCAACCCTAAGGCTATTTCAACTAATAACTCAGTTTCCGGCCTTGGAATTAAAGTGTCTGCCGAGACTTTTAAGTCTAATGTCCAAAATCCTTGGCGACCAATAATGAAGGCAACCGGCTCGCCTATCAGCCGCCGTGCAAAAAGGGTTTCGAACTGTTTAACTTGGGCAGCTTCGGGTTGATGGTCAGGCCAAGTTTTAAGCCAAGTTCGATCAACATCCAACGCAAAACAGAGTAATAATTCAGTATCCAGCAAAGCAGTGTCACTCACGCTTTTCAGTTGGTCGCTGTACTGTAAAAGTCCATTAACAGAAGTTATAAGAGACATTGACCCACCATTACTGAGCCAGTTGCGCTAACTGTTCTGCCTGAAATTCATTAACCAAAGGCTCGACAATCTCGCTAAGAGAGCCTTCCATGATCTCACTTAACTTATATAAAGTAAGGTTTATACGATGGTCCGTGACTCTACCTTGAGGGAAGTTATAGGTTCGAATACGCTCTGATCGATCACCACTACCGACCAAACTTTTACGTTGATCTGACTGTTCTTGAGCAGTCGCATCATCCTGTGCTGCGGTTAACCGAGCTTGCAGTACTGACATCGCTTTAGCTCGATTTTTATGTTGTGACCGCTCATCCTGGCACTCAACTACCAACCCTGTTGGTAAATGGGTTAAACGGATGGCTGAATCGGTTTTGTTAACATGCTGGCCACCAGAGCCAGAGGCTCGAAAAGTATCAACACGCAGGTCACCCTTATTGATCTCAATAGCATCTTTCTCATCAGCTTCTGCCATAATCGCTACAGTACAGGCTGAGGTATGGATTCGACCCTGGGACTCTGTGTCTGGCACTCGCTGCACGCGATGAGCTCCAGATTCAAACTTAAGCTTTGAGTAAACGCCCTGACCAACGACTCTTACAATAATTTCTTTATAACCACCATGGTCGCCCTGATTTTCACTGATCACCTCAACCTTCCAGCGATTAGATTCTGCGAACTTGCTATACATGCGAAACAAATCGCCAGAAAAAATAGCCGCCTCATCTCCACCGGTGCCGGCTCTGATTTCCAAAAAGACATTTTTACCGTCGTTGGGATCCTTAGGTAATAACAGGCGCTGTAAGTCAAGCTCTAGCAAGTCCAATTGTGTTTGACCTTCACGCACTTCTTCGTTTGCCATCTCTCGAATATCAGGATCGGCATCTTTAAAAAAGTTCTTGGCTTCGTTGATGTCAGACATAACCTGCTGAAAACTGAGATAGGCTTTTACCACAGGTTCAAGCTCAGCATATTCTTTAGACAGTTCTCGAAACTTGTCTTGATTTGCAATAGTTTCAGCATCGCTTAACAGCGCACCAACTTCTTCATGTCTCTCAGCAAGCAGATCTAGTTTACCTAAAATTGATGCTTTCATTCAGTTTTAAAGCCTAGTTTATGATTAATTGGTTGAACGTCGATGATGACGTCTCAATGTTTCTTCTTGTTTAAATCAAACAGTTCATTGGTCGCATGAATGGCATCTTCACGGCCCTCTTCACCCGCCTGCGCAAGTCGCTTAGTAGGCTTATGCAGTAACTTATTGGTCAAATTGCGCGCCAGCGTATTAATCACTTCCACTGAATTTTGACCTCGTTTCAGTGAGGCAAGTGCTCTTTCGACCTCGTCATCACGAATAGTTTCGACACTGCTACGAAAGGCTCGGATCGTATCCACTGCAGCCAATGCACGATTCTGCCTAGACCAACTTTCCACCTCTTCGTCAATAATGTGCTGGGCCATATCGGCAGCAGAACTTCTGGCACGAATATTATCTTGAACCACCTCCTCCAAATCATCCACCGTATAAAGGTAAACATCTGAAAGCTCTTCGACTTCAGGCTCTATATCTCTTGGCACCGCTATATCAACTAGAAACATCGGTTTGTGTTTGCGTTTTTTAAGGGCCGACTCCACCGCTCCTTTACCCAGTATAGGTAGCTGGCTAGCGGTGGAAGAAATAATAATATCGGCGTTGGGTAAAAAGTCATGAATGTCAGACAATAAAATAACGTCGGCGGAATAATCTTCGCCCAGTTGTTGGGCTCGACTTAATGTTCTATTAGCCACCGTCATACGCCCAATATTCTTTTCTTTAAGATGTTTTGCAACAAGATCGATGGTTTCTCCGGCACCTATTAACAACGCATGGGCATCACTTAGGTTGCTAAATATTTGCGCGGCCAAACTGACCGAGGCATAAGCAACAGAAACAGGGTTCTTGCCAATGGCAGTTTCAGATCGCACTCGTTTGGCCGCTAAAAAAGATTGCTGAAAGGCCTGATTAAGCGATGTCGATACGGTTCCCGCTTCACGCCCCACGGCATAAGCCGATTTTATCTGCCCAAATATTTGCGGTTCACCCAGTACAAGCGAGTCCAGCCCGCTAGCGACACGCATCATATGGCTGATGGCCTGGTTGTCTCTATGACAGTAATAGCAATCTTGGAGTTGATTTAACTCAACACTCTTCGTGACCGCCAGCCAATCCAGTAACTGCTCATCGCTGCAATCGCCTTGAAGATAAATCTCAGTGCGATTACAGGTTGATAAAAGTGCTATTTCCTGGACGTCTAATTTAGAACGAGCATCTTGCAAGGACGAAACCACTATTTCAGGGGCGAACGCAATCCGACCGCGGAGGTCCACAGATGCCGATTTATGATTGATACCGAAAGCCAAAATACCCATAGCAGTCAGAAAACGTTCCTTTTTTTGCACGCGTAAGGCTTATTAACACCCATTATCGTTGCGAGATGCTAATTTTACACGACTATTTCGTTGGATAGGAATTTATAGAACAATGTTTTATCAACAATAGGCTAAATTAAAGAAACTTTGACACTAGCAATTGTCTTAGACTCTGTTATCTAAGAGAATAGCAGAATGAATAACTTATCTAGAATCACCTTAATACTGCTATCCTTTGGAATCGCAAGCTGCGTTGCAACGACCCAGGCCATCGACGACACATTAAAGGCTGTTAGCGTAGAGTCGAATGAAACCCAGTCTGAACCCGTCGAGCAACAGATCAAACCTATTGCCATTGAAACTCTTTATGACCTCCTAGTCGGTGATGTTGCTCTAGCCCGCAATCAATTTGACATAGCACTTGATAATTATAGCCGCCAGGCACGACTAACCGCTGACAAAGAGGTCATTGCGCTAGCCCATCGAATTGCCGAATATGTACGCAACCAAACTGTCCAGATGGAGATGGCTCTTTTATGGGTAGACACTTCTCCGGATGACTCTGAGGCGCATAAGGCCGCTCTTCAAGCTTATCTAAACCAAGGTAATGCGCAGTCTGCACTCACGCATGCTAGTTGGCTCTATCAACATCACAATGATCTAGATTCCTTACTATTAATGACAACCACCGCCTTTGAATCACTGAGCCAGATAGCTAGCCTGATTGATTCCGTAAAAAAGTTGCCTTTTAGTCGGGAAAAACAAGCTTCCACTCACCTTTTAACCGCTGTACTTGAGCAGAAACACGGCCAACTTAAGGAAGCAGAGCGCGATGCTAGGGCATTTTTAGCCGCAGTACCCGCCGATCAACGCGGACTACTATTGCTGTCTCAACTACTACATCAACAGAACCGTAGCGATGAAAGCATCGAGTTACTAATCAATGCACTAAAAGATAAGCCCAAAAATAGGCCGCTCCGTCTTCAATATGCACGCTTTTTGACCACCAACACACCTAAAAAAGCGATCGCACAATTTGAAATCTTGCGCGATGACAATCCGAAAGATCAAGAAGTAAACTTTCTACTCGCATTAATGCAGCTTAGCCACGGTGACATTACAACTGCTGAAAACTTATTTGAACAAGCATCTGCCAAGCCAAGTTTACGTTCCGATGCGCAATATCATTTGGGAGCCATCTCTGAGCAAAAAGGAGATATAGCTGGCGCAATGAGTCGTTACACTCAGGTTCGTTTTGGTCGCAACTATATTGCCGCGGCATCGCGTTTGAGTGCGCTGCTGGCTAAACATCGAAGTATGAGCCAAGCACAGCAGTACCTGCAACGCATGCGTTCAAACCAACCCACACAGGCGGTGATACTTTTCCAAGTCGAATCCAACTTGCTCCTCAACGCTCAAAAACCATCTCAGGCGTTAGTCGTTCTATCTTCAGGGCTGGATTATTTCCCTAATGATCCGCAACTACTTTATGCGCGTTCTATGGTCGCTGAGCAACAGGATGATTTTGTTCTAGCCGAACAGGACTTGCGTGCGATATTATCGCAAGATCAAAACAATGCCACAGTTTTAAACGCTCTAGGGTACACGATGATTTTACATACGGATCGTCGCGAAGAGGCGTTCGAACTAATCACTAAAGCCTACCAATTAGAGCCTAAGGACCCATCTATTATTGACAGCATGGGCTGGGCGTTATTTAAATTAGGCAAAACGGAACAGGCCCTAGACCTTCTCAAGCAAGCCTTTGAGATAATGCCTGATCCCGAAATTGCTGCTCATTTAGGAGAGGTTCATTGGACTCTAGATAACCACAAAGACGCATCCATAATATGGCAGCAGGGCCTGCAATCGACACCGGACCATAAAGGTATCATTAATACCATGCTGCGCCTCAGCGTTCCTGAGGCGATCGAGCAATGAACTCATTCTCGAGTTCGAGTCGTTGGCTAGAGCGAGGACTTTGTATTTTATTATTTGTCAGTGGCTGCTCTACTATTCCAAATAACGATTCAACCAGACAGACATGGCAAGAACACCAGCTGAAAATCGAGGAAATAGTAAACTGGCACATTAAAGGTAAGTTAGGATTTAAGTCTTCTAATCAAGGAGGCAGTGCCAATATCGATTGGCTACAACGCGAAGAGCAATATCAAATTTCCATGAGCGGCCCCTTTGCCGCTGGTCGTGCGACTATTAAAGGTGATAAACGGGTCGCCCATATGCAACGCGGAAAACAAAACTATAGTGATACTCCGCAGGGCCTCGCTTTGCAGCTAACAGGTCTCTCACTGCCGGTGAATGATCTTGTTTGGTGGGCTAAGGGAATACCCTCACCGCATCAAGCTTTAATTAATAATTTGAACCTTACGCCAAATGGTGTTGCAACTAAGTTCGAGCAAAATGGTTGGCAACTCATTTTTTCCAGCTACCAAGTTACCGGTCAAGGCAACCTACCTAAAAAAATAATCGGTCAACGAGGGCAGCAAAGCTTTACACTAGTCATATCAAGCTGGCGTTTTCCAAGTAACTAACACAAGAGCCAAGATAATTACCGTGAAAACCATGTCGACTCTGACCTTACCTTCACCGGCAAAAATCAATTTGTTTTTGCGAATCACCAGCCAGCGGCCAGACGGCTATCATAATCTCCAAACGCTATTTCAGTTGCTGAATTTCGGAGACACTCTGAGTTTTACCTCTAATTTTTCAGAGGAAATTACGATCGGCTCAAAAATAGACGGTATTGCTACAAAAGATAATTTAATTTTTCGTGCGGCACTTATATTGCAACAGTATGTCGGCACCAAGCACGGCTGTACTATTTCGCTCAACAAAAAACTGCCCATGGGTGCAGGTTTAGGCGGTGGCAGTAGCAATGCAGCAACTACGCTCGTTGGCTTAAATTCCCTTTGGCAATGCGGTGTTCCCTTGATTGAGCTGGCAAAATTAGGACGTAAATTGGGCGCTGATGTCCCCGTTTTTGTTCTCGGTGAAAGCGCCTTTGGCGAAGGAATTGGCGATCTATTAACGCCAACAAAACTGCCTAAGCGTTGGTTTTTAGTGGTAACTCCCGATTGTCATGTCCCAACCGCTGAAATTTTTTCAAATCCTCAATTGACAAGGAACTCTTCACCGATCAAAATACGCGCCCTCGCAGGGGAGCAGTACAGTAATGACTGCCAAAGTGTGGTTTTAGAACTCTATCCAGCAGTTAAACAAGTGCTAAAATGGATGGAAAACTTTGCTACCCCTTTGGTGACAGGAACTGGTGCTAGCGTATTTTGTAGCTTTGACAACCAACTAGAGGCCGAGGAGGCCCTTGGTCAGGTACCAAAGCAATGGAAAGCATTTACAGCCCAGGGGGTAAATCACTCTCCACTGCATCAACAAATGAGGAAGTTTTTTACTGGGGCGTGGCCAAGCGGTTAAGGCAACGGGTTTTGATCCCGTCATCGGAGGTTCGATCCCTCCCGCCCCAGCCATTTTCAACTATCACGAGCAATAGGAATACTAACGTGGCTAGATTAATGGTGTTTACCGGAAACGCAAATCCGGACTTAGGAAATGAAATTGCCCGATCGCTGGGAGTGACTCCAAGTAATGCACTAGTTGGGCTCTTCTCAGACGGGGAAATCAATGTTGAAATTCGCGAGAATGTTCGTGGGCATGATGTATTTATTGTGCAACCTATCTGTGCGCCGACCAATAGAAATCTGATGGAATTGGTGCTTATGATTGACGCTCTGCGACGTGCGTCAGCAGGACGAATCACAGCAGTAGTACCCTACTTCGGTTATGCTCGTCAAGATCGTCGGGTAAGGTCAGTGCGAGTTCCTATTAGCGCTAAGGTAGTGGCTGACATGCTTTCAAACGCAGGTGTAGATCACGTCCTCACTGTAGATCTGCATGCTGAGCAAATACAAGGGTTCTTTAACTGTACCGTCGATAATATCTATGGCGCTCCAGTTCTACTGGACCATATTGAACGTCAAAACCATAAAAATTTGCAGGTTGTATCACCTGATATTGGCGGTGTTGTTCGAGCTCGCGCTGTCGCTAAACAATTAGGATGCGACTTAGCCATTATTGATAAACGACGCCCTTCAGCCAATGAAAGTGAAGTGATGAACCTCATCGGTGAGGTTGCTGACCGTACCTGTGTGCTGGTTGATGATATGGTCGATACTGCAGGCACGCTGTGTAAAGCAGCCCAAGCACTTAAAGAGAAAGGCGCGAGTAAAGTCGTAGCCTATGCAACACATGCCGTATTATCAGGTGCTGCAATTGATAACATTACAAATTCAAAACTCGACGAATTGGTTGTCACTAATAGTGTTCCTCTCAGCGAGGAAGCCAAACAGTGCAGTAAAATTAAAGTTCTTGCTATAGGTCCGCTGCTCGCTGAGTCGATACGCCGCATTAGTAATAAAGAATCTATCAGTGCCATGTTTTTATAACAGGGCTTGATGTAACCGCCTCATAAAGAGGCTTTTAAACTCCATTGCAGGTCTGGTCGCGGTCTGCAATGGCATAACTTTGGAGACTATTATGTCTACTGATTTTACTCTACACGCGAAAGGTCGCGAGGATACAGGGAAAGGTGCGAGCCGCCGCCTGCGTCGTCTGGCCGGAGAAATACCCGCTATTGTCTATGGCGGAAAGAAAGATCCAGCAATGTTGACTCTGTTACATAAAGATGTGGCTAAGGCCTTGGAAAACGAAGCCTTTTACTCACACATTGTCACATTGGATATTGATGGCTCATCTGAAGATGTTATTTTAAAAGACGTGCAACGTCATCCTGCTAAGAAGCAAATTCTGCATTTGGATTTCTTCCGCGTTAATAAAACAACTAAGTTGCATACGAAAGTTCCCCTGCACTTCATCAATGAAGATAGCAGTATTGGTGTTAAAACGGGCGGTGGTATTGTTGCGCATACGATGACCGAACTCGACATTATGTGTCTGCCAAAAGATCTACCTGAATATATCGAAGTTGATATGGCAGATATTGATCTTGGCCAGATTGTGCACATCTCAGGCATTAAGCTACCTAAAGGTGTTGAGAGTGTTGCATTAAGCCACGGTTCTGACCATGATCTGTCAGTTGCTACAATTAATAAGCCCAAAGCAGCTCCAGTTGACGAAGATGCTCCGGCAGTTGATGCTGATGCTGATGCTGATGCTACTGAAGGCAGTGATGATAGTGATGAGGGTGCAAGCGAAGAGTAAGCTTCCGTCTTGCCCACCATGAGGCCCTGACATTGGATACACCCGTTGAGTTAATTGTAGGACTGGGAAACCCCGGTCCTACCTACGAACGAACGCGTCACAATGCTGGGGCCGACTTGGTTCTGGATTTGGCAAAATCACTTAATGTCGAACTCAAAATAGAGTCAAAGTTCTTTGGCGATACGGCTAAAGTTACTTTGGATGGACAATCTCTAAGACTCCTTATTCCAAGCACTTTTATGAACCGCAGCGGTCAATCAGTGGCGGCACTATCTCGGTTTTATCAGATTTCTTGTGAACGTATCCTAATCGTCCATGACGAGCTTGATCTGCCACCTGGCATTGCTCGGTTTAAAAAAGCTGGCGGGCATGGCGGGCATAATGGATTACGAGATACGATCAAGTGTCTTGGAAATAATAGTGACTTTGCTCGCCTTAGAATAGGTATAGGTCACCCAGGGAATGTCAAACAAGTTGCAGACTATGTGTTAAAAAAGGCCTCTCCTAAAGACCAAGATCTCATCAATAACAGTATGGATGATGCTATTCGCTCTCTACCCCTGGCAGTAACAGGCCAATGGGAAAAAGCCATGAATGGTCTTCACTCTGCTGATTAAACCGTACCCGAGTTCCATCGAATACACCAAACAAGCACAAGGATTTTAATATGGGTTTTAACTGTGGCATTGTCGGCCTACCCAACGTTGGTAAGTCAACCCTGTTTAACGCGCTAACCAAGGCGGGTATCAGTGCAGAAAATTTTCCCTTTTGCACAATCGAGCCTAATACTGGCGTGGTTCCCATCCCGGATGCACGGCAAGATAAAATTTCTGTGATCGTTAATCCCGAGCGGGTAGTCCCTACCAGTATGGAATTTGTGGATATTGCTGGGTTAGTTGCCGGAGCATCCAAAGGCGAAGGGCTAGGCAATCAGTTTCTTGCTAATATTCGCGAGACCGATGCTATTGCCCATGTTGTGCGTTGTTTTGAAGATGAAAATGTCATTCATGTTGAAGGTAAAATCAGCCCACCCGATGATATCGACGTTATAAACACCGAACTCGCCCTAGCAGATCTTGAGAGTGTCGAAAAAGCCTTATTAAGAGTAGCTAAAGCAGCTAAAGGAAAGGAGAAAGACTCAGTTGCTCTGCAAGAACTCCTAGAGAGGATTTTGCCACACCTCAACGAAGCAAAACCACTACGCTCTTTCGGCCTCACTGAGGACGAACTAAAGTTGCTCAAGCCCCTGAGTCCGCTGACACTAAAGCCAACCATGTATATTGCTAATGTCGATGAAGAAGGTTTTGAAAACAATCCTCATCTTGATGCAGTTAGAGTGATCGCTGAACAAGAAGGTGCAGTGGTAGTTCCTATATGCAATAAACTCGAAGCGGAAATTGGTGAGCTTGAAGATGACGAGCGTGACGAGTTCCTTGAAGAGCTAGGCATGGAAGAACCTGGCCTTAATCGCGTCATTCGGGCTGGGTACAGTCTATTAGGCCTACAAACCTACTTTACCGCAGGTGTTAAAGAAGTGCGTGCTTGGACTGTCCCTGTAGGTGCCAGCGCCCCGCAGGCTGCAGGTAAGATTCACACGGATTTTGAAAAAGGTTTTATTCGCGCTGAAATTGTTGGCTACGATGACTACATTGCTGGCAACGGTGAACAGGGTGCGAAAGATGCTGGGAAATGGCGTCTTGAGGGAAAAGATTATATCGTCAAAGATGGTGATGTAATTCATTTTCGGTTCAATGTTTAGTTGCACGGCCATCCTTAGATGAGGCAACTCTCAGGCCGCTGGAAGCTCGGTTTATTGTTGGCCGCAAGCACCGCATTGATGTGGGGTGTTCTACCCGTTATGTTGTCGGGTTTACTTAACACTCTAGACCCCATCACCACCACTTTCTTTAGGTTTTCTGTGGCGGCGATACTTATTACCCCCTATTTGATTGTTCAGCGAAAACTGGTCAATCTTCGCAAAATAGCCTCATTTAATTTAGTGTCGCAACTTTTGTCTGCCGGATTACTCCTAACTATTAACTATGCCCTTTATATTTTGGGTCTTGAAAAAACCTCTCCAGAAGCATCTCAGGTAATGATGCAAATCGCCCCCGTACTGCTTTTGCTAGCAGGTGTTTGGGTCTTTAAAGAACAGTTTTCCCTTCTACAATGGGTTGGTTTTATTATCTTTGTCAGTGGTCTAATCATGTTTTTCAGCCCACGATTTGACGATGTTCTTATCTCTCTTAGCGATTACGGTATCGGATTATTAATGCTCATGGGCGCGGCAGTGAGTTGGGTGGGTTACGCGATTATTCAAAAAGTGTTGCTACGGGAATTTAACGCCGAAGAAACGATGCTAGTGTTCTACTGGATCGGCGCCCTTGTGTTTTTACCTTTCTCAAGCTTCGACAGCTTGGACCAATTAACCTCCCTTCAATGGTTACTGTTACTTCTTTGTGGTTGTAATACGCTTATAGCTTACGGCTGTTTCTCTGAAGCGATGGTGCATGTCGAAGCATCAAGAGTGAGTGCTGTTATTGCGATGACACCACTGGTGACTGTCTCTATTGTTCAACTTATTCCCATACCTGGCATTACTGCTGAACCTCTCTTTGTCATCTCTCTGTTCGGAGCTCTCTGCGTTGTCGGCGGTTCAGTTATCACCGCAACCGGTAAAATCAAACCCTAGTTTTAAAATTCAATCCTGGTCCACACGCGTTATAAATAACGTTTTGTCGCAAACAGGTATTCCCAAAATCTGAAAATTCGTTAGCATGAGAGCAAATATAAATAGCTGACACCTGCCGGCTAACAGAGGGCGTCACCATGAGCACTGGCTTTAATGCATTAGCTTTTCCTAGTGAGTGCCCATCAGAATACGTTCCTCTAGATAGTGAACCCCCATTTATTGCCGCTAAACATCTGTTATTAGAGTTCCCAGACGCAATTTTTTCGCTACACGATCTTGGCTACTGCGACCAAGACATAGCCACGTGCGAGTCGTCGTTCGGTTACTGTAATGCTTTTCGTATTCTGTCTGATGAAGGTGTTGCCCTGATGGAAAATACTTGTAAACGCATTTATCACAACCGTAATTCCTGCGCAGGAACAGGCGCTAACCGGCTCGGCAGTTATGCGCGTGGTGCCGGTTATCGTTCCAAGTTTATTCGCGATTTTTGCGATAGCCCAGAACTCGCAGCCCATTTATCTGCTATTGCCAATATCACCCTAGGGCGCCACTCAGTGCCCGCTGTTGCGTGCGGTATTAACTACGCCCCTGATGATATTACCAAAGCTGTGGATAATTGGCATGTCGACTCAGTGAGTTACGATATCGTGATGATGTTGTCTGACCCGAATCAGATAAGAGGTGGTGAGTTCCAGATTTTTAGTGGTACTAAGCAAGAGGGAAGAGAGATATTAGGCATTAGTGGCGAAGAAGGTATGGACACTCAGTTGCCTGAGGATCGAGTCATTACCCTGCCGTTTCCCGCTGCCGGTTATGGTTTTCTACAGCAAGGCAATATGATCTTTCACCGCGCTTGTCGGCTGCAAGAGAAAGCTGATCGAATTACCATGGTCCCCTCCTTCGAGGTCCTGCCTCGGAGTGCAATGGATGCAACCAATTCAATTAACATGTCTAGCTGGGCCGACCCAGGTATACAACAGGAGTTGACACGCCATGAAATTTGGCGAGCTTCAGCGCGTCTTGATAAATTACTCGACGAAGTCAGCCTTAACGACAACCCAACAAAACTAGCCGCCAATATTGAAAAGGCCATCGGTAAACTACTAGCCTTCAAAAATAACCTTGAGGAACACCATTAATGAGCGATCTATCTCACCTTGAGGGGCGGGCAGTGCTAGTGACTGGAGCGGCCGGCTGTATTGGCGCTTGGACGGTTAAGCTACTGACAGAAATAGGAGCCGTCCCAGTGGTCTTTGACCTCACCGACAATCGACAGCGCTTAGAGTTGATTATGGATGATGCCGAGTCAGTGACTTGGGAGTTAGGTGATATAACCGATTTTGAACGGCTCCAAGCGGTCGCTGAAAAGCATAATATCGAGGCTATTATTCACTTGGCCGCACTTCAGGTGCCCTTTTGTAAAGCTGACCCCGTTGGCAGCACCAAAATTAATATCATTGGCAGCACGCACATTCTAGAACTGGCGCGCCTGAGAGGAATTACACGGCTAAGTTATGCCAGTTCCATTGCCGCCCAAGCTATGGGTGATAATGAATGGTTAGCCACCCTGTAT
>DUBX01000029.1:52137-68715 GCA_012960115.1 Porticoccaceae bacterium
GGCATGAGCTCAGCACCAACGGTGGCTATGTTGGCAGCCGCTGTGGGTGATTCTTATCAAATTCCTTTCTCAGGCAATATTAGCTATGTCCATGTTGAAGACGCGGCACTGCGCTTTGTTGCTGCAGTATCAAAGTCATCTGATGGCGCCTATGTGTTTAATCTGGACGGCACTCCCGTCGATATTGGACAGGTTATATCTCTAATAGAGTCCGAACAAACGAATGCTTCGATAAGCTACACCGGTGATGCGATGCCCTTTCCAGCAGAACCTGACAACGGGCTGCTCAATCAATTTTTAGACATTCCTGGCTGTCGATCTATGGCTCAAGGCGTAGCAGACACCATTGCTGTGTTTGGCCAGGCGAAAGACAGGGGTGTTGATCTTAAACAATTACTCGACGTCACTATTGGGAGAAGCGCTTGAAGCTTATTCGCTTTGGAAAAAAGGGTGCTGAAAAGCCTGGGATTATTGACCCAACCGGTAAGTTCAGAGATCTCAGTAATTACATCGATGACTGGTCATACAAAACCTTGAATCACGATACGCTTAATGATCTAAAGAACCGTGATCTAAGTCAATTTCCTATTATTTCATCAGAGGTGCGTCTAGCCGCGCCGGTCGACCGCGTGGGTAAAATTGTAGGCTGCGCCCTCACCTACGGAAAGCATGCGGCAGAAGCCGGCTTAGAGCCCCCTGAAGAGCCAATGTTTATGCTCACTGCAGCCAGTGCAATTAACGGCCCACATGATGACGTTATGATTCCTCGCGATGGAACCCAGCTCGACTGGGAAGCCGAATTGGCCGTGGTGTTTTGTAAAGCTGGCAGTTACATACCTGTTGAAGATGCCATGGATTATGTGGCCGGGTTTTGCGTTGGTAATGATGTTTCTGAACGCGTCTTTCAGTTGGAGCGCGGAACGCAATGGACTAAAGGTAAGAGCGCTGACACATTAAAGCCCCTTGGCCCTTGGCTGGTCACTAGCGATGAGATTGATGATCCCAATAATCTAGAGATCTCCCTGCAAGTGAATGGCAAAACCATGCAACACAGCAATACCTCAGACATGATGTATAGCATTGCAGAACTGATCTCAACTATATCTCGCTATGTCAGCTGGCAACCTGGCGATGTCATGATGACTGGCACACCCCCGGGTGTTGGCTATGGCATGATACCGCAAATGTATTTAGAGCCCGGCGATATCATGTCCGCTCGTATCGAGAGTCTCGGAGCACAGTGCAATCAAGTTGTAGCCTTCGCAGAGGACAAGGTCTAGAAATGTCTTCAAAACGCATTGTTATAGTGACCGGCGGCTCTCAAAATATAGGTTTGAGTATTGCTCGGCGTTTTCAACAAACGGAGGCAACTGTTATCTGTGCCGACCTAAATTCTCCCCAGGGTGACTCCCTTAATTTTATTGCCACTGACGTCTCAAATGAAGCCAGTGTTATGGCAATGATGGATCAGGTCGAGAAAGATTTTGGTCACCTTGATGTGTTAGTGAACAACGCTGGTATCTGCATTGAAACCCCCATTCAAGACACCACTGAGCAACAGTGGGACCGGGTGATGGGAATTAATATCAAAGGCACCTTTTTAACCACCAAACACGCCCTTAGTTTAATGAGAAAACCGGCTGCCGCAGCCCCAGTAATTGTCAACATTAGCTCCATTGAAGGTTTGGGGGCTAACCCTCTGCATGCTGTATACGCCGCCTCGAAAGCCGCTGTAGCAGGCTTTACTCACAACACAGCACTGGAATATGGTCCTTATGGCATTCGATGCAATGCCGTGGCACCAGGCTGGATCAACACACCATTTAATGAGCAATTACTGGCCCAGTATTCCGATCGAGACGCGGTTGATGCAGAAATTGAGTCTCTTCATCCCGCCGGCCGATTAGGTGCCCCAGAAGATGTTGCTAATACGGTATTTTGGCTTGCAAGCTCTGATGCTAGCTTTATTACAGGTCAAGAAATTATCTGCGATGGTGGCCGCTTAGCGAAGCTAGCACTGCCAAAACTGTGAGGTCGTATGACTAGTGATATTGACACTCCAGGATCAGCCAGAAACCTGCACAATAAATTGGTTCTCATCACCGGTGGCGCCAGCGGCGTCGGGTTAGAGTGCGCTAAACACTTTGCTCGATTAGGCGCTCAACTGCTACTCATTGGCCGCAATAGTGAGAAATTAACTAATGCCTGCGAGATGCTAACCGAGCAATTTGATGTGCGTGCCCACAGTTTTGCCGGCGATGTTCGAGATTCAGCGTTTGCCAATGCTGCGGTGGTCTACGCTAAGGATTCTTTGGGCTACACGGTTGATGTACTGATTAATATTGCGGGTACGATTTTTCGCGCAGATGGCTGTGAAACTGACGACCAACAGTGGCAAGACGTCTTCGACGTCAATGTTAATGGCGTATTTTACTTCAGTCGAGCGGTGGCCAACCAAATGACTAAGGGTGGTGCAATCGTCAACATTTCATCAACCTGTGGCACTGTTGGTTCCGCCGGACTAGCAGCCTATTGTGCCAGCAAGGGCGCGGTTAACATGCTCACCAAAACCATGGCTTTAGAGCTTGCGTCAAAACACATTAACGTCAACGCAGTTGCTCCTGGGGCGATTAATTCGCCAATGCTGTTCTCAAAACATACCGACGGAATCACCGACAACAGTGTTGTGGAGCGCAATATTGCTTCAATTCCAATGGGCGCTATTGCAGAACCTCAAGAGGTTGCGCGAGCCGTAGTATTTTTATGCCAAGAAAAACATATTACGGGATACATTATGGCGCTGGATGGCGGTTATACAGCGGCCTAAGAGGATAGGATTACTTACTACAAGAACCGAGATACTCTGATGAAAATTTCCAAAATCGTTGTTTATCAGCATGACCTGCCTGTCAAAAATGGTCCCTACAAAATGGCCAATGCAAACGTCCACTGTTTAGACACAACCCTAGTAAAACTAGTCACTGACTGTGGGTTGGTCGGTTGGGGCGAAACCTGCCCCGTTGGGCCAACCTACGCCCCTAGTCACGGTGCAGGTGCCCGAGCAGCATTAATGGAAATGGCACCGAGTCTCATCGGTCAAAACCCATCGCAACCACGGCTATTGCATAGAACAATGAATGGGCTGCTCAATGGCCATAACTATGCCAAGGCGGCCATTGATATTGCAGCCTATGATCTACTGGGCAAGAAAACGGGCCTGCCGGTGGCAGAGCTTCTTGGTGGCGCAGCAACCAACAACGTGCCCTCTTATTACGCTACTGCGGTGGGGCCAGCTGACGAAATAGCCAGATTAGCTGTTGAGAAATGTGCCGAGGGTTATCCCCGCTTTCAAATCAAGATTGGCGGTCGACCCGTTGATATTGATATCGAGGTGATTCACAAAGTCTGGGAAACCGTTGGCACTAAGATGCGGCTAGCGGTGGATGGTAATCGCGGTTTAACCACGCGTGACGCGCTACGCCTGAGTAGTGAGTGCCAACATATACCGTTTATTTTCGAACAACCCTGCGACAGTCTCGACGAGATTTCTGCTATCCGCCATCAACTCTCTCATCCGGTTTATATTGATGAAAGTGGCGTCAATATTAGTACCGTTATTAGTGCCATTGGCTCGGGCATCGCCGATGGCTTTGGTATGAAGATTACTCGCATTGGCGGCCTGCAACCCATGAGTCTATTTAGTGGAATCTGCGAGGCGCGCAATTTGCCTCACACTTGTGATGATGCCTGGGGTGGCGATATTATCGCTGCTGCCTGTGTCCACATGGGCGCCACTATTAAACCAAACCTTTTCGAAGGGACCTGGCTAGCTCAACCCTATATTGAAGGGCACTATGACTCCAACAACGGCATAAAAATTAAGGGCGGCCACATTAAACTACCTAAGGGTGCAGGCTTGGGTGTAGTGCCCGATGAAGGTATATTTAGCAATGAAGTGGCGAGTTATTAAGGCTGACTATTGGGGTGCCATCGACAAAAATGCTGCAACAACAGGATCCTCTAAATTTCTTTTAAAACAGCAAAGACCCAAATCAAAGGGTGCAATTTGCGTATCAGGTAACAGGTCCACCAGATCTTTCACTGGACTATTATCGGCCACCACAATGGGCGACAAGCCTATGCCAAAGCCCAAGGCCACCATACTCACCAGAGCCTCCTGCCCCGACACCTGAGCATACACATTCGGCCGACCCGCGTGTTTGTGCCGAAACCACTGTTCAAAGCGTTTTCTGGCAACCCCGTGTTCAGGAAGAATAATGGGCACATTTGCCCAATCTACGCTATCCGCCTGAAGCGCCTTTTTCACCGCACCGTTTATCTTTGGTATTGCAATACCTAGAGGCACAGTCGCTATGCTCTGGAAATGAATGCTGCTGGAGAGATCATCCGGTTTCGCCGCTATGGCAAGGTCAACGGCTTGATTCTTAATTTGGTCAATACCGTCCGCAGCATCTCCGGTATCAAGATAAATATCAACATTGGGGTGCGCTTGCCTGAACTTCTCTAATAGCGGCGGTAAATAGGCATAGGATGCCGTCACAGAACAATAAATATTCAGTGACCCCGACAACTTTTTCTGCGTCTGATTTAGCGATTGCTTGAGCAATTCAAGCTCATCTATTTGCTGCTCAACATAGGTCAAAAATTGCTGGCCCTCCTTGGTCAGAACAACCGATCGATTATCACGAATTAGCAACTGACTACCCAACTCCTCTTCAAGCCTTTGAATCGCTCTGCTCAAGGTGGACGGACTTACGTGATTGGCGGCCGCAGTTTTACCGAAGTGCAAACTGCCCGCAAGATGTTGAAACAGGCTCATTGATCGAATATCCATACTGAATGGTACTCAATATCTATCGTTATTGCAAAATATGAAACACTATGTTGTATACATATCGTTTTAAGCAATCATAGTTTTTAGTTACACTGCGCAGCCCAAGGCCAATGCGCTTGGCATGACCATACTTGAATAACCAACCGCACAGCGGTTACTGGAGAACACAATGGCTAACTATTTCAATACTCTCAGCCTCAGCAACAAGCTGAGCCAGCTGGGTAAATGTCGCTTTATGGACCGCAGTGAATTTACCGATGGTTGCGACCTCATTAAAGACTGGAACATCGTAATTATTGGTTGCGGAGCTCAAGGCCTCAATCAAGGCCTCAACATGCGTGACTCAGGACTCAACATTTCCTATGCACTGCGCGCCCAAGCCATTGCCGAGAAACGTCAGTCTTATCTTTGGGCCTCTGAGAATGGCTTTACCGTAGGTACCGCCGAAGAACTCGTTCCTGCCGCTGACTTGGTACTTAACTTAACCCCAGACAAGCAGCACACCGCCGCAGTTACTGCGGTAATGCCGCTAATGAAGCAAGACGCTACTCTGGCCTATTCTCACGGCTTTAATATTGTAGAAGAAGGCATGCAAATTCGCCCTGACCTCACCGTTATTATGGTTGCCCCCAAGTGTCCCGGTACTGAAGTACGCGAAGAGTACAAGCGCGGCTTTGGCGTGCCAACACTCATTGCTGTACACCCAGAAAACGACCCTAGAGGCAACGGTCACGCCATTGCTAAGGCCTATGCCTCAGCCACCGGTGGTGATCGTGCCGGCGTATTGGAATCATCCTTTATCGCCGAAGTTAAGTCCGACTTGATGGGAGAGCAAACTATTCTTTGCGGCATGTTGCAGACCGGCGCAATTTTGGGCCATCAACAGCTACTAAATCTTGGTGTTGATGCAGCCTATGGTCGCAAGTTAATTCAGTACGGCTGGGAAACAGTCACTGAAGGTCTCAAGCACGGCGGCATTACCAATATGATGGATCGCCTGAGCAACCCTGCCAAAATCAAAGCATTCGATATGGCAGAAGAACTAAAAGTCATCTTGGCGCCACTGTTCCAAAAGCACATGGACAACATTATTGAAGGTGAGTTTTCTCGCACCATGATGGTTGACTGGGGTAACGATGACGCTAACCTCTTAAAGTGGCGTGCCCAAACCGCAGACACCAGCTTTGAGCAAGCCGCCGACTGCGATACTGAGATAACCGAGCAAGAGTTTTATGACAAAGGTATTTATTTGGTTGCCATGATCAAAGCCGGCGTTGAGCTAGCCTTCGACACCATGGTTGCCTCAGGCATTATCGAAGAGTCTGCCTACTATGAGTCGCTGCACGAAACCCCGTTAATTGCCAACTGTATTGCCCGCAACAAACTCTATGAGATGAATGTGGTTATATCGGATACCGCTGAATACGGTAACTATTTGTTTACCCACGCTGCTGTTCCACTACTGCAAGCACACGCTGATGCATTGACCTTAGAAGACCTAGGCGGCGGTTTAACCGACCCTTCTAATGCCGTGGATAACATTCGCTTAATTGAAGTCAACGATGCCATTCGTGATCATGATGTAGAGATTATCGGCCATGAACTACGCGGCTACATGACTGACATGAAGCGTATTGTAGAATCAGCTAACGCGTAATAGTAAGTGATTGCTAACTAGCGGCCAATAGACACAAAAAAGCCCGGCTGCGCATTGCGTAGTCGGGCTTTTTTGTGTCACTTTGGGGTGTGCTATTTTTTGGTATCAAGCTGGCAGATTCGCCATAACGCTTCGACTATGGGGGGAGCGTTTTTTTGCACGTCTGCCATGATTTGTTTGTTATACGTAAACTGCTTAACCATCACTTTAAATCGATTTCAGGTCACGCTTTAACATAAAAATGAATAAATACACTAAGGCGAATGGTGCGAAGACCGCTGTGAAGAAGCCAATTACGGAAACTAAAACTGGTGTTTCGGTTTTACGCTTACCTAAATAGTAACAAATAGCCGCCATGAATAAGGCGAGCCCAATCACGGATTGTCTATTCGCAATAAAATAACGGAACTTGGTCTCGATTACTGCGGTCAAGAGCAATATGTACGATTAATCCTCCAGATTAAACGTCATATAGATGACTTTAGCTCACATCACCACAACCCTCTATAGCAACGAGTGCCTGATATCCATAATTAGTGGACTTGTACCTTAACAAACTTTTCCTGTTAAATAGGTAGTCAACTTCCGTTGGCGAATCAATAGGACCGAGAAAAGCAAGCAATCTCTCCCTAGAGTCAATGACCAAAGCGTTATTAATGCCAGAATTATCTGGCACTAGAGCGACGATTTAACTAAATCCCTGACAATAAAACGCGCCCCAATACGTCCAAATCCCCGTCAGTGACGATTCGGAACTTATTTTCTGTTGATCTACCGGATCTAAATTATCATAGATAACGTCATCGTATTGACGTCGCGAAGAATTCACAGAGTCGCAGCCAGAATTGTTGCGATACTCAAAGTATGTAGTCTCATTGGACAGATTAAAATGCTCTAAATTTCCACTTTCTTGCGGGTAATAGTTAGTCTGAGGGAAATCCTCATCAGAGTTATTGCCTATGCCATCATGATCAGACCACTCAGCAGCATCCAAAGGAAAAATATTGTGTGTGCCTTCATTATCAAAAATGCCATCGCCATTCCAATCTACAAAACCCCAGATACCATCATTGTCACCATCCCAATCCCCATTATCACTTACCCCATCTCTATCTGAATCCGCAGATTCTGCTGGACTATCAGGGTGGGCATCCAAAGCATTAATAACGCCGTCATTATCTCGATCATAATCAGCACCGCAGGCCGACAACATGAAGGCTAGAGATATTATTAGAATTCGCTTCATTAACACCGTCCGTGGCTTTTTCGACTTATTGCTATTTAATAGACGTCTATTTACGACAGTTTTTTTAACGATTAGAAGTAAAAAACTGACATATGATTTCATTGGCTGTCCTTACAAATAGGTCATTTTTAAGGTAAAGGAAGTTATTAATCTTTTCTGCCGATTACGTCACGAATTCGAAAGTCCTCACAGAATTGAAGCGAAAAATGTATGGACATAAGCAACGACTTTTAGGGCTTAAAACGGCTCTCTGCTATAGATGTCACAATAATAGCTAAAAACCACAAAATGTAAGTGTTGAGAGTCTGAATATAGGTGTGCCTGTCTACTGTGTGCTGCATAATGCCCCTACTCGCAGGAGAGCGACCGCGCACTGACAGCTAATAACCTGATTAGGCAATTAAGCGCCGTCTAATTAGGTTACTTTTCTTCACTCAATAACGTTTTTACTAACGAAATGGCCATCAGAGCCATCACCACTGAAAACGGCAATGCCCCAATAATCATCACTGATCTTAATGCATCCATCCCACCGGCGGACAATAGCACCCCTATCAGCAATGCAAAAATTACACCCCAGATGACTACATGCTTCGTATGTTTTTGGCCCTGGTTACCGCCAGACGCAAGCGTATTGATGATCAAAATCCCCGAATCTGCTGAGGTGACCAAAAAGGTCAATAGTAAAATTACGATGACCACTGAGAGTGCAACGGCTAGCTCAGGAGACAAGATTAAGTTAATAGTTTTAAACAACTGTGCTGAAATGTCTGCATTAACAATAGAGCCTTGCGCAACACCAGACAGCTCAAGATCTATGGCCGTGGCGCCAATAAAGGCAAACCACACCAAACAAATCAATGAGGGAATAATCATCGCCCCAATGACATATTCACGAATGGTTCGGCCGCGAGATACGCGGGCTAAAAACAGCCCTACAAAAGGCGCAAAGGCTATCCACCAAGCCCAATAGAAAATAGTCCAAGCACCCTGCCAGCCCTGCAGAGCTGCAGAAGGTGCAACGCCGTTGTCTGTCCATACCGTCGACGACATCGCAGGCAACGCAACGAGATAGTCCCAAATAGCATAGAAAAAGGTTTGTAACGCAAAGAAGGTCGCGCCAAATAGCACAAAGAAGGCAATCAAAAACACAGATAAACCCATGTTGATATTCGATAGCCACTTGATGCCTTTCTTAAGCCCGGACATTGCCGACAAGCACGAAGCACTAATAATAAGGATTAGACCAAACAATTGAGCAGCTAGAGTCGGCTTACCATTGTCACCCACCAGCCAGTCTGCGCCACTAATGTTGAATAAGCCTGAGGCAAACTGTGATACGCCATAACCAATGGTGACACTTAATCCTACGATGGTGGCTAAAATAGCTACTATATCCACGACATGTCCAGCGCTGCCTGACATGGCTCGACCAAATAGTGGTTGTAGAGCACTGCGAATCGTCAGTGGCAAGCCGCGGTTATAGGAGAGATAACCTAAAGAAATACCTACCACACCATAACAGGCCCAAGGGGTGAAGCCATAGTGTAGCATTGCCCACTTGTAAGCATTGCGCACATTATCTTCATCCAGACTACTGGTAAGCCCTTTGATAGTATCGGGGTTGTTAGCGAAGTGAAAAATAGGTTCGGCTGTAGAATAGGTCAACATACCAATACCAATGCCGGCACCAAACATCATAGATAACCAGGTGAACATCGAAAATTCCGGTTTTTCATCCAGCTTACCCAATCTTACATGAGCCGTACGAGGCCATATACCCAAGGCCAAGCAAACAACCGTATAAAAAGCGGTAACATAAACATACCAGTCACCAAAATTGGCCGTCGACCAGTTCTGTACAGACAACAGCACTTCACCCGCCACAGACGGTGACAAACCTACCCATATAACGAGTGCTCCGATAAGTAACTTGGGCACCATGGCAACGACCCGATTAAAACCCTCATAAAATCCAGATTTTTCGGTGGTAATCGCAACGGCTGGTTGATTAGTGTTCGACTCTAACTGATCCAAAATGTGCTCTCCTCTTTAATAACTTACGGTGTCTGTTGCCACCTTTATAATTTTTATGCAGTCTAACCTGACTATAAAAGATGCCCCTTTATGTCGAATATCGGGATGGCCAAGCAAAACTGAAGCAACATCCTATTGCAGTGATAAAAAGAGAGCAACGAATTATACTAAAAAAGGTGCTTTCCAGACTTGACTCAAAGCGACTGCAAGTGTAACTTCTCGCCTCCCAAAGACTAGGTCAATATGACCGGTTGAAATCGATGGCTACGTAGCTCAGCTGGTTAGAGCACAGCATTCATAATGCTGGGGTCGGTGGTTCAAGTCCACCCGTAGCTACCATCCCTCCTTTATTTTTTAATATCTTAAGACGCCCCTCGATCGCCCGAAAGGACAACATATTGCTATTATGGGGGTTTTATGTCGATTTCCGCAGTTCAAGCACCTGTCATCGGCAGCACTCAGCGCTTAGGTTCTATCATGGTAGTGAAGGCGGATTATTGGGTACACCATTCACACTGTGAACTTTGTTCGCCGCACGCTCTCCCTCATGTAAAGCTCCTACAACGGTCGCAGGGTGTGTCTCGTGTGTCGCTTCACCGGCAAACAAGATTCGATTTTCAGCGACGGGGGTCTTGAGTTCACGCCGCTTGTTGTCCTGATTTGAAACAAAAGTCTCTATCTTTGGATAGGAATATGCTCCGAGAGTGTAGGGTGCACTGCCCCAATCCTGAACTAGTCCTTCAATAAAGTTTGACGACGCCTGATTTTGCGCCTGCGGAAACGTGTTGTCGAGGTCTGCCAAGATAGCTTCAATAACGGCATCATCTCCAGCAGTGCCCCCTCCAGCTTCAGCATTAATCTGGCTTAGTTCCTCGCTGTTCTTCCCCATGGGGTAGCACATGAGTATGTACGAGAACGTATCTATTTTGTAATTGCTAGGTGTCCAACAAGCACCGGCGACTCCCTCGGTTACCAGCCAAGCCAGCCTTTCGCCTTCGGTTTCCCACCAAGCTGAACGAAAACGTATTGGCACCTTCATCCCTTTATCAATGCCGATACCGTTGTACGCGGCCACCGTAGAAGATGGTAAATCGGGTGTAAAATTAATGATTTCGGCCTTTAGCACCCCGATGGAGACGGTCACGATTACTTGCCGAGCAGCGTGCCTGTCACCTCGAGAGTCGATTACAAGGACATTATCTCCACTTGTGTCGATTGTCACCACAGGGCTATTTAACAATACGTCACTATTCGCGACCACTTTGTCCCACCACACTGTTTCAAGAGCATCCAAGTAACCAAGATCTTTATTGCCAATAACTCTGACGCTATCCGAGAGTGTCCATTCACTGCTCTGTAGAGCTAAACTCCTAGCACCCAACTTGTTAAGGTTGGTGGCAAACGAACCTCCAGCAATACCAGCGTCATATAGGTGGTAGCCGCGATGATCCAGGTCAACCCCATACGTATCCAGCACATCATCGGCAAGACTTGAATATGGATCTTGGTGCTCTTTAGGTATCCAGTACCAATCCCAGAAATCTCCCATCGCTGTTACATCAGCATCATTAGAACAAGGCTTCAAAGCAAAGTTTTTTGTCCAGCACGTGTTAGTTCCATTATCCATCGAATAAGCGCTTAGACCTTGGTATGCCTGAACGTAGACTCCGCCACCATACTCTGCCCTGATAGCTGGCCAGACTGGGTTATTACCTTCGCCCAAATAGTGCTCCTCTGCACCGAGTTCCACCCGCATATCGCCCAGAGACGCGCTTTTTATTCGACCGCCAATTCGATCGGTTGCTTCGATAATCAGTACATCGTAGCCGTAACTCTGAAGCGTTTTAGTAGCGTAGAGACCAGCACTACCTGCACCCACGACGATGACATCGTGAGCAGTGTCTGAGGAATTCGAAGAACCAATACTATCACCGGTGTCCACCACAACCGGCGCTGGAGCGCTACCTCCACTGCCACCTCCTCCACAAGCTGAGAGCAATACAAATATCACACACACACCGAAACGCACTGTACGATCTTTACTCATGGACTCATCGCTCGAAAACAAATTTTGCTCAAAGTTATTTTTGCTAAAAGAAAAGCGCTGCAATAAGACGCTTGTATCGAATCTAACATTGCATTGTCATCCACGTCAAATTGTAAATCTGCGGTTTCTGACCACTTTCAGTTAATTATCAATAGGTGGTCAGTCGTAGTATGAAAGCCTTATTTTCCGGCTTGTCTTTGTTTGACAATCACGTCAAATTTTGCAAAGTCACTGAGCGCATAGTGTGAAAAAGGAAACGATATTTTGGGCGATAATCTGCAATATATTTTATATAACTATTTAATATTTTGAGAAAGATTTAAATCGCTGTCTCAGATAAGGTAATTCATAATGCTGGGGTCGGTGGTTCAAGTCCACCCGTAGCTACCATACATATCAAAGACTTAATTCGCTTTCCCTAACCTCTCACCACAGCCTTCACCTGACCGAGATAGGTGTCATGCTAAGGAACGCGGTGTGGCCCATGGGTTCAGAGCTTCGGCTTAGGCTCACGTAATAGCAAAGTGCCGCAAAGCAACTGCACAGTGACGCCGATGGCAATCAGTGCTCCGGCGCTAAGCTGAATGAGAAGCGGCAGGTCGGCGACAGCCAAAACGACGATAAAGAAGCCGTGCCATAGATACGATATCCCTTGAATCTCACGATTTCGGGTACCTCTGAACTGCGGGTGACCAAAAGCCACAATGCCGCAACCTATGACAAGACAGAGAATCAAAATGATACCGTCACTCAGTCCCACAAAGTGAAGGGCGTGATAGGGTATGAACAGTACGAATCCTAAGAATAGGGTTTTTACTGAAATTATCACTACTTCCGCGCTAACCCGCAGTAAGGATGCTGGCTGATCACCACACTGTCGATCTCGCCGAGCGATCAACCAACATAATGCGCCGTGAAACAAAAACATCCAAAGAGTTGAACTATAGGGCACTCCAAGCCATCTAGACTCTGTCGTCAGGTGATCTTTCCAAATCCACCAGGGCATCTCAGGGCCTATAAGATCGTAAGGCGTGTACATGACCACTGCCAAGAGCCCGCATAACACTGCTTCAGGGATTGGGTCGAGGCTTAGCCGGCGCGCGAAGTGCAGACAGGTGTACACCACAGTGTGGTACACAAAGGTAATATAGAGCGGCAGTTTATGGTGATACAACATGACACTAAAGCGCTCGTGACCAAAATTGTCGACATAATTGTAGGTGATGATCTCAAGCACCACCGCATAGACTAGGATGCTGAGCCATGCGAACAAGGGTCGTTGGTCGCCTGCTTTCAGTGCCTTGAGGACATGAACCAAGGTCAGCAGCCAGCAGACGAACAAAGTGAGTTCGATCAGTCCATTACTGAGCGGATTACTCGCAGGATTAAAGAACTCCAACATTGGCAAGCTCGTATCGACAACGGGCAATTTCATGAGCTGGTTTCCAGTGAAACATCGGGCGTCGATTGGTTGTCGGGTTGGGGTCGACGTTTTCGCTTCTTTTTAAGTCGTTCCAAAGAGCGGGCCTTGATAGGTCCTGCAGCGTAGCTAAGCCGGCTGGCATGAGGGAGTTCGCTTTGATCTTCCACAAAGCTCTCCTCGCCGTAACTGAGTTCCTCGCTACGCCAAGTGCCAAAGAGGTGATCCCACCAATGAATGGTTTGGGCAAAGTTCACGTGGAAATAAGTATGGTGGTCATCATGAAATGCAGCAGGCCCCTGCCAAGGAAGCACCATACCAAAGCGAATCCCCGAATGGTCAATCAGTGATACACTGTGCTGATACAGCAACACGGCGATCACACCCCCGGGATGCAGAGGAACCAAGAAAATCGGGGCCAGGGTAATCGCTTGAAAGGTAAGGGTCTCCAAAGGGTGTGACGCGATCGCCGTGAATGCACTCGGCGTTCGGTAGCGATGATGAAATCGATGGACGAACTTGTAGAGGTTTTTACGATGCATCCAGCGATGAGCCCAATACAGACTGAAATCACCAACGATGAAAAATGCCACAGTCGAGAAGATGGTGTAGGCCCAGCCATATTGAGTGACGTCAAAGTAGAGCATGCTGAAACCACCCATTTTGACATGGTAGTATAAAATACCGCTGACCATGGAAACTGTGACCATATTGAGGGTGCCAAGCCGGCGCTCTTCCTTGGCCAGGCGTTTCGTTGCCCACCGATCAGGCTGCACTTTCCACAGTTCAGGTTCGTGTTGGCGCTGTTTGTAGTAGAGCGCGTGGAGAATCAGAGACGGAATCCAATAAATAAATATCCCTCCGCTCACGGTAATCGCTATACATTTAAGCAACAAAAGCCAATCCACTACATTCTTCCTAAAGTGTACCTACCAAGGGTTATTTGCAATTCATAACTACTCACTGGCGTACTAAGGTCAATGCTTGAGTGTACCCGACTAATGATTATATGCAATTGACGACTTTTGACATTCAGGCCTATCTATAACTGTTTAACCCAATGGAATCAATTATATAAAACGACAAGCAAAGAGTGATTGTCATTTCCGTGAACTTTTTAAGCTTAATAGTGGCTTAGAAGACTGGGCTTGGATTCGAAAAATACTTGGATTCAATACCACTAATGAAGACGACGTGGGAAATTGGCTCGTTACACGCAAGCGTGGCAATATGTACATTAATTTGGGAAGCTAAACTATGAAAGCACATGGCCTCAATCCTCGTATTCGCAAATCCCCCTATTTTAAATCGACGCTAAAATATGGTGCAACCGAGTTCCACCCGTATAACGGCATGTGGATGCCGGTTGGCTACGACACGCCGATTAATGAATATTGGAACACTATCCAGCGCGCCGGCCTTTGGGATGTTGGGGTGCAGCGCTGCGTTCAAATATCCGGCCCTGAAGCCGAAAAATTTATGAGCATGCTGACTCCCCGTAACATCAGCAACATTAAGGTTGGTCAATGCCGTTACATTGTTATGACTAATCAAGAGGGCGGGGTACTTAATGATCCTGTAATGATGCGCATGGCAGAGGACAAATTTTGGCTTTCAACTGCCGACAGCGATATGTACCTTTGGACCAAGGGCGTTGCCTGCTATTCCGGTCACGATGTAGACATCGACACGCCTGCGGTTTACCCCCTGCAAATTCAGGGGCCACGATCTCATCTTATTGTCGCTAGCCTCTTTGGTGACGAGGTGCTCGACCTTAAATACTACGATTGGATGAAGGCTGAAATTAACGGTATAAACGTCATTATTTCACGTACTGGTTATAGTTCTGAAGTTGGTTTTGAGATCTACATACTGGGTTACGAACGCGGTGATGAGCTCTATGAAGCTATTATGCGAGCAGGTAAACCCTTCGAGCTCGCGCCAGGGTCGCCTAACCGTATTCGTCGCATTGAAGGTGGTGTATTGGACTACGGGTCTGATATTTTGGTCGACAACAACCCGCTTGAATTAGGTATGGACCGTCTGATCGATTTCGACAAGGCCGACTTTATTGGCAAGGCTGCCTTGGAGAAGATCCGCGATGAAGGTATTAGGCGCAAGATGGTAGGTGTCTTTATGGACGGCGAAATTTTTCAGAAAAACAATGAACATCGCTGGACCGTTTTTGATCACTCTAAGAAGGTTGGTGAAGTCACCTCCGCTGTATATTCACCGAGACTAGAGCGGAACATCGGTTTTGCGTTACTAGATATAGCCCACGACAAAATCGGCACGAAACTAGTGGTAGAAACACCAGAGGGTCGTCGCAATTTAAGCGTTACATCTCTTCCGTTTATCGATCCAGAGAAGAAAATACCACGGCAGTCTTTGAGAAATTAACAACAAGACTACTGCTTTTTGTTAATCTCCAAGCCGCCCAAAAAATGTCATTCGGGCAGACTCAGAAAGCGCAATATTTGGCTCGGTGTTGTAAGCAAGTACCACCAGCATACGGGTGACATCACCCACCGTTGGGGTCACTCGGTGCATTGAGTCGCGCCCTCTAAACAGCACTAGTGCGCCCGGTTCTATGGATAAAGATTGGGTCTCAACCTCACCGTTTAGAACTTGCTCAGCAATTGAATAGTTCATTTCGCCAGAGTCAGCATCGCGCACATCTTTGACGTATTCAAAACCACCACCCCCATCAGGTTTCTCAATCAACAGGGTAATTGCGAAGGATGAATTATCAAAGTGCCACCCCAGTTCCTGCCCTTCACTGGCGTAATGAAGGTTAATAGATGACATTGGGTCTGCATATTCATAGAGTGCGGGCTCCTCGAGTACGGCACAAAGAAAATCTCGAAATTCGGCTGTATCATACAATCGACAGAGCGCCGACCCTAGGGGAATCTGGTCAGTAGTTATACAACCCTTAGACGAGTTCACCTCTCGATTGCGCGGGTGGTCCGCAGGATATTGTGGGTCACTGGGTTTGAGGTATATGTTGTGAGTAGTATCGGTGTAATAGGCCAAGTGCTGGTTGTTATGTCCCTCATCTTTAATCGACGCTATAGCGCTGGCGGTTAAAAAGTTATCAATAACCAAGGCGCCTGAGGCCGCCAGAGTGGCTCTGCAGCGCTCTCGAAATTTTTTACTCTCTATTGGACATTGTTTTAGATCGACAATGTCAGCGAGATGATTTGGCGCCATATGTTATGCTCGTTAAATTATTAGTTTAAGTTTTTTTACTTAGCTGCTAGATTGAGCTGGGATCAAAATACGGTATATTTAATAGCCTAACCAGTGCTGTAGC
>DUBX01000029.1:68791-86397 GCA_012960115.1 Porticoccaceae bacterium
GTGCTGTCCTCAAAACTTAAGTATACCTAGTATACTTAAGACTTATGACCACTCATGTAAAGCTAGGATAGTTGCTTGTCTTGGGTGACGCAATTTGAATTCTTAACTGAGGTGCCACTTTGAGCAGCAATCAATCAACAAGGCTACCAACCGTCCTTGAAGCATCGGCTTCTGTACTCTCATTAATATTAGGCGTTGGTATTTCAGTAGGCGTTTTTAAGCTATACCCACAAATTCCAACTCTACTGGGCGTTTGTGTTGCTGCTCTGATTGCTTGGCGCTGCGGGTTCAACTGGGAAGCGATTGAAGACGCTATGATAAAAGGCGTTACCCGAGCCATTCCGGCGATCATCATTTTCTTGCTGATTGGTATTTTGATTGGGGTGTGGATTGTCTCAGGAGTCGTACCCACCATGCTCTACTATGGCATTCAAGTTCTGTCTGCTGATGTGTTTTTGCCCTCCGCCCTGATCATTTGCGCTGTGGCTTCTTTAGCCACGGGCACAAGCTGGGGAACGTCTGGCACCATTGGTTTGACTTTAATTGGCATTGGCAATAGCCTCGGGTTTCCGCTCCCCCTGGTAGCTGGCGCAGTTATTTCAGGTGCTTATTTTGGCGATAAAATGTCACCCCTGTCTGACACCACCAACCTTGCTTCTTCCATGGCTGGCACAGATCTTTACACTCACATTCGGCATATGAGTAAAACTACGGGTATCGCCTTTTCCATTACGCTACTCATCGAAATCATACTCGGCTTTAAATATTCTACTAGTACCGAATCAACGGCTGATGTCGGCCAAATTATGCAGCTATTGACTGATAATTTTGTCATCAATCCCATTATGCTGCTACCACCGATGGTTTTGATATTATTATCGTCTAAAAAGGTGCCTCCTATCCCCGCAATAGCCGCGGGTATTTTGTTGGCGGCTCTGATTGGTCTGATTGTTCAAGACGCATCGGTTAAACAGCTTATGAAAGTCAGCTACTCAGGATTTGAATCGGCTACCGGCGTAGCCACTATTGATGCCTTACTTACGCGAGGCGGCATTGCCTCAATGTCATATACGATTACCATTGTTCTGGTGGCCATGATGTTTGGCGGCATTATGGAAAAGACTCAGCAGTTAAAAGTGTTGATCGCCCAATTATTAGAGCGGTCGGTATCAACCGCATCCCTAGTGTGCTCAGCGGTCTTAACCACCTTTGCTGCCAATCTGGTTTTATGTGAACAGTATATGTCGGTGATTGTCGGGGCTAGAACCTACGCCAAGGAATTTGAAGCCCGTGGCTTGCACGCAAAAAACTTGTCACGCATTGTCGAAGACTCGGGCACTGTGACCGCATGTCTTGTCCCTTGGACGTCTGGTGCTGCATACCAAGCTAGCGTATTGGGTGTAGCAACTCTGGCCTATGCACCCTTTGCCTTTTTCTGCTGGATCTCACCTTTAGTGACCCTAGTCTTTGGGATTTTTAATATCGATATAGCGAAAATCGAGGACGATCCCGAGACTCACTTCTCAATTGAAGACTAGCCTATCTCTGCTATTTTGTTATCAAAACCTGCTCAGATCTATTTCTTGGCCTTAGCCCCAGTCAACTGGGCAACCGCAGATAGAGTGGTTTGAGCGGCATTTAGACCCAATCTAAAGTCTTTGTCGCTAAAGGTTGTCCAAACATCTAGAGGCGTGTGCCAGGTTGGATTCCACCCCGCACCTGTATGCGCTCCACGCTCATTTTCTCGCAGGCTAATAGACGGAACAATATTCATAAAGGCCGTGGAATCAGTATTGGTCATGTGCGGTCCCACTGTGGCTGGGTAATCTGTGTTGTAGACATCAGCCGCTGCTTTGAATACAAAGGCTAACCCCATTGACTGCTCTTTTAGGTCTGAATTAGATTGAAACTCAATGTTTACGTCAGCCTCTGCCCGCTGTTCTGCGCTCACCGACCCATCTGCCCGGGGAGCACCATGATCCCACAACATCATGTCGTGTTGAATCATCCCCAACCATCGAGGTTCGGGATAAATGCCTGAACCAAGGGGACTTTCAATACCCTGCAAATGTTGACGTTGCTCAACGTATGCCTTAGACCCATTCAGTCCTGTCTCTTCATTATTCCAAAGCGCAAAGCGAATAGAGCGCTCAGTAGTGACATCAGGCGCATTGAATATACGTGCTAGCTCCATCACTAAGGCGGTACCGGAACCGTCATCATTGACGGCCTCATTAACACCATGTCCGTCCATGTGTGCTCCGATGATGTACATTTCTTCTGGGTGGGTAGTGCCAACCTTGGTGCAATACACTTGCTGTCGCTCACCATTAATCGGTTCT
Organism: Porticoccaceae bacterium; assembly: GCA_012960115.1. Lineage (GTDB taxonomy): Bacteria > Pseudomonadota > Gammaproteobacteria > Pseudomonadales > Porticoccaceae > HTCC2207. The sequence goes on from DUBX01000029.1 coordinate 71,134, forward strand.
TCCGCATTAAGCGCCTGAATTCGCTGATAGGGTTGAGCGGTCAAATCTCGGTTCACAAAGGTTTCAGATCGATAACCATAAATCGATGCGCCGCCAGGACCACTGCCATTGCGACCCACAGCACCACCGGTTGATGTCTGGAGTTGTGCCGGGTCATTAATGACGGGTTTGCGGGTCCTAGATGCTCGAGGCTCAGGGTTAAAGGTATAGGTTATGCGTTCAATATTGTCACAACCAACCGCGCGCAACTGCTGCTCTATCCAATTGATCGCACTGCGATTGCGAGCGGTACCTTGTCGACGATCGCCAAATTGAGTCAGACCTTTAAGCGTAGTTTTATAACTATCCAGCGTTAATCGATCAACCAAGGTCCTGGTCGAATCATCACCTTGGTGGATCTCTGAACCTGCCCCACTAGAGAGCAAGCCAAGCAATACGCATCCGGAAAAAGGCCATGTGAAAATGTGCTTAGCATTACCCAAAGAATGAACAGCCTTAACATTTACATCAGACATAACGATGATTCCTTTTAAAAAAACCTAAGTCTTACCTAGAGATTCAGTGTAAGCCCTTAGCGTGGCAATGCATAATCGTGAACCCTCTATCAACCTAATGCAATGGTGCTTCCCACTGCACTTAGTTTTGTTTATTCTTGCGTGAGCCGGTGAAAGAATCTTATCTTGCTGTAGCAATAATAAAAATTTAATGGGCATTAAACAAAAATGTCGCGACACTTAGGCTCTGGCCCAACCAAACCATGGATAGTTACTGTATGAATCATCTCTTTTTTGCTCTCATTGTTTGTCTAAGTTTTTCCAATATTGCCCATGGCGATGAAATAGATCTCGATGAGCTAATTAAAAAAGAAGGTTTCATTGATTTTTATTTGGACCGAGATCAAGGCAAAATCTTTTTATCCATTAACAAACTTGACGAAGACTTTTTGTATTTAAGCGCACTTACATCAGGTGTTGGGTCTAATGATCTCGGGTTAGACCGCGGCCAGTTGGGCGGCACTCGAGTAGTGGCATTCAAGAAAAGTGGTAACAAAGTGTTTTTGGTTCACAAAAATATGGCTTTTCGCGCTTCCTCTAACAATCCTGATGAGGTGCAATCAATACAAGATGCTTTTGCAGAGTCTATTCTATGGGGCTTTGATATCTTGCAAAAAGATGGCGAGAGTCTAATTATTGAGGCAACGAAATTTTACTTACAGGACACTCATGGAGTAACACAACGATTAAGTCGCAGCGATCAAGGCACCTATAAACCCGACTCGAGCCGGTCCGGGCTGTACTTTCCAATGGTCAAAAACTTTCCCCAAAATACAGAGGTTGAAGCCACTATTACCCTAACCGGAAAGGCCTCAGGGACCTTGATCAAATCGGTAGTGCCAAGCCCGAATTCAGTCACAGTGCGCCAACGTCATTCTTTTGTGCAACTACCTGATAACCAGTACACACCTAGAGCGTTTGATCCTCGAGCGGGGTTTAATCGAGTGGCGTTTATGGATTTTGCCACCCCCATCGCCGAGCCTATTAACAAACGTTATATCACTCGTCACAGGTTAATAAAAAAAACCCCCAACTCAGCTATCTCTGAGGCAGTAGAGCCAATTGTTTATTATCTTGACCGCGGCACACCCGAACCGGTTAAGTCCGCCTTATTGAAAGGGGGAAACTGGTGGAATCAAGCATTTGAGGCCGCAGGATTTAAAAATGCATTCCGAGTAGAGATCGCTCCACCGGGCATGGATTTTCTCGACGTTCGCTACAATGTCATTCAATGGGTGCATCGTTCAACCCGCGGCTGGTCTTATGGCGCTAGTGTTAGAGATCCTAGGACTGGCGAAATCCTAAAGGGTCATGTATCACTAGGGTCATTGCGTGTTAGACAAGATTATCTAATTGCCCAAGGTCTTATACAGCCTTTCGAAGAGGGTCAACCTGCTGATAAACGAATGCTCGAACTAGCTGTAGCACGACTAAAACAATTGTCTGCGCATGAAATCGGACACACCATAGGACTAGCGCATAATTTTGCATCCTCATCGGTTAGTAGGGCCTCAGTTATGGATTACCCCTACCCTCTTGTTAATCAGGATGCTGAAGGTAATCTTGATTTAAGTAACGCATACGACAGCAAGATCGGTGCCTGGGATAAGTGGGCCATTACCTATGGCTATGGCTACCCGCCTAAGGGTGCAGACGAAGCCTCATATTTAACCAAAACATTGGAAGACACCTATACCGCGGGCTATGAATTTATTACAGATGCAGATGCTCGAGACTCCAGTGGGGTGCACCCCAGGTCACACCTCTGGGACAATGGCGGCTCAGCGGCCGGCGAGTTAAAACGAATGCTAGCGCTGCGTGAAACCAAAATGGCTAGCTTTAGTCTAAATGCAATCCCTTTTGGCCAGCCTGAAGCCACTCTGGAAGAAGTCTTTGTGCCGCTCTACCTGATGCATCGCTATCAACTAGAAGCCACCACTAAACTCATTGGTGGAATGGACTATAGCTACAAAATTAAAGGGGACAACCAACCAAACCAAGACTGGGTTGCCTCAGCTGTTCAACGAGAATCTTTGGACGCAGTACTATTCGCCTTAGAGCCTAGCCAGCTAGAAGTGCCGGCCCATATTTTGGCATTAATTCCTCCACGGCCATTTGGTTATTCACGTAACAGGGAGACTTTCGCATCGCGAATGGGCCCTGTTTTTGACCCTATAGCACCCGCTGAAAATGTTGTAGATGTCACTTTTAAGTTCTTACTTGAAGGTGGCCGAGCTAACCGTGTTTACATACAGCAACTTCAAGACAATAGCCTGCTTGGATTGAATGAACTGCTACAGCAACTGAGTAGTGCCGTTTTTTCAGGCAAATCTCATAAAGGCATATCCGGCGAAATAAAGATGATGACCCAGGCCAAACTGGTGGATCATTTAATTGTGCTGGCCAATAACCAACAGATTTCAAATTCAGTGCGCGCAATTGTAAGAGCCCATTTAAAAGCACTTAAGGAGGGTGGTAAAAGCACCGGTTCTAGGGGACTCATAGGTCTCGGAAGAATAAACTCTGTATCTGGCATGCACGCGCAATATTTAGCCGATAAAATCCAGGCTTTCATTAATTTACCGCTGGAGATTCATCCTCAAAAAACCGTAAAAGTACCTGATGGATCGCCGATTGGCATGGATAATATGACCTGTGACTTTGAATATTAACGCCAAAGTAACCACGCTTAACCGACTCATAATAGACATTACACCCAAACAGTTGCCCTATGATAATAGGCAATGCACACATTTCTAAGTTTTTATGCTTATACTAATAGGCCTACAATGTTTGTTTTCCCACCTCTCTAACAATAGGATGGTTTTATCATGCGACTCTTTAAAAAAATATCTATAGTTTTCATCAGTGTATTTTCTTCATTTGTTTTTGCTGGCGATAGCGCTGAATTAATCGAATTGGATAAACAATGGGGTAATGCGGGTGGACCCACTGGCTTTGTTTCAGAAGATGTTATCGCAATAGGTCCAAACGGCATAGTCGGTATTAACGAAATGCTCGCTCAGGCAACCGCAAATCCTACGGAGGAAGCCTATGTGGTCAGTGGCTACCAAGTTAAATTTCTGAGTGAAGATATTGCTGTTATGGTGCACTCTGCTGCAGGCTCAGATCCCCACTCAAGCATGCACGTTTTTCAGAAACAGGATGATAAGTGGCTTGTGGTTGCGAATGCCTCTGCGCCCACAGCCGATTAACAAATAGGGCCTGAGTAGGCTTTTTAAAGCCCTATTTAGGTCCAAAATTTTGCTGCTTTATGATCAATTCAATCTATCTCTCACGGTCCTCTGCGCCCTCAACTACAGTATTGCACGAAGACTAATAGTGACGCCTATGGCCAATAGGGCCGAGATAGCTATCCGTCGGTACAGCCGGCCACCGAAGCGCTGAAACAGATAGAACCCTAGTTTATCACCCAACACCATAGCGGGAAACGCCAATAGCAGGTACCACAACGATTGCTTTGAGATAAACCCTGCCACGCCGAATGACACCAAGGCAACTGCCGCCGAGGCTAAAAAGAAAGTGATTAACAGTGCGCGACTGCGCTCTGGTTTGGGCTCGGTAAGCATCACATAGATAATCATTGGTGGCCCTGGGATTGCTAGCGCTCCATTCATTAGCCCAGACACCAAGCCAGTGGCCTTAGTTAACAGTGGGCTAATCCTATGCGTGGTGGGTTTGTATAACATTAGTACCGCGCAGGCAACGATGACTGCAATCCCAGCCCAAGCCTGGAACTGCTGGGGCGATATAATACTTAACAACAGTGTGCCCAGTATCGTCCCAATAATAGCCATAAAAACTAAGGGTAACATTGGTCTTAGAGGCACTACCCCCCAGTAAGAGCGGACACCTAGCAAATTACTGCACAAGGTCAACGCAGCACTAAGAACAACTGCGTCAGTAGGCGATAACAATAAAGAAAATACAGGCACTGCTGTCAGCGCAAAGCCAAAGCCTGTGAATGCCCGCAATAGAGAAGCGAAGATCACTACAGCCCATATAAGCGTAAGCTGCAACAAGCCAATATTAGCGACGATATCCATCATCAAAGTAATTCCAAACATAATGAGAGAAGTCACGTTTACGTGACTTACTTTAAGACTCGAGGCTCACACCTAGATTGAGGGGGGTATTAAAACAGAAAAAAGCAACTCTCGGTATCCGAAAGTTGCCTTTTGTAAACTCAAGCGGTGCCGATAGAAATCAGGACTGATCAGCGCCTTTTAGGGCATACCACCCAATATAGATGTAGCAAAGCATTGGCACAATAAAGCTCATTTGAATACCAATACTGTCTGCAGCTACGCCTTGAATTAGCGGCACCAAAGCGCCACCGACAATGCCCTGACATACTAGGCCTGAGCCCTTACTCGTCATAGAGCCCAAGCCCTTTACTGCTAGGGTAAAGATGGTGGGGAACATAATCGAATTGAAGAAGCCCACAGCTAAAATAGACCACATCGCCACATCGCCACTACTATTCATACTGACTGCAATCATCACAATTGCGATCACGGCATTCGCCGCAAGATACTTAGTGGACGCTATATAATTCATGAGGGCAGCACCAACTAGCCGACCGACCATCGCTGCACCCCAATAGTAACCAACCATTTCTCCCGCCTCTGCAATCTCCATTCCTGCTATGGAACTCTCAGCGAAGTAGTTCACCAAGAAACTACCAATGGATACTTCCCCACCGACATACACAAATATTGCAAGTGCACCAAGCACTAAAGAACGATGGTTCCAAACACTGTCGCCAGTCACATCGTCATTTGTTTCTACATGGGCTAGTGTTGGTAGATTGATATTTCTAAAAATAAGCGCGGCAGTCACCAGAATAGCGGCGATCATCAAATAGGGCATTTGCACCGCAGAGGCATCCGCAGCCACTGCGCCCAAAATAAGCATAGCCCCTATTACTGGCCCTACCGTGGTTCCTAAAGAGTTTGCTGCCTGTGCTAAGTTGAGACGGCTAGCGGCGGTTTTCTCAGGTCCCAACGCTGCTACGTAAGGATTAGCCGCTACCTGCAGTATCGTAATACCACTGGCCAAAACAAAGAACGCAAACAGAAACAGCCCATAGATATGAAGACCTGCAGAGGGATAGAAAAGTATGCAACCAAATGCAGTGGTTAGCAGTCCGATCACGATACCCACCTGAAAGCCGACTTTATCAATCAGTCTTCCAGCGAAAGGCGATACGATGAAGTAAGCACCAAAGAAGCAAAACTGCACTAACATGGCTTGGGTGTAATTCAGATCAAATGATTCTTTTAAAAACGGAATTAAAATATCATTGAGAACCGTTATAAAACCCCAGAAAAAGAACAGGCATGTCATTGCAAGAAACGCGAACGTTTGCGTTTCTTGTTGCTGGCCGCCTGCCACTGCTGCTGTAGAACTATCGTTGTTTGAGCCCGCCATCTGTATCCCCAAAAAATGTATTATTGTTTATTGAAATTTTTCACCTCTGGAGCATAAGTGGGCATTGAAATTCATGCAACAGATTTACTCTAGAGAAAGCCTATTTAGTCGCAACAATGAGTTACTTGGTCGACTTTAGGGGCAAAGACTGACGCATGCTTCCGAGTACATTACTAAGACCCTAAAGGACAAAGCGAGAAAGCAGCTGTAACGCATGAGTGTCAACAGGCTTTAAAGTAAACTACTCTGAATGATAAATTTCGAGCGATGATGCAAACCTTATTGCGCTTATCAGCGCGCTCCAAATAGAATGTCATAAAAAAGTCGTGGAAGTGCCGTTACTAAAAAGGGGATAGCTGTTTAATAATCGCTCCACCAGCAAAGGAATGAAGTATGATTGTTCGCAAATTAAGGATTCAACGTGGTTGGTCGCAAGATCAACTGGCTCAAATGAGCGGCCTCAATATTCGCACTATTCAGCGTATTGAACGAGGTCAAACACCCAGTTTTGAATCATTAAAATCCCTTGCTGCGGTTTTTGAAACTGAAATTCACAACTTGCAGCAGGAGACTGTTATGCCAACTGAACAAAATATATCTTTGGAAGAAGCCCGTATTATTGAATATATCCGTGATTTAAAAGGCTTTTATGGTCATCTTTTTACCTATGCCATTGTTATGTCTGGGTTATTTATTTTCAACTTTTTGACAACGCCAGAGCATTTCTGGACAATCTGGCCCGCCTTTGGATGGGGTATCGGTCTTATCTCCCATGCCCTGTCTGTATTTGAAATATTTAATTTTTTTGGCCCTGATTGGGAGAAGAAGCAAATCGAAAAAAGGTTAGGTAAAAAGCTTTGATCTAATGCTTGGTGTGATTAAGATACTGACCATTAAATATCTTTTTATATCCCTCTTAGGAACAACAGAATAATGGAATTATATCTAGCAATACTGTTGTTCACAGCGACTGCCAGCATTACCCCCGGACCCAACAACATAATGATTTTGGCGTCGGGGGTTAATTTTGGCATTCAAAAAAGTCTTCCGCACCTGTTCGGTATCTGTTTAGGCTTCCCAATTATGGTCATCGCTATAGGGCTTGGGTTTAGTGCCGTCTTTCAAACATATCCGCTACTGCACGAGGCTATTAAGGTAATCGGAATTATTTATTTACTGTACCTTGCTTGGCAGATTGCAACGGCAAAAAGCGCGAAAATTAACGCCAATTTTGCGAAACCACTTAGCTTTAAACAGGCTGTATTATTCCAGTGGGTGAATCCTAAGGCATGGGTGATGGCCACTGGCGCAATTTCGGCGTACACCTCGACTGATGCAGCTATGCTAGGACAAATATTGTTTATTGCCTTTGCTTTTTCCATCACCGCAGGAATATCAGTAGGTATATGGTTGGTGTTTGGCGCTGGTCTAAAACGTTATTTAGATGACCCTCTACACTACCGTGTTTTCAATATTGTGATGGCAATACTGCTGGTCGGGTCTATGTCGCCAGTCATTAGTAATCTTATCGAACAATATCTAAGCTAAGTTTTGGCGACCGAGTCACAAGATCGATCTTTAGCAACCATCTTCAGTTGACTTCAGTCACTTGAACACTTAGCTTAGTGATCACGTTACGTATTTTGTTGCATCCAAAAGGCAGCGCAAATAGGCAAGCGGATATTAATCACTTAAAAAGGACCTATACACATGTCATCTAATCCCCTTCAAGCCTGCGTGGACATTTTAACGTCACCTGGACAAACTTTTGAGATTCTGAAAGATAAGAAGAGCTGGTCATGGACCCCTTTTGGGCTCGTAATAGTCTCTACCATCGCTTTATTTCTTTACTATTTCTCGGCTGTTGATTTTGAATGGATGCTTGATCAGATGCTTGAGCAAATGGCCGCACAAAATGAGATGTCGAGTGAAGAACTCCAGGCAACACAAGAATTCATGACCAAGTCTTCTATGACATGGAGCATCACACTGGGTGGTGCAATTGGCATTATTGTTATCAATGCCATCATGGCCCTCTACTTTAATTTAGTCACCAAAGTCTCTAGCCTCAATGAACTTAACTTTACTGCCTGGTATGGCTTTAGCTGGTGGATCAGTATGCCATTGGTTGTTTCCTCGTTGCTTGCGGGTCTAGTTATTGTTTTTTCCAGTACAGGCATGGTCTCACTGGAAGACTTGTCACCAACCAGTCTCGGCTTTTTGGTTGATCAATCCAGTCCTTGGTATGGCTTTTTCGGTCGTATTAATTTGTTCAGTCTTTGGAGTATCGCCTTAGGCGCTATTGGTCTTTCCTCTTGGTTAGGACTCGCCTCCAAAAAAGCATTTATTATCGCCGCAGCACCATCATTGGTAATCTATAGTGGTTGGGCTCTGTATATCGGTTTTTCAGGATAAATTAAATCTTCTATTTTGATACGAGCTGAATCTCAATCCCGATTCATAACGTCTTAACAGCACAAAATGTGGTAATAACGCTAGCTAGGGGAAGTAACCGTTCTATGAAAAAGAATCTAATTATTGTTGGAGTGGTTATCGCTCTGGTGGCTATCGCTTATTTCAAGCAAACCGGCAGTTCACCTGTAGTCTCGGTCAATGTAGAGCTTGCCAAAATTGAGGAAATTAAAAGTTCAATTTTGGCCTCTGGCACGCTCATCTACAAAGAACAGATAGAGCTGCGGTCAGAGGTGATCGGACAGGTCAGCGAGATGCTCGTAGAAGAAGGCGACAAAGTCAGCAAAGATCAGGTTTTAATGCGGCTAGACCCCCGTACTTTTAATGCCGATGTCGAACAACAGCAGGCCTATGTACGCATTCAAACCATCGCCATCGAGCGCCAAAAGCAAGAGTTGAAAAATATAACCTCGAAATGGCAACGCAATAAAAATCTATTCGAGCGCAAGATGATTGGGCAAGATGCTTTCGAATTGGTCGACAACCAATATGCCTTGGCCAAGATTGACTTACGCTCTCGCGAAGAAGCCTTAACGCAAGCGCAGGCGACCTTAGACAAAGCATTGGAGCGCCTTGAGAAAACAGTCTTTCGATCTCCTATTGAGGGCATTGCTACCTCGGTGGATATAAAACTTGGAGAAACGGCTATTAGTGGTACTACAAACATCGCGGGATCTAACCTTATCACCGTTGCTGACCCTTCCTCTATCCTGGTTGAAGTGTTAGTCGATGAGGCTGATATAGCCAATATCGAGATTGATCAAAGCGCTGATGTTTTTGCTGTGGCCTATCCGGACCAAGCGCTGAAAGGCACTGTGCAAAATATAGCCACCTCTGCGAAGCGCTCTAACTATCGTCAGGGGCTGAGTTTTACGGTAAAAATTCTCCTCGACACAACGGCCGATATTGATGTTCGTCCCGGTATGAGTTGCAGAGCTGAGATTTTCACTAAGATTAAAGGTGACACAATTGCTGTGCCTATTGAAGCTATTGTATTCGAGGACGTCGATGACGACTCCTCAGACGTCGATACCAAGCAAGACCCCGGATCTATAACTATTAGCGCATCAAGTAATTTAAGCTCAGCTAGCCATGTTTTCTTGCTTGTTGATGGTAAAGCCGTCAAACGAGATGTTGAGTTAGGTATATCCAATGACCGTTTACAAGAAATCACCGCAGGATTAGCGGTGGATGAGAGGGTGATTATCGGGCCGGCCAGAGCGCTAAGTAAACTCAAAGAAGGTAAGTCGGTCAAAGAGATTGAGAAAAAGGCCGCCTAATGTCTAAGCAAACTATTATTGAGCTAAGAGGCATTGCTAAACACTACATGATGGGTAGTGAGGGTTTTTATGCCCTAGACGGCATTGATCTGGATATTTATCTAAATGACTATATGGCCGTTGTTGGTTCATCGGGATCAGGGAAATCAACGTTAATGAATCTGCTTGGTTGCCTTGACCTCCCGACCGCCGGCGAATACAAGCTCAAGGGTACTGACGTAGCAACTCTTGATGAAACCAGTCTGGCGGGTATTCGTAATCGAGAGATTGGCTTTATTTTTCAAAATTTTAATTTACTGCCCAGAGCCACTGCTTTGCAAAACGTAATGCAGCCGCTGATTTACCGCGGTATAGCGCTGGTCGAGCGCAAACAACGTGCTCAAGATGCCTTGGCCATGGTCGGCCTGCAAGATCGTATGACCCATGTTCCTAACCAGTTATCTGGTGGTCAACGGCAGCGTGTTGCTATCGCTAGAGCGCTGGTCACTGAGCCGGCAATTTTGTTAGCGGATGAACCTACTGGCAACCTAGACTCATCGACTACTATTGAAATTATGGCGCTATTTGACCAATTACATCGAGATGGACAAACGTTGATTGTCGTAACACACGAACAAGAAATTGCCGAGCGTTGCCATAGAGTAATCACCCTGAAAGATGGACATCTAATGTCTGACCAGGTCAATAATGTGTCGGTTAAACAATCTTCATCGGAAGTTTCTGCCCATGTCTAATCTAAAGTTTAAGGTGATGGAAGGAACACGTTCAGCCGCACATTCTATTTTCGCCCATGGTTTCCGAAGCTTTTTAACGACCTTAGGTATTATCATCGGTGTCGCTTCAGTCATTGCGGTGGTCTCTGTCGTACAAGGTTTTAGCGCCAACATAACCCAGCAGTTTGACGGCATGGGCACCAATGTAATCAACGTTGAATCTTATACGCCAAGGAAAGAGCGGCTTCAGGGTGTGCGGGCAAAATTAACTTATGATGATTATCTTGAAATAAAATATAGAGTTCCCGGCGTTAGTAATGTTACCCCCACGGTTCGAATGTGGGGCTCTAATGCGGTTATTACTTACCGCGGGCAATCGTCTAGCTCGATGATAGTAGGAACAGCATCGACCTATCAAAAATTAAATACTGTTTATCCTGAACGTGGTCGATTCTTTAATCTTAGTGACGACAAAAGTCGAAGACGTGTCGCCGTGCTTGGCCCCTCCATAATGTCCAAACTAGACATTAAAGGTGATCCCATAGGGCAGCACGTTGCCGTTTCTGGTGAGTGGTTTAAAGTCATCGGTATTGCTGAAAAGCGTGGCAAATTGTTTGGTTTTGATCAAGACGATTTTATTTTACTGCCCTTTAGCACGACACGTGCACTCTTAGGCGGTGCAGAAGAACCGGATATCACGATTAGTCTTCAAATTGACGAGCCGTCACAGTTAGAGCAAGTGAAGCAACACATTAAAAATTTATTACGCCGCAATCATAAACTTAGTAAAGGTGCTGACGATGATTTTGAGATCGCGACAGCTGATCAAATGCTTGATACCTTTGATGCCATTATCGGCAGTACCACTCTAGTCTTGGGCGGCATTGTTGGGATCTCATTATTAGTTGGTGGCATTGGTATTATGAATATCATGCTGGTATCGGTGACCGAACGCACTCGAGAGATCGGCATTCAAAAAGCCTTAGGCGCGACTCGGTTCGATATTTTACTCCAGTTTTTAATCGAAGCTGTTTTCCTATGCTTACTCGGCGGTCTAATAGGCCTGATATTAGGTTTCGGTGCGGGATCTTTAATCAGTAATTTAACCGGCCTACCATCGGCAACAGTTCCCGTGTGGGCTATCGTTTTATCCTTCGGCTTTAGTGCTGGCATTGGTCTGATTTTCGGCATTATTCCTGCAGCTAAGGCAGCTAACCTTGACCCCATCGATGCTCTTCGCTATGAATAATACTGCGCTAGTCGCTGTAGCATAGTCCTTAACTACGGTTTACTATGGTGCCGCTGAGAACTAAAGGCCCAAATCACCAAATATTACTGGAGTAAGTAATTGTCCCTTTTAGAAGCGATTATCCTTGGTATTGTTCAAGGACTTACTGAGTTTTTGCCGGTCAGTAGTACCGGTCACTTAGAGTTAGGAAAAGCGATCCTTGGCGATACTAGCGTTCCTCAAGAGAGTATGATGTTTACGGTGGTAGTGCACTTCGCTACAGCGCTAGCTACACTAGTTGTTTACCGAAGCGAAGTCGGTCGTATCGCTTCAGGCCTTTGGCGGCGAGAAAATAATGATGAGTTTAAGTTTTCACTCAAAATATTACTAAGCATGATTCCAGCCGCCGCCGTTGGCGTATTGTTTGCCGATGAAATAGAAAGTCTTTTTAACCGGCAGATTTTGCTCGTTGGCCTAATGCTTTGGGTTACTGGATTGCTGCTTATGGTTGCTGACCGATCTAAAAACACCAGCAAAGATGTTAGCTTTTTTCATGCGGCCATCATCGGAGTCTCCCAAGCTATTGCTATCCTTCCCGGCATCTCTCGTTCTGGCGCTACCATTTCAACCTCTGTATTATTAGGTGTTGATCGCAGTAAAGCGGCGAGTTTTTCCTTTTTGATGGTAGTGCCTTTGATAATAGGGAAAATAGCCAGAGATCTAATGGATGGAGGCATCCATGTAACTGAGAGTCAAATAGGTGTTCTCATCGCTGGCTTTCTAGCTGCCTTTCTCACCGGAATACTCGCCTGCCAATGGATGATTAAGCTAGTTCGTAATGCCCAGTTAGTTTACTTTTCTTACTATTGTTTTATCGTAGGTACTTTGGCAATTAGCTACCAAGTCTTCCAATAAATTTAAACTATTGTTCTTTGATGGGTCAGCGCTAGGAATAGTGATCTGTGGTTACGGCAAGCCTAACAATTTGTGAGTCTGCAAGCTCAAATTCCAACGGGGATGGGATAGGCAGTATTCAACCGTCGTTTGGATATTAGTGTTTTCTTGATCATCAAACATGGGCTGTAAGAAGAAGTGGTTGAATTTTAAGTGCGTAAAGTCAGATGGATGATGTCCGTATTGGGGGTAAACCAATTTAATCTCGTCACCTTCCTCTACAACCAAGGTCGAGCCCGACTTAGGGCTTACACAAACCCAATCGACACCCTTGGGCACAGGCAAGGTGCCATTAGTTTCAATCGCTACCTCCATGCCCTCAGCATGAAAAGCGTCAATTAGATCTTCATCTAACTGCAACAATGGTTCTCCGCCAGTACACACTACATAAGGGTGAGTCTGATCTGAGATACTCTGGGGCCAATACGATTTCACTTGTGATGCCAATGCCTCAGCCAGCGCAAAACTACCGCCTCCCTCACCATCGGTCCCAACAAAGTCTGTATCACAAAATTGGCATACGGCTTCGGCTCGATGTTTCTCCTGCCCACTCCAAAGATTGCACCCTGAGAAACGGCAAAATATCGCTGGGCGGCCGGCGTGGACGCCCTCACCTTGCAACGAGTAAAAAATTTCCTTTACCGCATAAGTCATTATATTAATCCGAGGCTAGTTACTCTTACTGGTGATCCACTAAATCATTCGAGAATACAAAATACCCGAGTACTGGAGGTCACCTTATATAAGGCACTAATTATAACCGCGAAAACGATAGATAGATAAAAGAATGGCTATTATAGAGCGCGCATGTAGTAACGCAGCCAAAGCTAAAAGGGGGGGTTTGACGTACTATGTAATAGGGTTCGTTACGGCCACTGGTGAACCACTCCAGAACATCCTTGTTCCATGGCATGCTCCATCCTGATGCTAATACTAATGTATTAAAATGCAGAATTTGTATAACTGCGTCACATATCGAAACAATATCTTCAATAAGAAGCGTCTCCTAAGGTTACTCAGATAAACTCGATCGAACCACAGACCTAAATCGCAAAAAAAATACGAGGCGACAAGTGAAATAGCCATGCTACTATCGGTTAAAATTTTTAAAAAGACGTCTTTACTACCGTGATAAGATTGCCGACAGGACATACACAGGGGATATAAATGCTCGATAACAGCGGCGCAGTTTTATACAACGACCATTACGAAGAGGCCTATCTAAAACAGATACTCACCGATGTCAAAAATATCGCCTTGATCGGTGCCAGCCCAAAACCTGAACGCGACAGTTATTTAACGATGGAAGCTCTGTTGAAAGCCGGTTACACGGTATTCCCGGTCAACCCTTTCGAAGTGGGTAATAGTATTTTAGGGCAACTCTGTTACGCGGCGGTGACAGACATTCCCCATAAAATTGACATGGTAGATATCTTCCGTTCATCAGAATTTGTGCTATCCATTACCGACGACGCAATCGCCAGTGGCGCTCAAGTGGTGTGGATGCAACTTGGTGTGATTAATCTAGAGGCTAGGGATAACGCAATTAAAGCTAGTCTGAAGGTTGTCATGAACCGCTGTCCAAAGCAAGAATTAGCTAAGCCCTACTGGACAGACACTCTGTCCTAAACCTATTAAAACGGAAAATCGATGACCACGACACATAATATTTTACTTAGAGAACTCAACAATAAGGGTATTTTGCGCTTAACGTTGAGTGATGAAAAGCGTCGCAACGCACTGTCTGAAGCAATGCTTAACGCTATAGGGAACGCATTAGACGAGGCCGCTAGCAACCCGGAGGTAAGAGTTATCGTATTGGCGGCACAAGGGCCAGCTTTTTGTGCCGGCCATGATCTAAAAGAGATTAGTGCCCAGCGGAACGCTACAGACGGCGGCCAAACTTATTTTACTACCCTGTTTTTTAGTTGCGCTCATGTAATGCAGGCCATCGTAAACCACCCTAAACCAGTCATTGCCGAAATAGCTGGGGTTGCCACCGCGGCAGGTTGCCAGCTGGTTGCGAGCTGCGATTTAGCTGTAGCAGCCGACACTGCAAAATTTGCCACACCGGGGGTTAATATCGGTCTTTTTTGTTCTACTCCAATGGTCGCACTATCACGCAATGTGTCAAACAAGCATGCAATGGAGATGTTACTCACAGGCGATATGGTCAGCGCCACTAGAGCCGAGCAAATTGGTTTAATCAATCGTGTTGTTGAGGCGCCTCAATTGACCGAAGTGACGATGGGGATTGCTGCAACAATTGCTAGCAAGTCAACCATGACTGTAGCAACGGGTAAAACTGCATTTTATAAGCAAAAAAATATGGATCTAAATAGCGCCTACTCCTATACCTCTCAAATTATGGTGGACAATATGCTCAAGCTTGATGCGAAAGAAGGTATTTCTGCTTTTATCGAAAAACGCCCGCCAGAATGGCAAGACAGGTAGCCCAAAAATGTCCAACATTTACGATCAGAATTTAGACCGCAATCAGGCCAATTTTCAGCCCTTAACCCCATTAACTTTCTTAGAGCGGGCTGCTTCGGTCTTTCCTGAGTATATCGCCGTAGTTCATGGTAATGCTCAAATTGACTACCGTTGTT
>DUBX01000029.1:86528-113264 GCA_012960115.1 Porticoccaceae bacterium
CTCGGCTAGATTCCCGAGTTATTGCCATGCAGCTAGATCATGCTGAATGCAAGGTGCTGATTACCGACTTAGCTTTCTCTGACACCATTAGGGATGCTCTCAAGCTATGCAGTGTAAAACCGCTAACCATTGATTACGATGATCCGGAATTTCCTCAAACAGGTGATCCTCTCGGCGAAATTGATTACGAAGTGTTTCTCACCCGAGGTGATCCCGATTTTAGTTGGCTAATGCCGACTGATGAGTGGGATGCCATTAGCGTCAACTACACATCAGGGACGACGGGCGATCCCAAAGGCGTCGTCTATCATCATCGCGGCGCGTCCTTGCTAGCTCAAAGCAGTATCCTCACCACGTCTCTTGCAAAGCACTGCGTGTACCTCTGGACTTTGCCCATGTTTCACTGCAACGGGTGGTGTTTCCCTTGGGCGATAGCGGCTGTTAGCGGCACTCAAGTATGTTTACGAGAAGTCCGAGCCGATGCTATCTGGGCGGCCCTAAAGCAGCATGATGTGACTCTTCTATGCGGTGCACCGGTGGTGATGTCGACGATATTAGCAACAGACCCAAGTGAACGCCCTGAGCTACCAAGTAGTGTGGATTTCTTTACCGCTGCTGCTCCACCTCCTGAAAGAGTTTTGGCTGATATGCGTGATGCTGGATTTAATGTCACCCATCTCTACGGCCTTACCGAAGTGTATGGCCCTGCAGTAGTTAATGACTGGCATCAACGATGGAATGATCTTCCCGGCCCTGAACAGGCTAAGTTAAAAGCTCGACAGGGTGTGCGCTACCATGGCCTTGAATGCCTCGACGTCCTAGACCCTAACACGATGTCGCCTGTACCTCGAGATGGTGAAACTCTCGGTGAAGTAATGTTTAGGGGCAATGTAGTGATGAAGGGTTATTTAAAAAACAAAGTGGCCAATGAAGAATCTTTTTCAGGGGGGTGGTTTCATTCAGGTGATTTGGCCGTTATACATCCCGATGGCTATATTCAACTCAAAGATCGCTCAAAAGACATTATTATCTCAGGTGGTGAAAATATCTCATCCATTGACATAGAAGAGGTAATACATAAATATAGTGACGTGGTCACTGTAGCCGTGGTGGCAATGCCGGATGAAAAGTGGGGTGAAACACCTTGTGCCTTTGTCGAACTAGACCCAAATAGCCAAGCTTCAGAAGCAGACATCGAAGACTGGTGCCGCAAACATCTGGCAGGCTTTAAAGTCCCCCGCCATTTTGTCTTTGAAGTCATCCCTAAAACCTCCACAGGCAAAGTACAAAAATTTGCGCTCCGGCAGCGAGCAAAAGACATGATGAATAGCCAATAAACCACTGTAGACTATTGTGCTAAGCATGTATTGATATGTATGCTACCAATCTTTAGTTGAACTTAAATCATAGTGGGGCGATAAGCTCTGGGAAAAGAAATGAAGCAAGAGTCATACACACCAGAAGATATCTCTATCCAACTGCGCAACAAAAAGCATGAGTTGGCCGAGTGCCTTGGCAGAGATTGGTATGACAATCATCCGTTTAAAACGGCTTGGTTTAACGCCATGTCAATTACTTTTCCACTCGGTGAAAAATCGTTCATTGACAGTGTGCGGCGCTATGCAGACAAGATTACTGATCCTAAGTTACAGAGTGAAATTAAACATTTTTGTGGCCAAGAAGGTATTCACCGCCGCGAGCATGAACTCTATAATATAACGCTGTGCAAAGAGCGCGGCTATGACCTTAATTACCTTGAAGGGCGAATAGCCCGAAAAATCAGAGAGTCCGATGCTAAACTTAGCTCGATTCAACGTCTATCGGTGACGGTCGCCCTCGAGCACATTACAGCTGTTCTGGCGGAGAGAATGTTAGGTGATCAGGTTGACGCGAATGGTGTCATTGAAGGGCCAATGAAAGAGTTATGGACCTGGCATGCAGCAGAAGAAATGGAGCACAAAGCAGTTGCCTTCGATGTTTATCGTTCAGTCACTCAGTATAAGTCGTACAGCGAAAAAATGCGTAAGTCTTCGCTGAGACTTGCTACATTCTTTCTAATGCAGGATATTTTTGTGGGCATGATTCACATGCTACGCCGAGATAAAAAACTGTGGGACATCAAAGTTTGGATTGAAGGGGTACAGTTTTTATTAGGCAGCCAAGGCTATATACGCACTTCATGGCCAGCCTACAAACAGTACTTTAAAGACGATTTCCATCCCTGGCAACGCGACACTCGGCCTTTACTAGAAAGCTGGGAAGCAGGTCAGCTCAGCCATGAATAATTGACTATAGGCAGGTTTCTCGAGGGCGAGCTTCGTAAAAATTCCTTTAATACTAGTCGTTAGCGTTTTCCAAAAATGCTCTCAATGATTCTCAGTGTTTTTCATTTAATGCTCATACTCAGAATTCACCATCACAACATCCACCGCAGAAATTGTCCGCGCAGCATCCTTTGTTAATCGTGGAATATAGCTTTCATCACCTCCATTAAGTCGATGGTTGTCAGTGATATCAATAACATCAGCGACATGACGAAAAAATGCTTTGACGGCCGTAATTTGCAGCTGTAACCACGACTCTTTAGAGGTCTCACGCTTGTCTCGTTTTAAAATTATCCGTTTACCAGAGTGGCTGTAGAACGGTTCTGGAGGAAGATGAACTACAATATCGCCTTCATTGACTATTCGGTAATGGGGGCCGGTGACAGCACTATTGAGACTCGTAGCAAAATTCTCGTCACCAGGCCTAGGGCTACCAAAGGTATAGATACCATAGACTTGATGATGCTCCCTCGTTAGTACGCCACCATAGAGCGAGGCTAGCGCTCCTCCAAAACTATGGCCAGTAATCCATATTTTTTTACTTTCTGATCCAAATTTTTTAACGATTTCGGTAAGTCCTTGGGCCACTGGCTCAAGAGCATCTTGAAATCCTTTATGAGCACTGCTGTCAGTGAATGGGCCAGTCTCAGTGATTGCCGTAAAATTGGCCAACCAATCTTTTAAATCGTCGTTACCACGAAAAACAACCACAATATTATCGTGGTCAGCCATAACATAGCACTGCATATCAATACGATGACCTTCGGTAACTTCTAAAAACTGCACCTGAGAGAAACCCCAATCTGACGCCCCCGCGATAATACTTTTCTCACTTTTATAGGACAGCTGGCAGGCAAAGGCCAATGACAGGGCATTTTGTGGATGATATCGCTGACTAGTTTTTAAGGGGCCAAAATGGTTTTCCCCAGCTGACATAAAGCGACCCCAATGATGGCTAATTAACTATTCCATTACCTAATGACGTGCTATTTCTTTCACCTACGCTGGAAGTTAGTCGATAAAGCCTAGTAGGTTTAAATCAGCACGACGCCAAAATAACACATTGAAAATAGAATTAAAGACTAGCAGGTCTTGCTGGTGAGCCTTGTAAAAAAGGGCCATCAACACAAATACGCTGACCATCGGGCGCTGCACAGGCTCCACAGATACCCACGCCACACTTTGTTAAGTAGTCAATGGCACTAAAAATCTGATCATCACGGCAAAACTCACGCTGCACAGCAGCGGCCGCGTGCACCATAGGTGAAGGACCACAGTTATAGAACACTAATTTATCCAGCTCAGCCTGGGTCATCTCCTCCAAACGGGAGCGCAACAGCTCCGTGACAACCCCCTTAAAGCCCTTACTACCGTCGTCGGTAGCCACATGTACAGTAGAAATTCTCTGGCACTCGTCAAGATAGTAGAGGCGCTCTGCGGTACGAGCACCCGTAAATATTTCAGCGTTACCAAAATCTCTAGCCAGCTGATACACGGCCGCTAAACCGGTTCCACCCGCAACAGCTATTATCTTGGCATCTTCAGGTGGCGCTACCGGAATGCCGTGTGGGCCACGCACGTAGACTTCAGTTCCAACCACTAAATCCATTAATTCGTGAGTAAAGATACCAACATCAATAACCGCTAATTGAAAAGGATCATCTGAAAGAGCTGAAAAAGGCTTTTCGCCTACGCCGGGTATCCAGAGAAAAACAAATTCCCCGGCCTGTATGTTGATCTTTCGATCAAAGGTCAGAACACAAATATCCTCACATACACGCTTATTTTCCACCAGCACAACAGGCTGAAAGTCCATATCGATATCGTACCGAATATGTCCCTCTGCTTTATCACTATCAAAGCAGATATCAGATTCAAGCTGACTAAAATAACTCCCTATATCATCGGTAGTCATGCCCGTAAGCGCAGATCCCACCCCGACAATAGTAGACCCAGCATCAATGAATTCTCGTACATCAGAGGCACTACTCACCCCACCACAACCAACAATAGGGACATCAGTCACCGCGGCAATTTCACGAATACATTTAAGCGCGATAGGCAGAACACCTTTACCCGACATCCCTCCTGCGCCGTTACTTAGGACAGGCTGACCATGAGAAGACGTATAACCAGGCCCTACAGTGTTAATTGCGCAAAGGCCATCTGCCCCACCCGCTACTGCGGCGAGTGCTATCTCACTAGTATTAGAAGTATTGGGCGTTAATTTTGGAATCACAGGGATATCAACGACAGCTTTGACCGCAGCCGTCACTTCCCGAACCATATCTGGATCCTGGCCCATCGCCATGCCATAACCTTTTGCATGCGGGCAGGAGAGATTGAGCTCTAGACCATCGGCAACAGGCGCCATAATCTTAGCCACTTCAACAAACTCTTCGATGCTACCGCCAAAGATTGACACCAGTAAAAACCGATCGTCAGGAATACGTAACGTCGACATTACCGCAGCAGAGGCCTCAGCACCTGGGTTAGTTAGGCCTACGGCATTGACGAAGCAGCCCGGCGCATACTGACTATAAACAGGTTCACGATTACCCGCGCGAGGTGTAGGACCAACACTTTTCGTCGTTATTACGCCAATCTGTGGTATATGATCAAACATAGCCTGAATAATCGAGGTTGCAGTGGTAACAATTCCAGAGGGAATTGTGAATGGGCCCGATAGGGTCTTGCCAAGAAATTCTGTTTTCAAGATGGTTCGCTCGAAACTTGTTAATTGATATTTACACAGGTGACGATTATACCGGTTTCACAAAATTAATCTGCTCTCAATTTACGTCAAAACACTGGCTAGTTAAGGTGCAATTGATGAACAAAAACTATGGCCTGATCTTTATTTTAAGACCCATAAAAGTTGAGCGTATATGGACGAGATAAGTTTCCATAGTTGCCGCTCGAATGATTATTGAGTTTATCGAATACAATACTGTTCCTATACATTTTATAGCTACAATGTCACAGTTAAATGATAATTTTTGCCAAAACTTTAAGGGAAGCACCTTATGCTGATCCAGCACATAGGAGATCGAAGATGTATGATGACCATCCTACTGATCGCAGTGTTGTCAGGCTGTGCGAGTGTTGCCGCTGGGCCTACAACGACGCCGGCAGCAATATTCATCATTGTTGACGGCATTCCTGCGGACGTTCTGGAAAATACATCCACGCCCGTACTGGATTCAATTGCCGGCAAAGACGGCTACACGAGAGCCTACGTCGGCGGAGAGATTGGAGGGGCGTCCCAAAGCCCAACGTCTTCGGCGATCGGCTACAATAATTTGCTCACAGGGACGTGGGCCAATAAGCACAATGTTTATGATAACTTGATCGGTGACCCGAACTACGCCTACTGGGATATCTTCAGAATAGCCAAAGAGCACGACCCGACCTTGCATACCGCTGTTTTTTCTACCTGGACGGACAATCGAACCAAGCTGATTGGTGAGGGTCTGGAGGAGGCTGGCGGCAACAAACTGGATTATGCGTTTGATGGCTTCGAACTTGATGTTGAGCGTTTCCCGCACGATCTGCTAGCAAATTACATCCGCGCTATCGACGATCTCGTCACGGATGAAGCGGCGCGATATGTTGAGTCAAACGGGCCAGATTTGTCATGGGTCTACCTGGAATACACCGACTCTGTAGGCCATGGCTACGGCGACGGGCCGGAACTGACGGCTGCCGTGCAACACATGGACGGTCAGATTGGTAAAATTTGGAGCGCTGTGCAAGAACGACAACAGGCATATGACGAAGACTGGATTATCATAATTACGACCGACCATGGGCGGGATGCCAAAACTGGGCATGGCCACGGAAATCAGAGCGAACGAGAGCGGACGACTTGGATAGTGACCAATAGCGATGATCTCAATGAGCGCTACTATCGAACGCCAGCGATTGTTGACATCCTCCCGTCAATTGCTGCGCATCTTAAGCTTAAGATTCCTGAGAACATTCGGAATCAACTTGACGGCCAGAGCTTCATCGACTGAATAACATCACCGACGAGATCGAAAACTCCTGCCGCGATATCGGCTTTATGCCCGTGGCCATGCACCGGATACCCAAGTCATTATCGTATTAACAGCAACCCTAGGCGACGAGTATCACCGAACTCCCCCGGGAGGCGGGTAGCGTGTATTACTTGTGATAGTAATTAAATCAATATAGACCCAATAATCTCTGGAAAATATATTAAACTAAGCACTTAAGGGTTAACTGTATAGAATATCGCTTAGTTAGCCCAAAGGACAAATTAACTAATTTTCTAAGAGGGTCTCCATGTCAAATCTTAATTCAACGCTTAATTCACTGGCTAAACCCTTTGCTGGATTAGCACCTGGGTTGCTAAGACTAACATTGGGTATCTCATTCTTCTTGCACGGTTACAGTAAGTTCCCTTTACCGCCTGAAAAATTGGTTGATTGGTTTGGCAGTATTGGTATTCCAGCGCCTGAAATTATTAGTAGCATGGTGGCTCTTGGTGAAACGACTGCGGGTGTTGGTATTATTTTAGGCGGCCTATTAGGCAGTTCTCTGGGACATTTAATCACCAGACTTTCCGGTGGAGCGATAATGGTCATTATGATTGGTGCCTTTTCTATAGCTCATGCTGACTGGTTCATAACAGCTAAGTTATTTACCAGCGAGCAAATTTTTCTCTTCGCTATAGGCACCTATTTTGCCATTAAAGGTAATGATTAAACGCAGCCATTTATGGCACCCATAGGCGGCCTAACCTCCCCCTACTTTAAAAACAAAGTAGCCTTAATGGCTATTTCATTCTCCACATCGAATGATACAAATTGAGACTGGATATTAATGTACGTTCCTTCTATTTTTTATAAAGTGTATGAAAAAGCACTTCGCAGACAGCTTTTTGCTACCAAAAGACCTCATCATATGGGCCTCATCGTAGATGGCAATCGACGCTTTGCGATGGCGCAAAAACTAGCTACGAGGAAAGCCGGCCATATGGCTGGATCCGATAATTTAGAAGGATTCCTAAGGTGGTGTTTAGATCTCGAGATTAAAATGGTCACCTTATATGGCTTTTCCACGGAAAACTACAATCGTAGTGGCGAAGAAGTAGAAGAGCTTATGAGTATTATTTTGAATAAGTTTCGGACACTAAGAACCGACCCTTTAATTGCCGATGAAAATGTTAAAATCAAAGTCATCGGCAGGCGAGATCAGCTCTCACAGGAAATGAACGAAGAAATAGATTCTGTAGAAGCTCAAACAGCAGAGAATGATGGTTTTCAGTTAAACATTGCGATTGGCTACGGCGGTCGCGCGGAAATAGTCGACGCGGTCAAGAAAATCGGCGAGCGGATTAAGAATGGCGAAATAGATATTGACGATATTGATGAGCAGCTTCTCTCCAATCATCTCTACACAGAGGGCATGCCTGACCCAGATCTTATTATTCGCACCTCAGGTGAGGAGAGGTTGTCTGGGTTTTTATTATGGCAAAGCGCCTACTCAGAACTCTATTTCACCGAGATATTTTGGCCCGCCTTTCGTAAAATCGATTTTTGGCGAGCGATAAGGGTCTGGCAGCAACGTAATCGACGATTTGGCAAGTAAGGCAGCTGAAACATCCAACAATTACTGCGATTGGCCATAACCATAGTAATCGGCGATGGCCAAACCTGCCGCCACGCTGGTAAAAGGATCATGTTCCACCACCTTCCCGGCAAACTGATTGTCGAGAATATCTTTTACGGCAGGGATCAATGAAGAGCCGCCAGTACGCAATACGAGATCAATATCCGTTGCTTCCAATTCAGCCTTACTCAGAATAAGAGTGATGGCCTGCTCTAACTCAAACAGAGCATCAGAGATCATCACCTCAAACTCCCACCGTTCTAACTCAACTTCAATATCAAGCTGAGGGATATCAAGTTTCGTGGATTGCTGCACAGAGAGGCTCGCCTTAAAGTCCTTTATCGCCTCAAAAACCTGGTAGCTATAGTTTTGCCTAATAAGGTCATAAAGGCGCTTAAATTTATCTGCTGCAATATCATCCTCAGCCATACGCTGCATGACCGGTGCAGTATATTTATTCTGGTTAAGCATGTAGCTGACGGGCCAATTGATCAGTAAATCTTCAAAATCGCCAAAGGGAAAAAGAGTATCAACAGTGAGTCCGTCGACCACACGACTCCATCGTTCCCCTTTACCCAATAGAGGAAATACTAGCTCTCTAAAGATGATTTGATCAATTTTATCTCCACCAAGCGCAATACCATGAGTAGCCTCAACTTTAAAGGAATCGTCAAGACGTCGCAAAATACTAAAATCCAGAGTGCCACCGCCAAAATCGACTGTCAGCAATCGTTGGTTCTGGCGATAGGACTGGTTGTGTAAAAAGCTGATGGCAGCCGCTGTCGGCTCGGGACAAAAACTCTGTTCTGTGATACCAGCATGACGATAGGCCTCGCTAAGCCGTTCCAGTGCGACAGTATTGCGCTGCTGTTCGTTTCCCTCAAAATTAACAGGGTGGCCAATACAGGCGTGATCGGCCAAATCTTGAACTTTTCCATCTGGAAAATGACTAATTGCATCCCGCAGTGCACTGCGTATGCCAACCAGTATCGGTGTCACTAAAGCGACCAGTCTAAACGGCCGAGAAAATATTAATGTTCGATCACTAGCCAGATTTCCTAGAAGTCTTTTAGTGCCTCGGAACAAGCGTCCTGGCAAGCTTCCATCATTAAAAGCTTGGCCATAAACTATACTCGTTTCACCTTCACCTGCGGGACCGTCAGGACCTCCAGCACTGGTCCTCGCTTCTCCTAGGACCTCGACGCTAAGCTCAACCTTTCTACCCTGATTACCTTTAATGTACTCGTCGATAGCCTCCTGTCCAATCTCAGCCTTAAAGTCTCGATCAATATAATTGGCTGAAGGCATTATAGGATTATAGGGTGATAGCTTAACCAGTTTTACGCGCTGCCCATCAAATATCGCAGCAGCGCTGTTACTGGTGCCGAAATCTATACCAATACCGAGCTTAGGGCATGATGAATGTGATTTTTTATTCATGAATAAAACGCTAGAAATGAATTAACGCGGCCATTTTAGCGGAAAATTAAACTCAAGGAACTAAAATACGTATGCGTAAAGCATAAATTTACGATAATTCAATGGGCATATCTTTTCGTGAATAGCTATAATCGAAAAGTCTCCAATTAGGCTATTGTGCTAAGCATCTACTGGCACTTATACTGCCCATATATGGCTGAACTTAAATTGTAGCAGAGCGTCAGTTCAGACAAACAATTCGATTAGACCGCTAATCGTTCAACGGAAATTTAGCCATGGATCGTCAACAAGCTTTAGAGATACTCTCCGCGTCTGGAAATGACGAGTGTTGAGGTCTATGGGAAAACCCGTCGCACCTATCAAAATGCACACCCAAGTCTTCGTGAGCTGTTCACTCAAAACCTCAGCGATGAGACCTTCTTAGTATTTGATAAAGAGCGCTATAGCTTTGAAGTCGGCGCGACCCTGTTTTGCGTTAATAGTGTCGATGAAAATTAGTTACGCCACTTCCTTAGCGGACGTTTGGCAAAATTTAAGATCCCTCGCTATTTTAATTTCACCGACGCGGCTCTGCCGTGCACAGCGTCAGGAAAGATTTTTAAACTTGAGATTCACAACCAAGGTTTAAAGAAATTTTTAGATAAGCAGCACTAAACTCAAGACGTGAGTTCAAAGCGGTTTTTAGAGCGGTTTTTAACCACCTTATTGGAGTCAAAAATACGCCCATTCATCGCTATATAGACTCCTGAGGCTACTGTTTGTATCGCACCAATAGCACAGCCGATATTAAAAACCGCATCATTTTCAGCAAAAGCGGCAGGCTGCAACGCTCCAGTGAGAATAATCTTCTTTTCACCGACGTCTTTCAACCAATTAGCGGTTTCAACCATACCATCCGTGCCATGGGTAATTAAAATATGCTCAGCATCACTCTCTTCAACAGCTTGGCGAATCAATTTTCGATTTTGATCGGTCATATCAAGACTATCCACCCGCATCAGTTGATTTAGGCTTACCTCGAAACCCACATTCATCCTCACTAACAAGGCCTCAATGACCGGGGCTCCTACCTGGAATTCACTCGCTGCGTCAAAATAGACTTTATCTATTGTTCCTCCTGTAGTCAGAATCGTCAGTTTATTCATCGTGTCCTCGTCGAGTGCAGTGTTGAGCGAAATTCGTTGATACTTTTAACATTACAAGTGATTGAGTAGATTGCTCATATAAAACGCTTATAGTGTAGTACAAATTCATACACTACTAGACCTAAATTAAGGCTGATCCAATTAAATATAAGGATCGTAAAACCCTCTATTAGAAAGGTAGTTTATATAATGTTGGGCTTTACAATTAAACTTGTTGACGAAAACGAAGAACCGAGCAAGAAAACTGCATTATTGAGTGCTGAGAAGCGCTCTGATCAGTGGTCCATGTTACTGGTGTCTGTTGCTGAAACTCGTGACAGGCACGCCTTTAGCCAGCTATTTAGCCATTTTGCACCTCTATTGTAAAGTTTTGCTCAAGCAAGCCGTCATGAGGGATGGTTTCCAGGCTTAAGCGAGGATTTAGTGCAAGAAGTCATGATTAAGGTATGGCAGAAATCGGCAAGCTACAACCCAGCAAAAGCCTCTGCAACTACTTGGATCTATACCGTGGCTCGAAATTGTAGAATCGATATGCTGCGCCGCAAGAGTAACACTCAGTACCTACCTCTTGAGAACGAATATTTCTGGCATGAAGCAGACGAAGATACCCCCGTCTCTTTAATGAGACAAAAGCGTAGTGAAGACAAGGTCCAGTCATGTCTTTCCCGACTGCCAAAAGAACAAGGCGAGATCCTTCGCAAAGTCTATTTAGAGGGTAAATCACACGCAGAGGCATCCAATGAACTTGGTTTGCCTCTAGGAACAGTAAAATCAAGAGTGCGGCTAGCACTTCAAAAAATGCAAATCCTGGTAGCACCAGAATTTAGAGACGAAGTTTTATGAGTACAGTTAACCACCATCCTGAATCCGCAATGTTAGTTGATTTTTCCGGGGGTAACCTTGCTACCGCTCCATCTATATGCGTTTCAGCGCACCTACACTTCTGTAGTCAATGTCGTAATGAGTTATTACGCCTTGACCAGGTGGGCTCGAATTTGATGAGTGAAGTGGAACCAACGGAGGTAGGTGACCACTTATTTGATTCGGCGATGAGCCAAATCGACCAATTACCTGAAAGTGATACCGCTGAGGTAAATAACACCTCCGATATGGTTGATAGCCGCTATCCACTCTTAGTGAATAAACTAATTAATAGTAGTGAATCTGTACCTAAATGGCGCCGTCTGTCCCGCTGGTTAAATGTGGCCCAGGTTACAACGGGCCAAAATGAGTATGAAGTTGCCCTGCATAAAATTTGTGCTGGTGGAAAGACGCCACGACATAATCATGGTGGTCAAGAATTTACTGTGGTGCTTAAAGGCAGCTTTTCTGATGAGCACGCTGTTTATAAAGAAGGTGATTTCTTGTCCTGCCAACCAGGTGACGTTCACCAACCATTGGGGGCTCAGAATGGTGAATGTATTTGTCTTTCAGCCTTAGCTGCCCCAATTAAGTTATCTAGTCCATTCGGATTTTTGATGAAGCCGTGGCTACGTATCAACCCAATGTAGGCTGGCAGCAAGTCAAAAGCCGTACTATAGCCGCACATTAATGCCCTGGTCCGCCATAAATTGCTTGGCCTCAGGTACACTGTGCTCGCCAAAATGAAAAATGCTGGCGGCTAAAACCGCATCAGCCTTACCGTGGATAATCCCATCAGCCAAATGTTGCAGAGTTCCGACGCCGCCGGAAGCAATCACAGGAACATTAACCTCGCCGCTTACCTTAGAGGTCAAGTCTAAATCAAAGCCATTTTTAGTGCCGTCTCGATCCATACTCGTGAGTAAAATCTCACCTGCACCGAGTTCAGTCATTTTTCTTGCCCATTGGACAGCATCGATACCCGTAGGTTTGCGTCCGCCATGGGTAAATATCTCCCACCGCGGATTGTCACCATGGTTCACCTGTTTGGCATCAATGGCGACAACAATACATTGTGAACCAAATCGTTGAGCTGCTTCACCAACAAATTCAGGGTTGAATATAGCCGCTGAGTTAATCGCCACCTTATCAGCACCTGCATTTAATAAATTACGGATGTCCTGTAATTCACGCACACCGCCGCCCACAGTCAGAGGAATGAACACTTCGCCTGCCATACGTTCAACAGTGTGTAAGGTAGTATCACGTCCTTCATGACTGGCGGTGATATCAAGAAAGGTTATTTCATCAGCACCCTGTTCGTTATAACGGCGCGCAACTTCTACTGGGTCTCCAGCATCACGTATATCAACGAACTGAACACCTTTAACAACCCGGCCTTTATCAACATCCAGACAAGGAATGATACGTTTGGACAACCCTAGGCTCACTCGATTTGATCCTCAAAAAGATGACCTAATTTACCCGCCTTGGTAGAGAGATACTGAACGTTATGTGGATTACTATCGGCTTGCAAAGACTTGCGCTCAACAACATCAAAACCTAGCTCTAACAAGGCATTAATTTTACGAGGATTGTTAGTCATTAAGTGTACTTTTTGGACACCCAAATGCTCTAGCATAGGTGCACAAATAGAATAATCGCGCATATCAGCGCCAAATCCCAGGCGCTCATTTGCTTCAACTGTATCGGCACCCTCATCCTGCAAATTGTAGGCGCGTATTTTGTTTACCAGACCAATGCCTCGACCCTCTTGCCGAAGATAAAGTATCGCACCTCGGCCTTTATCAGCGATACGCTTCATAGCCTCATGCAACTGCTCGCCGCAATCACAACGTAAACTACCTAAGGCATCACCGGTAAGACATTCGGAATGAATTCTAAGCAACAAAGGCTCGTCAGTACCGCAATCCCCCATGGTAATAGCGATATGCTCCTTGCCTTTGAAGGGATCCTCAAAGCCATGGATATCGAAGGTTCCCCAGCGAGTGGGCAACTTAGAAGATTCGATGTAACGAAGCACTGATAACGACTCCAATATTTGTTAACAACAAGGTTGGCATTGTACAACCAACCCCTCGCTAATACAGAATTTTCAGAAATACTGGCTAAATCAGACTCTTATTATACTTTGGTTTGGTATTCGGGAAAATGGCCTAGCCACTTTCGCACAGACAAACCAATCATGATAGCTATCAGTACTGCCGACACAATTACCGCAGTACCTACGCTAAAGATCTGTAATAAAACCATTGAGCAACTTAATGCAATTAGTAGCAGTAACAGCAGTACTGCACTGACAAATCGGCGATTGGTCTCTACAACCAAATATAAGCAAGGTATCAGCACTAGCGTTATTGCCGATGCAAAAAGAATTCCAAAGCTCAGGGACAAGGCCATCGGAATAACAAATTGCGCCTGAACACTGGTCTCAAACAGTAGCGGTAGCAAGCCGACAAAGGTAGTCAGAGTCGTTAGCAGTATGGCTCGAAAGCGTTTTTTGCCCGCATTCAAGATCGCATCTTCGGTCGAGAGGTTCTCTGCCTTTCCCCGATTAGCAAATTCAACCAAGATCAAACTGTCGTTTACAACAACCCCGGCCAAAGCAATGATGCCAAAAATAGATAATATATTAACCGCCAGACCAAACAGTACATGACCGATCACCGCGCCAATAAATCCAAAAGGAATCACAGACATAATGACGATCGGTTGAATATAAGATCGCAACGGTACCGCCAACAAACCATAGATCAAGAACAGGGAGGCAAGAAAGCCAATAGCCATCTTCCCGTAATACTCGCTCTGCTCTTGCGTTCCGCCACTCAATCTAAATTCAACGCTGGGATATTTTTCAAGTAACGAGGGCACGAAGTTTTTCCTTACATCCGCTACCACCTCCCCACTTTGTATCCTCTCTGATTCAACTTCAGCAGTAACCGTAACAGTGCGCTTACGATCTAACCGCTCTATCGCTGTGAGTCCGAGACCAAGAGTTATCTCTGCAACTTCACCTATCGCAATAGCCTCCCCGCTCACGGTTCGAATATGCATGTTTTCTAGGGTGGAAATGGCACGCCTCTCTTCAACGGGGTATCTGACCATTACTTTGATAGTCTCCGAATCCCGCTGTATACGCTGCGCCTCTTCACCATAAAATGCTTGCCGTACCTGTCTCGCGACGTCTGAAAGTCGCACACCAACCTGGCTGGCGTAGGGTTTTAATCTAATCAGCACCTCTTTACTGCCTGAGCCCTGAGAATTATAAATATCATATACCCCTGGGAACTTAGTTAAATATTGCTGCAACTCAACACTGGCTTTGGTCAATTCATCTGGGTCAGTACCTGATAACGATAAACTAATTGCCACGCCAGATGGCCCCTCACTAGAAAAATAGCGCTGCTTTCGCACATTTGGCAATAGCCCCACCTCAGTGCGCCATAATCTTTCAATTTCAGTTGCGCTGACGCTTCGAAATTCTGACTTTGTCAGTACTACACGAAAGCTAGCCTTGACGTCACTGGAGACAAAAAAGGCAACATGCTCAATCAAGCCAACGGTGCTTGGGTTTTCAGCGCGATACTTTTTATCAACTTTGTATATTGCCGTTTCTATTTGATAAATTGTCTCGGCAAGGCTCTCCGGAGAAGCACCATCTTGCATGATAATTTCCGCCTGAAGGTCATCTCCAGGTACACTAGGGAAAAACTCAAAGCGAGCAATGCCGCTATTCACCGAGCCGATGATAATAATCAAAATCGCTAAAAATCCAGCTAGCGTAATATACCGATTGCGCAGTGCCTTTCTTAACCAAGGTTGATAGACATCCTCAATGACATAGTCCAATCCTGTGGCAACTTTACTTTGAAAGCGATTGACCGCAGACAGCTTACCTGACGGTTTCTGCCCAAACTTTAGGCCCACAAGATGTGCGGGAAGAATTAATTTAGACTCAATTAAAGAAAATGTTAGACATAAAATGACCACTATACCGATAGCCTTCTGAATACCAGCAAAGCTTCCTCCAATAAAGACAATAGGGAGAAACGCTGCCATAGTAGTTAGCACGCCTATGGTTGATGGCGTAGCCACTCTTTTCGCCCCTGCTA
The DNA here is from genome assembly GCA_012960115.1 of Porticoccaceae bacterium. Taxonomy (GTDB): domain Bacteria; phylum Pseudomonadota; class Gammaproteobacteria; order Pseudomonadales; family Porticoccaceae; genus HTCC2207. The sequence goes on from DUBX01000029.1 coordinate 102,069, forward strand.
TAACCGTCTCTACAGAGGTAGAATACCCAGAACCGAAAATCTTCCCCGCGGCAAGCTTTAAGTGGTAATCTTTTTTTGCTTCACTAAATACGCTCTCACCAATGACGATAGCATCATCCACGACAATACCCAGCACCATGATAAAAGCAAACAAGCTAAGGACATTGACCGTGACTCCCCCAAATGGCATCAACCAAAATGCGCCGGCAAAACTAACCGGGATACCCAATATCACCCAAAGTGCCACTTTTAAATTTAGAAAAATACCTAACACTAGCGCAACTAATATGCCGCCCATCAATAGGTTTTCAGACATCATGGTGAGCCGGCCATTGAGATCGTAAGCCTGATCACTGAATACACTAATACTCAAACCATCTGGTAGCGACTGTTGCTTTTTTTCTACGTAAGCGTGCACTGCTTTGCTGATATCCAGTAAATTTTGACCCTCCAATGAAAAAACACCAATACTAATGGCGCTTTTACGATCAAAACGATTGTCAGATATACTTTCGGTGAACCCATCTCTTACATCAGCAACATCAGAGAGTGATAATTGCGTACCGTCCATTTCACTGCGTAGTACAATATTTTCGAAGTCCGCTCCTATATAAGCTTTACCCTCTGTTCGGATCAATACATTACCTGCTTCTGTTCGAATAATCCCGGCAGGCAAGTCCATGGAAGACGCTCTTACCGCAGATGCGACTTCACTCAAGGTTAAGTTAAGTTCGCGAAGTCGGGTTTCTTTCACCTCTATGGAAATCTCATAGGTGCCAGCACCCCAAAGGTGTACCTCTTTGAGTTCAGGTAGAGCTAACAACTCATTATAAACCTCCTCCCCTATTACCTTTTTTTCACGCTTTGTCATGTCACCGTATACCGCAATACCCGTTGCCCAAAGGTTTCGCGCTACTCTCTGGACCGTGGGCTTTTCAAGATCATCCGGTAAATTAGTAATACTATCGATGCGATTTTCAATTTGGCTCATCACCTCATTGATATCTTCGTTCGCTTCAATTTCCAAATAAACTCTGGCGTAGTCTCTATCGGCGGCCGAGATTATTTTTTTAATGCCCCGCAGCCCTTCAAGCGCGGACTCCATAGGCAAAATAACACCTTTTTCGACCTCAACTGGAGCGGCACCAGGATAAGGCGCGCCTATACTAATCATTCTGGTTTCTGATCGAGGAAACATCTCTTTACTTATATTAAGCAATGATAATGATCCTGCAAAAAACACAAGCACCATGACTAAATTAGCCGCTACCGGATTTCGGATAAACCAGCCAATAAGCCCTTTGGAGTTCAGGTCCATTATTCTGCACTACCCTTGTTGGTCGAATTCTTAACTTCGAGTTTAAGACCTTCAATAGGTGTACCGATGGCACTCACAATGACCTCTGATCCTTCCTTAAGACCCTCACTAACGTAGTAGTAGCCTTCATCAGAAAACTCGACATTCACAGATTTAATTCGCAACCTTTGCATATCATCCACTACAGCGACCTTAGAACCCTGCAACAAGGCACTGCGTGGCACCTTGAAGACTTTGCTTAATGTCTTACCTTTTAATTTTGCCGTCACAAATGTACCCACTAATAGAGGTGGCGCACTAGCTGTCGGGGCGTGGTTAAGTCTGTAGGGATCAGAGACGCGGGCTACCACATATTGAGAGCGATTAAGCTCATTAACAACGCCTTCAGACCGAACGACCAATGCTGTCCAATCAGCTGAACTTCCATTCACCGAACCGGTAAGGACAACCTCATTAACAGCCTCTAGACCTCGAAAAGACATTGGAGCTATCTGTGATAAATCTCTTTCCGTGAGAGGCAATCTCACCTCGACAAAATCAATCGCAAAGGTTTCGCCCAGTCGTGAACCAGTGGTTACATATTGACCAACATCCACAGACTTTATAGATACCATACCCGCATATGGCGCCCGAATAGTGGCTCTTTGCAGCTTTAAGTCCGCCTGTTTTACCTCCGCTTGCGCTTGTAGGATATTCGCTTCAGCTTCTGCCAAATAGGGCTGTCGCAACGCCAAGATAGGCGCTTCTGCGTTAGGTCGCCCAGTCATTTCCCACTCCTTAGTGGCTTGAGCAGCTCTCGCTTTTTCGAGCTCTAACTGTGCTGTCCGACTAATTAACTGAGCCTTCGCTCGCTGCAACGCCACCTCATAATCCGAGGGGTCAAGACGCATTAAAATATCACCGGCCTCAAAACTACCACCAACGATGAAATAGTCAGAGACTTCAAGAACGACTCCCGACACCTCTGAAATTAAAGTTGTTCGAGTTCGTGGCCGCACGGTGCCTTGAGATTCAACTGACAAAGTCACCTCAGTCCAACTAAGCTTCTGCGTTTTAACCGCCATTGCCGCTTCAGGCACCTCAGCCTTCAACGGCTCTTGTGTAAGCACTGACATTAATATAGCCACTCCTATGGCTCCAAAAACCAGCAATACGGGTACAAATTTTTTCATCAACTCATGTTCCTTATTTCTAACGTAATAACTAATCTACTCGTCTTTTTAAGACGCTATCAAACAAATATTGGATTCAGTCCACTGCAAAAATTATCGGGCTACTTATCCTTAAAAAAGCAACATAATCAGGCTAGGCCACATAACCTATGTTCGCCCAAAAAACTAGATTTCTATATCCAACCCAGTAGGTTTAGCAGGCCGATACTGACTGCGGTGGCCACACCAGCGGTTATGTCATCAAGCACGATACCAAGCCCCCCTGATATGTTTTTGTCCATCCAGCTAATTGGCCAGGGTTTGAGAATATCGAAAAACCGAAACAAACCAAACCCTAGAATAATTGATGACCAAGATACGGGCAACGCAGCCATTGCTATCCACAAGCCAACAAACTCGTCCCAGACTATACCTCCATGATCATGTACGCCTAATCGATCAGCTGCCACACCACAAATGTAGACACCAGCCAATGTGCAGATGGCCACAAAACCTAAATAGAACGGAAGAGATAACTTTGCTAAGAACAACCAAAGCACTAAGGCCAACAAAGAGCCAACTGTGCCAGGCGCTTTAGGGGAAAGACCGCTACCAAAGCCAAAAGCCAATAACAGGACAGGTGATTTAAGTAGTTGTGCATACGTTGGATTATTGGTCAAAATGATCGAAGCCTCTTTCTCTTTCCAGTGACTTAACGCCGTCTACCAAGACAGCCGGACTATCATCGCTACAGGGTATTATAGAGCCTATCCATGTGGCGTCTAATTCGCCGCGCAAGATCCAGTCGTCAACCATCGGATAATGCTCTGCCGACACTGTAAAGCACAGCTGATAATCATCCCCACCAAAGAGCGCCCAATCAACGCATTGACCTTGAAAATTTGCCTCTAAATCTGGGTGTATTGGTAACCTTGAAGTGTTTACGGATGCAGCAACCCCACTGGACTTACATATATGGCCTAAGTCAGCCACCAGCCCGTCGGATATATCAATGCATGCAGAAGCCAAACCTCGTATTTTTAAACCAATATCAATTTTTGGATGAGGCTTATAAAATGATTGGAGTAAGCGATCACTTACGCTTTTATCCATATAATCAAAGGACTTTGTTTTTTTTGCTGCCAATAAACCAGCCGCTCCATCACCCAGAAGCCCCGTCACATAAACTCGGTCTCCATTAGCGGCGGCGCTGCGCACAAGACCCCCCCCTAAAGGCACCTCTCCCAGCATGGTAATGGTTATTGCCAATGGTCCAGCCGTTGTATCTCCGCCGATTAAGGCGCAATTATAATCTATTGCGATTTCTGATAGTCCGGCGCTAAACCCTTTTAACCACTGCTCATTGGCTTTTCCCTGAGGCAGCGTCAAGGCTAACGTGAACCATCGAGGAGCGGCTCCCATAGCCGCCATATCACTCAAATTAACGCAAAGAGCTCGTTGAGCGATTTGATAAGCACTTGCGCCCCTAGGGAAATGTACCTCTTCCACTAAGGTGTCGCTGGCCACCACTAACTGAGTTTTAGAATTAAGGGGTAGATTTATAATAGCCGCGTCGTCGCCAATACCCAAAGCAACGCCCTCTTGACCTGTAAGATCTTTAAAATAGTCTGCGATGATTTCAAATTCGCTGAGCCGGGGAAATTTAGTTTTGGTCAGAGTATTCCGCTCCGTTATCAGCGTTTAGATGGCTTTATTTGCTTTAATTTCAATGGAGCGAAGGTCTATAGCGACACGATCAAGCACGCCGTTTATAAATTTAAATGCGTCCGTGGGGCCAAAGGTTTTTGCCAGATTGACACCTTCGTTTATCACTACTTTATAAGGCACCTCGATTGTGTAGAGCATTTCATAGGTCGACAAACGTAAAACAGCGCGTGATATTGGATCTAACTGTTTATTTTCCCGATCAAGATGAGACTCAAATGCACCATCAACCTCACCTAAGTTTTTAGGAACACCAAATAATATGTTATGGAATAGCTTGCCATCGACTTTAGTCATATTGTGAGCAGTGTGGAATTCAGCCTCTATAGTCTCCAGGTCAGTACCGCTCATTTCCCATGAGTAGAGTGCCTGAACAACCATCCTGCGTGCTTTTTGTCGTTCTCTAGCTTTAGACATCTATGCGTCACCGTCCATCTGTTTAAATATTGTCAACATCTCAAGAACGGTCAAAGCAGCTTCTTCACCTTTATTCTCAGCATTGTTGCCCGAACGCTCCAACGACTGCTCTAACGTATCGGTGGTCAATAACCCAAAGGCGATTGGCAAGTTCTCTGTCAATCCAACTTCTCCGATTCCTCGGGTTGTCTCTGAGCAAACATAGTCAAAGTGAGGGGTGTCACCACGGATCACACAGCCCAACGCTATAACCCCATCAAAACGTCCTGTTTGGGCCGCTCTTTGACTGGCCAGGGGCAATTCAAACGCACCTGGCACCCGATATATCTCAAGAGCATCATCACTGACACCATGACGACTGAGCGCGCGAACTGCCCCCGCCAACAACCCGTCGGTCACCTCTGAATTCCAACGTGCTGCAATAACTGCTATGCGCACCGCGCCAACATTGAAACTGCCCTCTTCCGGCTTGTATTCACCCATCTATAATTCCTGTTCTCTTTTGAAGTTTCATTATCAATACCGCTGGAGACATTAATCGCAATTAACGTATTCCACAACCTCAAGGTCAAAGCCCGAGATTGCGCTAAACTTAAATGGCGCACTCATTAGTCGCATTTTATGCACGCCCAAATCCATCAAGATCTGTGACCCCGTACCTACTTGCTGGTAAACGACGTCACTTGCTGACTGAGCGCCGCCAATACCGGGGTTAACAATCATATCGATATCGTTGTCAACATCCTCTGCAGTTTCAGGGTGGTAGACCAACACCACAGCACCACGACCCTCCTTAGCAACACGCTCTAGAGCACTATGAAAAGACCAGGATTTGAACTTCCCTCCCGACTCCAGAGCCAAAATATCTCTTGCAGAACGATTGATATGAACTCTTACTAGGGCTGGTTCAGCTGTACTCACATCACCCATAACCAACGCAAAATGTTTTTCATTACGAGCATTGTCCAGATAGGTCTTTAATATAAATTCACCATAATGAGTGGTTACAGTGCGCTCATTAATACACTGAGTGGTTTTCTCAGTCACCAAACGATAATGAATCAGGTCTGCAATAGTCCCAATTTTAAGCTGATGCTTTTTAGAAAATTTTTCAAGATCATCACGTCGAGCCATTGTGCCATCTTCATTCATGATCTCTACAATCACGGCGGCTGGCTCAAAACCTGCAATTCTGGCTAAATCACAACCCGCTTCAGTGTGACCAGCTCGACTCAACACACCCCCTGGCTGCGCTTTAAGAGGGAAAATATGCCCCGGCTGAACAATATCATTTGGTCTGGCATTACTCGCCACGGCCGCCTGGACCGTTCGTGCTCGATCGGCCGCAGAAATCCCTGTAGTCACTCCCTCTGCCGCTTCAATAGAGAGCGTAAAAGGTGTTCCATGACTCGAAGCGTTGCTGTCATGATTAACCATCATCGCCAAATCAAGCTGTTTGCAGCGTTGCTCGTCTAAGGTCAGACAAATCAGTCCGCGAGCATAGGTAGCCATGAAGTTAATGTCTTGCGGGCGCACCATCGGTGCAGCCATTACCAAGTCACCCTCGTTCTCTCGGTCTTCGTCATCCATTAAAATAACCATCTTGCCTTGACGGATATCTTCTAGTAACTCTTCTACTGTGTTTAACACCATGCCTTTTGTCTCTTCCATTTTATGCCTTAACGCCTATTAGTCAGCAGCTTTATCACCAAGCAATAACCGCTCTAAATATCGAGCGACCAAATCAATTTCAAGATGCACCTCAGTGCCAATTTTGTATTTCCCAATCACCGTATGAGTCAACGTTTGAGGAATAATATTTAACTCAAATTCCGCGCCATCAACATTATTGACGGTCAAGCTTGTGCCATCGACGGTAATTGAGCCCTTTTGGGCAATGTATTTGGCAAGTTCCCGTGGGGCGCGAATCCTTAGCCTCCAGGAGCGCGCGTCCTCATGAAAAGCGGTCACTTTGCCAAGCCCATCAACATGTCCAGAGACTATATGACCGCCAAATCGATCGCTAGCGAGCATGGCTTTTTCAAGGTTGACACAGGTACCGACGCTCCAACCACCAATTGTGGTCAAGCTTAATGTCTCAATTGACACGTCAGCAACAAATCCTTCGCCGGTTAACTCTACAGCAGTAAGGCAAGCACCATTACAAGCGATGCTGTCGCCCAAACCAACATCACCCAAGCTTAAATAACCCGTGTTAATAGTCAGCCGAACATCGCCACCGCGAGGTTCCAAAGCAGTGACTTCGCCGATAGCCGTAATAATTCCTGTAAACATAACTTTTCGTCCTAACTATAAATTTTAAATTCCATTATGGCATCCTGCAGACGGCCTATATCAATAATCTTTGTCTGGGTACAAAGTAATACGCAGGTCTTCGCCAATTTGTCTAATATCTTTTATCGACAACGCAAGATGAGCATCGATCGTATTAATCGCCAAATCAAACATAGGTCGTGCATCGCTACCAAATAATTTTGGTGCCCAGTAGCACACTAATTCGTCTAACAATCCCTCTGCTACAAAAGCACCAGCCAAGCCAGCACCAGCTTCAACCATTACCCGATTGCAGTTGCGGGCGGCTAACTCAGCCAACAATGCCTGCAGATCAACATGGTTTCCATTGGCTGGCAAAAATACAATCTCTGCTCCAGCGTCAATAAGTGCCTGAGCCTTTTGCCGTTGACGCTCTCCATCCAAGGTAGCAATCAGCGTAACGCCAGACTGGGCGAGCATTCTTGCGCTAGGTTGCATTTGCAGCTGGCTATCAACAACCACTCGTAAGGGTTGAATTAAGGGGTCATGCACACCCAACTCTTCGCCCGTTATTCGCACGGTCAACGAGGGGTCGTCCATTAACTGAGTACCGATACCTGTAATAATTCCACAACTTGCTGCGCGCAATCGTTGCACGTCTTGCCGAGATGCTGGTGTAGTCACCCACTGGCTTTGGCCACTGGCCATCGCTGTGCGACCATCCATGCTTGCGGCCATCTTAACTAATACCCAAGGCAAGCCCTGCTCATGGCGCTTAATGAAACCCTTATTTACCTCTCGGGCCTGATCTTCCAGTAACCCGCACTCAACCTCTATGCCTGCCTCTTGCAATAGTTTAATGCCTGAGCCCGCCACAAGAGGATTAGGATCTTCACAGGCTATAACAACTCTCGAGACCCCCGCTTCAATCAATGCTAGGGCGCAGGGCCCAGTTTTGCCTTGATGGCTACAGGGTTCTAGGGTCACATAAACACAGCTATTAGTAGCATCAGACACCTGATTAAGTGCCTCAACCTCTGCATGATTGCCGCCCAATGGGCGAGTAAAGCCCTCACCGATAATCTGGTCGTCGACAGAGATCACACAGCCTACAGTTGGATTAGGCGATGTGGTATAGCGTCCTTTGGCCGCCAGCGTCAGGGCTCTAGCCATCATCTCGCGGTCAACTAGAGAGAAACTCACTGCCCTTCTTCCTGGCTAGGTTTTTTGTCTTTTAATCGATTTAGTTCATCTTGAAATTCACTTAAGTCTTGAAAACTCCGATACACCGAAGCAAAGCGGATATAGGCTACTTCATCTAACTCGTGAAGCTGGCCCATAACTTCTTCACCAATGATTCGAGAGTTAATTTCTCGCTCACCGGTGACTTGAAGGAAATGTTTTATTTGTGATATAGAAATTTCAATTTGTTCAATAGAAACGGGTCGCTTTTCCAAAGCACGCTGCAACCCAGCTCGGAGTTTTTCTTCATTAAATGGTTCTCGACTGCCATCGCTTTTAATCACTCTGGGCATCACCAATTCAGCAAGCTCATAGGTAGTGAACCGCTCACTGCAATCTACACACTCGCGACGACGACGCACTTGGCCACCCTCAGCAACCAATCGCGAATCGACGACTTTGGTGTCATCAGCATTACAAAACGGACAATACATAAGAAAGCTCGTAAACGTGAAGCTCAAAAAATGGAGCGTTATTCTAACACAACAACTGTCGTTATTAGCCTAGCGTGAAATCAAGGTTGATTCATGGGCGTAAGACCAACATTATCACCCGAATGTTCGTAAAGCATACCCCGACTGGCAAATACTGTTCGATGCCGTGGCCCGGGCAAAGCGGCATCGATTGCCGCATAACCCGCATCACCAGGATACAGGCAAACTATCTCATCTTGAAACTGACATAACCTAGGTGTTACGTCATAAGACTTGCGCACCGAAAGCGCGCTACAGGCTAATTCAGCGGTCTCATAATGCGTCAAAAGGCCTAGCGAAAGATAGGTGGGCGGCAGGAGCGTTAACTCACCTTGGTGATGCAGGGTAATGGCGTCTTCAGGCCTGATCCATTGAAATTCATGAATCTCACCGTCGTCAATAATGACCTTTCCCGAGTCAGCATCGACGTTGCCGACAAAAAACCAAGTAGCGAAACGCCGCTTTTCCCCCACCGGGGTAGTCCAATTACAAAAATGGATCAAGTCTCGTCCTGGTACATTTAGACCACATTCTTCGCCAATCTCTCGCACCGTTGCCGCCACTGCTGCCTCTTTTTCGCTAGCCGCAGCCTCTAACTCATCAGCGTCAATTGCCCCCCCAGGGAAGACCCAGGCGCCACCAGCAAACGCCAGCTTGGCGTTACGTCTTAGCAGCAGCGTTTCTATGCCCTTATCTGCGTTTCGCAACAAAACCGCAGTGGCCGCTAAACGGAGTGGCGTAGATTGGTCGGACATAGATTTCACCTAGTGATTAAGGCATGCTGTTTTAACACGACAGCTTAGGCCCAAGAAAATCAGCCATAAACAGGGAAGCGCTGGCATATCTCCAGAACCTTCAGTTTAGTCTCTGCAACTACTTGTTCCGATGTACCATTTTCAAGACTGTCGAGAATGTCACACATCCAATGCGTCAACTCGACGGTTTCGTCTAAGCCGAATCCGCGAGTGGTGATCGCTGGCGTGCCAACACGTAACCCTGAGGTCACAAACGGAGACCGTGGATCCTTAGGAACTGCATTTTTATTGACTGTAATAAACGCCTCCCCCATAGCACGGTCGGCATCAGTTCCGGTGTACTCTTTGCCAATCAAGCTAACCAGCATAAGGTGATTTTCAGTACCATTAGAAACGATACTGATACCACGCTCCATAAATGTTGCAGCCATCGCTTTAGCGTTCGCAACAACCTGTTTTTGATAAACCACAAAATCTTCGCTGGCTGCTTCTTTAAAAGCAATAGCCTTAGCTGCAATCACATGACAGAGTGGTCCGCCTTGGCTACCGGGGAAAACGGCAGAGTTACATTTCTTTGCAATCTCCGCATCATTAGTCAAAATAATTCCGCCACGAGGACCACGCAAGGTCTTGTGAGTCGTAGATGTCACAACATGAGCATGAGGTATTGGGCTTGGATAAACACCTGCAGCAACCAAACCTGATACATGTGCCATATCTACAAGTAGGCAAGCACCCACTTTGTCTGCAATCTCTCTAAACCTAGCCCAATCCATAATTCCCGAGTAGGCTGAAAAGCCTGCAATAATCATAGCCGGCTTATGCTCGACAGCCAACGATTCAACTTGTTCATAGTCGATCAAGCCTGTATCGGCATTTAGGCCATATTGAATTGGATTATAGAGCTTCCCAGAAAAGTTGGGCTTGGCGCCATGCGTAAGATGGCCGCCATCTGCTAGACTCATCCCCAACACAGTATCACCGCCTTTGATCAGCGCTAAGAATACAGCACTGTTAGCCTGAGAGCCTGAGTGCGGCTGCACGTTCGCATATTCAGACCCATAGAGGCTTTTTAATCGATCAATAGCCAATTGTTCGGCAACATCAACATACTCACAGCCGCCGTAATAACGCTTACCAGGATAACCTTCTGCATATTTATTGGTCATCTTACCGCCCTGAGCCTCCATAACCGCAGGACTGGTGTAATTCTCAGAGGCAATTAGCTCTATATGTTGCTCTTGACGCTGGTCTTCAAGTTGAATGGCCTGCCATAATTCAGGGTCAATATTTTCAATGGTATGATCTTTATCAAACATGATTAAAAGGTTTCCTAGGGAGTTAAATCGAGATTCAAGTATTAAGCGAAGTTTACCTTAAATGACCCAGCCCTTACAGTCTCATAACCGACTTTCAGATCCAAAAAAAGCATAAATATTATTTACTTCTCGAACAATGCCATTGCTTCCACATGAGTGGTATGAGGGAACATATCCAGAACCCCAAGGTCTTTTATTTTATAGCCGGCGTCTAACAGATACTTTGCATCTCTGGCCATTGTCGACGGATGACACGAAATATAGATCACCTGTTTCGCACCTGACTTAGCGATCCAGGGCATGATATCTAAGGCGCCACTCCGTGGCGGATCAAGAACCACTAAATCTAGCGATTTCGGTATTTCCTTTATTTTATTCAAGCTGTTTTTCTGAGTGAGATCCGTGGTGAAAAATCGCGCAGTCGTTATCTTATTTTCGATCGCATTTTTTGCCGCGCCGGCCACCAAACGTTCTAACCCTTCAACGCCAATCACTTGATCAAACTGCTTTGTCAGGGGTAAT
>DUBX01000029.1:113278-192982 GCA_012960115.1 Porticoccaceae bacterium
GAAAGGTTACCCGCCCCGCAGAATAAGTCGACCGCAACACCAGAACTGCTGGGCGATACTAGCCTGAGCATTTGATCCACCATTTTGGTATTAATCTCGCCATTCACTTGAATAAACTGCCCTGGGTCAAAACAGAATTTAAGGTTTCCTGACACCTTAAGATAAAGCTCTTCAGTACCCTCGTCTAACCGTTGGAACTGGCCATTTTTACCCACCTTCCACCAACACTGGATAGGAGTTTCGCTGAGAGACTGGAGGCCTTCTGTTAAAATATTAAGTTCACTATCTTTAAGTTGACGACTCGCTTCCAGCGCAATGGCGATGGCATTATCAGCACTGACCAGCTCTATCTCATAAAAGGTAATGTCTGTAGGCAATGACTGCAGCCACTGAGGTAATACGACTAATAGCGCAGCTAACGGCTTATCCAACACTAGGCACTCGATAATTGGTTCTATTCGCCGACTGCATTTATTACGAAAGCCAACAATAAACTGACCATCCTTAGCTCTTTGCACTGCAAGCCGAGCCCGACGTCGATAACCCCATTGAGAACCATTGATCGGTGTTAGTAATGACTCAGTCATTACATTTACCCGCTCGAAACTATTTAACACTTGAGTTTTTTTAAATTCAATTTGTTGCTGGTGATCAAGGTGCTGCAAACTGCAGCCACCACAGCGTGAAAAGTGCTTACACTCAGGCTCTACTCGATGCTCTGAGGTTACACTAAGGCTGCGCATACGCCCTTCACCGTAATTACGCTTTTCATTGGTAACTTGGAATTCCACCGATTCACCCGGCAAAGCACCCTCGACAAAATAGGCTTTACCGTTAATCCGACCTACCCCTCGACCATCATGAAGAAGATCCACGATATCGCAGTTGAGAACCTGTTGTTTAACCATAAGATGCCTAGATGGGATTGTCAGAAACAGCGTTTAAACGTAGCAAAGAGCCACCAATAACAACCCTTCAGGCCGCTAGTTTACACCCTGAACTATGGAGCCGCTAAAAAACTTGCCTACCGATCACCAAGGTATCGGTTGGCTGTTCCAATCAATATCGGACAACTGGCCATCCACATTGGCATTATCCATTATCTGAGCTAGGCGAGTAGCCACGAAGGCTGGTGAAAAAAGCTTCCCACTTGGCACAGCCGTCTGAAAGGGTTTGGACAACCCAGTATCTGTTGTACCTGGACGAAAAGCGATTAACTTCACGTTCTTAACTCGCCTAGCATATTCAATGACCATGTCTTGCAGGACCATATTTAACGTAGCCTTAGAGGCGCGATAGGAATGCCACCCACCCATACGATTGTCACCGATACTGCCAACTCTAGCGCTCATGGTCGCCACCACGCAAGGCTCTTGACCCTTAAGTATCTTAAACAGTGATTTTAACCAAAGAGCAGGCACCACCGTATTGCTCTGAAATGTCTCATGTAAGGCGTCAGCGTTAATATCTTCAAGACGCTTTTCTGGCTAGGGTGTCTCTGAATGAAGTAGTCCATGACAGATGCAAATACTAGCTATGTTGCCCGCATGAACCTCTATCTGGTCAACCACCGCGGTCATCGATTGTTCATCGTATCTCGCTTGAATCCAGATCACCTTATTTGCCACGTCGTCCAACGCAAACTGCCCCTGGTTGCTAACAGCAATTACGTGGGTAATAGCAGGGTCAGCTAAGAACTCAGACACCAGCGCAGTACCTAAACCACCTCCGGCACCTAAGACTAAAACACAGCTAGATACGCCGGCAGTAATTTTAATGTACCGCTTGTTTCACATTTATCACATCGCGGCTTGCCAGTGACCAGAGCTGAAATTCGGTGGCGATACCTAGCAAAAACCCTGTATCCTAAGTGGGCAACCTGTTTCAAAAAAGGCCAGCGAAGAATAGCCACCCAATGGCACTTGCCGACCAAGTAGCAAGAAAAATAGGTAACATCTAAACCGTATATCATACGGCCGTCGTTCCATTCGCCATGTAAAATTCTATCCGCTTGCTGTTGGTCAATGTGCGGGAAGCGCTCGCTAAAATGAGGGGCACAGATATTCTCAAAGACCATCTTATTATCGCTATCGAGCCGCTCAAGATGATTTATTTCAGCCGCGCAAAGTGGGCAACCAGCAGCATAAAAAATGGTCAGTTCAGTCACTAGCTATAACTCCATCAGCATTAAGATTACCACCACAAGATGCAGCAAAGTGACCAGTGAGGTCAGTGACAAACGCATCCGCCAATACTGTTTAGCAAGGGGATTAACCCGACGTTCTGCCCATAACAGGCTTACAAATCCCAGCATCAGCAGAGTAACCGCAAATATCGTCATGATCGGAGCGACATAAATAAGCAACAGCGCACACCAGGCGCTCAGAGCTAAAAGATTACTCATTAAAACAATAGGCTTGTCTATGCTTTGGCTGTCAGCCACCTGCCAGCTTGCCCACAAGGTGCCAGTCATAAAGCTAAGAATGACCGCACTGTAAGCAATAAAGACATAGGGAGCGTAGAACCCAAATAGCGCAGCACTTTGGAGCCCCGAACCAAACCAGAAACCGTTGATCATCAGCCAAACCGGAACCACAAATGGAATCAGTCCGGCATAACCTAGAATATGCATCAAGGTCAGGACAGTCATCGTCGAGGAGTTTTCGTCAGTTGTCATAATTAGCCCCTTTTCAGGACTAAAATACGGTCTTAAACCAGAGTTAGATTACACTTGTTTGAGAAGCATGATTCTCTAAAAAACCCTTTACACATAGCCTGCAATGCCTTGACTAATAGTAGAACCCGCCAAACCCCAAGGGCTTACGGCCTCTGAAATCAACTATTCATAAGCCTCGCGCGGCGATACGGTCACTGAGATATAGCTACCGCGCCTTCCGCCGCCTTCGATCTGAACAGTAGCGACTCGAGACGCTTTTTCAAAGGTAAGCACAGATACTTTTGACTGGACACTAGTCACTGTCACCCAACCATATCCAGCCATATTGACTTGATAATACGTAAAAGCGTCTTTGATGTTCTGAGATGATCGCAATACAGCACGGCCAATCCACTGTTCACCCGAATTAAGCAACAGCGACTTATCAATATCTATGGTATCGCTGGAGGCAATTGGGATATCAGCAAATGATCTAGAAATTTCTGCGAGTGTGGTTTTTGTCGAGGCGGATTTACTCGAGGTTGACGGAGTATTCACCGTGTTGCAGCCAGTAATGATTAAGGTCATGGTTAGAAGGAGTGCATTTATCCATAAAGACTTTGGCATTATTATTATTCTCTTATTTTACGGAATCTTGATTATAGCTAGCGACTTCAATCATATGTGAATAATTTTGTGGGGCTCAGAATCGCAACCCTTAGTCACATTGATCGAGATAATAGCCGCTGTAGATATGACGACACATACGGGAACATCCTCATTAATAAGAGAATTAAATCGCTTTAATAAACTAAAAAATTAGACCAATCGCAAAGATTAGGCTTACACTGGAAGTTGGGTCTTACCTTGGCTCAAACAAAACGGAACCTCGAAGGATAGAGGTCATTTAACGCAGGTATAAAGCACATACGTTTGTATCTGAGATATGGGGTATTTAACTATGTCATTACTAGGCTCAAAAACTGAAGAAAGTTTAAAGGCAGCATTTGCTGGTGAATCTCAAGCCAACCGTCGCTATTTGTATTTCGCCGCAAAAGCCGACGTTGAAGGTTACAACGATGTCTCTGCGGTGTTTCGTTCAACCGCAGAAGGCGAGACTGGTCACGCCCACGGTCATCTTGAATATCTAGAGGAAACCGGTGATCCAGCGACTGGGATGCAATTTGGTGGCACCAAAGAAAATCTCAAAAGCGCTATTGCTGGTGAAACTCATGAGTACACAGATATGTACCCGGGTATGGCGAAGACTGCTCGTGACGAGGGTTTTTATGAGATTGCTGACTGGTTCGAAACGCTGGCAAAAGCAGAACGCAGCCACGCTAACCGATTCCAAAAAGCGCTCGATCAGCTAGACGACTAAACTTGTCGAAGAACGGATTTATTACTAATGCTGGGGCTTTTAATATAGCTCCAGCGTTTCCTGTGGTACCACGTTAATGCTTTGGGAGATGATAAGTGGCTCAACGTGAAGGTAATTTGGTCGCGCCAACTCGGCATCCTTTGGACTGGCAGTCAGACACATTTTATGACCAAGAATCTCTCAATACAGAGCTAGAGCGTGTCTTTGACATCTGCCACGGCTGTCGCAGATGCGTTAATCTCTGCGACTCATTTCCAACACTGTTTGATCTCGTCGACGAGTCAGACACCTTTGAAGTAGACGGTGTTGATAAAGCGGACTACAGCAAAGTAAGTGATCAGTGCTACCTCTGTGACCTCTGCTATATGACCAAATGCCCTTACATCCCTCCTCACGAGTGGGCGGTGGACTTTCCTCACCTTATGTTAAGAGCCAAGGCCGTAAAGTTTGAGCAACAAGGTGCAAAACTGCGCGATAGAGTCCTCACTAGTACCGACACAGTGGGCAAGCTTGCCTCCATTCCTCTGATTGATATCACCGTCAATGCGTTAAATAAAAACACCCTATTCCGCAAGGCTCTGGACAATGGCTTTGGGGTTCACCAAGAAGCGCCAGTGCCTGAATATCACAGCAACACCCTGCGCAAGCGTATGGCGCCCGTCATTAAAGGTGACGTGCCAGTTCAAGTGGCTCCCGTTGGCAAGACTGCCGGCAAAATTGCGCTTTATGTGACCTGCTATGGCAACTACAACAGTCCAACCCTAGGGGAGGACTTCTATCAGGTCTTTCGCCACAATGGCATCCAAATGGACCTGGTCCCCAAAGAAAAATGCTGCGGCATGCCTAAACTAGAACTAGGCGACCTAAAGGCGGTGGAAAAACTGAAAGACGCCAACATTCCAGTGCTGGCAAAACTGGTTGACGAAGGCTATGATCTGACCGCCCCCATTCCATCCTGTGTGTTAATGTACAAGCAAGAGTTACCCCTTATGTTCCCGAATGACCCGGACGTCATCAAGGTACAAAAAGCCTTTTTTGACCCCTTTGAATACCTGTTTTTGCGCCACAAAGCGGGTGTATTAAATACCGACTTCACTCACCCTTTAGGGGACATTAGCTATCAGGTTGCCTGTCACCAACGAGTGCAAAATATTGGCCTTAAAACAAGAGACATTCTGAGCTTAATCCCCGATACCAAGGTGCACCCCATCGAACGATGTTCAGGGCATGACGGCACCTACGCGGTAAAAACAGAAACCCGAGGCAAGTCGGTGAAAATTGCGCGGCCAGTGGTTCGTAAGGCCAACGATCAAAACGCAGACCATTTTACGAGTGACTGCCCCATGGCAGCCACCCACATAAGTAATCTTGCAGACTCAGAGAAAAAGCCAGAACATCCAATGACTTTACTGAGAACATCTTACGGAATTTAAAGGCGACTTATGAAGCAACTCACACGGCAAGACCTTTGGTCACTAGAGCAATACTCAGAGCGACGACAGTCATTTCGTGCCGAAGTCATGACGCATAAAAAAAACCGCCAAATTACACTCGGCACCCATGCTCGGTTTTGTTTTGAAGACCAGCTTACAATGCGCTACCAAATCCAAGAAATGCTACGCATCGAACGTATCTTTGAAGCCAGCGCTATTCAAGAAGAGCTCGACACCTACAACCCCCTTGTGCCAGATGGCAAAAACCTCAAAGCAACCTTTATGCTTGAATATGACGATATCGATCAACGTAAAGTTATGCTGCAAAAACTCAGAGGCGTCGAAAAGCAACTATGGCTTGAAGTTGAAGGTATGCCGCGCATTACTCCCGTCGCTGACGAAGACCTAGAACGTGAAAACGACGAGAAAACATCAAGCGTGCACTTTCTGCGCTTTGAATTTTCAATCGAACAGATTACGGCGCTTAGACAGGGCGCTCAACTTAGTTTGGGGGTAGACACCACCTTAATAGAACCCAACGCAATGGTTGTGTTTGACCCCATAAGATCAGCCCTGATTAATGATTTCGATCCTGTAGATTAAGTCTTCTATAAAAGCCACTAGAAAGAACAGCTAAACTACCCAAAGATGTTCTTTCTAATTAAATAAATCGACCCTGAGCCAGACAATTCTACTTTTTGGGGATATCCCTAAGACACTAAATAATGTAGGTTTTGTGATCCGCCCAATACTTATCTCGCAGTAGGCGTTTATACAGCTTACCAGTAGGATGTCGAGGCAATTCCTTGTCAAAATCGACAGACTTGGGACA
Source organism: Porticoccaceae bacterium (assembly GCA_012960115.1). Classification (GTDB taxonomy): domain Bacteria; phylum Pseudomonadota; class Gammaproteobacteria; order Pseudomonadales; family Porticoccaceae; genus HTCC2207. Next base: position 119,581 of record DUBX01000029.1, read on the forward strand.
TTTTATTTTCGCCAACCCCTGCCGGCAAAATATCATTAGCTCTTGCTCTAAGTCTGGCCCTAGATCAGCCCAGTCTATTGGCTGAACAACGGCTTTAACCTCTTCACCAAACTCTTCATTAGGTACACCAAATACAGCGACATCAGCGACTTTCGGGTGCATAATTAATCGATTTTCCGCTTCTTGTGGATATATATTTACACCACCTGAAATAATCATAAAGGCCTTGCGATCGGTTAAATACAAAAACCCCTCTTCGTCCACACGCCCTACATCACCGAGTGTTGTCCAGCCTTTTACATGCTTTGATTCTTTGGTTTTGTCTGGGTCATTATAATATTCGAACACAGGACCATCCGCGAAATAAATGGTCCCCGCCTCTCCCACGGCAACGTCGTTACCCTCATCATCGCAAATATGTAAAACACCGACCATGGCCTTGCCAACACTACCTCTGTGGGCCAACCATTCATGGGAGTTAATCGCACAAAAGCCATTGCCTTCTGAGCCAGCATAATATTCAAAAATCACCGGCCCCCACCAATCAATCATTTTTTCCTTGATCTCTATCGGGCAGGGAGCTGCCGCATGAATCGCAACCTGCAATGACGAAACATCATATTTAGTGCGGGCCTCTTCCGACAATTTCAACATTTTTACGAACATAGTAGGCACCCATTGGCTGTGGGTGATCTGATATTTTTCAATCAGGCGTAACGCTTCTTCTTCGTTAAAGTCTTCCATCACTACACTAGTGCCACCGAAGAGCAACGTTACGAGGTTATAGCGCAGTGGAGCTGCATGATAGAGAGGAGCTGGAGACAAATAGATCGTTTCATTGCCAAAGCCGTAGAGTCCCTTTGACAGCAGTACTAAGTTAGAAGACTCATCCCCCACGTTTATGTCTGGCAAAGGAATTTTAACGCCCTTAGGTTTCCCGGTAGTACCCGATGAGTACAACATATCAATCCCAGCAGCCTCATCAGCAATAGGGTACTGCAACATCTGATCACGCGAGGACTCATAACTGTCGTAACCATTTATAGTGCCATTAACCATCAGCCTAGATTCAACGGCAGGCATATCATCAAGCAATTCAGTCGCCAGCTCACCTTTTACAAAAGAGCTAATGAACAGCTTTGCGCCACAGTCATTAATAATATAAGCGGCCTCGCCAGCTGTCAGCCGGGAACTAATAGCGGTATAAAACAAGCCAGATCGTGCAGCTGCCATGCAAATTTCGAGAAACCGAGCATTATTTTCCATCAATAGTGCAATATGATCGCCTGTTTGCAACCCTAGCGATCTAAATAATTGGGAAGTCTGGCAGGATCGTTCATTTAATTGCTGGTAGGTGACTGTCTCACCACTGCCCGCCATAATGTAAGCCGCTTTATGGGGTGTCTGTTTTGCGAGGTCGCCAATGTACATCCAAGATCTCCGATAGAGGTTTGATAAAACTACTCGAACTAGAGCTGAAGTAAATCATTTTTTGCATCCAGACCGCAAGCAAGGTCGACATCAAGGGTAGTTTTCGCTACTGTCTACGCCGTTAATGTATTCATTCGGAGTATTCTATTGAGCTATATTATTACTGACGTTGTAGCCGGCGTTGGACTTATTACTCTGGACCGCCCAGCGGCCCTAAACGCCCTCAACCTGAACATGATTCGTGACCTAACCAAAACGCTAAACGACTGGCGTGACGACCCCACCATTGAGGCGGTTGCGGTGCGCGGCTCTAACCAGAATGGTCCTTTTGGTGGCTTTTGTGCTGGTGGTGACATCCGCTTTTTTCACGCTGCGGGCATTTCTAATGATCCTGATTTGGAGGCTTTTTTTACCGAAGAATATCAATTAAATTATTTGATTTTTAACTACCCAAAACCCTATATAGCCTTTATGGACGGCATTGTTATGGGCGGTGGTATGGGCATTTCCCAAGGCGCTTGTCTTAGAGTTATCACCGAACGAACCAAAATGGCGATGCCTGAAACCAATATTGGGCTATTCCCCGATGTTGGCGGGGGTTATTTCCTTAGCAGATGCCCTGGCAGTAGTGGCGAGTACCTCGCTCTAACTGGAAAACTGTTAGTCGGCGCTGACGCGCTAGATGTCGATTTAGCCGATGGCCTTGCAGACAGCGATGATATAGCTGATCTCTGGGACGGTCTCACCAATAACCCGATGATGTCTGTAACCGCGCGGATTGGCCGTTTGCAGAGTCGCCTCAAGCGCGGCACCTCGTCAGATTGGCTAACACCCGACATTGACTCAATATTTTGCTTAGATAGCGTCAACGATATTATGCAAGCCTTGACCAAGAGTGATTCTCAATGGGCCGAAGACACCTTGTCAGTGCTACAAAAACGCTCGCCTTTGATGCTCCATGTCACCTTTAAACAGCTTCGGCTTGGACGTTCAATGACGCTAGCAGATGATCTTAGATTGGAAAGAACACTGGTAAGGCACTGTTTTCAAACTGATCATTTGCAACGCTCGGGAACAACCAGTGAAACGATCGAGGGTATTCGCGCGTTCGCCATAGACAAAGATCATAGTCCAGCATGGAACCCAGCCAGTGTCGAAGAGGTAACACCTCCTATGGTTGACCCATTTTTTGAAAGCCCTTGGCCCGCTGATCATCACCCCCTGAGAGACTTGGTTTAATAAACCCGCAGATAGAGTACGTTATGTCGTTTGAGCTAATTGAAAAACCTATAACCTGCCCCTTTTGCTGGGAGACTATTACGTTGTTAGTAGATCCTTCAGAATCCCAAATCTACACCGAAGACTGTTTTGTCTGCTGCCGGCCCATTCTGGTGAGCACTGAAATACAAGGTGACCATATTCAGGTGAATGTCACGCAGGAAGATCTGGGCTTTTAGCCCAAGGTATTTTGGTTTCCAGATCAAGAAACTAAGGGCATCCGGTCACATTAATAATTCAACCCATGCCCAAAGATAAAGGTCGGGGCAACTGAATCATCCGGCATGTCTTCTTTTTGCACCATCACCGCGTTCATGGACGATGGTATCTCAAAGGGTAACTTTCCTTGCGGGCTAAATTGACCAAAAATCATTTCAAACAGTACTGAATCATAAACACCGAAGGTACCAATCAGACCATCACTTATTTGGTTAAGCTCCGTCAAAATAGCGGGACGATTAAGATCAACTACAGTGATTAAGGTAGCACTCTCACTGTAAGCCTTTGCCTTCAATAACACCGCGGCGTTAAACGCTAGGTTGTCGTCAGGTAAAATGCCACTTAAGAGCTTGTCGATAAGCTCATCTGAACCTGGCGCTTGATTACCGTTGAAAATCGTCGGCAGGTAAAGAATGATGTAGTCCGCCTGATCAGCACTATCAACCAGTGTTCCGAAGGGCTTCGCCTGCTCTGGGTCTAAACCGTCAACAAATATTTTGCCCCCCAGGGCAATCGGTAGTGTTGGTGCATCAATTATTTTGTTATTGAGTAATACAATCGATTTACGTTGTGCTTCCAGCCCAGCGGCAACGTATTCTGGGGTTTTAACCTTTAAAGGAATGGCTTGCTCATCAACCAAGGAATTTTCAAATAAACCCAGCTCAAACTTGTTTAGCAAAATACGTCGTACTGACTGGTCTATGCGCGCTTCGCTCAGCTCCCCTGACCTCACCAGGTCAATAATATGTTCAGGGTCACTCTCACCACCATATTGATCAACACCAGCATCAATCGACTTTTTATAGCGCTCGCGAATCGATAAACCCTCGACACCCCAAGCTCGACTCGAAACAATGCCCCAGTCTGTACAAACCACACCGGCAAACCCTAATTGATCACGCAATAGATCGGTGAGGATCATTTTATTGAAGCCCATGGCGACGTTTTCATCGGTCTGATCGATGGGAATACCGTAGTACGGCATGATCACTCGAAGTCCATTATCAATAGCTTTTTTAAAGGGCTCCACGTGGTAATCAAAGTTACCGCCCGGGTAAACTTGGCGCTTACCGCTGGGCAGGTGTGGGTCAAAACCAAACTCTTGAGGCCCGCCGCCGGGGAAGTGTTTAACCATGGTCATGACACTGCCCGATGTCAGCGAGGCTCCTTGAAAACCCAGCATATAGGCATTGGTAAGTTGGCTAGATAATTCAGCGTTAGAACCAAAGGTGCCAAAATTGCGCGACCAACGGGGTTCTGTTGCCAAGTCAGCCATTGGGTGCAGCGCAGTGCGCAGGCCAACAGCACGGTACTCAGCTGATGCAATTTCACCAAAGCGTTTAACCAGATCAACATCGCGTGCCGCGGCAAAACCCAGCTGTGATGGCCAACCAGAAAATCCTTTTACAGAGAACGCGGCAATGCCACCGCTGGCCGCTTCATGTAGTGGATCGGAACTGATAGTTAACGGAATCCCGAGTCTTGTTCTGGCGGCGATTTTTTGTAGCTCATTGAGCTTTTCCGCAATTTCCAAGGGCGTTGGTTTGCCATAGAAATTAAAGTGAGAGATATGTTTATCCAATACTTCCGACGCATCAACACCCACCCGGCCCATCGCCAAGTGAAACGCTAATAAAGCGAAATCTGGCTTAATCGTGATGGCTGGGTGCATCATCTGTCCAACTTTTTCTTCAAGGGTCATCTGGCGAAGCAGATTATCCACGCGCAATACAGCTGGTTGACGAACATCTTCATAAATATCGAGTTGTTGGTTTTTATTAAGATCGCGATAGGTGAAATCATCTTTAATAAGCACCTCTGGCTCAGGCCCTTTACTCACATAAATACGGATACTGTCATAGGGCTGAATAAGCAGATTAACCACCCATAAAGCGCTCACAACGAGAACAGTTAAAACGGCAATACCGGCGTACTTGAATAATTTTTTCATAGGGTTTCTTTTGATTTTTATCGTAGCGTCTATTAACTTATTTTAATCGCTACGTTTTTAGTTTGCACATAACTATACAAGGCTTCTTGGCCCTTTTCTCGACCAAAACCTGACAGGCCAGTGCCGCCAAAGGGTGTTTCGATACCCCCAGCGTACCATTCATTTACAAATATCTGTCCAGCCTTTAATAATTTTGTCCCACGCAAGCAACGATTGATATTAGAGCTAAAAATACCGGCCACTAAACCGTAGTCAGTGGCGTTAGCTAAATCCCAAGCCTGCTCTTCCGTATCAAAGGCAGTTATAGCCAACACCGGGCCGAACACCTCTTGCGTAAAAATATCGGCATCAGGGCTCACATTGCCAAACACAGTGGGTTCAACAAAGTAACCTTTGTGCCCAGCGGATTTTTTACCACCAGTTATTAGGGTTGCACCCTGCTGTGTAGCCTCGTCACAGTAATGCAGCACCTTTTTTTGCTGTGCTGCAGACATAACAGGGGTAATATCGTTGTTATCTATGCCCGGCCCTATTTTAAGGCCCTTAGCAAAGCTCGCAATACGCTCTACTAACTGGTCATAAATACTACGCTCGACCAGCAGTCGCGACATGGCCGAACAGACTTGGCCTGCGTTAAAGAAAATACCCCAATTAATACTATCCATCAGCTGATCTAGGTCTGCATCGGCAAAAACCACCGCGGCAGATTTACCCCCTAGTTCCATCACACAGGGCACGGCACGTTCGGCGGCGGCATGCAAGATCGCGCGACCTGTCGGCACGGAACCAGTAAAGACTATCTGATTTATATCTTTGTGGGCGGCTAGCGCGGCTCCAATTTCTGGGCCCGTGCCACAAAGCATACTTAGAGCACCCTCTGGCAAACCAGCACGTTGACAGGCAGTAGCTATCCATGTCATCGCTAGTGGAGTCAGCTCAGGTGACTTAACAATCACAGCATTCCCAGCTGCGAGCGCTGGTGCTAGAGACCGAGCGCAGATCGAAACAGGGAAATTCCAAGGGACTATTTGCGCAGAAATGCCAAAAGGTTCATAAACGGTATAATCAATATAATCACTTCCAAGAGGGATAGACACGCCTTCAATTTTATCGGCCATACCAGCGTAATACTCAAAGTAGCGAGCGGCTTCGTTAAACTCGTTTTGGGCGTCGCTAAGACGTTTACCATTCTCCAATACCGCTAGCTCACTACCCTGTTGGCTGATCCCTCTAATTTCGGTAGCGATGCGATATAACAAGGCCGAACGTTCAGCGGGCTTACAGTCGATAAGCTCACGAGAATTAACACAGTCCCTGGCTGCGGTGACGGCGGCTTCAAGATCATCCAAGCTGGCTTTTGCTATCGTTGCAAAAATCTCGCCTGTCGCGGGGTTTTCAACATTAATGCTACTGTTCGCCGAGACCCATTTTCCGTCAATAAAATTGTGCCAATCGCTCATAGAATTATCCTGTGTTAGGTTGTGCTCGGACTATAACGCTCAGCGACCCATTGGTGGAAGTGATGACTGGGGACATCCATGACAGGAGAAAACAGACCGCCACTAAACCCGGGTGAATGCCTTGCTTTCTGCATGCCCTCAAGGGCAAATACATCCTCGCCAAAGACCTGACGCCAACTCTCTAAAACAGACGACCTGCATGCTTGGTAACGACCACCCAGGGCCTTTTCTCCAACATAATAAAGCTGCACTTTTTCAAGCGTACTCTCGCAAGACTGGGGTTGCAAAATCATGGCAAAAGCATGGTCGATTTGAAGGCCGAGTAAAACATTTGGATATAGCGAGATATATTCTGCATGACGTATTTTATCTTCTGGCCAGTCTTCAAATTGAGGTAACTCTGTCCCAGCTACTTCTGACAGGGTGTAAACATAGGTCCCCTGTCCCGACATATCCTCAGTAAAAACGATATTGTAGTGCTCACTAAGCGGAGAGTATTTATTTAGCGATGGGTGTACCCAGGGAAGATGGTAGGCCTCACAATAGTTTTCAACGGCCAGCTTCCAGTTCGCCTTAATGGTGATTTCCATTGAGCTTTCGGACTTAGAAACATGCAATTGATCGAAGCTAGGTCGACTTACAAAGGCCTCCCAACGTTGCGCTAAAGGTGCAATGAATTGTTCGAAGTCTGGGGCGTCCCCAGATAGGTTAACAAAGATAATTCCCATCCAAATATGAGAGCGAACTGACTTTAGTCCATTGTTGTCACACGAAAAATCTTTCACGTGATTCACTCCCACACCACCGATAAAGGGCGTGGCTTTAAGATCACCGTTAAAGTCATAGTCCCAAGAATGATAGGGACATCGAATGCTGCGAGCCTGTGGCTTAGGCTCACTCACCAATGTCATTCCTCTATGGCTACACACGTTATGAAATACATGAATACTGCCTTGACGATCGCGGGCCATTAATAGGGGTAAACCCATGAAATCAGCTGGGGCTAAACTGCCATTGTTGACTAACTCAGACGCAAACCCTAAGCCCGCCCATGTCTTACCTAAGACTTGGTCTCGCTCAAAATAAAAAAGAGCCTCACTAGTATAGGCTGACCCAGGCATGCCCTTAGCTTCAGTTATAGGCATGCACACCGCGTCCAGTTCCGTTAGTGGAATAGTTTCCTGTAGATTTATAGTCATACTGTGTTCCTTATTCCATCTGATCACTGTAGACGATTTAGTTGGTTTTGGAATATCCATAAGCGACTTATTAGTCAATGATTAGCTTTCCTTATGATGATTGACGAGTGTTTTCATACGGGCCACTATTAGCGTCAATTAAATCAATTTCTAAGAGCTTTTTCGATGTCTACAATCAAGCAATCCCCCTACGTTATTGTGGGTGCTGGCATTCATGGCCTAAGTACCGCTTACCATTTAGCGCAAGCCTTAAAATCTAGCGGTAAAGGGTCCGGAAAGGATATCATTGTTATCGACAAAACTGAGATTGGGGCAGGTGCCTCAGGTATCGCCTGCGGAGTGATCCGGAATAATTATTTTCAGCCTGCCATGCGAGAACTCATGGCGCATAGTGTCGCAGTCTGGGAGACAGACCCAGACGCTTTTAGCTATCTCCCAGTGGGTTATATGCAGATTAGTTGCGAATCGATGCATGGAGATGTGGCTTCTATCTATGCGCAGCAAAAAGCCATTGGTTATGACTCAGTCTTTATTGAAGGTCGTAAGGATTGCAAAGACTACATGGTGGATATGTTTCATGACTGGCAAGCGCAGGGAATCACTTCGGTACTTCATGAGAAATCAGGTGGCTACGCCAATAACAATAAGTCACTCCAAGGCTTAGCATCCAAAGCTAAGGCTGAAGGAGTACGTATTATTGGTGGCGTTACGGTAACCGGATTTAGTCGAGATAATAAGGGTGCCATAAAGTCAGTTGAAACTGATAGAGGTAATATTGACTGTGATTACATCGTAGTTGCCCCAGGTCCTTGGGCAAAACAGATGTGGCACATGCTTGATATGCCCAGCACCATTAGTATTAAAAACCCTGATACAGGTGCGATTAGCCACGATATACCCATGTGGGTATATTGGTCCCTGCAAGAGGGGACCCTCGGCGTCGACCCCCGTTTACAGCATACCAATTACGGTAAGATGCCACCGGTCATACACGTGGATACCGATGCACCGCTATATTCAGATGTTGATGGTTCATTGCTCTCCGATAAAATGTGGGGTGTCTATTACAAACCGGACTTTAATTTCGGTGGTATCCAAGGCGGGGCCGCTCCTTTTATCGTCGACAAAAAGGCGGACTTGGTGGCGGTTGATCCCTACGGCCCAGAGTCACCGGAATTTATTGTCGGTAACGATTTCTCAACTATGTGGGTATCTGCTTTGGCTCATTGCCAAAAACGATTTTCAGGGACCATGGCCCAGTATAAAAATGAACCCTCTGGCGGCATTGGGGCCTTCACGCCAGACAGCTTCCCTGTGTTTGATGTGTTCCACGGAAATTGTTATATGATCGCCGATTCCAACCATGGCTACAAAATGATCGGGGTAGGTAAACTGGTAGCAGAAGATATATGTGGTCAGAGCTCAAGCTTACTGGATCCATTTCGATTTTCCCGCTATGCCCAAGGAAAGCTTCACCCCGTATCTAACAGCCCTTTCCCTTGGAGCTAAGATAGATAACTAATTTGCTGATAGGACGGAAGTGATTTTGACCCATAAATCTATAATCAACGTATAACAGTTATAATCAATACTAGTCTAAAATTTGATAATCTTTACCGAGATACAGGGTCCATATTCCCCTAAAAAATGAGAAAAACTGTAAAAAGGACTCCTAGTGAAAAGCTTCTCAATGAAATTATTGGTCATCCTTTCAATGTTTGGGCTAGCGCTTGCTGGCTGCGCGGAAAAATTTAGCCCCTCAGAGACTCTAAGCCTTGCCGTCAAATATAATGTTGTGATCGAGCGGGACCACTTAGGCGTACCCCATATTATTGGCGAGCGCGATGTAGACGCGGCCTTTGGCTTTGCCTATGCACAAGCCGAAGACAACTGGAAAATTATCCATGACAGCGTCCCATTTTATCGGGGCACCAATGCCGCAATTAATGGTAAAGAGGCTGCAACAGTCGACTTTCTGGTTCAATGGTTGGGTATTTGGGATACGATTGAATCGGATTATGAAACCCAATTAAAATCTGAGACTCATGCTTGGATCGATGCCTTTGTCGATGGCATAAATCACTACGCGGCCTTGCATCCAGAGCAGACCGATCAATCAATTTTTCCCATCACGGGGCAGGACGTTGTTGCCGGCTATATGCTGCGTCATTTGTTGTTCTACGGGTTTGATGCATCACTAATGGAGTTATTTGAACCTGAACGACAGCGTGCTATTAGTCGTGGTCCTGCTGACCGAGGCCGTCAGGCGCGGCCGATAGCTGAAGGTGTCACTATCAGTGACCTGCCTGTGGGTTCGAATGCGATTGCTGTCGCAGCGCCTTTTACTGTAGATGGTGCGACCCGTTTGGCTATCAACTCCCACCAGCCCACTACCGGCCCTTTGGCATGGTACGAGGCTCACATTCAAAGTAATGAAGGCCTTGACGTGATGGGCGGTCTGTTTCCTAGTAGCGCCACTATCGGCGTTGGCTTTACTAAAAATCTCGGCTGGGGTGCTACCGTCAACAAACCTGACTTAGTCGATATCTATGTCCTAGATATGGACCCCAATGACCTCATGCGTTACAAGTTGGACGGCGAATGGAAAACATTGGAAGCGAAAGATATCGATATTGAGGTTAAATTGTTCGGCTTCCTCTCTTGGACGGTGACTCAGGTCGGCTTGAGATCAGTTCATGGACCTGTGATTCAAAATGACCACGGCACCTATGCAGTGCGTTATGCTGGTATGGGTGAAGTGCGTCAACTGGAACAGTGGCTCGCGATGAACAAGGCGCAAAATTTTGACCAGTGGCGCGATGCTTTGCGTATGCAGGCCTTTGCCAGCTTTAATTTTGTCTACGCCGATCGCGACGGCAATACTATGTTTGTGCACAATTCCCTGACGCCTAAACGGCTGCCTAGTTATGACTGGACACAATATTTACCGGGTGATGATAGCCGTCTGATCTGGAAAGACTATATGGCGTTTGATGATCTGCCACAGGTAATTAATCCAACCTCAGGCTATCTGCACAGTGCCAATCAAACGCCTTTTCGCGTTAGCGCGGAAGCCGACAATCCCAACAAAGATGACTACCGTATTGAGGACGGCTTTCCGACTAGAATGACCAATCGTGCCGACCGTGGACTGGAGCTACTGGCAGCACTCGATTCCATCTCAGAACAGCAATTTTATGACATCAAACACGATAAGAAATACAGTGTTAACTCTCGTGCTTACGCTTATTTACAAAAGGCAGCGAGCACCGATCTTAGCGATATAAAGACCGAGACTTTACAAAACTATCAAGCGGCGCAGGGTCTCATTGCCAACTGGGATCTGTCCACTGACCTCAATAACCGTGGTGCGGCGCTCAGTGCCTGCGTTTTGGGCGGTGAGTGGTTGTCCGAACAAAAGGGTGACTCTGCTCCCAAGGCATTGGACGAACTTATTCGCTGTACTGATTTATTAATCGAGACAACCGGCAGTATTGACCCACTTTGGGGTGAAGTGAATCGACATGTTCGCGGTGATCTTAATATGCCAGTGGCTGGCGGCCCAGACACGTTGAGAGCTGTTTATGGCAGGCGTCTGGAGGGAGATGCATTCCTCACCAATGTAGCCGGTGATGGACTTTATTACCAGGTTTCTTGGGATGCCCGAGGAGAATTAAAGGTGCGTGGGGTTCACCAATACGGATCAGCCACGCTGAACGAAAACTCACCTCACTATGCTGATCAAGCCGAGGATTATGCCAACGAAATTCTTCATGACCCTCTATTTGATTCGTCCCTACGGGAATCAAAAATAGAACGCCGCTACAGGCCTGGTGAATAAGCTTAGACTCTGCTTTTCATTCTCTCAAGGCATCTAATCTAACCCTTATTGGTGAGTAAAACTTGCTTTTGAAGGGTGACACCACGAAAATACTCGTCTTCCGAAAGAATTCGCCGTCGATCAAAAGAGTTAATCATGTCTATCCAGTGGTATCCCGGTCATATGCGCAAGGCCAGCAACGAGATGATCGAGGCTCTGCCTCTGGTTAATGTCGTGATTGAAGTTCTAGACGCTCGTATTCCCTTCAGTAGTTCAAATCCGTTTATTCAAGAGCTGAGTGCCGACAAGCCCCACATCAAGTTACTTAATAAAACTGACTTGGGTGACCCTGATATTACCAAGCAGTGGCAGGATTATTTTGAGCAACAGGCGAACACCAAGACTTTGCCATTGGATTTAAAAAATCATGACCCGAGCAAGCAAATTATTGACCTGATTAACAAGCTGAGCCCACAAAAAGAAGGTCGCAACACTTTGGTCATGGTGACAGGCATCCCCAATGTTGGTAAGTCATCGTTAATTAACTGTCTGGCAGGAAAGCACATTACCAAAACCGGTGATGAACCAGCAGTTACCAAAGGTCAGCAAAAGATTAACCTTCGCAACGGAATCATGCTGCTGGATACACCAGGCATTCTCTGGCCGAAGATAGAAAATCCTCAAGGTAGCTATCGTCTAGGAACTACTGGCGCCATTAAAGATACCGCGGTGAGCTATGAAGATTTGGCATTTTTTGCCGCAGAATTCCTGCTCGAGGCATACCCTCAGCGTCTGCGAGAACGATTTAATATCGAGGAATTACCGCGAACTGAAATCGCGCTGCTGGAGATTATTGGTGCTCAACGCGGCTGTCTTAGAGCTGGTGGACGCGTCGATTTAGAACGTGTCTCAACCATCTTTATTAATGAATTACGCGCTGGCTTGTTAGGGCCTTTGGGGTTTGAAACACCTGAAATCATTAAAGCAGAGATGCAGCAAGTGGCTGTGTTAAAAGAAGGTAAAGCAGAACGTGAAAAATCGCGCTTAGACAAGGCCGCAGCGCGGCGTCGAAAAGCCAAGTCAAACCGCAAATAGCGCTATACGTAACACCCTGCCGCATAACCAGAAGCCCAGGCCCACTGAAAGTTATACCCACCCAGGTGACCGGTAACATCAAGTACTTCGCCCACAAAATAAAGACCCGGTTGAGTTTTACATTCCATGGTCTTGGATGAAATGTGATCGGTGTCAACACCACACAATGTGACCTCGGCGGTGCGATAACCCTCTGTACCAGAAGGCTTTAATTGCCAGTTACTTAATGTATCGGCAATGTACTGCAACACTCCGTTAGGAATTTCTGCAATCGCAGTGTCAGCATAAATAGCCCAATAAATACTTTCCAATGACTGAGTGAGCCCTTTTGAGAGTAGAGGGGACAATAAACTTCTCAACAGACTCTTTGGGTTAGACTGTTTAAGCTCTAGCAATAGCGCCTGAGCATTTTGATCAGGTAATAAATTCACGCTAATAAATTGCCCCGGCTTCCAATAACTGGACAACTGTAGAGCTGCCGGACCACTGATGCCGCGATGAGTAAACAGTAAATTCTCTCGAAAGCTCATACCATTGACTGACATTTCAACATCGACGGACAACCCAGAATTGGCCTCGCTGATATCTTTTACCCAATCACTGAAAGTAAAGGGTACCAATCCAGCAGTCCGCGGCAGTAAATTGAGCCCGAATTGTTCGGCAATGTCATAGCCAAACCCTGAAGCCCCTAAGGTTGGTATGGATAGGCCGCCAGAGGCAACGACTAAAGACCGACACTGGAAATGCTTTTCCTTCACTGACAGGGTAAAACCACCCTCGTCACAAACTTCAACTTGGCTAATCATCGCCTTAGTCTCAATGACTACCCCGACTGCGGCGCACTCATCGAGTAACATTTTTAGAATATCTTTTGATGAGTTATCGCAAAATAATTCACCGTGGCTTTTCTCATGATAAGGAATCTGATGTCGCTCAACTAAATCGATAAACTGCCATTGGTTGTAACGGTTTAACGCTGAAATGCAAAAATGTGGATTGCTAGAAAGGAAGTTTTCAGGGGTTGTATCCAAGTTGGTAAAATTGCAGCGTCCACCCCCAGACATCAGTATTTTCTTGCCCACCTTATTGCTGCTGTCGAGCACCAATACGGATTGACCCCGCTGCCCTGCGGTAAAAGCGCAAAATAATCCCGCGGCACCGCCCCCAATAACAATGACATCGTAATCTTTCACTTAGTAACATCCCCCGCTATATTCTTCCAACGCCGTTCAATTTCCTCTCGACCAATAGACTCAAGGATACTGATGTTTTTGATCGGAATGGTCTCCGGATTAGAAAAACTACCCAAGGCGCGAGCCATCATGTCTTCGCGTAAAAAATGAATCAACGGATAGGGAGAGCGGTTACTGAAGTGACTGGCAGACTCGGCAGGCTCTTCAGCAAATTGATAGCTCGGATGAAAACTGGCCAACTGGATAGTACCCTCTAAACCCGCATCACTTAAAAGTGCTTCAGCGAGATCAATAACATCGAGATAATCGTCAAAGTCACTCAATGCATTGGGGATGACCAATAAAGTAGTGGTGACATCCAACTCTGAGGTACTCTGAATAAGATCCAACTCAGCCAGAAAAGTTTGCATAATCTGTTCTATGTCAGTGGACTCGCACACTTTTATCCTCAGCCCGTCGGAGGACACCACGGGTGCTGCAAAAGGGCATAAATTGAGCCCTACAACAAACTGCTCAAGCCAAGCTCTAACCTGCTGTTCTATCAACGACCAAGCCACTGAGGCCATAGTAAATCCAAGTTGGACAATAAGAGGTGCAGGATACCGATTACCAAGAACCGGAACAAGGAATGACTGAAAGGCAGGGAGTCGGGTTATAGTTAATCAGTGGGTATGCTCTTTAAATAGACTTTAATGGGCAGGGCCAATTCGGATTCAATCCACGCAATGAAGGTGTCATCGAAACCCATGCAGACATGCTGGTGAATATGCTTTTAGGGAACGCAACCCAGTAGAGAATACCAAACCCTGTCAGGCCCAAATTCGCAACTAATAAAAGAAAATTTTAAACGCCAAAAGCAGCTCAAATTAACCTAATACATAATTTCCTTTTTTCTCTAATAAAAGTAAAAATAGTGCTTTGAAATAGCCATTATTAAGAGTACATTGGCGCCAAATTCATGGAGCCATTTTTAACATGCCCGTTCGAACCGTTGTTGCTATCTGGCCACTCTTTGTAGGCCTCTCTCTTATTGGCCTAGCCGTTGGCGTACAGGGCAGTTTGCTGGGCGTGCGTGGAGCGTTAGAGGGCTTTGATGATATGTCCATCGGACTGCTAATGTCATGCTATTTCGCGGGCTTTCTAGCCGGATCACAGCTCACCCCAAAACTGATTCAACGGGTCGGGCACATCCGTATTTTTGCGGCATTATCGGCTGTCGCTTCGGTAACTATTTTAATCCATGCATTGTTTGTTAATCCTTGGATGTGGGCAGTGATGAGACTGCTGACTGGATTTGCTTTTTCAACCATCTATGTGGTCTCTGAAAGCTGGCTGAACCAGTCATCTAACAATGCTAATCGTGGGCAGATCCTGTCAATTTACACCACCATATTGCTGGCGGGCATCTGCGCGGGTCAGTTTATGTTAAATCTTGCCGATCCAGCTGGATTTACCTTGTTTATTTTGATCTCGGTTATGGTTAGCGTCGCGGCCGTGCCTATTTTACTTTCCATAGTACCGACGCCGCCCATTGAAGAAACGGAGCGGGTTTCCATGAGTCATCTTTGGTACCGTACCCGTGTCGGCGTGATTGCCATTATCGTCTCACAATGGGTGTCCAGCATGCTGTTCGGAATGGGTGCCGTGTATGCCACAAGACTCGGCTTTACCGTTGCCGAGGTGGCAAATTTTATGGGCTCTATGATGGCAGGCGGAATGATTTTGCAATGGCCTCTGGGCAAACTTTCAGACATGATAGATCGTCGATGGGTGATCGGCTTCTCATGTTTGGCTGGTGTCTTTGTCGCCTTACTAATTAGCTTTATTAACGAAGCCTCTCTATGGTTGTATGGATTAACGTTTTTATTTGGCGGCTGCTCTTTATCTCTTTATTCCATCGTGGTCGCGTTCACTAATGACCACCTGCGGCCAGCCGAAATCGTACCTGCAAGTGGCACTATTATTCTAATCGCTGGGCTTACTTCAATTACCGGCCCGGTAACAGCTGTATTTTGGCTTCAGATATTTGGCCTAAAAAGCTTTTTCGTACTGCTGGCCGCCAGCCTTTTAGGCATGGGTGTAATGAGTATTTGGCGAGTATTAACTATTCCTGCCCTACCCGCTGAATACAAAGTGCAAAGCACATTGCAGGCCGCAGCCTTACCTGTCGGAACAATTTTGCATGCGGAAGAAGATATCGCACCAGTCCACTAAATGGACTAACGGACATAACCAATTATTGCAATAAAGTGAGCTGTTGAGCCGGCCAATACAGCAAAGTGCCAAACCCCATGGGCATGCTTTAGATGCCAGGTTTTATCGACGACATAAAAAATAACACCTGTGGTATAGGCAACACCTCCAGCCACTAACCAGTTAAAGCCGACATCATTCATCGCTGCTTTAAGACCAGAGAAATCCAAAGCACAGGCCCAACCCATAGCCAGATACGTGGTCAACTGAATGACTTTTACCCGACGACCTGATAGAAATATTTCGGTCAAGATGCCGACTGCCGCCAACGCCCAAATGATGCCCATGATCCACCAGCCACTGCCGTCCCGCATACTAACTAGCATGAAGGGCGTGTAGGTGCCTGCAACCAATAGATAAATTGCGATGTGGTCAAATAGCTGAAATAGGCGTTTTAATTTGGCTGGTCGAAAACTGTGGTAGAGGGTGGATATGGTATACAGCAAGACCAACGAAACGCCAAAGATACTGAAGCTGGCGATCATCCAGGGGTCTGCTGTCTGAACACTAACCGTTAAGAGTGAACCTAATGCAACTAAGGCCAATGCTGCGCCCACTAGGTGGCTAATACTATTGAGCCGTTCTCCGTAATACATAATTTTCTCAATCTATTGGTTAATACTGAGTCTCACGCTGGAGTCCGAAAAGGTCTATCGATTTCATGTGAGAGGTAATCCGCGAAAGTAATTTTGGCAGAACCTCATCTGGAATGTTGTGACCCATCACTGGGAAAATAACCAACTCAGAGCCTTTGATAACCTCCGCCGTATGCTGCCCATGTAGGGGCGGTATCAGGCCATCTTCTGCACCGTGTATTACCAATGTCCGGACTTTAATGGTTGACGTTTCCGCGGTGCGATCCCCTGCATCTAATATCGCCATATACTGCCGAGGCATTGAATCCAGATAAAAGCCACGTTCACTCAACGCTTTGGCGCGCTCATCTGCCGCTGCACCAGATGCCAAGCTCGCCAATGCCTTTCGAGCCTCCTTGGTTGGTTGAGGGAGATGCTTGGCACCGGTCGTTGACATGACAGATGTTAAACTACGCACTCTTTCGGGGTACTGCGCTGCCACCTTTTGCGCGATCATACCCCCCATGGAAAACCCAACAACGTGCGCATCTTTATAATCAACAGCATCCATAAGACCGACGGTGTCTGCTGCCATATCATCCAGTGTATAGGGTGTATTAACCCTTAAACCCAGTCTGTTTTTTAGCAATTGTAACCATATGGTAGGTTGCCCCCAATCATTAAATCGAGTTGAACCACCCGTGTCTCGATTATCAAATATTAAAACGTGGTAACCCGCTTGCTCAATGCCTCGCACTAAATAATCACCATGAACCCGATTGGAGGCTCCCAGACCCATAATCATAAGCACCTTGGGGTTTTCTCTTTGACCTATTTCTCGATAGGAAATCTCAATATTATTTGCAGTAACCGTTTTAAGTGGGTGCTGATCAATATAAGTATGCGGAAAATCAGCATTGGCAACACAGGTAAAAATTATAAGTATCAGGGATGCAACAGCCTTTCTCATGGTTATTCCTTTGGCGAACACGTTAGTTGGCTTGCGATGATAACTGTATGTCCGCATCATTTTTCTAGATAATAATCCTATTAGGCCTAAGCCAACAAATCTATATCACTATACACTCAATTATTGACCCTCTAGTCACGGTCATAAAATGAATTTTTTATTAGTTTAATGAAAAATAGTTAGCCCTGTCTGTATAGACATTATTTGGCAATTCGCTGTCAATCCCTTTGATATTTGTGACGCCAAGAAGGTACGACCCATAATTTGTCCCAAGATTGCTTGATCCCTTGCCGACAAAAGTCAAAGCGATTACCAATATATATTAACAATCTGACAAATAATTTTAGTGTTTATGGGATCACATTCAGGAATCATAATCGGCCATTTTTTTAGGTGTAGTTAACTTGGTGAGTGGAACTCAATCCTTTTATTAGCAATAACAATGATACTAATGATAATGATAATGAGAACTACTTGCATTAAGGATAAAACTGGGTAAAATATCTGTGAAGCGTACAAACGTCCCTTCAGACTGTGGTTTGTAGCTTTTTATCATTAACAAAATTTCAGTTTTAGAGAATGAATATGTTTAAACACGTCAGTATTTCACTTATTTATGTGGCAGTAATAGCCTCTTTTAGCATCTCGTTTACCTACGCAGATCACGCTGAAAAATCAGAATTTTTTGAAGAGATAACTATTGTTGGCAATAAAGATCGAGCCAGCACAGTGGCTGGTTCTGCTCACTTTATTTCTGACGCAGAGCTAGAAGTATTCAACTACGCCGACATACAACAAATCTTGCGCCAGGTACCTGGTGTTAATTTGCAGCTTGAAGACGGTTATGGCCTGCGACCTAATATTGGTATTCGCGGAGTACAAACCGAACGCAGCGGCCGCATTATGCTGCTGGAAGACGGAGTACCTATTGCCCCAGCACCTTATGCCGCATCAAGCGCGTACTATTTTCCTACAGCCGGTCGTATGTATAGCGTCGAAGTATTGAAAGGTCCTGCCGCAATTACCGAAGGTCCCAACACCATTGGTGGTGCAATTAACATGATCTCTACACCTATCCCAGAGGAAACTGAAGGTAAGGTCGTTGCCGAAGCCGGTGGCAATTCCACAACACGAGTGCATGCGGCTTATGGTTCTACTAATAGTGATGGTTTTGGTTATTTGATAGAAACTCATCAGTGGAAGAGTGATGGGTTCCAATCAATTGACGGCAGTAACAGCGGTACCGGTTTAGATATCAAAGACTACACCTTGAAGTTAGGGTACGCTCCCTTTGATTCTCGCCATGCATTTGAACTGAAATATCAGTACGCTGAACAAGACTCTAACCAAAGTTATTTAGGCATTACTGATACTGACTTTGATCGAGACCCTTACCGTCGTTACTCCGTATCACAAAACGACTTAATGACTACCGAGCATAAACAGCTGATATTGCGACATGATTTCTCCATAGGTGATAGTTTAAATATGACCACTACTGTCTATAATAATGATCATGCTAGAAGCTGGTACAAGCTTGATAAATTGGGTGGTGTCGGTCCCGAGAAAATTATTTCAGACATTAATAAGGGGACTACTGCATCTTCTGATTTAGCCTTGCAGGCTATTTTATTGGGCGGCGATAGCGCTGCAGGCGACATAGCCATTAAAGATAATAATCGCGGTTATTATTCACGTGGGGTGTCGGTCAAATTTGATTGGTTACTAGACGGCAATTTAACATCTCACGATATCGAAGTGGGTTTCAGGTATCACCAAGATGAAGAAGATCGTTTGCAACGCTCCGACAAATACACTCAGGTCGACCAAACCTTAATCTTAGACTCCATAGGGGTAACCGGTGGCAATAAAAGCAACCGTGTTGTCCAGGCAGAAGCATTAGCTATCTACATTAAAGATGATATTACCTTCGGTAACTTTATTGTGACGCCCGGTGTGCGTTTTGAAGATATTGAGCTGGGGCGTCGGGACTGGAGTGCTCTTCCACGCAATACAACGCCAAGCCTAAAGCAGAATAGTGTTACCGCTGTATTGCCTAGCATCGGTGTGCTCTATAACGTAAATGATAAACTGTCACTGTTAGCTGGCGCGTACAATGGATTCGGCACACCAACCACCACCAGCGGCGTTGAAGAAGAGCAGGCTGTTAATGTAGAGCTTGGCGGGCGTTATCAGCAAGCTGACTTACTGATTGAGCTGATTGCCTTTGCTAGTGACTACGAAAATTTGGTGGGTGAATGCACCGCATCTTCAAGCACAAGTGATTGTGATATTGGCGACCAATTTAATGGCGGTAAAGCAACCGTTCGCGGACTGGAGTTTCAATTAACTAACAGTTATCAGCTAACTGACAGCACTACTATGCCAGTATCGATTGCCTACACATACACAGATGCAGAGTTTGACAGCACCTTCGACGGCGAGTTTTTCGGTGATGTTAGTAAAGGTGATCCGATCCCATATATTCCAGAAACTCAATTAGCTCTAGCGTTGGGTTTAGAGAATGGTCCTTACCGCGTTAATGCAAATCTTAATTATGTTGATGCAGTCTGCGTAAAGGCAAGTTGCGTTGATTTTGAAAAAACTGACGATTCCACTGTGTTAGATCTGGTCGGCAATTATCAAGTCAATGACAACTTAGGTGTATACCTAAGGCTAGAAAACATAACAGATGAAGCAGATATCATTGCACGCCAACCTAAGGGTGCCCGCCCTAATAAAGCACGGTCCGCAACGATCGGTATGCGATTGGTGTTTTAGCCTTAGGGGATAACACTAACAATTTACATGTATCTATTGGGAACTGGTAACGGCCCCTTTTTTTATTTCATTAGAAATGGCCTATAAAACCCCCAATGCCGACACCATTTGTCCTGGCAACCTATAAAGAGCGCTGATCGATATAGGTCCGGGGAATGTTCGTACTCGTAAATGCTGTTATTAAAATTAGTAAAAAGAATCTCATTCTCATTTAATCTTCCTTGCAGCAAGAGAACTCGTTAACAAAATTCAATTCAGTAGCCTCTTTGAGAAAAATAAAAACTTGTACATTAGATTTATCTAATGTACCATGGTCTAATATTAACCTACTGGTCACTAAAATGCTCGATATTCAATCGTCAAATCTTCAGGAACTTCAAGGGCACGCCAAGGAAGCGTCGGATCTGCTAAAACAGCTGAGCAATGAGAACCGTTTGATGATCCTGTGCTCTCTAATTAATACCGAACTATCTGTTAGCGAGCTTAATGCCATGACACCACTCAGCCAGTCGGCTCTATCTCAGCATCTTGCATCGTTGCGAAGCGCTGGGCTAGTACAAACCCGACGAGAGGCTCAAACCATTTATTACAGTCCCTGTGGTGACCAAGCAATGCTGGTTATTAAGGTGCTACAATCTATTTATTGCCCAGAGCTAGAGGCCTAACATGAATCAATCAACAAAGCATATTTCTGCACACGCATTTAAACAACTTCGACAAGAGTCTGCAGACAAGCTACGTATTGTTGACCTGCGCACTCACTCTGAAGTTAATACTGAACGTTTAGAGGATTGCGCACACTACCCAGTTCAGGACCTTAAAGCCTCAGAATTGAAGATCTACCTTCAACAACAAAATCATGAGCCAACACAACCTATTTATCTGCTCTGCGCTAGTGGACAGCGCGCAGTGCAGGCCGCCAATCAACTTCAAGAAGAGCTAGAGTCTCAACTTGTTATCATCGATGGTGGTCTTAACGCTCTAAAGCAACTCGGGATGTCAGTCACCAAGGGCGACATCACTATAATTTCCTTGGAAAGACAGGTTCGAATTACCTCCGGCGCGCTGGTGGTACTAGGGGTTCTGTCTGGACTACTAGTCCACCCCTGGTTTTATGCCCTTTCAGCCTTTGTTGGCGGTGGTCTGGTATTTGCCGGTGCCACCAATAGCTGTGGCATGGCCATGATACTAATAAGAATGCCTTGGAACACGCAGACTGGAACTAGCTAACGTGGCTATTTTTATCGGGCTCATAATAGGGTTAGTGCTTGGTCTTACAGGAGCTGGTGGTTCAATTTTTGCGGTGCCTCTGTTAATTTTGTTCCTCGATCTTTCTATTAATGAAGCTATTGGTATTGCTCTAGGAGCAGTCGCAGCTAGCGCTCTGATCGGCTCCCTCAGCAACTGGCGGAGTAAATCTATTTTATGGGTTCCCGCATTGGCTCTGGGTAGCGGTGGCGCCATTATTGCGCCCCTCGGAAAAGAGCTTGGCCGTCAACTTCCTCCCACACTATTACTCATAGGGTTTTGCACCCTAGCTTCTATTGTCGCTCTTCTTATGTGGAGACAAACTCTGCACTCCCCAGAAAAAGCCAGAATAGTGCGGTCAATCAATGTGAGTGGTGAAAACACCCAAGATCCACTATGCCGACTCAACCAAAATGGAAGCTTCAATTTGAGCTCAAAGTGTTTTTTTGGACTCATTGTTTGCGGTCTGTTGGTCGGTTTGTTGAGTGGTCTATTTGGGGTTGGTGGAGGCTTTTTAATTGTACCGGCCTTATTATTTACCACCCGCATTTCCATGCTCCATGCGGTGGCAACGTCACTATTAATTATCAGCGTTATTAGCGCCTCAGGATTTACGAGTTTTGTTATGACAAACCCGAGTTTAGATTGGACACTGCTCTCTCAAATATGCTTAGGAGGACTATTGGGAATGCTAACTGGGAGGCTCCTGGCTAAAAAAATTGCGGGTATTCAATTGCAGAGAACCTTCGCAGGGGCAGTGCTTGCTATGATCGCCATCACCCTGGTTAATGGACTATCCTAAAGGAGCGGTATAGAGATGATATTTAGGCAGCTATTTCACAGTGAATCATCTACTTACAGCTACCTGCTTGGAGATAACACCACCCGACAGGCTCTGCTCATAGACCCTGTTCTGGAAAAAACCCAAGAGACTCTGTCGTTAATTAATCAACTAGGGTTGACGCTAGCATTAGCTATAGATACTCACACCCATGCTGATCACATAACAGGTTTAGGTGCTCTAAGAGATCAAACCAACTGTAAAACCATGATGGGTATCCAAACTTTAGCTGACTGCGTGTCTGCAGCCTTTAGTGACGGTGACCTAATAGATATAGGAGACATTCACCTAGAGGTGATTTACAGCCCCGGCCACACAGACGATTCCTATAGTTTTTATGCTTCTAAACAAGGCATATTATTTACTGGGGACACCTTGTTAATTCGTGGCACTGGGCGCACAGACTTCCAAAACGGCGATGCTGATGCTCAGTATGATAGTCTCTTTCAGCGTCTGCTCACCCTGCCCGAAGATACGGTCGTGTACCCAGGTCATGACTATAAGGGCTGGACAACCAGCACCATAAGAGAAGAAAAAGAGCATAATCCACGACTTCAACTCGCGGACAAAAAAACCTATGTAGACTTTATGACGAACTTGCAACTGCCTAGCCCAACGCTAATGGATATTGCCGTGCCAGCCAACCAAGCCTGTGGAAAGATCCCAGCTCAATAAAAGTCTACTTTTTTGTCAGTTTTTTCTGCAAAGCCATGGTTTGTTTAGTGGCTTCAAATACCGTTAACCCGAGGTCTGGCGAGCCAGTTCGGCCGATGGCATCGATCTGGCCATAGTACCAATACTGCACAGAAAAACCCGCCATCGCTCGCAATATTTTAAGGTTACCCAACCAGCCCAGCCATTTGGGAAATAATGAAAGTGATGCTTCATAACGCGGCAGTTCGGACAACCCTGACATCAATTGGTTTGGTGCGTCGGTCATGACACACATCGGACGACCTATACCTATCAGATCAGCACTGCCACTCTCGATCGCTTGCTCCATTGCCGCGCGCTGCCTAAAACCCCCAGTAACCATCAATGGCACACTAACCTTCTCACGCATAGCGACCGCAAAATCCACAAAATAGGCCTCGCGCATCATCGTCGATTGCGCCACATCTTGTTGTTCTTCCTCTTCCATACCGGTCATGCCAAGTAATTTGGGCTGTTCGTATGTGCCACCCGATATTTCAATAAGGTCAACGCTCGCCTGCTGCAACCATTGCGCAACCTGCAAGCTCTCCTGAAAGGCAAAACCGCCCTTTTGAAAATCTGCACTGTTAAGTTTTACCGCCACAGGGAAATCAGGGCCCACCGCCGCTCTTACCGATGCCACCACCGCCAATAGTGCCCGAGCACGATTTGCCAAATCGCCACCGTATTCATCGGTACGCTGATTACTTCGAGGGCTTAAAAATTGAGACAACAGATATCCGTGGGCAGCGTGCACCTGAACACCCGTAAAACCAGCCTCTTTCACCGCCGCTGCACAAACGCCAAAACGCTCAACAATATCCTCTATCTCATCAATAGTTAGGGCAACTGGCTCACCAAATTGACCTCCAGGCAAACCCAGTTTTACCGCCGAAGGTGCCTTAGGGTGAGCATTAATTATTTTTTGTGTCTGTCGCCCAGCATGACTTATCTGCGCCCAAAACTGGTTGCCATTGCGCTTTCCCGCGGTTGCCCAGCGCGCTAATGCATCATGCATTTCTTGGCTAGGCGGCCGGTCTATAACTACATTGCCCGGGCGTTCAAGGTGATCTTTATCGATCAAAATATTGCCCGACAATAACATTCCTGCTCCGCCATCACTCCACAACCCGTAAAGGCGCGCTAGCTCATCGGTTGGTACGCCATCAGCAGTGGCTAACCCTTCAGTCATCGCCGCTTTAGAGAGACGGTTTGGCAGTTCTGCACCACAGGGTAATTTTAGAGATTGGGAAAATAAACTTGTCATAGATAACCTTTGAGGGTGGCTTTTTTATGGTCAGTATATATGTATTTTCTAATTAGGAGTGCACGAAAGGATGCCTAAAGGTATAGCTTTTACCCTCTTTATTGCTATCCTTCGAGGCCCTAAATATTTTTCAATAGTACAAGGTGCAAAAATGGACTTCGAGTATTACCAAGATAAAGTAAGACAGGTTTCAATATTCCCTATTGATAGTGAATGGGGTCAAGGTAGAAGTGCCTTTGGAGGTCTTACTGCGGCCCTTGTTTTAACTCATATAGAACAACAAACAGGTCTCACCGACCGTGACCTTAGAACCATCAATATCCATTTTTGTGGTGCCGTTATTTTAGATCAACCCTGCGTATTTACTCATCGCGTGCTGTCTGAGGGGAAATCTGTCTTTCAAGTTGAAGGTCAGTTACTACAAGATGGCCAAGTAAAAACTCAAATAGTGGCCTGCTTTAGTGCACAGCGACAATCGGCCATTCAGGTTGCCCATAAACCCGTGTTCGCCGAGAAAAGTTTATCTGAAGCTATGCAATTTCCATTTATTAAAGGCTTGGCACCAGACTTTGTACAATATTTTGATCTGCGTATTACCGATGGCAGCTTGCCTGGTAGTGGAACCAAACAATCAAGACTGGCTGGATGGATGCGCTTTAGAGAACCGTCAAAACCACTTGATGATAGCGCTATGCTCTGCCTCATTGACGCATGGCCTCCGGCAGTAATGCCAATGTTAGACAAGCCAGCGCCGACCAGTTCTATTACTTGGAACCTTGAATTTATTCAACCGCGTGAGCCACTGGATGCCGAAGATTACCTATTTTACGAGTGTGATGTGATACAAGCTGATTTTGGCTACGCTCACACTGAGGCGAAAATATTTCACCCCAACGGCCAACTGTTGGCCTTGAGTCGTCAGTTGGTTGGTGTCTATGACAAACGCGGGTGAGAAGTCGCGAATATAATAGAGGGAAGCCTCACCTAGAAGATGCTGGTTTTCTCAAAGCGCTTGAAATACTTAAAGCCGCTGACATATCCTGCGCGCACTGTCACCGCCATGATACGGTCATGGACAATATGTAAATACAATCCTTCGCTGCACTAGGAAGCTACTGACTGAAATACTGGACCGACTCACCGTGCCCGCACCGCCAGTACAGTTTGCAGATATTACTGCCTCGGCTGCGCACCGCTCCTTTTATCTAGCATCTCGATCTAAGGCGCGACACGCCTTGTGTAACAACATTGCAGCTGCGTCGCTATTTACTTTTCCTAGGCTTTGTAGCACACACTTGGCAACAGCTGGCGTCATTTCCTGCCCTGGCGCCATCCCAATTATGCCATGCATGCCATGCGGTTTACTCATCCTATGTAACCCTTGCATCGGCTCTCCATCCAGTATCATTACGTGCGCTTTTTCGACTTCAATGTTCCCTTCATCATCGACCAACATCTCAACGTTAACATTCCCGTCAGTATCGACATTCTCATGGACCCGAAGCATCAGGTCTGCGAGCTTTTTAGAATCTAATTCACCGTCCGCCTGAATGATAATCCGTGTTTTCTTGTCCCCTTCATGATGGTCCGCTATCGATAGTGAGGGCAAACATAGCAAGGCGAGCATTATAAATTTTTGCAGCGTTTTCATAATCTATCCCTTTTTATTTTATATACTTTAGGTTTCCAAGAGTAAGGCGAGTTAAGTCGCCCCAGTAGATTCAAATAGTTTTAATTCTTCCCATTTACATTCTACTATAGGTTCACCAGTGTCGAGTAAATGAAACCGGCCCCAGAAAGTAACTTATCGAACTAATTGAAAGATAATCCATTGACCTTCATGACGAAAAAACTAGCAGCGCGAAACCGAATAAACGTATTTAGGGCCTGTCGATCTCTACATATTTCGCGGATACGTAATAGCCATCCCCACCCATCTTGCCAACAGAATCAAGACGCGCTTGGTTGATGATGCCATCACTATACAAATCATCACGCACGTAAACTGAGGTTACATCTAGTAACACAACTGTACCGCTCCCAGCTGAATCTCCAATAGACAGTGTTTCTCTCAACCTGCACTCATAGAGAACTGTTGATTTCTTCACCGACAATGCTGATACTTTTTGGCTGACACAATACTCGACCCCAGCATGAGAAAACTCACTTTGGTCAATAGGAAGGCTGGCGCTGGTAGCATTCATTATGTCCATTAGGTCGCTATTAACAATGTTTACCACACATTCACCCGTTTCTCTGAGGTTTTTGAGCGTATCTTTGTTAAGGCCGGCTCTTGGCGTAACCTGTGTATAGAGGATTACGGGGGGATTGCAGCTGGCCACTGTAAAAAAAGAATAGGGTGCAAGGTTATCGTCCCCGTCTTTGGATCGTGTACTAATCCACGCAATAGGTCTGGGTGTTACGCCACCATTAAGTAATCGGTATTTTGCTTGATTTCCTAGAGTTGAAATATCAAAGTTCATTGCTTGTCCGCTTAAATAAATGTTGGTCAGAATTATACGAACAAGTATAGATTGAGAGGGGATTTAACAAGCCTTAGCTAGCCTACAAAAACAACCAATCATTTTGCATCCATTGTCGAGCCATTAACTTGACTTAATCTATCCACTTTAAGTAATCATGACCGTCACCACCCGTCCAACACTCACTAAAGATTTATAGCTTTACCTATGGCAATATAGGGGCTTATCGCAAACATGACTTACCCGCCCTTAGAGGTAAGCGTAATAACAACAAAGACTCAGGTCTGACGATGGGTAAAGCCTTACTTTATAACTGCCAAAATGGTGCTTGGATAAGTGCCTGGGGGGTTTTATACACTGGCCTTTTATTGGTGTCGAGCACCTTTGCTACAGAACCCGACATTCAGTTGCGTGACACCTGCCCACCTAGCTTTAGCTTGAGCGACGACAACCGTTGCTCTCTTCGCCACATGTACCAACTTTATGATTCTCTGCAAGATAGCGGAATTGGTGGACTGAAAACTGCCCTGCCTAAAGCTCGCGATGGCTTTAGCCCGCAACAGATTGATTTAGGGCGTTTGTTATTTTTTGACCCCATATTGTCTGCCGACAACAGTCTTTCGTGTGCGACCTGCCACAACCCCAAGCAAGGATTTAGCGATGCCATGGGGCGCAGTGTTGGTATTGGCGGCCATGTTCAATCTCGCTCAGCGCCCACATTATGGAACAGCACGTTTTTATCGTCTTTCTTCTGGGATGCGCGCGCCAGTAGCTTTGAAGAACAGGCACTTGGCCCTCTGTTTAGCCCTCATGAAATGGGTAATACGCCAGAGCAATTAATGGCTAGTCTGAATAGCGCAGCAGCTTACAAGGGGTTATTTAAGCAGGCGTTTCCTAATCAAAAAACGCCTTTATCCATTAATAATGTGATTGCGTCGTTAACGGCTTTTCAAAGCTCGCTGGTGTCACTCAATAGTCGCTATGATCAATATGCCCACGGCTACCATCAAGCTTTAAATGACAACGAGATAGCGGGCTTAAATGTGTTTAGGTCGTTTGTTGCACGTTGTTCCCAGTGCCACACACCGCCCTTGTTCACTAACCAACAGGTGGCAGTGATTGGCACCCCCGAGCCTGAAGGATTAGCCCGAGATGTTGGCGCAGAGCAAACGTTTAATTCAAAGGTATTGCGCGGTGGCTTTAAGGTGCCGACTCTGCGCAACATTGCGCAAACGGCGCCTTATATGCACTCTGGGCGTTTTAAGACCCTGCGTGAAGCAGCCGAGTTTTACACCGGTGGTCGCGGTCATGCAGTGCCTAAAGGCGAAGACTTATTGTTACACTGGCATATATCAGAACCTAATTTAACCAGCAATGAAATTGACCAACTGGTAGACTTTATGAAAACGCTCAGCGATGAGAGCTTTACCCCAGCAACACCCAAGCAGGCGCCCTCTGGCCTGCCGTTTAAACACATGGAGAATGCTCATGAAAAAACTTAACAGTCTGGCTATTGGTCTCGCAGTGGTTACCTTTGCCGCCGGTTGGTATTTGGGCGGTAGTAATGATGCACTAACGATCACCAGCAGTGCCGGTGGCAAAAGCTATGCTGGCGGCTATGTGGATGAACAGGCGACGGAGACTGCATCAAACCGTGCGGTTAAACTACGAACCACTGAGGGTAAGACTCATGTGGTTAACCCGGGTGACTTAATTCAAGCCGCGGTTGAGTTAGCTCAGCCAGGGGACACTATTCAGGTCATGCCGGGCACTTATTCAGAGACGGTTTATATCGACAAAGATGACATTCATTTACTGGGTGTGATTGTCGAAGGGGAGCGAGCAACCCTTGATGGTCTAAAGACGCTTAACGATGCCATTCTGTATTCTGGTAATAACATCATTATCGAAAATTTCAAGATTATCGACTACAAGGGCAATGGCATTATGAGCCAAGCCGGCAATAATTTTGAGATTCGCAACAACCTCATTATCGACACAGGCATTTATGGAATTTTCCCCCAACTGGGCAAGAACGGTTTAATTGAACACAACGTAGTGTCGGGCATTGCCGACGCGGCTATCTATGTTGGCATGAGCGATAACATTCATGTGGCCTACAACGAGGTATTCGATAGCGTTGCTGGCATTGAAATAGAAAACAGCCGGCATGCGATTGTTGAGCACAATCATACTCATCACAATACTGGCGGTATTTTGGCGTTTATCACCCCAGGACTGCCAGTCAAAGATACCTATGATGTCATTATTCGAAATAATTTTATTATGGATAACAACACCCCCAACTTTGGCGCCCCAGGCTCCACCGTTGCTGGTATACCCGCCGGTACGGGTATTTTAATTATGGCGGCCGATGATGTGGTGGTGGAAGGTAATATTATTAGTAACCATAAAACTGCCGGCATTTTAATCACTGACCACGGCAATGCAGATAATCTAACGTTAGACCCTGAGTCTGACCCCAATGCAGATGGCGCGATGATTTTAGATAACGTTATGCTGAATAATGGCTATGACACTATTGATGCGGTGAGGGCCTTTGCCTTAACGGAATTGCATACCGGTGATATTGATATCTTTCAGATAGGACCAACCGAAGGTAGTTGCATTATTAACCGCCACCGTTATAAAACTGTTGGCATCGGCGATTTTACAGATTGCGACTTTACCAATACCAACGACATTGAAAACTACCTGTTGGCCGGTGGTGCAGAACCGAGGGTAATACATCCTTCAGAGCGCGGCGAGATTGCTTACCTGGGAGTTTGTACGGGTTGCCATGCCTACGCTGGAAGACTCATTGGCCCGTCGGTACAAGAGATTCAAGCACTGTATGCCAATCGGCCCGAAGCACTGGTTCAGTACATTAATGCTCCAACACCCATGCGCACTGATTACCCAGAGATGCCAGCACAAAACTATCTGGACGCAGAAACACAGCTGGCCGTGGCCAACTATATTTTGCAGGTAGGAAATTAAGTAACCGCGGAGTTTATTCTGCTAAGTAATAGCTAAAGTCATCGTACTTTAGCTCTAGTAGCTTAATGCCCTAGTTTTCGGCTGTATCTAGGTATGGCTCAGCCCCTGATCGCATTTCGGCAGTCATGGGAATAGCTTTTCTTGCATTCAAGTCAAAGAAGACACTAGTGCTTTCTAATGTTGCCGCGACAGTCCCTTTGCCAATATTGTGCATGGTGTAAAGTACTGTTACCGATTTATTACCCAGCTTAGTAAGAGCGCCGGTAATTTCTAGCAAGTCACCCTCGGCAACCTCATCTTGATACTCTATGACGTGTCGAACGTCGGCCCAACCTTTTCCTGCCGCTTTAGCCTGGGCTCCAGTCCAACCAAAGACGGTATAAAGCAGATGATAGGATGCATCGTCAAACATAGCCACATAGTGACGTGTGGTCATGTGGCCCATGACGTCGCAAAGTCCGGGATGGCTGATACCTTTGTATAAGATCATAGGAATGGGTCTCTTTTATCTGTTGATTTTATGTGGGCGATAAAAACGCACACAGTGGCTGACTGGGGTGCTCCGACGAGTAAAGCGTATCACCAATGGATTGGACATTTCTTGCGTCACTTTTAAACGGAAGCCAAGGTTGCAGGTCTGACTGATTAGGATTGCCGTTGGTAGCAAAGTTTACCCAATAACTCTGCATGACTTTAGTGAGCCTATGGTCAGCCTCAACGGTGGGCAACCAAACATCATGGGTATCAAAAACATAGGGCAGCTCTGCCCCATGATATGCGCCCATCGTCGCGGCTAAATCACCCTCGCGTTGACGGGTAAAGTGATATACCCAAGCTCTTTGTCCAACATTGGACACCTCTTGAGCAAGTACCAGCGAAGGACAGACATAGTATTTTGCAGTACGCAATAAATCCAATTTTCGCCGGTCATCGGTTTCAGCTGCCAAAATCGTATGTAATGTATCTACACTTGATGGTGCAACCTCGGCATCCAACCAACCTTCTATATCAGGTTGATCACCCGTATACATTAACCATTCATCATCGTTTGACCCTATTAACAAATCAACCGCATGCATTTTCCCATCTCTTAGGGTGTCCATAATGGACTCCCTTACACTGTGTCCATCCACCACTGCATCAAAATAATGATTCTTAAAAACTGTGTCGGCGGCCTGTAAAATAGTGTCAGCAGACAGTTGTCTCATTGCCCGTATAGGATCATCGACGTCATCGCCTACTGTCTGTTGTGCAAAAACATGGCCCAATGCCAAATGAGCCTTTCTAACACTGCGGTTGGTCAAAGAGGAGCCCCCACTTTGATGAATTACTTTAGAAAAGAGACCCTTACTAGAAGGCATGACCATGAGGTAGTCTATATTGTTGGCCCCTGCTGACTCGCCCATCACCGTAATTTTTTGTGAATCACCACCGATGTTCTCAATATTGTCAGTGACCCACTGCAGTGCAGCAACTTGGTCAAGCAAGCCAAAATTTGCCGGGACGAGTGAGGGGTGAGAGAAAAACCCAAACACACCAACACGATAAGCGATAGACACCACAATAACGCCCTTTGCGGCCAAGTTATGACCAATATAATTAGGCTCATAGGACCAGCCTGCTTTATTGCTTCCACCATAGATATATACAATCACCGGTAGTGCCTGGGGATTTTCTTTATCTTGCACTGGCCGCCAAAGGTTAAGGTATAGGCAGTCTTCGCTGACCTTGGGTTGCTTTATTAGGGTTGGATCTCCGCCGAAATCAGCGGCTACGTTTTGATACCACTTGGCAATATGATCCCCTTGCATGCATGCGGGTGCAAATGTATCAGCCTGATAAATACCTTGGGTCATTTGTAATGGTTGTGGTGGTGCCCACCTAAGCGCACCCACTGGTGGCTGCGCAAAAGGCACGCCCAAAAATGACTCAGTGATTCCGCTCTCAGATAGTTGTCCCTCAAAGACAGACGCATCATTCAATCGCAGTAAAGGCCCCTCAAGGGAGTCCGAGTTTAGGCCTACATTGCAGGCGCTAACCAATACTAGCAGGCATAAAAGCAATAATTTAGTCCATAGTTTCTTTACTGAGATCATTTGTGAATTACTCCATAGAAATCACGACACAACCGCTAAATCCACCCTGCTCAATAAGCTGATGCCCCTGACTTAAACTATCTAAAGGCACTATGTGGGCTATTCTGTGTTGCAGCGTTTCTGTTTCTAAAGCACCAGTTATATCATTGATTGCCTGTGCTTTTGCTACCTCAGGCATGGCGTAAACAATAACCATGCGCAGTGTAAGGTCCATGTACATCATATCTAAAAAAGGAATCGAGGGTTGCGGCACCTGCGTGGATGAGTAGGTTGCAATCACCCCGTTGGTGGCTATACATTTTAGGACTTCTGGTAAATTGGCGCCAAACTCAACATCAATAACGCGATCAACTTTTTTACCCTCAGTTGCTTGCAACACCTGCTGAGCCCAGTTTGGCTGTCGGTGGTTCACCACCTGACTAGCGCCTAACTCTAGGCACATGGCTTTGTCTGCTGCATTACTCGCAGTTGCAAAAACCGTTGCTCCGGCCATCCTCGCCCACTGTATTGCATAATAGCCAACACGCCCTGCACCACCAGTTACCAATAGTGTTTTGCCTCTAACATCACCATCCGCGTGAACGCACCTGTGTGCTGTCATAGCAGGAATACCTAGACAGGCACCAACGCTAAAGTCTGTATTGTCAGGTAAGGCTACGGCTCGATTAGCATCTAGACTAATGTATTCTGCGGCAGTGCCTAGGAGGCGTCCATATTGGGCTTGATAAACCCACACTCGCTGACCTACTCGGCTCACCGATACACCTTTGCCAACAGCCTCAACGGTACCAGCACCATCACTGTGAGGAATCACCAGCCCATTGTCGAGCAAGTGAGAAAATGCGCCGGCGCGCTTCTTAACGTCTGAAGGATTCACTCCACTGGCCGCTAGTTTAACTAAAACTTGCCCCACCCCGACTGTCGGTTTTGGCTGCTCACCCACGTGAATAACGTCTTCTGCAGCACCAAACTTTTCGAACCATCCCGCTTTCATAAGTCTTTCCTAAAAATAATGTTAAGTTCCTTTGCAGATCAATCCAACCAATTGGATAAACCCTCTGTGTGTCCGTCTATAGGAATTGCCTGCCCCGTTATATGTTGGGCTGCTTTAGAGCATAGAAAATCAATAGTTTCCGCAATATTCTCTGCTTCGACAAAGACTCTCAATGAATTCTGACGTAAATAAACATCGCGAATTGACTGCGGTGAGACGCCTCTGGTCTTTGCGTCTAAATCAATAACGCGGTCAATACGCGGGCCATTGACGCTCCCCGGGCAGATAGCATTTACTCGCACACCATAAGGGCCAAGCTCCATGGCCCAGGTTTTGGTTAATCCAATAATCGCCCACTTTGCAGCAGCATAGGGAGAGCGAAGAGGCATGCCAAATAACCCCGCATTGGAAGACATATTAATCATGTTGCCCTTGGATTTTTTCAATAAGGGGACTGCTTTGCGAGTGACATAAAAAATACTGTTTAGGTCGATATTAATCGTAGTTTCCCAGTCTTCAACGCGAATATCTTCAACCGCTGCGGTCGGGCCGGCTATACCGACATTATTGACTAATATATCAAGTCCACCATAAAGTCTCTGGAGGTCATCAAATACTTTGTCTACTTGGGTTACTTGAGAAACATCGGCACAGGTTGCCGTAATATCAGGAAGCTCAGATTTCAAATCATCAATAGCTTGCTGTGCTATATCGCAAATATGTACCCTGCAACCTTTAGCTGCAAAATGCTTAGCGATAGCAAGTCCTATTCCCGAACCACCCGCAGTCACTAACACTATTCTCGACAAATCACTCATACGCCTGCACTCTTAAATTAAGTCTAATCATTCTAAAGACAAAGGCTAGATAACCTCAACACCAAACTTGCCCACTAAACATAATAAATCGATAGCAAAGATATGCAAACCTACCATGAATTTTCGTATATTGGCCCCTAATTCTCACCGCGACGTTTAAAAAACCTTTATGCTTGCGCCCAGAATATTGAATCCACCGCGGTAAAACTTTTTTAAAGGATATTAGAGACCAATGACTAGGCCTATTTTAGAGACTAACAATATACATCGCAGCATTCAAAAGGTCGTAGCGGAAACTCACCAAGATATTATTATTGAGGTGCAGACAGCCGTTACCAACAATGACATTGTTGTCGTCGGTATGGCACAAAACCCTGCACCTAAAAGAGCTCGAAAGGCGCTAGATGAGATCAACCTTGAGTATACCTACCTTGAATATGGTAGCTATTTTAAACTATGGCGGCGGCGCAATGCTCTTAAAATGTGGTCTGGCTGGCCCACGTTCCCTATGATATTTGTCAAGGGCGTTTTGATCGGGGGATCCAGCGATCTGAGGGCCCTCATAGAGACGGGAGAGCTGCAGAATATGCTTAACTGATCTGTTCTAATCGCCAGGTTGGCGCGTTAAACCAGAGTCGTACTGAGCCAACTTATTGATTCGTATGACAGCCTGAATTTCATGGACATAGGCTTCACGAAGCTCTGAATATTCGATCAGGTTTTCAGCCAACAAATGGCCGCTCACCGGTTGGTCCTGATCACGCAAAGTGGCTCGGTGCAGCCGTAAATCGCTGTAAGCTCTGTGGGTATTAATATTGCGAAG
The DNA here is from genome assembly GCA_012960115.1 of Porticoccaceae bacterium. Taxonomy (GTDB): domain Bacteria; phylum Pseudomonadota; class Gammaproteobacteria; order Pseudomonadales; family Porticoccaceae; genus HTCC2207. Next base: position 154,069 of record DUBX01000029.1, read on the forward strand.
GTAAGACTTAATAGCATCACGCACGCTATCAAATTTTGCCACCTCGTGTTTGGTTCCGGGGTTGCGTCTTAGGGGAACAAGTCCGCAGCCCTCTTGATAACACCACTGTCCAAACAAATTATTCCCTTGCACCGCGAACCGTGACGTACCCCAGGCAGACTCCATGGCAGCTTGGGCCAAGGCTAAGGACGCAGGCACTTGATCAACTCTCAATAATAGCGCATCAATAACTGTCTTGTTAATCTTCTCAGCATCAACTTTGTAGTACCCAGCCAGCTCTTCAATGAACTTCTGGTCAGCTTTTTCCTGGGTTTCAACCGTTGTGCCAACCAAACCCAGAAGCCTACCTCGATGGCTTTTTATTAGTTGATTCTGTTCTTCAATCAGCGGAAAAATATAGCCAAAAAAAGCGGCTTTTTTCTGTTTAACGTCTGTGTAAATACTGAAATCTGGCAATGGATTAGGATCACCCCCGCCAGTACATGCGCCAACAAAAAGAGCTGAAAATAATAAAATTGCCGTTAAAGTATTGTTTTTTAGTGTATTAATCATAGATCTGCATTACCTCCAAACCTTCGTCGGGCTTCCCTTATTTAGGATGATCTGCAAAATTAAACTTTCTGCCAGTAGGTGTATGATGCTCTAAGGTTATATCAACAGCAGCACATCAATGCCGAGCAAGACAAACATGCCGCGCATCATTAACTTTGAACGCCTATCCAGCTTGTCATATTTTCGGGCTAATTTATCAATCTCTTCTTTGGCGACAGCACCGCCTTGCTTAGCCTGAGACAAACCCCCAGCCATTACAGCCACTGCAGAAACACCTGCCGCGCCTAAGCCTAGCTTTTTTAGAAACTGTCGGCGCTCTACTAAACCTTGTTTCATTCCATAACTCCTTTTATCTAAAATGGCCGCTGCTACCCTGAGGTTACAATAAAAAACTGATAGCCGCCATGCCCGGTGTTAAACGCGAGCGCCAGTTGCCGTTATTTAACCTCGATTTCGATGACTTCAGACATTACCGCAGGGCTGTGGGGAATATGAACATGATTACCCAACAACAGCTGCAACCTGTGTTTGCCGGGTGGCAAACTAACCTTGGTACTAGTTTGGGCTTTACCAAAATGCCGTACTTGATCGCTGGCTGGTAGGGGTAAATTAAGAGCCGGTAATTGATCCATATTGATCAACAAATGATGGTGGCCAGAATTTGGCGCCGCCATGCCAGCAGGTGAAACTTCCATACCGGACAACCCAAATTTAATGTCAATTCCCTTTCCCTCTTCACTGGAAAAGGCTTGTCCGTCTTTAGGTTCAATAAAGTAGACTCGCGCATCAACAGGTGCAGATGAGATAGGCGTCTGTGCTATAGCGTTCGCCATAAAAAATGCCCCCAAAACACATAAAATTTCAGGTAATCGTTTAAGTCCAATATGCTTGCTCAACATTCCAAAACTCCTTCTTATTGTCAATTAAAACTGCGTATTTCAGTTTATCAGTTAAAATATACCTTGAGTCTATTCAAACACCACCTAATTGACATTTAACTTGGTCTGCCGCTCTGAATTAGGCAGTATCGCTGTTAACTGGCTCAAATGACAAAACGGCTAGTTTTTAGCTAGTGACTTAGGCTCCAGCGACGTTTAGGCTTAGACTAAATAATCTTGCAACGAATCAATACAGGGATAGGTAATGAGACTAAAAATATTTTTGCTGGCCATATTAATACTGAGTTCAGCTTATGCTTGTGGAGCCGAGTTAAAATTTTCCAAACCAGAATATGTGGGAATGTCGAGCGAGCGGCTTGCCAAAATAAAGCCACTTATGCAGCGCTATGTGGATGAAGGCAAGGTAGCCGGCATTCAAACAATTATCGCTAGAAAAGGAAAGATTGTTCACTTTGAACAAGTCGGAAAACTAGACTTAGATACTGGTACCACCATTCGAAAAGATTCCCTGTTCCGGATTTATTCAATGACCAAACCCCTAGCAACCACAGCGGCTATGATTCTTTATGAAGAGGGCAAGTTTCTGTTGGATGATCCGGTTGAAAAATATTTACCTGCATTTAAGGATAAGAAAGTACTGGTCGATGGCGCATTAGTCGATGCAACACACCCTTTTACTATTCGAGAATTAATGAGCCACACCGCGGGACTTACTTACGGAATCTTTGGCAACTCACCTATCGATCAGCAATATCGCGCAGCCATGTTTGGAGAGGGCAATAATTTTAATTTTCGCAGTATCGCCAATAATAATGCGCCTATCAGTCAGCTTAAGACGTTAGATGATTTAGTGACCGCCATTGGACCTATCCCGCTTCAATATCAACCAGGGACCCAGTGGGTATATAGCTTATCGGTGGATATCTTAGGTGCAATTATTGAAAAAATTTCTGGCCAATCCTTAGAGATATTCATGGCGGAGCGTCTATTTAATCCGCTAGGCATGGAAGATACGTTTTTTGAGGTTCCAAAAGCAAAACTGCACCGATTTGGCACTCTTCACACAATGGGTGTAACCGGTGAGTTAACCGTGGTCGATAGACCTAAAACCAGCGACTTTGTCAATAATGTCAGTTTTCCATCTGCAGGAGGTGGCCTGGTCAGTAGCGCCATGGACTATCTTCGTTACTCCCAGATGATGGTTAACGGCGGAGAGCTTAATGGCGTGAGGATCCTTAGCCCCACTACAATTGATCTGATGACCCGCAATCAACTGAGTTACGACATGCAATTAAAATATGATCCAAGACCCGGGATCGCAGGAACCACTGGTTTTGGTTTAGGCTTTGGCGTTAAAACCCATGCACCAAAAACCTCGTCTGGCTCTAAAGGTAACTTTAGGTGGGCTGGCATCGGTGGCACTGACTTTTGGTGTGATCCCAAAGAGAATTTAACGGCTATTGTCCTTATGCAGATGATTCCATACCCTCAATCAGTCCGGGCAGAATTCAAGAACCTCACCTATCAGGCCATTACCGAGATGAATTAAAAAAGGCTCGCTAGCTACGAGCCAATTCCTCATTACGTTTTTCCGCTGTTGCCCAATCTTTCGGTAATACACGGGCAACGACCAAAAAGCTGATGATTGAAAGAATAAACATACAGGAGGTGACTGTCATCGCATAGCGCATGGACTCCAGATCAGGATTGCCCTCTTTAAATACATCGATCAGCCAGCCAGTAAATGTCGGTCCGCCGCCCAACGCCACCATATTCAGGATAAAGAAGAATAATGCTGTGGACATAGCGCGCATATTGACCGGCGCCAAGGTTTGCGCGATAGCGAAACTTGGTCCCAGATAAATACCTAAAAACAGTAAGAAAACTGTAGTGCAGGCCAGATGAGCCCAAACTGATGCCACCCAAAAACTGAGTATGCCAATTGGCATACACACGGCTATGGCGATGGCCGGCAGCCAACCATAGGCGCGTATGTCTTTGGCGCCCCATTTGTCAGCTAGTTTTGCGCCGAAGAAAGCACCGCCGGCATAGGTCGTGCCGTTAATAACACCTAGAACAATAACCAAAGTTTGGAAATCAAAACTGGGATCAAGAACGACCAAATATTTGGTTTGAAATGCCGAGGTAGCGTAAGAAACAAAAGAGCCAAAAGCGATTCCAAAACACATCGCCCACCAGGCTGGAATCTTAAGTAAGGTCTTCAGAGACTCGCTAAACGGTGGCTGAACAATATCGGTACGATTATCAAACTCCATTGCCCCTCGAACCGGCTCCCGCAAAACCAGCCTAACAATGACCGCTAAAAAAACTCCAGTGACGCCAAGAAAAATAAAGATGCGACGCCAATCAACATCCTGACCGGAAGATCCCATCAATGATGCCGTGGCAAAATAGGCAGCCATAATACCCAGCGGAATACCCATTGCGTAGACGCCTAGTGCTCCAGCACGCTCTTCTTTAGGGTACATATCAGAGATGATTGAATGGGACGGAGGGCTTCCGCCAGCTTCACCGATGCCAACCCCCATGCGAGCAAAACCCATTTGCATGAAATTACCTGCCATGCCTGTCAGTGCGGTAAAACCACTCCAGGTTGCCAGCGCAATAGACAGAATATTGACTCGATTATAACGGTCGGCCAACCAGGCAATGGGAATAGCAACGCAAGTGTAGAAAACAGCGAAGGCCAACCCAATTAATAGCCCTAATTGGGTGTTTGTGAGGCCAAGGTCTTCTTGAATAAAGGGCGCTAAAATACCCACAATTTGTCGGTCAATAAAATTAAAACCATAAACTACAGTGAGAAGGATTAAGACAAGACTGCGATAATTTTTGCTCGGTGTTTTTTGATCATCCATTGGATTTTATCCGTATTATTATTATTTCGTGTTTAGTATAGCGACGCCGCTTTTTATTTTAGAAGGTAGTATACATAAGAACGCCGCTATTAATAATCTTATCGACAACTCACCTTTGATGTTTCATTTGAACCTTTTAAGCGGACGTTAATAAGACGGCATACAATTCATGAGCGGTCGATTTTAGTAATCGACCGCCCCACAATGCTATCTAACTACAACAGTACCCAGATCTGGCTGAATGAGCTTGCCGGAAACCGCGGATAAGGGATGAGGTGCATCAGTTGAGGATTTATCAGTTAAACCAAATGCAGAAGCAGAGTCCGATGGGCAAGCGCCCGTTTCGATAAAGCCAAGTGCGGCTGCTAGTCGACCTTCGCTGGCATCACCTAAGGCATGAGAAAGGTCATCATCGACTAAACAACCTGTGACTTCGGCACCTGAAAGGTCGCCGCTGACCACAGGGAAAAAGCCATCACTATAATCACCAAAACCTTTTTCATTAGAACCTTTAAACTGAATCGTGCTATAGGTGGTGCCACAATTATCAAGAGCATACCATCCGTAGGGTTTTCCGCGCGTTGCGCCTCCGACAAGAATGACCTCGACATCGACACCACGCAGGCCATTAATTAGAGCCTCACTCGCTGATGCCGTACCACCACTGGATAAAACAAAAACCCGGGTAAATCCTAGGCTAGGTAATGCTGTGCCGGTAGGCGTTGGATTAGTTAGCGCATCAAATCCTGCGGCTGTGGACTCAAACCTAGAAGGCTCTAAGATGTTGTTATTAATCGGATCTCGCTCGGTATATTTGTCATTAAAGGTTAATTCATCAAAAATTAGACCTTCCGTCAGAGGTCCTGCGACCATGTAGCCAAGCTCTGCTGCAATAGTAAGATAGCCGCCACCGTTGTAGCGCATATCTAGAACCAGTTCTTCGACATTGCTCGCCTTAAGCTGGCTAATAGCATCAATAAGCTGGGTTTCAGCAGGTTTGATGTGCGCATTGAATGTTAAGTAACCCACTTTTGTTCCAGCCACATCAAATGTCGCTACATTTTTAACCGGTACTGAGGTTATCTCTGCACTGGACATCGTAAACGTGCGATCTTCTGCGGCGTTTAAATCCCTGACCACAAACGTATGCGCTTCACCCAATGTTTCAGGAAACAAACCGGCATTAAGCGCATCGACATTGTTACTGTTTTCAATCGCTTCCCCATCGATTGAAATAATCTCGGCACCACGTGACAGGCCATTCTCGGAGGCAGGAGAATTTGGCTCGTTATACCCCACAATTATTTTTCGCGGTGGGCTACTGGATATGACAAAAAAACGTACACCGTAGCCCGCAGACACGCCTAAATAAGATTGATTGTAGGCTTCAGTATCTTGATTGTAGTGAAACTGATCTTTTGCGTTACCCGTGGGTGACAAACCGTCGGTGACCATCAAATCAAAATAGTCTTGGTTACTATTCACAGTCCCTGGGTCAATATCAGGCAATTCGGAATACCAAAGGTAAGTATCGTTACTGTACGATCGAATCCAGAAATTTTCATCCGTCACTGAGCCTTGAGTATCACTGTAACCGCCAGTAGTCCTAGGGTTAGCGCAGATATTGCGCATAGAATTCAATCGCCAATCCTCATATTGCCCAGCCACCCAACCTGAACCTGGATCAACAGTAACTGGCGGCACAGCAGTGTTCCCACCACCACCACCGCAGGCGGCAAGAATAATCGCCGCAATAGAAACAGTAGCTTTTTTAACATGAAGGCTTAGAAACCCTGTTACTTGTTGATTTGACACTTCCATCTCCCATTCAAAGAATTTCTATGCACTATACCAGAGCCCACACTCGGATACTGTTTATACGAAAACGTTTAGAGGGGAACTAAAGCAATAAATTGACGTACGCGAACGAGCAATTAGTCAGGCTAGAGCCTAAAGAAAAATCAGCCAACCAAATGGCTATTGGATCTATTTCTGAGGTATAGCCCCTGCACCATCTCTCCGAGTATCAGAGGCACCCATTGTCGCGCCGTTAACGCCCTTGTGAATCGTTTGAGTGGAACCAAGAATACGCGCTTCCTTCTCTATACTGTGTCCCATTTGGGTTAACAAATGTAATGTATCTGGCGATATTCCTGGCTCATATCCCATACGGTCAGGCAACCATTGGTGGTGAACCCGTGAAGCCGCCGTGGCGTCAGCGATGCCCATATCAAATTCCAAAACATTCAGTAACACCTGTAAGACAGCCGTGATAATGGTACTACCTCCAGGGCTGCCAGTGGCCAGTATCGGAGCGCCTTTTTCATCAAAGACAATGGTGGGAGTCATAGCCGAAAGTGGTCGCTTGCCAGGCTGTATCTCGTTGGCAATTCCACCAATCAATCCATAACCATTGGGTGATCCGGGTTTTGCTGAAAAGTCATCCATCTCATTATTGAGCAAGAAACCAGCGCCGGACACTGTAATACCGCTACCAAATGAGAAATTTAACGTTGTCGTCGTACTAACGACATTACCCCACTGGTCCCAGGCTGAAACATGGGTCGTTTCAACACTCTCTGCAATAGCCTTTTGGGCGCCTTTACTAAGAGTATCTGGATCAATAGGTAATCCCGGTAATACATCATCGGAGGAGCTGGCCTGTTTAAGATCAATCTGGCGACGCAATGCTTTCGCGTATTTTTTGTCGATAATCTGACCGACAGGAACCGAGTAAAAATCTGGGTCTCCAAGGTAGGCACTTCTGTCCGCATAGGCTCGACGCATTACTTCCACTAATCGATGGATATAGGCAGCACTGTTGTGGCCAAGGGCTTTAAGATCCCAAGGCTCAAGAATGTTTAACATTTGTAAAAGATGAATACCCCCTGAGGAAGGTGGTGGCATTGAGCAAATTTTATTGGCTTTAAAATCAGCACAAACCGGCGCCCGCTCCACAACGCGATAATTTTTAAGATCATCTAAACTAATTAGACCTCCCGAATGCTTCATTTGATCAGCAATGAGTTGCGCCGTTTTGCCTTGGTAAAATCCGGAACGTCCATTAGTGGCTATCCTGCGCAGAGAGTCCGCTAAATCAGACTGCACTAATTCATCGCCAAGCTCATAAAAGGCGCCGTCCTCTTTAAAAAAATATAGTCTAGTTGCTGGATCTCTTTTCAACCGTTTAGCGCGTGATTTGATAGAAGATGACAAATCCACATTTACAGCAATACCTTCAGCCGCTAGATCAATTGCAGGCAGGATAACTTGTTTCAATGTTAATTGGCCGTACTTCTCGTGCGCATACAAAAGACCGGCAACAGTGCCGGGCACTCCGGAGGATTTAAGGCTGTCTCTGGCTAATTGATTATCAACCTCTCCATTTGATTTCAAAAACATATCTCTGGATGCCGCTGCTGGTGCCATTTCCCGATAATCAAGGGCAATCGTTTTGTTCTCTTCGGCTAGGTGCACCATCATAAAGCCACCCCCGGCAAGATTTCCCGCTCTAGGAAGAGTCACCGCAAGTGCAAAGCCCGTGGCAACCGCTGCGTCGATAGCGTTGCCTCCTTGACTCAGAATATCAGCGCCCACCCGACTAGCGACGATCTCTTGAGATGCAACCATACCAGACCTACCATGCACAGGGTGGAAACGGGATTTCGGATCGATGATGGCAGTTTCCGCAGCCATTACTGCCGGCTGTATTCCGCCAAATACAGCCAACACCAAACTCCACTGAGCTAGAATCCGAAGAGTTCTTTGCGATTTAATTATCAATGTAATGCTCCATTTATATTATTTATTCCCAAAACGGTTTTTCGCTTTCCTTAGAGTCGTAATTCCATGCCATCACTAGTTGTATGAGGCCATTGAACAAACCTGCTTTGCGCTGGCTGTGCCTTCCCAGCTTGGATCGGCCTCGCCCAACAAACCACCTTAATCAGAGCAAAATGTCGCGCCGGAGAGTTTGCACGGAAAAACAAGACCTCTAATAACTTCGTTCTGATCGTAAACCTTGATCAAAGCAAAACAATATTTTCCCGAGGAAGATTTTAAATTACAAACATTGAATCAAAATAGCGGTACCACTTCCAGCTGCTCCGCTTGCCGCAACAATACCAGTTTTGCTTTTTTTGCGCTCTAGCTCATCTAATAAAGTGCCCATCATGATGCCGCCTGTAGCACCCATAGGATGACCTAAGGCAATACAACCACCATTAACATTTAACTTTCCATCATCAATATTTAAATCACGCTGGCATTTTATACTGGTTGCTGCAAAGGCTTCATGGAGTTCAAACAGATCTATGTCTGCTGCTTTTAGTCCTTGCTTGCTCATTAATGCAGCGGTCGCTTTAGCGCAACCTGAGACCACTTCCAGCGGATCATCACACACAGTAGCGACTGCAACGATCCTTGCTCTTGGCTTTTTACCAAGGTTCTTTGACAGCGACTCATCGCCAATTAAGAGTAGAGACGCCGCATCTGCCATGGCAGGCGAATTCCCGGCCGTGTGAATATGTCGGATGCTATCAAGCTGAGGATGCTCTCGACATTGCAGTGCATCAACGCCCTGGGCACCTATGTCAGCGAAATAGGGTTTTAACGCACCCAGGTCATCCATGGAAATCCTCTCTCTAATGCATTCATCATCGCTAACCATGATACCTTTAACGGGATTGAAGACAGGAATGATAGATGAAAACCATCCTTCAGCTCTGGCATGGGCGGCTCGCTGCTGACTTTGAAAGGCAATCTCATCGACCTGCTGACGACTCATATCAAAAAGGGTGGCGATGAGATCAGCGCCGCTGCCCATCATTAGCATGCGATGACGCAAAGCCTGGACTGAATCTGAAAATAGGGTCGCCTTATCTGACAACATAGGCACGCGAGACATCATTTCTATGCCGCCTGCTATAGTGCACTGTGCTTGCCCGGTCATCACTTTCATTGCAGCGATATTAATGGCATCGATTCCCGACGAACAGTAACGGTTAACCGTTAGTCCAGGTACCTGATCAGGCCACCCCGAAAATAACAATGACGCTTTAGCAATGTTACCTCCTTGCTCACCGACCTGAGTCACGCAACCAAGCACCACATCTTCAACCAGATGCCGATCCAACTCGGTGCGTTGTTCAAGAGCGTCATAAAGTACTCTTAATAGCTCAAAAGGGGTTAAGTCTGCTAATCCACCGTCGGCTTTCGCCCTGCCTCTTGGCGTTCTAATAGCATCATAAATGAAGGCCTGTTTCACTCGTTAACTCCGACGATAAAACTCACACAGGTCGTTGTACTTCCACCCAGGTTAAAAGTGGCCATATTCCTTGCCCCTGCAATTTGATAATCACCGGCCCGACCTGTCACCTGTTTTGCACAATCTAGTAACATCCGCACGCCTGTCGCGCCTACTGGATGACCTAATCCGAGTAGACCTCCACTGGGGTTAATAGGAAAATCACCGTCCATTCCAATGCGACCCTCTTCGATAGCTTTCCAGCTCTCTCCAGGCTCTGTAAGGCCAATATGGTCTATCGCCATATACTCGGTAATGGAAAAACAATCGTGGGTTTCTAAGCCGTCAAGATCTGTAATGCTGGTAAAGCCTGCTCGGGCCAAGGCATCAGTCATGATTTGATTAACATGGGGAAATATAAAGGGATTACCAGCACTCAACTTTAATTTACTTGCCAAACTAATCGGCGCAGACCTATGGCCCCAGCCCTTGATAGTCGGTATATCATCCAGCTTTAAATTATGTTCAGCAGCATAGGTCTTGGCGGTTTTTTCGCTCGCTAGAAAGATACAGGCTGCACCGTCAGTAATTTGCCCGCAATCCATTTTTCTAATCTTACCTTCAATCACTGGGTTGTATTGATTATCGTCGCTATAGCATTGGGGTGGAAAATCCCAGTTCCGAGTTTGAGCATTGGGATTACGGCGAGCATTATCAAAGTTTATTTTTGAAATAGATTTCAAATAATCGCAGTTAATGCCATGACGCGCATCATATTCATCGATAATCTGACTGAACATATAGGGCCAAGGATATTCACAATTGGTGGCCTCTCTGCCCTTCCATGTTGCTGCGCCAAGGTACTCAGCACCCGTTTGACCATTTACATTGCGCATATATTCCAGACCCAAAACACAGGCTAAATCATAGTGTCCGCTTTCTATGTCCCGCATCGCACTTAAAATGGCAATCGACCCTGAAGCACAAGCGGCCTCATGTCGGCTGGTTGGTATGGACGACAACTCAGGGTGCGCCTCGGCAAAAAACCCGCCTATTAGCCCCTGACCTGTAAAGAGATCACCCACAAAATTACCCACATGCCCGACCTCAATTTGATCTGGACTAATGCCCGTTGAGATCAAAGCCTGATCAAGAGTCTCTCGAAACATATCGTAAATAGACAGATCTTCTCTTGCCCAGTTACGGGAAAAGTCGGTTTGCGCCCCTCCCAGAACATAGATTGGTGTATTCATTACGTGAACTCCTAATGTCTTTGGCTAACCAGTTCTTCTAATATAAAACGCTGAACCTTGCCAAGCGGGTTGCGAGGTAAGCTTTCAAAAAACTCGACGCGCTCTGGCAACTTAAATTTCGCAAGTCCTTGGTCAGACAGAAACTTGATGACATCCTGTAAATCAATATTATTTGTGTCCGGGCCAAGTACCACACAGGCGCATACTTTTTCGCCGAGCTGATCATCTTGGTAGGCGCACACAACCGACTCAACAGAAGAGGATAAGCCCTCAAGTAATATATCGATTTCTACCGGCGATATCTTCATGCCACCACGATTAATAATGTCTTTGCTGCGCCCTGCAATGCGATAGAACCATGGAGGATCACCACATATCTCAACCAAGTCACCGGTATGGAAATAGCCATCGTCACTAAAAAGTTCTGTGTTGTCAGTACCCAAGTACCCATCAAACACTGTTGAGCCCGCAAATAGTAGTTCGCCTACCTTGCCAGATTCAACGATGACGTCTCCCGTCTCCGTGTCGACCACCTTACTTTGTAAAGCTGTGTTGGAGTAGGAATCAAAATGATCTATACCGCAGCCCACCCTTGGAAACATAGTCGCTCTAACCTCAGCGTCAGCGGTATGTAAAGGCGTGCAGGACAGACTAATACCCTCATTGGACCCATAAAAGTTGATAACTTCTAGACCATATTTTTGATTGAAAATCTCGATCATCCAATGAGCCAGAGGGGCTGAACCAGATCCTATTGAACGCATGTGAGAGAAATTAAATTGGCCCCACATGTCTGCTGATTTAGCGAGCTGATTCAACAGCGCAGGTGGTGCAAGAGTAAAGGTAATCTTTTCATTCTGTAACTGCGCTAAATAAAGCGCCGGGTCTAAAGGGTGATGCAAAACAATACTGCACCCCAGTAATAACGCGGGAAACAAAAACCCGCCTATAGAGGCCATATTAACCAAAGGGAAGATATTTAAAAACCGGTCCCCCGCTCGGTAATCGCCAGCCTCACCACAAGATCGAGCCGTCGCAAACCACATATTATGAGATCTTGGCACCCCTTTTGGCGTTCCCGTGGTGCCGGATGTCCAGCAAATGGTCAGAATATTGTCAGCATTCGAGGGATATCTAGATTGATAATCGGTCAGTTGTAGATCACTACCTGAATGATTTTCTGTGGTGAAAATTAGATCAGTTCCAAAGACTAATAATTGGACATTATCCTGCTCAATCGTTGCTGCATTTTGAGCTAACTCTGTGGTGCCAAAGTGATCTACGGTGAGTATTGCCGCCGGCGAAATCATTTTACGAATATGATGTAATTCGTGACTGCCATATTGTATCGGGACTGGCGATATGATGACCCCAATCTTACTGGCCGCCATATAACAAATCACAAGCTCTACAATATTAGGGAGTTGTACGATAACCCTATCGTCAGTACCAATGCCTTTATTAAGAAGTTGGCAGGCAATCTGGGTGCTCGCTGCATGAAGTTCAGCATAGCTGAGCCGTCGAGGCTCATCTCCGGTTAGCTCTTTGCGGTTTGGTTGGTCGGCAACCGCCAGTAAATCTGAATTCTCTCGTGCTTGCAATTCTAGTTGTCCATGCAAGGTGGCGTCACCCCACCATCCTTTCTGGCGATAAAGATCAATCCGTTGTTGAGAAGACGTCTTTATATACAGCCCCTATATTCTTGGTCTAACCGCTCTACCACTTCCGCGATTGTCTGCAAGCTAGTGCTGGAACCCACGCTTTGTCCAGCAGCCCAAACGTCTCGCCAACGTTTTACATCACTAGCGGCCTCTAAAAAGTTAATCGCTCCAGGTGGAGGCATGCGATCAATATCGTAGCCTCCTTTAATTAGACTGCCCTTGAGCCAATTGGCTTTGACGCCAGTAATTGAGTCTGAGGTGACTATATCAGAACCACTGGCTTCGACCACCATCGCCTTATAATTATCCTGAGCCAAAGATTCCTCGGTGGGAATAAATCGCGTTCCCATATAAACGTAATCCGCACCAAGAATCTGCGCAGCGCGAATGGCGCGGCCATTGCCTATAGCGCCTGAGAGAATTATCTCACCCTTAAAAAATTGCCTTACCTCATCAATAAACGCAAAGGGCGATAATTGTCCTGTATGGCCACCTGCACCAGCACAAACCAATGCCAGGCCGTCTACACCTGCTTCTGCCGCGCGACGAGCAAACTCAACAGTGGTCACATCAGCATACAACTTACCTCCATAGGCATGCACAGCCTCGACCGCTTCTGAGGGACTTCCTAGCGCGGTAATGACAATAGGTGCTCTGTATTTTGTCGCTAGCTGCAAATCATCATGACGGCGTGGATTGGAGCGATGCATCACCAAGTTTAAAGCCCAGGGCGCCGCTTGCGGAGAGTCTGCAAGCACATCAGTAATCGTCCGAAGCCACTGATCTAGAATTTCGACCGTCCTAGCATTCGGTGAAGGAAATGATCCAATAATGCCAGCTCGACAACTGGCTACGACCATTTCAGGCCCGGAAAGTAAAAACATCGGTGCCTGAATCACAGGCAAACGAAGATTGGTAAATGACATTAGCGTTTTCCCAATAGTTAGACCAGTTATTACCCAAATACTAACCAACTGGTTAGGTACTGGCAAATATCCTCTTTTAAATCTCGCTAAAACGGATCGTCATACTTGCATAAATAGACCATTATGAGGCATAGTTAGATCAAAGACTAGTAGGGTTAAGTATTATGAGCAGCAGTTTCTTTGAGATTACTGAAAAATGTATTGGATCAGCGCCGCAATTCGATAATACTCAAGATTGGATTTATGAGTTAGATAATCCTTATCTTCATGGCGCCTATGCGCCAACAACTGACGAAATTGCCATCGAAGACCTTGAGGTGATTGGCGAGTTACCCGATGATTTATTTGGCGCCTATTATCGCAATGGGCCCAATCCTGTTTTTAAACCGAAAAACCTCTACCACCCGTTTGATGGTGATGGCATGGTCCATGCCGTCTATATCAGAGACGGAAAAGCCTCCTACCGCAATAGTTATATTCATACCGCAGCTCTGCAACATGAACTGGCAGAGCACAAAGCTGTATGGCCTGGGGTTATGGGACCCTTTGATTTTTCTCTGCCAGACTTTCCTATTAAAGATACCGGCAATACCGATGTCATCGTTTTTAATGGCAAGCTCATACCAACCTGGTACAACGCAGGCGTTCCCTATGAAATGAACCCCCTGACCTTGGAAAATCAAGGTGTTTTCGACGTTAAGGGTCGCTCTCTTCGTAATATGTCAGCCCACAGTCATGTGGATTGGAACACCGGCGAATTAATTTTTATGGACTATGGTGATGAAGCGCCTTTTATGACCTATGGCGTGGCCAATCCAGATGGAACACTTCGACATGAAGTAGCCATAGATTTACCCGGACCAAGACTTCCCCACGATATAGGTTTCAGTGCCAACTACACCATTCTGCATGATTTGCCTTTTTTCCATGATCTAGATGTTTTACGCAACCACAATATGCGCGTACTGCGCTTCCACCAAGACATTCCAACCCGCTTTGGCATCATCCCGCGTTATGGTCAAACCGCTGACGTTCGGTGGTTTGAATGTGAGCCCTGCTTTATTTTACATGTGTCAAATTGCTGGGAAGAAGGCGATTGGGTCTTTATGGACGGGTGTCGATCTACTAACCCCATGCCTACTACAACAAATGAAGACGGTGCCTTGTCACATATGTTGGCCTATATGAGATTGGAGGCTAACAACTACCGCTGGCGATTTAATTTAGTCACCGGAGAGGTCAGGGAAGGTGACATTGATGATTTGAATACAGAGTTCAATAAAATCAACCAAATTCATCAGGGCGTTAAATCAAAATATGCCTACCATCAGCGAATCCCGCTGTTAGAAGAAGGCGGCCATACCTTGCGCTTTAATGGCGTGGTGAAATATAACAACGACACCGGTCAATCTACGCAATGGGACTATGGCGATGGTGTTTACGGCAGCGAAACGCCTTTTGCCCCAGTTAAAGGCGCTAACCGTGAGAGTGCCGAGGACCATGGGTACATAATGTCGCTGGTAACCGATAGCCACACATGGGCATCGGAACTACAAATTCTTGATGCCCAAGATATTACTCAAGGACCTATTGCGCGAATAAAAATACCCCATAGGGTCCCCTCTGGATTCCATGCTTGGTGGAGCCGCGGCGAGGATCTCTGGAAATAAGCTCTGGGGACCTGCCTTTATGAAGAATACTCTCAGCACTAAAGCTAGCTCGATAAATCGTGCTCTTGACGAAATTGGTGACAAATGGTGTCTTTTAATTATTCAAGAAGTGCTTTGGGGAATTAACACCTTTACTGAAATGTTATCTGCTACTGGGGCCTCTCGAGGGGTGTTAAGCGACAGACTCAACTGGCTTCAATCGGTCGACTGTCTGCGAAAAAATCAAACTAACCCAAAACGACCCACCTATCATATGACCAAAAAATCTATTGAGCTTTACCATAATGGTTTGATGGCGATGAACTGGGAGCGCAAGTATTTCTCGACACCAGAATTGGATTCTGTAGAGCTCATCCATAATGGCTGTGGGAAAGTCTTTTGGCCTGTTATGCAATGTGCTTGCTGCAACCAAAGAGTGCACTGCGAAGACATAGTTTTTATCCCAGGGCCTGGCGCCGGAAAAGATCAACGAGTGACTAAAACGCGTCGCCGATCTAGTTCAATTCAAAGCGATGGCCTAGGCAGGACTCTCTATAGAAATCTTATAAATTTACTGGGCGATCGATGGACAGCAAACCTCGTCGCTTTGGCTTTTCACGGACTAAAAAGGTTTGACGATTTTCACAAAGAATTGCCCGTTGCTACCAATATCCTTTCCGATAGACTGAAGTTGTTGGTCAATGAAGGCATATTCTGCCAACAACCCTATAAATCTAGTCCCTTGCGTTATGAGTATCACCTGACCGACAAGGGTCATGACCTTTTT
Source organism: Porticoccaceae bacterium (assembly GCA_012960115.1). Classification (GTDB taxonomy): domain Bacteria; phylum Pseudomonadota; class Gammaproteobacteria; order Pseudomonadales; family Porticoccaceae; genus HTCC2207. The sequence goes on from DUBX01000029.1 coordinate 169,920, forward strand.
CCCTATTTTGTCACTCTCTTAAGCTGGGGTAATAAGTGGTGTCAAACGGGAAAAGGAGAGCCAATGTTGGTCAAGCACAGCCCCTGCGGTGCGAATTTAAAGGCCGAGGTACGCTGTGATCAATGTGGTGACAACCTGATCGCAACACAGGTGGAGTTCAATCTATAAGACCGCAGTTCCCCAGTAATTGTAACCTGCAAATTTCGGTGTGCTGGGTAAATACATCTCTTCCAGCGTTTGAATCTGAAAGCCTGCGGAACGAATCAATTCAGGGATATTTCTATTTAAATGACAGCCGCCGGCTATCTTTCCCCAAAAAGGGTCTATGCGGCTCTGCCATTTTGATACATTGGCATCAGGTGCCAGGCCATGTTCACAGAATATAAGCTTACCACCGGGTTTCAATACGCGGAGCATTTCCTTATTAGCGCTCAAGGCGTCAGGAATAGTGCACATGGTATAGGTGACTAAGACCGTATCTACGTGGTTATCAGGCAGTGCCATATTTTCTGCGCCACTCAGCATAAAGTCAACGGACAAGTTATGCTTATCGGCAACCTTTTTTGCCATGGCGTTAAGCTCAGCAGAGGGATCAAGCCCAATGACTCTTTCTACCTTGGATTGGTCATAAAATGGGATATTAAGTCCAGAGCCTATACCCACCTCTAAAATTACCCCTGAAGCCTGAGGAACCACCTTTTGCCTCTGGTAATTGATTGGTTTTGAACCGCAAGCGCAGTTCAAAAAACTCGGCAAGATGTATTTATCGTATAAGCTCATTGGTCAGCCCCTTTTTTTAGATTACCTATTATTAGTTTACGTCAGTTACATACTTACGCAAAATTCCTCTAGGCACAACCTTAAGCGCCGGAGCACTCCATCTATTAAATAGGTTTAGCGGAACAATAATGAGATAAGAACTGTTGGTGTGAAGGCAATTTAGACACTGTTTGCTGAACCGACATACTAATATTCTTAAGGAATTTTTCTAGCTCGTCATCGCTCATCATGTCAACGATCGGATGATAATGCTCAGGCATCAAACCTTGCCCTAACATGACCTGAGACCAACTATTTTCGGCAAAAACATCGCCGGACTGTTGAAATATACGACCCGTTTTTTTAAACAAGTCTAGTCGGTGCTGAAGGGACTCAGGAATCGCCATAGTCTTACACTGCCGCCAAAACTCCGTATCAGTCCGATTTGTTAAATGGTAGTGCATGACAATAAAATCACGAATAAAATAAAACTCGTCTTTCATTTGAGTATTAAACTCTTGGACGTCTGGTTCAACAACACCATCAAAAGGGAACATTTGCATCAGGCGAATGATGCCTCTTTGGATAAGATGGATACTAGTCGACTCTAAGGGCTCTACAAAACCACCCGCTAAACCTAGGGCAATGCAGTTACGGTTCCAATGTTGCTTGCGCTGGCCGGTGCGGAATTTAATCACCCTTGGCTCAGTGAGCACTTCACCTTCCACATTATCAAGAAGCGTCTGCATTGCTTCTTCATCAGATAGATATTTACTACAAAACACTAACCCATTACCCACTCGTGACTGCAGCGGAATGCGCCATTGCCAACCCGCCTCTCTGGCGATTGCACGCGTATAGGGAATTGGCTCACTGACCGATTGTGTCTGCACCGCTACCGCGCTGTCACAGGGCAACCACTGAGACCAATCTTCAAATTCGGTGTTCAATGTTTTTTCTATCAGTAAGCCTGCAAACCCGCTGCAATCTATAAATAAATCACCTTCAATAATTTTTCCTGATGCTAAAACCACGCTCTTAATATCACCATTGTCATGCTGATTAACGACCGTAATTTTACCTTCTACTCTTTTTGTGCTGTATCTCTCTGCCAATCGGCGTAAAAACTTTGCGTATCGACCAGCGTCGATATGGTAGGCATAATTCACGCCATTATTGGGTAGTACCGCGAACTTATTCGCTTTTGCAGCCTGTAATTCGACGCAGTAGTCGCCAAATTCTTGACTAATACCTCGTTCTTTACCTTTCAGCCAAAAGTGTTGGAAGCCGGCAGCCCAGCAATCTTGGCCGGTAAAACCGAAAGAGTGAATATAATCGTGATTAACATCCTTCCAGTTTTCAAAGGAAATGCCCAACTTAAACGTGGCATGGACCTCTGCCATAAACTCCTGTTCGTTAATCTTTAACAATTGATGTAGCGTAATCATGGTAGGTATGGTTGCCTCACCCACACCAATAGTGCCAATTTCATCGGACTCAATTAATGTAATATCAAGATTTTTGCCAATTAATTTGGCAAGAGAGGCTGCGGTCATCCAGCCAGCTGTTCCACCACCAACGATGACAACTTTTTTTATCTTTTTAGAAGTCAAACAAATGTCCTCTTGCTGTTTTAGTGTTTCAGTTTATTGATAAGGAGATCACGCAGCTTTGCGGCCGTGGTCTCATCAATTTTATTAAGAACCCCTCTAGCCTCTTCAGGTATATGGGCCATATTCTCGTCAGATGGGTTAAATATGTAATGATCAAAAATATCTCGCCAAACATCTCTCTGCTCTGGTGGTAAGTCCCTTAATCCCAGCATGGCATGTTGAAGCACATTTAAAGGGCCACCTAAATAATAAGGCGTGGTGCGCCACCAATAATTAACTAGCACATTAACATCGCTAAGCGACTCCACATGGTGCCACCACATACTGGGCACCAAAATAGCATCTCCCGGCTCGAGCTCGATGGTTTGCGCTGTTTTTAAGGCATCTTTAAAGCGTGGGAATTTCTGATAATCGGGGTTTGAGAAGTCAACCATACTGATTGGTTGGCCTGCAGGAGTTACATCAATCGGCCCCACGTAAAGATTATTTAATTGATTAGGAGGAAACAGCGTGAAACGACGACGGCCAGCCACAGAGCAAGCAATATTAGTAGGAAAATCATAGTGGGCGGCCACACGACTGCGGTTGCCTATCCAGATGCTCGCCATAGGGCTGTAGTCATCTAGCGCTAAATCATTTTCTTTGCGAAACCCCGGCAACCAATTATCAATATTAGTTGAGCCGACATACACCATGGGTGGTTTATGTTTTTCCTGTGAATCTCTTAACCGAGAGAAAACCTCTTGTAAGTCTATTCGAGCATAGTCAAAATTAAAGCCCGTTAAATCATCATTGTAAAAAATCCTGCCCGCTATTTCTGGACCACCCAGCATAGCGGTTAAAGGTCGTCCGCTATCAAACTGTCCTAGGTAATCTATGGCATCGTCTGATGACTTGTTTGCTGCCTTAACCATGGGCCAATCAGCGACTAGCCCTCTCATGACCAGTGGTTGGGTAGACAAAAGCACCTCTTCAGGAAGCCGCCCAGGAAAACAGCCCTCTATCTCCTGAACCTTCGTCTCGATCTTCAGCATAGTTATTTATCCTTTGGCACAATGATATAAATATCACCAATATACTAGGCGAGTATGGCGTTCTGTTTATCTATCATAGGCCGAATACGGGCGAAAGAGGCGACCGTCATGTAAATTGCCTGCAGAAACCCTTGGGAATGCAAGCTAGCTAAAGCCTCTGCACCTAGCTTATGCAACTTTTCCTCATCAATGGTGTAAAAACCCGAAAGCTTGTTGTTAGAGCCGTTATTGAGAGTGATTTCTAAGGTAAATGATTGTAATAACTCATTTTTGAGTAGTGTTTCAATAAAGAGCTTGTTGTGCTCATGGCCACGGTGTATCGCCTCTAATCTGGCCATTGACTGCTTTAGGTATTCACTAGGCTCGCCACTATCAGTAAATAATGCCTCACCTTCAGTCTGACTAATACGAGGATTATCCATATCGATTGAAATAATAGGTTTTTTAGCCCCTTCGCCTTTCTCTGGATCAGCCTGAAAACCAATTAAAAATGGATGCCGTTTAATCATCATCGGAATATAGCTGGCCTCCCAACTATCGCCATTGAGAAACAGATTTTGATCTTTCTCAAAGCCAAACAGTGCGGTCGGATACAATTGCCCAGTCGCTGGATCCTTACAGAAGAAGATGGGATAACAAGATTGTACATCACGAAATTCCGTAGGAAAGGTCATGGCGTGCATAACATTACTGCCATAGGCCTCACCTGTCTTGGTAATCACCTTTAAATCTTTATGAATAGCATTGTTGAGTATGACGGAGTTACTCATTTTTTCTCCCGTAATATTTGGTTTCTACAATTAAAAAACCACTAGTTTATATTTTTTGAAAACCGTAAGTGCTAATTTTATCAATCAGTTCTCGATTGCTCGGTAACATACCAACCAACCGTTGCGTTTTGTCCGCGTTCTCTTGGAATAATTGCATGCCTATATTGGCAGCCTCTCGATCGGTGCGAGACCCTAAAGGGCTCTGCTGAGTAACGAAACCCATGCCATAGAGCACATATTGAAAACTGGCTGAAGGAAACATTTCATCTACATGGACAGCATCCCTGTGCCAGGGACATTGGTGCCGCCAGATCTCCAGCCTTTCAGACAGACTTTTGGGAATCGTGCTCAGGTCACAATTATCTCGCCAGTAAGCGGTGTCACGTCGCTCACTCAAAACATAGTGCAGTTTTAGGAAATCAATAATGCGGTCCCATCGATATAAAAACTTTTCATTAAACCGCTTAGCCACAATATCCATTATGTGTCGATTCGCCGGTAGTTGATCCGCTATCATAGCCGCTGACAGCTCAACCAATACAAGCGCAGAGGCCTCCAAGGGCTCAATAAACCCTGCCGACATGCCTATAGCAACACAGTTTTTGTGCCAAAACTTAGTTCTGTGGCCTGGCATAAAATCCAGCCTGCGAATAGTGGCCGCCTCGGCTGCCTGTTGACTCACCGTTGAGGCTATATAGCATAGTAATTCCTCCGTCGCCCGCTCCTCAGAGTTATGGCTGCTAGAGTACACATGCCCAATGCCACGTCTTGACGGCAAACCAATATCCCAAATCCAACCCGCAGTTTGGGCCGTTGACAGCGTACTCGACTCAATCGCACCGCTCTCTTTTGTGTAGGGGACCTGAGCTGCCAGTGCAGTGTCATTAAATAAGATGTCGGTTTTGGAGGATATTGCAACGCCATAATGCTCACCTAATAACAACGCTCGCGAACCACTGCAGTCAATAAATAGATCTGCCTGAACATCGCCACACGCATCTGTAATGACAGAGGCTATATCACCATTTTCAGCTGAAATAACCCCAGTAACATTAGCCCTAACGTGTTTAACCCCGAGCTTTTCGACGCAGTGCCGACGTAAGAATTCAGCAAATTTACCTGCATCTAGGTGATAACCATAGTTAACATTGAAGGCAAACTCTGGTGTCGATATCTGTTTTGGCGCCAACCTCTTAAACATCAAAGTGTTTTGTGATGACACCGCCTCTGCAAAAGCAACATTATCCCGAAAGCTCTGCCATTGCGGGGCTAGATTAGTCTCAGCATATGCATGGGGAAGTGTAAAAGGATGCGTGTAGGTATCGTCTTGACCAGTTTTCCAGCCTTTAAAGAGAGTCCCTTGTTTAAAACTAGCATCACATTCGCGAATAAAATCCGTCTCAGAGATTCCCATTTTCTGTAATGTCGAACGCATAGACGGCCATGTTCCTTCGCCCACGCCTATGGTTGCAATATCGGGGGACTCGATGAGGGTCAGCTCAAAGCTATGCTCATTGGGCTTTGTTTTAGAATCAACGAAATGTTCGGCAGCAATAATACCGGCCGTAAGCCACCCTGCGGTGCCGCCACCAACAATGACTAAACGAGTAATCTTTTGCTCTTTCAATGCCTAGTCCCCACGCCGTTTAATCAAGCTAGAATAGCCGCTCAAAACGCTAGCTTCAATATTTTAACTCACTCAGCCATAACTCAAATAATATTATTGTTTTACATGCCACAAAAAAAGAAGCCGCTTAAAAATTTAAGCGGCCAATAGACTATGATAGGGTTTAGTCCTTATTTAAAGGTATATCTCACACCCAGATCATATCGCGCGCCGGTTTGACCAGCCTGCAATACTTGCAACTTATCTCGACCATAAACATTATAGGTCTCTTCAAGCACGTTAATTCCAGAAAAGAAGACAGTCAAATTATCGCTATATTCATAGCTTGCACTGACATCGAGTTGTCCAAAAGACTCAACATTGGTCGGGTTAGTATAGGTACCTGCTCCCTGCCCTACGCCCGCCAAGAAATCATCACGCCAGTTGTAAGCTAGTCGGACCTGAATGCCATCTTTATCATAGAAGCCAATAAGGTTAGCTGAGTCACTCAAGCCATTGAGTACAAACTGAGAATCGATCTGCATATTGTTATAGGCAACATCAGCACTCACAAAGGTAGCGTTAGCAATCATACCGTAACCACTGTCACCAAAATTATGCTGGAGATTAATTTCAATACCATCGACCTTAGCTTTTCTTTGGTTAGCCGGCGCAGTCACCTGAAAGGTAAGAATCGGATCACCATCGACGCCGAATATGGCTGGTTGGCCACCGACTTCTGAAATAGCCGCATTGCCAGCATAGTTTTGTAAAATGTAGGCGCCAACTTCAGAGTAATTTAATGGATCAATACCACTCTCTGCTACGGCCTGATCATATAATACACCGCCCAAGGGCCAATTTAAGTTAAACAGCGGCTCGGCGGGAAGTACCGAAGAACCAATAAAGTTTTTGACATCTTTATCAAAATACCCGACCGAGACGTAGCTGTACTCATCGTAATACCACTCAGCTGACAGATCGAAGTTAGTTGACTCAATGGGCTCTAGACCAGGATTACCACCACCGGCAAACCCACCGTTATTTTTAAAGGAGATACCGCTAACCGTTACGCCACCCTGAATATCTGAAAAGCTAGGTCGAGTAATTGTTTTACTCCAAGAAGCGCGGAGGATGACATCCTGCATAACCTCAATGTCAAAATCCAAGTTAGGCAACATAACATCGTAGTCACCGGTATAATCATCAAACGCCTGAATAGAATTTCCATCTGCATCGACTGCTTCAACTAGCGTAAATTCGTTGCCGCCAACCCAGTATACATCGCTATAAGTCGGCGCTAAGGCAGCAGAAGTTACATCGGTAGATTCATGACGAACACCCAGCTTGAGATGGACGGGCATGCCTTCATACTCAGTGGAATGTCTTAACTGAATATAAGCCGCGGTTGTCTCTTCTGTCGTTCTTTTGTCTACATTCCAGTCAGTAGAAGCGCAGTATCCAGTACCACAATCACCTACCTGGGCATATGGAATGCCGAGCGTGGCATAACGTGCCTCAGCAACGGCTATCGCATCTGCTAACTCACCAGTAAAGTATTCTGTCTGCTGACGGGGATCATTACTTCCGCCCAGTTGATCAAACTGGCCATCAATGGATGAACGAACCACAATATCACTCAACGCACCAGGCAATGTAAGACCACCCCAATTGTCTAACTGAACAGTCTTGCTGACAGCTCGGTTGGATACTTCAGTCAACTGCACACCAAAGTCAATACTAGATTCGTCAGTCCAATCAAAAGTACCACTAAACTTAGACTGCTCGATATCCATTTTTGCTTCGCTATTGCTGAAAACGCTACCCGTTACTACGATGTCGTTCTTGTACAAGGGGCGATTCGCTTCACCACCAGAATTCATGTCTAACTCTAAGACAGGCATTTCTTGGCCGTAATAAACGGTTTGTCCAACCTTGTTGAAACTGGCAATGGTCACCAAAGAACTAGTGCCATAGGGGCTATTTGCACCATATTCTGCGCTCGAATCATGATAATCCAGTTCTAAAACAAGGGCATCTGAGGCCTGCCACTCAAGATTAAAACCGACCGAGTTGTTTTCACTCTTTCTACCATCTCGGTGCATGCCCATTGCAAAATCGGCGTTGTTCACATCCTCTTGATAGACTAATGGTGAAGCCTGAGGTCCATCCGTCCATGTCGAGGACTGCCCTGGCGCTGCGCCATTACTAAACCACGCAGACATATCACTCATTCGATGCTCTAAATCAAGTTCAGAACGAACATAATCTACCGTAGCGGTGATCGCAGCAGTAGGCGCCCACTGCAACACTAGCTGTCCATTTTTTCGAACAGACTCATACTCATTAATAGAATAGGCAACTTGTTGAGGGATTGAGTAAAATTCATCCGCACTCTGTGGACGGTTAATCTGATTTTCATCATTTGGAATACCGTTTGCACCAGAGTGGTCTCCCGTACTAGTAAACCAGCCCTGCGTCTCTACGGCGTTGACGCCATTATGACGAGTCTGAGAAACGGCGGTGATCGCGATACCAATGGTGTCATCGGCAAAAGTATTAGAGTAGATACCTGAGAACTCGGGAGTGACTTCATCACCCTCTCGAGTTGAGGTGTCCGCCACCATCTTAACAGTACCACTCATTTTCTGACCGGGATCATCCAGAGGCCTAGTAGTAGAAATATTGATTGAAGATCCGATACCACCTGTGGGTATGTCTGCTCTGCCGGTTTTATATACCTCAACACTGGCAATGCCTTCAGAGGCTAAGTCACCAAAATCAAACGAGCGACTGGTGTCACTGTGGGTTGGCATCTGCCGGCCATTGAAGGTGACTAGGTTATAGCTTGGACCAAAGCCTCGTACTGTTACCTGACTTCCCTCACCACGCTGCCGGTTAATGGAAACACCAGTAACTCGCTGTAGGGATTCGGCCAAGTTTTGATCAGGAAACTTACCCATGTCTTCGGCAGAAATAGCATCGACAACACCTTGCGAATCACGCTTGATGTCCATGGCTGCTTTTAAGCTACCTTTAATGCCGCCTGTGACAATGATTTCTTCTATCACACCCTCGTCCTGAGCGAACGCGGGAACTGCTGAGCCAATGAGTGCTAACGCAACGCTTGATGAAAGTAGACTCTTTCTGAATGCCATTTTAAATCCCCTGAGATTAAGTACTGATTTTAAATTTTATTTTAACTGCTGCCGCGAGAATGACGTTACTTTAATTTATATTGGCCACGCCAAAAAACTTCCAGCAGCATTTTATACGTTCCCAAGATTAAAACAGTCTGGATGGTGGTGCTGTATGTTTGAGATTAAACGCACTTAATATGAGATAAAGCGGTGATATCTTTCGCCAGCGTCGACTATTGAGCTTAGTTTAGATAATAAAGACCTAGAATCAATAAAAATACAATCAAACAATGCCGATTAATTAGGCTGATACCCGGTTATTAACAGAAGAACCTAAACCGCTCCACTGAGTGCCAAGTCCTTATGTCACAATTACTCATTAAACAAGCTTGTACATTATTCGTCAGAATGACGTAATAGGTAGCTCAGTTTTATATTTAACCTGCCTTAATGCAAAGCTCGATTGGATATTTGAAACACCCTCAATGGTAGATAGCTTTTTCACAATAAACGTTTTTACAGTAGCAATATCACACACCAATAAACGAATTAAATAATCGCTATTACCAGTCATTAAGTAACATTCCATAACCTCAGGATAACGCTGCATTTGTGCATCAAAACTCTCTAAGGCTTTTTCAACCTGTCGCTCTAAGGTTACCTGGGCAAAAACATTGATGAACAGGCCGACGCTGCTTGGTCTCACCAAGGCGACATAGCGATCAATGATACCTCGCTGTTCCAGCGAGCGAACTCGGCTTAAACAGGGTGACGGCGACAATCCAACGCGACCTGCCAAATCGACATTGGATAATTTCCCTGACTGCTGTAATTCACGCAAAATTCTTAAATCTATGGTATCTATCTTATTGTTTGGCATATTATGCCTCATAGGGCCTAATATTGCTCTTATAACAGCAACACATGCTAAAGAATGTTCCTTACAATTTGATTTTATTGACCATGAATACATCCTTATGAAGCGTTCGAACTACGGTATTAAACCGACCGATAGTGACCCTACCGAAACCAAAGACTGGATCGACTCCTTATCGGCCGTTACTTCAGTGCAAGGGATTGAGCGGGCTCAATTCCTAATTCGGCAGCTTGAGGAGGAGATTAGAAATAGTGGATTTACGGTAAGTGGCCGACCATTTTCAGCTTACCGCAATTCTATTCCGCTGGAACAACAAGGGTCCTATCCAGGTAGTTTAGAGCTGGAAGAACGAATTACAGCGATTACCCGATGGAATGCATTGGCGATGGTTATGCGTGCCAACAGAGCCTATGGTGGGCTTGGCGGCCATATTGCTAGTTATGCCTCTGCCGCAGAGATTTTTGAAACCGGATTTAACCATTTCTTTCGCGCCCAAACTGATGATTTCGGCGGTGATTTAGTTTACTTTCAGCCTCATTCTGCACCAGGTGTTTATGCTAGAGCCTTCTTAGAAGGTCGCCTAGATGAAGAGCAACTTTCCAACTATCGGCAGGAAGTCTCTGGCAAAGGGCTTTGCTCTTACCCTCATCCATACTTAATGCCAGACTTTTGGCAATTCCCGACGGGTTCAATGGGAATTGGACCAATCAGCGCAGTCTATCAAGCCCGCTACATGCGTTATCTTGAAGGCCGCGGTTTAGCGAAAACAACAGAGCGTCATGTTTGGGGTGTTTTTGGCGACGGAGAAATGGATGAACCTGAATCCATTGGAGGTCTAACTCTAGCAGCACGAGAAGGGCTAGATAACCTTACCTTTATCATCAATTGTAATCTACAGCGATTAGACGGCCCGGTGCGGGGTAACGGACAGATTATTCAAGAACTAGAAAGTCTATTTATCGGCGCCGGCTGGAATGTCATTAAAGTCCTTTGGGGATCTGAGTGGGACAGTCTTTTTGCCCACGATACGAATCAGGTTTTACTACGACGCTTTGCGGAAACAGTGGACGGAGAGTACCAAAATTTAGGCTCCAAAGATGGAGATTACAATCGCGCTAAATTCTTTGATGCCGACCCAGACACCAAGGATCTTGTTGCCCACATGACTGATGCCGAAATCAACAAATTAAAACGTGGCGGTCATGATCTACGTAAGTTACATGCAGCCTTTGCAGCAGCGAAAGCTCATAAAGGCGCTCCTACGGTTATATTGGCCAAGACTAAAAAAGGCTTTGGTATGGGCGGTGCAGGGGAAAGCCGCATGTCCTCTCATCAGGCCAAAACTATTGATATGACGTCGTTAACCGCTTTTCGAGATCGGTTTTCACTGCCCCTGAGCGACAATGATCTTGAATCTCTGAACTTGTATAAGCCGGCCGACAATAGTGAAGAGATGATTTATATGCGTGCGCGTCGCCACGCGCTAGGGGGGGGTATGCCCTCACGAAAAGCGGCGCAGAGAGCCAACTCAAGCGCTGATAACAAAGCCCAGTTGATCCCGCAGATTAATCAATATGCAAAGTTCGCGTTGCATGCTGATGAAAAATCGATGTCTACCACAATGGCTGCTGTTCGCATGCTCGGAGCATTATTAAAAGACAAGTCTCTCGGTCCCAAAATTGTTCCCATCGTGGCCGATGAAGCAAGAACCTTTGGCATGGATAACCTGTTCCGGCAAATAGGCATTTACGCCCCTCTTGGTCAGCTTTATACACCGGAAGATTCCGAGTCCATGATGTTTTATAAGGAAGCCAAAAATGGCCAGCTATTAGAGGAAGGGATCAATGAGGCCGGCGCCATCTCGTCTTGGGCAGCAGCTGCAACCTCATATTCTGTGCATGACACTCCCACCTTGCCTTTCTATATTTACTACTCGATGTTTGGATTTCAACGCGTTGGTGATCTAATCTGGGCCGCAGCAGATCAGCGGGCTAGAGGCTTTCTATTGGGCGCAACTGCCGGCCGCACAACACTCTCAGGTGAAGGTTTACAGCATCAAGATGGCAGCAGTCACATCGTCGCTTCGACTGTTCCAAACTGCCGAGCCTATGATCCTGCCTATGCCTATGAGCTGGCGTTGATCCTGGATCATGGAATGCGCCAGATGATGGAGCGAAACGTCGATGAGTTTTATTACATCACGGTGATGAATGAGAACTACGCACAACCCAATATGCCTGAAGGGCAGGAGGACAATATCCTGCGAGGCCTCTACCAATTAACCACGCGAGGCGATAAGAAATCTAAAGCAAGGATTCGCCTGATCGGTTCCGGCACCATTCTTAATGAAGTCATTGCTGCTGCCGATAATTTGCTTAATGATTTTAATATCGCTAGCGATATTTTTAGTGCAACCAGTTTCACAGAGTTAGAGCGCGACGCTCGGACCGTAGAGCGCACCAATCGCCTTTCACCCAGCAAGACCCCAAAGATCAGTCATGTCCAGACCTGTTTACCTGGGGATCTTCCTATTATTGCCGCGACAGATTATGTTCGAGCATTACCGCAATTAATCGCCCCCTATTTAGAGGGGCGTCTCGTTGCCTTAGGGACTGACGGTTTTGGCCGCAGTGACAAACGGGCCGTACTCCGTAAGTTCTTTGAAGTAGACAGTAAAAATATCGCTGTCGCTGCCATTGAGGCACTTGTCAGAGCGGAAATTATCGAATATTCAGTGCTAACAGCTGCTCTACAACGATATGAAATAGATGGGGATACGCCAGCACCATGGACTATTTGAATTGTCTTTGCAGATAACTACAACCCAATAGCAACAGTGCATATCCGTTATGTGGCGCTATACCTAGAGGCCTATTTTTCCTATACTGCGCGCCTTAACTGTACTCATTTTAGGATACCTTTTTAGACAGGATTGGTTCATGGCGAAGGTAATAACAGAAACAGTGACCGAAGTGCACCACTGGAACGAAACCTTGTTTAGTTTTAAAACAACTCGTGATGCGGGCTTTAGGTTTAAGAATGGCCATTTCGTGATGATCGGCCTTGAGCATGAAGGCAAGCCCTTAATGCGCGCTTACAGTATTGTCAGTGCCAACTATGAAGATGAATTAGAGTTTTTTAGCATTAAGGTAGCACACGGACCCCTAACGTCAAAGCTGCTGCACCTAAGTGTCGGCGATAAAGTATTGATTGGTAGCAAACCTACCGGAACTCTGGTCGCTGACCATTTACTGCCAGGGAAAAATCTCTACCTACTTGGCACAGGGACAGGCTTAGCGCCTTTCTTAAGTATTATAAAGGACCCAGAGATTTACGATCGATTCGACACTATTATTCTCGCTCATGGGGTTCGCTATGTCTCTGAACTGGCCTACAGCGACTATATTAAGCACGAACTAACTGAGCATGAATATTTTGGTGACTTAGTGAAGAAAAAACTAAAGTACTACCCTCTGGTGACAAGAGAGCCTTTTAAGAACAATGGGCGCATAACCGACATGATGACGTGCGGTAAATTATTTCTAGATCTCGACTTACCCTTGCCTAATAAAAAAGATGACCGCTTTATGTTGTGCGGAAGTCCCAGTATGCTCAAAGACATGGGGTCTATTTTAGAGGCTCGCGGCTTTTCTAAGACACGCGGAGGGGAAATGGGCGAATATGTTATTGAGCGTGCATTTGTCGACAAATAAGGGACATTTGACTTTCTCTGAGACAAAAAAACGGCCACAAAAAAGTGGCCATTTTTAGTTTCATTTATCTTTACGGGCTAACCGTCAATGCACCGCGCATACTGTACGAATGTCCGGGGAAAGAACAGAAGAAAGTATAAGCACCGCCACTCGTCAATCCTTCCGTGGAGAAGGTCACACTAGTACTCTCGCCTCCGCCGATCACGGACGATGCAGCCAATACCCTTGCATCACCGGGCGTTACATAATTACTGACCAATCCAGCACTCATACCTTCAGTGGCCAGTGTCTGCACATCAGCATCAGCAGATAACACCCAATTATGACCCATTATATTTGCGGGTAATTTACCGCTATGCTTAAGGTTAACCGTTATCGACTCACAGCTTTTCTCTACGGCCATGTCTGGGGTGCTGAATTTAAGATAATCGCCCACCTCAACATCAAAGCTACAGGCTGCCTGAGATAGGCTAGTAAATGATACTACCCCAACCAAAATAAAAAATTTCGTGATTTGCTTCATAAAGACTCCATTGTAAAGTTTAACGACCGTTGTAATTGTAGCTTACGAATTCCAAAAGTAATTGAATGAGCGCTATTTTTTTTAAAAAATAGCGCTCATTTACTCTGCTGTCATTAACGGTAGCTGATGAAAACCCATATTAAAAAATGTAAAGCTGAATTTGTCTGCGTACTGCTCTATAGTTTTCGATGCAGGAGTTCCTGATCCATGTCCCGCATTGGTCTCAATTCGAATTAACGTGGGACTTTGACCTGCTTGTTTTTCTTGTAATTGTGCTGCAAATTTAAACGAATGGGCGGGAACAACCCTATCGTCATGATCCCCCGTAGTCACCAAAGTTGCTGGGTATTCTATTCCTTGATTCACGTTATGTACTGGGGAATAACCTTTCAGATATTCAAACATCTCTGGACTTTGCTCTGCCGTACCATAGTCGTAGGCCCACCCTGCGCCCGCGGTAAAAGTGTGGTATCTCAGCATGTCCATAACTCCGACGTCTGGAAGAGCAACAGCCATTAAACTAGGTCTTTGGGTCATCACAGCTCCAACCAAGAGGCCTCCATTAGATCGTCCGTTAATTGCCAAATAATCACTAGAGGTATAGTCATTATCGATGAGATATTCCGCGGCGGCGATAAAGTCGTCAAACACATTTTGTTTGTTGAGTTGGGTTCCGGCATCGTGCCACCGCTTCCCGTACTCGCCACCGCCACGTAGATTCGGCACCGCATACACACCCCCCTGCTCTAACCAGAATGCGTTGGCAATGCTAAATGAAGGCGTCAGACTGATATTAAACCCACCATAGCCATACAAAATGGTTGGGTTTTTACCATCTAAAATCAGACCTTTTTTATGGGTAATCATCATTGGGATCTGGACGCCACCCTTTGAGGCGTAAAAATGCTGAGATGAAATATAATCTTCGCTGGCAAACGCAGCTCCTGATGCTTTAAATACTGTAGATGTATTTTCCTCTACGTCGAGCTCGAAAATAGTTGGCGGCGTATTGTAGTTAGTGAAAGAATAATACAACTTAGTATCTTCTCTATTGCCTCCAATAGCACTTACGCTTCCCAGACCAGATAATTCGACCTCGCCAAGCCGATTACCTTGATAGTCATACTGATAAACCTCTGAAAGCGCATCAACCACATATTCTGCGAAGAAATACCCACCACCAGCTGATGCCGACAGCACATGCTCAGTCTCAACAATAAAGTCCTCCCATTTTTCAGGTTTTGGATTTGCCGCATCAACCGTCACCATGCGCTGATTGGGTGCGTCTCGGTCGGTCACTATGTACAGTTGAGTTCCGATATTATCAATGACATAGGCTTCTGAATTAGTGTCGTCTAAAATTGTCACCAGTGGCGAATTAGGCACAGTTAAATCTTTCAGATAAAGATCGTTCCCAGACGTAGACACTGCGCCAGATATCACTAAATATCGGCCATCTTCGGTAACATTTCCACCTACATAGCGGCGCTTCTGTTCAGGGGTACCACCAAAAATGATCTTGTCTTGTTGCTGGGCAGTCCCCAGCTTATGGTAGTAAAGCTTATGCTGATCTGTTTTTGCTGAAAGTTCACTACCCTCAGGCTTTTCATAACTCGAATAAAAGAATCCGTCTTGCCCATTCCAGGCAATTCCAGAAAACTTCACATCAACAATAGGTGCTTCTAAGCGCTGCTTAGTCTCCACATCAATGATAATAATTTTGCGCCAGTCACTACCTGCTTCTGAAATAGAATAGGCCGCCAGCGAACCATCATTAGAGAAACTCAATGTTGATAAAGAGGTGGTTCCCTCTTCACTAAACGTATTGGGGTCTAGGAATACTTCCGGTTCGCCATTATCCGCGTGACGATAAACAACATATTGATTTTGCAGTCCTGTGTTTCTATAAAAGTAAGTGTAATCCCCTTCTTTGAAGGGGGCGCTAACTTTCTCGTAATCCCATAGAACTTCTAAACGTTTTTTAACGGCCTCTCGATAAGGAATCTTACTTAAATAGCCAAAGGTGACTGCGTTTTGTGCTGCCACCCAAGCCCCAGTTTCTAAGCTCATGTCATCTTCCAGCCAACGGTATGGATCAGCAACCGGCGTGTCGAAATAATGATCAATCACCTGACCTTTGCGGGTTTCTGCGTAAATGCTGAAATCCACCTGCGGCTCACCATTCTCCATGCAAGCACTCAACAAAAAGCCAAGTCCAAGCATTCCCAATAGTGGTACTCCCTTAAGTACTGTCATTTTTAGTCCTTTATAAAGTGGTTAGTCCAGAGATCATGATATCCCCGTATACCTTCTAGTATAAATCATGAAGAATAACGACTTCGAATATTTATTAGGTCTACTCGAGATATAAGTCTCCTAGGAAACAAAAAGTTTTCTATTGGTATTTACATGTTGCGCAAAAAATAAAATTGTTCTTGTAATATTAATAATTGAAGTCAAGAATGTTGTACGAAAATTCGGTTTCAAATATTCTAGGCATTTACTATTTTCACAAAAATTGATGATGGCCAAGGCAACATATTTCTCAGGAGAGCTAAAATGAAAAAATGGTCCATTCTACTTATTATCCTCTGCCTAGCGGCTTGCCAAGGTGAAGAAAGTTCAAATAACAACAAAGAATCAGGCTCCACTATCGAAGGAATTGAATTCGTTGAGGAGGTGGTTGGCGAGAATGGTAAGACCATTATCCCTTATCAAAAGTTTGTATTAGATAATGGTTTAACCCTGATTTTGCATTCAGACAATTCAGACCCTTTAGTTCACGTCGACATCACCTATCATGTGGGGTCAGGAAGAGAAGATTTGGGCAAGTCAGGATTTGCTCACTTTTTCGAACATATGATGTTCCAGGGCTCAGAAAACGTAGCTGACGAACAGCACTTTAAGTTAGTCACCGAGGCAGGTGGCACAATGAATGGAACAACTAATACTGATCGCACTAATTACTTTGAAACAGTTCCAGCCAATCAATTAGAAAAAATGCTTTGGCTTGAAGCCGACCGAATGGGCTTTTTAGTGGATGCCGTTACCCAAGAAAAATTTGAGGTGCAACGTGAAACTGTGAAAAATGAACGCGGTCAGCGTGTCGATAATCGACCTTATGGTCGTCTTAACGAGCGAGTGTCTGAAGCGCTTTACCCTGCTGGCCACTCCTATTCCTGGCCAGTAATCGGTTACTTGGATGACTTGAATCGCGTCAATGTGAACGATTTAAAAGCTTTCTTTCTTCGATGGTACGGACCCAACAATGCGACACTCACCATTGGCGGTGACATTAATATTTCTGAGACATTAGTTTTGGTTAAAAAATACTTTGGTTCAATCCCTCGAGGTCCCGAAGTGGCTATGCCAGAAAAACCAGTGTTTGAGATTGCTGAAGATCGTTATATCTCGATGGAAGACAACGTTCACCTACCTCTCCTTTATATGACTTATCCAACAGTTTCACTGCGCCATGCGGACGAAGCCCCTTTGGATGTCTTGTCCAGCATATTGGGTGGGGGGAAGGCATCTCTACTGTATAAAAACTTAGTCAAAACACAATTTTCAGTGCAGGCTGAAGTTAGCCATCCCTGCGCTGAATTGAGCTGTACTTTTAGCTTATACGCACTACCGCATCCCGCTTCCGGCAAATCACTCTCTGATATTGAAAACGTTATCCGCGACACCTTGGTTGAATTCGAACAGCGAGGTGTTGAAGATGATGATTTGCTAAAGGTTAAAGCTGATATGGAAGCCTCATTTATCTTTGGTCTACAAAGTGTGTCAGGCAAAGTGAGCCAGTTGGCCGCTAATCAGACCTTCTCGAACAACCCTAACTACATTGCACAAGACATAGCCCGCTACAATAATGTAACCAAAGAAGATGTTATGCGTGTCTTTAAAAAATACATTAAAGATCAGCATGGCGTGATAATGAGCGTGGTACCTAATGGCCAACTAAGCTCAATAGCGGCAAAAGATAATTTTGTGCCTGGGCCAAGAAGCGCAGGCGACGGAGCCTCCGCCTCTGCAGATGATATTGCTGTGCGCAAAGGAGCCGATGATTTTGATCGAAGTCTAATTCCCATTGCAGGTGCTAACAAAGCCGTCGATATTCCTGAAATGTGGCAGCATAATTTTGATAATGGCATATCCATTCTAGGCGCTCAAAGCGTCGAAACCCCGACTACGTCGGTATTACTTAAAATTCCTGCTGGCCACTACTACACCGCCAAAAATACAGCAGGAACCGCTGGCTTAGTTGCTAGCATGCTTAGAGAATCAACAACGGAACGTAGTGCCGAAGAGATGAGTAAAGCCCTGCAAAAGCTTGGCAGTTCAATTTACATCTCTGCCGACAACCTTTATCTAAATATTAATATTAGTTCACTGACTAAAAATTTAGATGCGACCCTAACCCTGGTGAATGAACAACTTAGAGCCCCTGCGTTTCTGGAAAGTGAATTCGAGCGCTTAAAGAGCAATGCGATTCAAGGCGCACTAAATAATAGGAAAGATGCTGGTTATTTAGCCTCCACAGCCTATCGACAACTGCTGAATGCTGACAATATTGCGGCTATGCCAAGCTCTGGGAATGAAGAGTCGCTTACCAATATCTCGTTGGATGATGTTAAAGCGTTTTATCAACAACAGGTAAAACCTTTTGGCGGACAGTTGATTGTGGTATCTGACTTAGGTCAGGCTGAACTTACTAAATCACTCTCTATATTGGAAGACTGGCAAGGAAAAGCTGTCGATCTAAATTTATCTCTGCCAGAAGGTAACGGTAAAATGGGTGTGATTTATCTGGTCAATAAAGATGACGCCGCTCAATCTGCTATTCGAATAGGAAAGCGCTCCATGACTGAAGATATTACCGGTGAATACTACAAGTCATCGCTAATGAATTTCGCGCTTGGTGGGGCCTTTAACAGTCGCATTAATTTAAATTTGCGAGAAGATAAAGGCTACACCTATGGCGCTCGATCCTATTTTAATGGAGGTAAATTGTCTGGTTATTACACCGCGACCGCAGAAGTGCGAGCGGACGCAACGGATAAGTCTATTGTCGAATTCATTAATGAGATCAAAGACTATTCTGAACGTGGAATTACGGATGATGAGTTGATGTTTATGCGTAACTCAATCAATCAAAAAGACGCTCTGAAATATGAAACCCCGAGAGCCAAACTAGGTTTCTTGGCGCAGATTTTAGAGCACGACCTAACCCCAGACTTTGTGCATCAGCGCTCTGAAATAGTGACCAATATCACTAAAGCTGAGATCAATGCGCTCGCCAAAAAGCACCTCGCCGTTGACGATATGTTAATGGTTGTTGTTGGTGATGCAAAGACTCTGCGACCCCAGCTTAAAGCCCTTGGGTATAAAGTCTTCGATTATCAAATCTAGAGGTTAGTGATCTAATGCGGGGGACTAGTATGCTCTAGTCCCTTTTGGTTTGCCGATGGGCCCTTCCATCTGAGGCATGGACACCATGCTTGCGTAGCCTCCCCTTGCAGGCATTAGAATCCCTGGACGTCTTAAATATTCCCTTAACTCTCCCTCTTTTTTTTAACATGAGCTTTTGCCTTAGACGCACAAACAAAAGACTAATCCAAGACTGACTGGACAGCATAAAAAGCAACCCGGTAAGGATGAGCCTCTTCAACCACCGCTCCATACACTGTTCCTCAAGTTAGTCAAAATCGTGTAATTATCCTATGTGGGTTATATTACAAACCTTAAGGAACTCTTAACGCTGAGTACAAAAGGACTCTATAAATGAAACATTTATTTAAACTCGACAATCAGCAATCAGCTGAGATGCTCAGTGAAGATCTAGAGGGTTGGAGGATCGTCAAAGGTGACCCAACCATGAAAACTTGGGTGCTACATACCTCAAATGACGGTAGCATGATTTCTGGTATCTGGACGGCAACTCCGGGAACGTACCATGCAACCTATTCAGAGTATGAATTTGTTCATCTAATAGAAGGCAGAATCACCATCACACCCGACGAGGGGGAGCCCATCAACGTGGGCCCTGGGGATGCCTTTGTGGTCGAAGCCGGATTTAAAGGTACCTGGGAAATCTTAGAATCAGTGATTAAACACTTCGACATTAAACTATAACCTTCCTCCTTATCGTGCAATAACACTAGCTGGGTCCAGCTTTAGACTACACTTTATGTAATCTGTTATTTTTGGGCTGTTAAGTACAGTAATTAAGTAAAGCAGACAAAGGCCCTGTAATACCGATTGAGGACGCAACCAGTGGCACAAAAGATGACCGGCATGCGAACCAAGTTAAGCGCACTGGGAGAATTGTTGAAGATCAGTGAGGCTGAATTTACCGCCTTTATGAGCACCTATGGTGCGTTATTTGTTGACTCCCCTGAAAGTACTAAAACCGATTACGAGAGCCATATTAAGCTTCAGGGCTACAAGCAAGGCAGCAGCCCTGAACTTGAACAGTATTATCGAATTATTAGTTTGCTATGTACCCTAGGATCCGTTGAAAAAATGTATATGCCCCCCGTAATGGACCCTAAAAAATCAGTCATGGAAAACCAAGTCCTGCTTGAAGAAAAAATGGCGAAAGATTTAGACGTTACTAAAGACGCAAAAATATTAGAGATAGGTTGCGGCTGCGGCGCTATTGCTAGAAGTATGGCTGAAATTACTGGCGCCCACCTGTACGGTTTTAATATTGATAAATCACAAATTGAAAAAGCCTGGCGAGACCTCGCATTAGAACCATCTAACTTCACTGTGGGTGACTTTAATAAGCCTTTTAATTTTCCCGATGATACTTTTGATGCTGTTTACGCAATACAACCAATGACCTATATCAGCGACCTGGAATTTACCTTAAAAGAGATATTTCGGGTATTAAAGCCTGGGGGGAAATTTGGCTTTAACGATGTGGCCGCTTTAGATAACTATGATAGAGAAAATCATAGTCACCGCTTGTTGATCCAACACACCCGAGAATTAACTGCTTTTGGAGGGTTTTGGTATTACAAATTTTGGGAGGACGCGTTCAAAGAGGCGGGGTTTGAGTTATTGAAATCTGAAGGTTATAGCGCCGTTGAGAACATTAAAAAAGAAGTCGCTCTTTACGGTAGATTCGAAACTATCTTTTCGTTTTTAACCTCGATTAGAATACTGCCACGCAAAATATTTCTGTTGATTCGACGTATGCACGCTAATTCAGAATCCTATATCAAAGCCGAAGAACTAGAACTCATATCCTTGAACTGGTACGCCGTTATGAGCAAGCCTAAATAGACCTAAGCAGCTTTCCACTGACGTCTACACCTTTGTTCCAAGTGGTAATTTATGTCGCACCTTGCCTGATCGAGAGAACAACGCATTAGCAACCGCGGGGGCAATAACAGGTGTTGCCGGCTCGCCAACCCCAGTTGGTGGCTCTGCAGAGGCTATAATATGCACATCAACCGCAGGCATATCTCTCATTCGTACCACCTTCTGAGTATCAAAGTTACTCTCAACGACGGCACCGTTGTCGATGGTAATTTCACTCACTAAGGCTGGCGATAGGCCATAACCTATACCCCCCTCCATTTGCGCCCTAATAATATCTGGATTGATCGCCACCCCGCAATCAACTGCACAAACAACCTTGTCGACTTTGTATTGACCTTGGTCATCCACAACAAGTTCAGCAACCTGAGCAACATAGGACCCAAACGATTTGTGGATTGCCACACCCCGTGAGCGATTAGCGGGTAAAGCACTCCCCCAACCTGACTTCTCGGCCGCTAAGTCCAGTACGGCCTTATAACGGGTGTCATCACCTAAATGGGCGCGGCGAAATGCTAAGGGTTCTTGACCCGCTGCTGCTGCCAGTTCATCCATAAATGCTTCCGTCGAATAGGCTGTATGCGTTGATCCCACGCTGCGCCACCACAAGACAGGCACCTGAGACTCAACAGTCTTGAGCTGTACTTCAAAATTAGGGATGCTGTAAGGTAAGCTGGTTGCCCCCTCAACCGATGAGCTATCAATGCCGTCTGTAATGAAAGCCGCATAGACAGAATCAGCCATAATCGACTGTCCAACTATTTTATGCTGCCACGCAATAATTCTACCCTTACTATCTAAGCCAGCCCTTAATTTATGGAAATACATAGGCCGAAAATAACCTGCATTCGTATCATCTTCACGGGTCCACACAAGCTTTATAGGCACTGGCTGGCCGTTCTCTTTGGCTATGTGAGCTGTTTCAACGACATAATCAGCGTTCTTGTTTGCCCGCCGACCAAAACTACCGCCAGCAAACAAGGTGTTTACCTTGACGTTGCCTGGCAATGTCCACAAGGCCGCTGCAATACCAACTTGGTCCCCTGTGGGTGACTGAGACCCGTTCCAAACCTCAACGCCGTCGTCAGTAATCTGAACAACACAATTCATAGGCTCCATCGTGGCATGGGCTAGGTAAGGAAATTCGTAGTCAGCCTCAATGATCTTAACCGCACGTTTAAATGCACCGTCCAAATCTCCGTGAGTATGGCCTGTCAGGCCATCTTCGTCGCCAACCTTCCGATAACGCTGCATGAGTTCCGCAGAACTTTCGGTCATCGCTTCACTGTAATCCCAGTCAATAGTTAGTGCGTCACGACCTTTTTTGGCATTCCAAAAGGTGTCGGCAATCACCGCTACGCCATTAGGAACCTCTACGACATTCACCACCCCCTTGACCGCCTTGGCTTTCTTCTCAGAAAAAGACTTAACTTTGGCGCCAAACCGTGGAGGGTGGGCAACCACCGCTGTGAGCATACCGGGTAGTTTTATATCTTGGGTGAAAATGGCGGTACCATCGGTTTTTCCTAGATCTTTACGAGGTAGGTTATCTAAACCAATTAAAGTAAAGTCTTTAGGGTCTTTTAAATTTACTTTGTCAGGCACTGGTTGATTGCTAGCAGCCTCTGCCAACTCACCAAAACTGGCCGACACACCGCTTTTATGCGACACAACGCCTTTGCTCACGGTTATTTGATTC
>DUBX01000029.1:193021-199681 GCA_012960115.1 Porticoccaceae bacterium
ATATAACGTGCACTTGCACCGGCTTCACGCATTTGCGTGTACGAGTTAGCGATTGCAGTACTGCCACCTGTCCCTTGAGTGCCCCAGCTTCCATTGGCATATAGTTTTCGATTGGCGGGTGCTGCCTCAGAAACGATTTGCCCCCAATCGGCATCCATCTCTTCAGCCGCAATCGTCGCAAGACCTGTGAAGGTACCTTGGCCAAACTCAATATGTTTAATAATAATGGTCACGGTATTGTCTGGGCTAATACGCACAAAGGCATTAGCCATAAGCTCTCCCTCAGCAACATCGGGAGTAAATCCAGCGGCAACACAGCCAGGTAAAGTCATAGCGAGGGTAAAACCAGCACCTATGGCAGCACTCTTCTTAAAGAAAACCCGACGAGAAATCGATACGGCATCAGCGATCTTTGGCTCTTTTATATATCTCATGACTCAGACCTCCTTGACGCTAATAGTGTGCGACGCGTGTTTCACCGCATCACGTATGCGTGTGTAGGTAGCGCATCGGCAAATATTCCCAGACAACGCCGCGTCAATATCAGCATCATTGGGCGTAGGGTTTGTTTTCAACAAAGCAGTTGCCGACATAATTTGCCCCGATTGGCAGTACCCACATTGCACTACCGCTAGTTCATCCCAAGCTGCTTGAATCGCTTTACCTTCCCTTGAATCCAACCCTTCGATAGTCGTGATCTCTTGATCACCAATGGAGCCTATCGGCATAACACAGGAGCGCACTGGTTGCCCATTTAAATGCACGGTGCATGCACCGCAACTGGCAATACCACAACCAAATTTGGTGCCGGTCATTTCAACGTGGTCTCTAATGGCCCACAGTAAAGGAGTGTCCGGCTCTGCATCTATGTGATGCTTTTCACCATTAATCTTTAAGGGTATAGCCATCTGCAAATTCCCGTTTAAGTGATTTACGTTGCTTGGACATTATTTAAATAGATTGCCACACTTAAATCAATAGCCTTCATAGCGTGTAGGTTATCTAACGTTTCCCACCTTACTTTAGATCTCTTTAAGGTAATCCAGCGCACCCTTAACCGCAGCAACCTGCGCCATGATGCAATTTTCATCATCTACACGCGGGCTGTCTGGATAGACTTCGGTGGTAGTTGCAAAGGGTGCGCCGGTAAACCCAGAGCATAACCCAAGACCTTTAATAGGATAATTAATCACGCCCCGCTGTTCTGTTTTAGCACCAATTAAATAGTTATTTTCATCTGATGGCGCTATGTGGGTTACTTTTTCAACGGCATCAATAATTGCTTTCTGAAACTCTGGCACCGGATTTTCGCTATCACCTACACCGTAAAAACCATCGGGGATTTCCCACAACGCCTGTTCAACAGCGTCGCGGGCTTCTAGGGTTGGTCTAAATTCAGAGTTGTCAGTATCGGTTGTTTCATGCAAATCAAGGTGGGTAAGCATAGAAACATTAAGTCCTTTAACATAGCTCATAATGCAACTGGCTTCTTCTACCGCCGTGCCAGATTTAAAAGACCGATTAGGGTCAATAGCGTTAGGATTCCAACGATTAATCGTTTCATATCCCCAGGGGCTGATGCAGGGTGCAACGACAAAATTATAGGTGTCGGCGTAAGATGCCAGAGTGGTCTCGACGAACCGCAGAGCGCCTTGAACACCACTGGTTTCATAACCATGCACGCCACCTGTGATGAAGACTGTAGGTTTATCATCCTGCCAGTTTTTCGTTTTAATCACCCATAGGGTATAGGTGTCTGGATCAAAAGACAGAACACCGTATTGCTCGACAATGAGCAATTCTGAAAAATCCTGCCCTATAGCTTCTACCTTAGTCACTACCTGCTGCTGATATGAGCGTTTAATTGTTTGCTGGCTTAACCAAGCCGCTTTTTCTTTATTCCCCCATGGTTTGCCGGGGGTTCCAATTGCGTAATGTTGTTGTAATACCATGTTTTCCGTCTCCACTTAGTCCTCCTTGAAAATCTTCACCACTAGCTCGCCCTGTTTATTTATTGAAGCACGGTACATACCCAGTGAATTAAACGAAAAAGCCACATTTGCATCCTTATCGACACCGACAACACCACCTGATGCATCCATTTTCACCAATTTTTCCTGAACCACCTCGTCTTGGGCCTGCTTTAAAGGAATGCCTTTGTACGCCATGCGTGCGCAAATGTCATGGGCCACAGCAGCCCGAATGAAATACTCGCCATGGCCTGTTGCTGAAATACCACAGGACTCGTTATCGGCATAGGTTCCAGCACCAATGATTGGCGCATCCCCAACCCTGCCAAAGCGCTTGTTGGTCATTCCACCTGTGGAGGTTCCAGCGGCAATATCACCATTTTGATCAATAGCCACCGCGCCTACTGTACCTAACTTTTTCTCATCAAACTGATACGTTAATAGCAACGGATTAGAGATTTCCGGTAACAGCGTCACAGACTGTTCTTGGGCGATAAGGCGCTCTAACTGCAGGCGCCGACGTTCAGTTTTAAAGTAATCATTTGAAACCAAGTCAAACCCCTGCTGCTGAGCAAAAACCTCAGCTCCGGCCCCCACCAGCATGACGTGGGGTGAATAATCCAGCACAGAATTAGCCAGACGAATAGGGCTTTTAATGCGCGTCAGAGCGGCAACAGCACCGGCATTTAGGGCGCGCCCCTCCATAATGGAAGCGTCTAACTCAATATTGCCCTCATGATTAAACACAGCACCATGGCCAGCATTGAATAAGGGAAAATCCTCCATGAGAGTAATGGTAGAAATAATCGCATCTCGGCTGGAACCGCCCGCGATTAAAACGTTATGGCCAGCCACAATAGCCTTGGTCAAGATGGCGCGATATTCAGCTTCAATCTCGGGGCTCATTAACTCACGACGGATCGTGCCTGCTCCCCCATGAATAACGATGGCAACGGGGTGCTTATCTGCGGCTACAAGATTATTCGACGTGCCCAGTGCCACACAAACAACTAGCGCCAACAGTAATAGCTGACATGAAGGTAAGGTCAATCTAGGTGACGTATCCATAGCGTAGGTTTCCTTTTTGTAAATCATAACACCAACCCCATCATTCAGGTTTTGGTAATGAGTCTAAATTACCCTTACTTCAAAAATACTGAATCTGGATGTAATGTTTTTATCAAAGACATGATAAATTTGTCACCTTAAAAGGATCCTCACTATATATAACAACAAAGCTAAAAATAGCGCTATTACTCTTATAGTCAATTCCCATAACTATTGAACTGTGAAGATGTTATTCTCCAGCAAGCACTTTAAAAATGAGTAGTTTATGTCGGAATCAGGCATTTTTTCCGTAGCACCCGTCGTCGTCACCTTAGTTTTGTCCGTTTGGTCCCGCAATGTAGTGCTGGGCTTGTTTGTCGGTGTGTTCTCTGGGGTACTGCTACTGAATGGCCCCAATCTCTTTACGGGCATGAGTATCATGGTCGAGCAGTACTTAGTTGCCCAAGCCTCAAACAGCAGCAATGTGGGTATTTTGTTATTAATGATTTTTGTTGCGGGCCTTGTGGGTCTAATGGAAAAGTCCGGCGGCGCGGCGGCATTTGCCAGCATGATGACTAAATTTATTACCAACAAAGTGAAAGCTCAGACCGCAGCATGGACAAGCGGGTCTTTACTGTTTTTTACAGATTCTGGCACACCCTTGATCGTTGGGCCGTTGTTTCGTCCAATTATCGACGGGTTAAAAATAAGCCGGGCCAAATTAGCCTGGATTATTGACTCAACCGCATCACCGGTGGCTGTTCTGATACCTTTTATTGGTTGGGGCCTTTACTCTCAAGGGCTCATATCACAGGAATATAAAGACTTAGGTATTGATGAGAGCGCCTTTATAGCCTACGTCAAGGCTATACCTTTTCAGTTTTACTCTATCTTAGCTGTCGCTATGGTCCCTGTGGTTGTCATGGCCAAAGCAGATTTCGGTCCAATGAGAAAAGTCGAAGAAGATTGCGCTAAAGGTATTGTTGTGGAAACCACCGAAATCTTAGAAGCAGAGGTGGTGACCGAGACCAATCTACAAAAAGCTAAACCGATTATGGTCTGGCTACCCCTTGGTTGCATGTTGGTCATTATGTTTTCTCTACTGGTATCCCAGGGGTTTCCTTTAGACATGGCTAACATGCCATCAAATGCGTTTCGGGCATCACTGTCTACGGGTTACATTTGTGCTGCCGTTATCTTGATATTACTGATGAGACATTATGATGTGCGCTCGCTCAGCGGCGGGTTATCATTGTACTTAGAAAGCATGAGCAAGGTGGTCACCGTTCTTATCATTCTTGTTCTGGCGTGGTCACTGGGCGCCATAGGCAAAGATCTTGGCGCACCTGCTTACATATCTGCATTAATAGACGGCAGGTTACCGGCCTATCTGATCCCCGCGGTTGTTTTTGTTGTGGGCGGTATTATCTCTTTTTCTACTGGGTCGTCCTGGGGCACCTATGCCATTTTGATACCCCTTACTATTCCCATTGCACATCAGTTTGATGCGCCAATGTATGTGGCTATTGGGGCCGTCTTATCGGGCGGGCTATTTGGTGATCACTGCTCACCGATTTCGGATACGACTATTCTGTCAGCCACCGGCGCGGGCTGTTCCCAGATTGACCATGTTAAAACCCAATTTCCCTATGCTCTTTTTAACGGGTGCTGTAGCCTAATTTCTTACGTAGTCGCAGGACTGACTGGCAGCATTTGGGCGTTGGGATTAGGCATGCTACTAATGGTTGCCGGGTTGTTAATTCTAAAGAAATGGTAGCTGTCTGACCACTGGACGTGCCCGCCTTTTCAACTACTAGCGGTCCAGCCCAACACCGCGAAAACGCGCACTGATCTTTAACATAGCACCGACATCTAAAAAGGGTCGTGGTGGTAGCCACGTGGCAGCTGTTGAACCAAGACAGTCTGTAATTAAATCTGACTGGCCGCCACCGGCATACTCAGCCAATGCATAACCAAAGGCGGTGCCCCTACTAACGCCCGAACCATTATAACCACCTGCAAGATAGATATTTTTGCGTTGCTGGCCAAAAAAGTTTGTCCCGTTACCGCTAATCCCTTCCACACCCGACCACGCATACTCAAAGGGTACATGAACAAGCTGTGGAAAGCGTTTTTCAAAGCTACTGCGATGGGTGGCCTGACGAGCGTCTAGTGCCTGAGGTGACAGCAGTACACCACCGCTATATTCAGCGGTATTACGCAAACATATCCGTCCGTCTGCGGTTAGCCGTATAGTTGCGCCGCCACCATGCAAGGAGATAATGCCCCAGGTTTTATGGCTGCCTAGGGTGGCTAACTCCTGTGAGGTTAATTTGCGTGTAAAGCTCCCCGATAGCGTGCTGCCGATAAGGCGCCTGCGTAGAAACCCAAGTTTTGGCGCCTCGTAATTTGTCGCCAGGACAAGCTTGTCGGCTTTAATCTCACCACCCAGCAGCCGAAGCCTTGTGGGAATACCGAACTCTACCTTTAAGACAGGACAGTTCTCAATAAGCCTTACATTGTTGGGCTGATGATCCCCAAGTCCACGTACCAAAGCCGCAGGCTGCACCAACGCGCCGGGCTTAACGTGAACCCCAGCCTGATATAAAGATGTGCCAAAACGGCCTTCCATAGCCTGTTGGTCAAGACTGCTGTGTTCAACGTCCATAGCGTTCAGATAATCAATAAAATATTTGTGCTCTTTGATCGATATCGTGTCAGCCGCTCCATGATGAAACCCGCTGTCATCCCACTGGCAGTTAATGGCTAGAGACTTGATCTGCTGACCTAAAATATCAAGACCAGCCTGATTAATACGGTTGACCCGCGCAACGTTTTCTTTTTGCTCGGGCTTAAAAGCACCCGGGAAATGGCTCACGCCAACCGCGAATCCAGAATTGCGGCCTGACGCACCCTGGCCAACTAGCCGGGCGTCAAGAAGGATGATTTCATCATTAGGGTGAAGTTCGGCTAAGCGCCGCGCGCAGGCCAGACCGGTTAGGCCTGCTCCCACCACAACCCAAGGCACCCGAAGAGTGCCTTGCATCGAATTGCACGCTTGGCGTGGTGGTAAAAGTTCGCTCCAACCATGGTGGTCTGTGGGAAAGTCCCTCTCTGACAAAGTCATGATTGGCCTGCCTTGTGTTACGGCTTTTCTGCCTGCGCATCCTGAGCCGCCATTAGTGCAGCAACTTCGGCTTCCAAGGCGGCACCATCATGAGCCTGCTTAATAACGTAGGCTCGCACGGCTTCCGCATCAGACGGACTCAACACATCTGCAAATGACACCATGCCATTACCTGACAGAGCTCCGCCAAGCACTATAGTTTGCCATGTGTCGGCATTTGTGGTGATTGATGACCAGCGTAAATCTGGTAACACGCCAGAGCTTATCGCTAGAGGGCCATGACAAACGCGGCAATTAAAGTGGTATTGATCAAAGCCTAGTTGAATCATGTCTGGGTCACCAAACTTTTCAGCTTTGGGAGTGCGTGGTGCCATGACAAGATTAGGATCTGGAATAGTTTCAGTTGCGCCTAACTTAAACGTCACCACTTTTCCAACAATCGGCGGCACAGGTTGATCATAAGCTGAGCCTCCCGCTAAGGCGTAGGCCGAGCCCCACCCAGTCGTAATGGTAACG
>DUBX01000029.1:199691-263356 GCA_012960115.1 Porticoccaceae bacterium
CATCAATTTTATAGGTTCCGGGGCCAGACGCAGCACCAGACTTAACATTTTGGTGCCACAACTTCTCACCCGTCGCCGCATTGTAGGCAACAAATTCTCCTTCTAAACGACCCTGAAAGACAAGTCCGCCAGCCGTTGAAAGAACACCTCCGTTCCAAGCATTACTGTGCTCCACACTCCAGCGAGCACTCTGAGTTATGGGGTCCCAGGCAACCAGTCGCCCCTTGAGCGTGGCTCTCAGAGCCATGGCTGTTGCAAGATCAAGGTCCACAGGCAAGCCAGCGGATAGGTTTGTACCTGTGTTCCATTTCTGTGAGCGCGTCTCAAACAGGCGATCAGTTGCATAAGAGTCAGGTACCTCTTGGGCTGGAATGTAGGCAAGATTTAGCTTCGGGTTAAACGCCATTGGCTGCCAATTATGAGCACCCAGTGGCCCAGGGTTCTGCATGAAAGGGGTTTCGCCATAACGCGCCTCTTTGATTTCTATGGGACGTCCATTGACATCTAAGCCCTGCGCCCAGTTTTGTGGAACAAAGGCTTCACCGGAAATGAACTCGCCGGTGGCAGCATCTAACAGGTAGTAGAACCCATTTTTGGGTGCCTGCATAACAACACGGCGTGTGGCCCCGCCTGCACCAATTGGCAGGTCGGCCAAAATGATAGTTTGGGTAGCGGTGTAGTCCCAGTTGTCACCAGGGGTTGTCTGAAAATGCCACTTATAGGCGCCAGTTGCGGCATCGACAGCTACAATGGAGGACAAGAACAGATTATCGCCTTTACCTGCATCCCGAACATCGCGATTCCAGGGTGAGCCATTGCCGACACCAAAAATAACGCTGTCATTCACATCGTCATAGGCGATTGCGTCCCAAACAGTGCCACCACCACCGTCTGTGGTCCAGGCACCTTCATCTCCCCACGTCAGGTTGCCAATGTCTTTGAGCGCGCCATCAGAGATTGCACCATCAGGCTGTTTATTAGGGTTTGGTACGGTGTAAAAGCGCCACACCAAGTCGCCAGTTGCGGCAGAGTACGCAGATAGATAGCCTCGCACGCCCAGTTCGGCGCCACCGTTCCCAATCAGTACATTACCCTTAACAACACGCGGAGCACCGGTAATTGTGTAAGGTTTTGACTGGTCAACGGTAACCTTACTCCACACTAGCTCACCGGTAGCCGCGTCTAAGGCTTCGAGCCTCCCATCAATAACGCCGACGTACACTTTCCCTTTCCAAACGGCCACACCACGATTAACCACATCGCAGCAGGCTTTAGCACCAACAGCCCTATCGACATTAGGATTGTAAACCCATAGTTCACCACCAGTTTGTGCGTCAAGGGCATAAACCACTGACCACGCAGAAGTCACATACATAACACCATCGACAACGATCGGTGTGGACTCAACGCCGCGCTCTGTTGCTAGATCATAGGTCCATGCGACACCCAGTTGGTCTACATTGTCGGTGTTAATTTGATCGAGTGCAGAGTGACGTTGTTCGTCATAAGTGCCACCATAAGTAAGCCATTCTTCAGGTGTTTGAGCGGCATTGAGTAAACGCTGTGAATCAACATCAGCAAACGTTGTAGGGTCACGTTCACAGGACGTAAGCATCAGTGCGGAGATTAGATAGGCCGATAACGTGTAAATTTTTATTGGACTCATGGTTGCTACCCTCTTAGTTTTTTGTTTTTTTGTCAAAGTATACTGCGGCAATAAACCCTACACCGAAAAGGTCAATGTTCGACCTTCATAGGTATCTTTGGGTCCATGCCAAGAGCTTCTTTGTCTGCCTTTACCATAGCCCGCACCTCTTCCAATAGCGCTTTTGCATCGTAAACGATACCATCCTTTATAGTCCAACGCACACCGCCCACCCGCTCAACTTTTTGGGTTTGGTTATTTAACTTTGGAACGCCAGTGCCATACAAAGATTTGAGATTATGCAGCGGGTTTTCATCGACAATAATCATATCGGCCTTTTTGCCAACCTGTATGGTCCCTATATCATGATCTTTACCAAGCACTTGGGCGCCAATTTTAGTCGCAGCTCGAATGACTTCGAGCGGATGAAAGCCTGCCTCTTGTAGCAGCTCTAACTCTTGTATATATCCGAAGCCATAAAGGCTGTAGATATAACCCGTATCGCTACCAACAACCACCTTGCCTCCGCGATTTTTATACTCATTGACGAACTGCATCCACAAAGTGTAATTATGCTTCCATTCAATTTCATCTTCGGTGGTCCAGTTGAAAAAGAACGAACCGTGCTTTTCTCTGCTGGCGCGATAGAAATCCCATAGATTAGGCGAAGTGTATTCATAATGCCATTCAGCGGTATACGCTCGCATTAGATCTCGACTGGCTAAGTAAATAGTGAACGTAGGACTCAAACAAAAGTCTCTCTCAAGCAATGTCTCCATGACCTGATTCCAGCGCACTGAACCTGGCCCTGCAGCCTGTTTCCATAGTCGTCCCGCTTGCCCAAAACGATCTTGCTCGTTACTGTAAATATAATCTGATGGATAATTTTGTATGACCTTATCGGTAAATAAGGCCTCTGGCAGACCATACCAGTGCTCCATGCAATCCAGGCCGTGACTTGACGTATCCAAGACATTCGCATGAGCAACATCTAATTGAGCATGATGCATCGTTGTGCCCAACCCTACTTTTTCGGCTTCATCTAAGGCGGCCCATAAAATTTCTTCGGGAGCACCCATAAATTTAATACCATCTGCCCCGATGCTTTTTAGGTGACGGACGCGAGTTCGCGCATCCTTAGGCGATTTAATGGGCGGTAACGCTTTATTTAAATCAGGCATGTTGAAAAAAGGAAACGAGGTGATGCGAGGTGCGGTGATGGCATTTCTATCACTGAGCTCTTTCAGCGCTATAACCCGGCTTTCACCGTCCGCGGAAAACACCTCTCGTACGCTAGTCACTCCGTGACCCAGCCAAAGTTTAAAAATATAGTCAGCGGATACTTTTTGCCTCGCATCTGGGGCGTGAATGTGTGTATGTGAATCGACAAACCCTGGTAATAAATATGTGCCATACGCATCAATTTCTCGAGTTTTTTGATCAGATCGATCGTTTGTCGATGGTCGATGTTGCGGATTAATAGGAATACCTGGAGCACCGACTAGTCGCACTTCCGTAATGCGATCTTGCTCCACCACGACATCTACTGGCCCTGTTGCCGGAGCTCCAGTGCCATCAATTAAGTAGGCACCGCGGATAATGAGCTGGTCATACTGCCCCTCTCCGTGCTGACGTGTCGGAATGTCATCTTTGAGACTGGCCATTAAAGCCTCTGTAGTAGCCGCCATGCTTGGTAGTGACGTTACCCAGACGAGTAACACTGTGATCAGTGTCTTCAAATATTTCTCAATCATTGAAATTCCCCAGTTAACAAATCCGTTCGTGCTCGCTGCCACTAAAAATTCAATACCTAAGCCTAGAATATAGTTAAGTTACGGGTAGATGTATAGGTCTGAATGGCACACACAAAACAAACCTGCGAGTGGTCTTTGATGGTTACTATGACGCAAAAACTGGGAGCACTAGCGCTTATAATCAGCTTCCTCTTTATCCAGAATTGATTTCAATTCATTAAAATGTGCATCAGCAGAGCCTTCAAAGCCTTCCCATTGTTGAGCCGTCTTTTCAGCTACCTCATTCGATAGAAAATTAAGCGCCATACCCGTCTGTAGAGCGCGGATATAAATCTCAGCTGAGCGCTCAAAATAGAACAAGCGGTTAAAGGCATCAGCCACACTCGACCCTAAAACCATCACTCCATGATTACCCATGAGCATAACTTTTTTTCTCGGATCACTGAGCATAGCGGCACAGCGCTCTCCCTCGTCAGCAAAGGCCATGCCATCGAACCCGGGATCAACGACAACTCTATTATGAAACTGGGCTGTGTTTTGATCGATCGCCGGCAATCTTGGATCTTTAAGGCAGGCTAACACCGACGAAAACGTTGAATGTACGTGCAGTACACAGCGCGCATGAGGGCAATGCTTGTGTACCGCGCCATGCAGCCCCCAAGCAGTTGGGTCAGGCGCATTAGCCTGAGACATGGTGTCCTGATTATTGGCGTCTAAAAGTAATAAATCGCTGGCCTTGATGGTGGCGAAATGGCGTTGATTTGGATTAATCAAAAACCGACTACCGCTGTCATTGGTCGCCACCGAAAAATGGTTGGCAACACCTTCGTGATAATTTAATCGCACGGCCCATCTAAAAGCAGCGCTCAGATCTAATCTAAGCTCCTGTAAAGAACCTGACATTAAAATACTCCAATGTTTTGTGTCGCGATATCTTCCTGCATATACTACTTTAATCTATTTCGTAGTGCCCTTTCTTCTGCGAAATAGGATATATAGACCATAATAGCAAGGCGCATTTATGCGTACATCCTAGCTTTGTGGTACCCTTGAAACATAAAAACCACAATAAAATAATATCCTATGAACGATCACATTAGCAACAAAACCACAGACCCTGAAGTTGATTGGGCTGTCTTTATACCAGCAGTCTTCGTTATTTTAGCCTGCGCGATTCCACTCATGATTTTTCCAAAAGCTTCCACCAAGTTACTGCTTGTGGGTAAAGAAACCATTTTGAGTAACTTTCTATGGCTTTATCTTATTGTTGCCATAGCCGCCTTTATTTTTTGTATGTGGTTAGCCTTCGGCCGATTTGCTCATGTGAAATTAGGTGCACCAGATGAGAAACCTGAATACTCAGATACCCATTGGGTAGCCATGATGTTCACCACTGCAATTGGCGCCAGCGTCATTGCTTGGGGTTTTGCAGAACCTATCTTCTACCTTCAAACGCCTCCCATGGGCATCGAAGTAGGTTCATCAAAGTCCTTCGAATGGGCACATATGTACCCACTACTCCATTGGGGCATAATCCCGTGGGCCATTTACGCCCTACCCGCCGTACCCATCGCCTACATGCTCTACGTTAAACGCTACCCAATTCTACGCATTAGTAGTGCTTGTGACGGCGCTTTGCCAAAAGCAGGCCGCAGCCAAATCAAAACCTTGATCGATATTTTCATCGTACTAGGAATTGTTGGAGGCGTTGCTACATCTCTCGGTTTGGGCGTGCCTCTGCTGTCAGCAATGCTGTCCACCTTGTTCGGTGTCCCCGATAGTTTGATGATCCAAATGGGCGTGTTGGCTCTTTGGACACTGCTGTTTGGCGCGAGCGTTTACCGAGGATTGAAAGCAGGCATCAAAGTGCTAGCTGACATCAATATAGTCCTAGCAGTCATTGCTATTCTTTTTGTGTTGCTGGCAGGCCCTGGTGTTTTCATCATGGACCTAACAGTGAACAGCGTTGGTTTAATGTTTAATAATTTCATTGCCGCGTCAACCTGGACTGACCCCATCGAGAATGGCGGTTTCCCGGAGGATTGGACCGGTTTTTACTGGGCATGGTGGCTAGCTTATACCGGCATGGTCGGTCTGTTTTTTGGCCGCATTTCTCGAGGTCGTACAATCCGCCAGCTAGTCTTAGGCGTCATTGGATGGGGCACTTTAGGAACCTGGCTGTTTATGGCAGTCATGGGTGGGTACTCACTTTACCTAGAGCTTAATGGAACCCTGGCCGTGAAAGAAATTCTAAGTGAACAGGGTATGTCATTTGTGAATGCGCTGGTAATACAAAGCCTGCCCTTTGGGAAATTAACCCTGAGTATTTTCACGTTGTTGTCCATCATATTTTATGCCACCACCATCGATTCATCGGCTTATGTTCTTTCAAGTATAAGCGCTAAGAATTTACAGAACGATGCTGAGCCAAAACGCTGGAACCGTGTGGCCTGGGCCATATTGCTTGCTCTTATAACAGCGGGATTACTTCAGTCAGGAGCACTTGATGCAATAAAGGCGGTCACCGTTCTTAGCTCAGTACCCATGATACCGGTGATGGCTCTACTGTGTATTTCTTTGGTTCGCTGGTTGAATCGAGATTTTGGTCATATAGCCAAACACAAAGAATTAGCCTTAGCGGCGGAAGATCTGAATTCGAATAACTAAAGAGCTAGCGGCTTGTAATATTAAATGTCTTAGTTAACCTGCCGCTCGCGCCCTTCCCAGTGTGGTTTGCGTAATTCAGTTTTCAACACCTTACCTGCACCCGACAGAGGCATCGGCTGATCTCGAAACTCCACTGTTTTTGGGCACTTATAACCCGCTATAGCGCTGCGACAATGCTCAATTAATTCCTGCTCGGTCACTGCGGCTCCGGCCGCTAAAATCACAATCCCGTGAACTGCTTCGCCCCATTCCTCGTGGGGCACACCAATGACCGCCACATCTTGCACCGCTGCATGACTAATCAGAGCGTTCTCAACTTCGGTGGTAAACACATTTTCACCACCTGTGACCACCATATCTTTTACTCTGTCAACGATATACAGATAACCTTCCTTATCAAATATACCGGCATCTCCTGTAAAGACCCAACCGTCTTGTAAGGCGCTGGCTGTCTCTTCGGGTTTATTCCAATAACCAATCATGGCGTGGGGGCCACGTACCACCACCTCTCCCTGTTTTCCCAACTCCACCTCGTTGCCCTCGTCATTAAGCAACTTTATTTCACTGACCGATATTGGTTTACCTGCTGACTTTAAAATTTCACCACCACGGCGGTGATCCTCAGTTGATAGCATTGTTACTAAGGGTGCAAGTTCAGTCTGCCCATAGGCTTGGATAAAGCCAACGGTGGGCCACAAATCCATGGCGTGAGTGAGCAGTGCCGCGGGCATAGGAGAAGCACCATATAATATCCGCTGCAAACTACTGAGATCTGCTGTCGCGGCATTTTCGTGGGCAAGGGCCATTTTTATCATCGCTGGCACCATTAGCACATGAGATATTTTCTCTTCTGCAATAATATTAAGCACCAAAGCAGGCTCAAAACCCGCCACAAACACATGGCTTGCCCCTGCCAGAACCGTCATCATTGAACAGGCAAAATCAGCCATATGAAACATTGGTGCCGCATGTAAGTATGAATCATTGGACGCTATCTCCATGCAGCCAATACCACCAATAGCACTAGCCCAGATAGCCTGGTGGGACTGCATTACGCCTTTGGGAAACCCAGTCGTACCGCCAGTATAAAAAATACCGGCCATGTCGGCGCCGTTTCGAGTCGACGGCGCAATAGCTTGATTATTAGCGATGAGAGATTCATAGGACTCGGCCCAATTCGGCGTCTCTCCGTCACCCATATAAATAACATGCTCGAGGGATGCAACCTCATTCTTTAATTGCTCAGCCTGTGCTCTAAAGGCATCATCAAATAACAACACTCGGGTACCAGAGTCAGTTAAAGCGTAATTGTTCTCCGCCACTGCCCAGCGCGTATTTAGCGGCACTATACAATAGCCCGCCCACGGCACTGCAAATATAGCTTCAAAATAGTTGTCGCTATTGAGGCTGAGAATAGCAACCCTCTCAGCCTCACCTAACTGAAGTCGCTCTAGCGCCCCAGCAAAACTCGCTACTCGGTCTAAAATTTGTGGCCAGTGACGTGAGCGTCCGTTATACCGAGTCGCCACTGCTTCGGGATTGAGACGGGCACTGCGTTGAAGTAATCTAGGTATTGAAATCATCTAAATATTCCTTAGTATCTTTTTTTTATCATAAAGGATGCACAGGAATATGACTAGCTATCATAGATTCTTGCTTAAAAATCTGCCTAGTTCAGATAACTTTAGTTTAACCAAGGTTTGCAGCTCTTACTTCGAATAGATGAAGCTTATAATCAAAATTAGGTGATATAGTCTAGGTATATTGAGTATCTCTTGATATTCAGGCCATTTCATATAAATATAGCTACTTGCTCAGTATTAGCCGGTTCTACTCAATGGTAATTCGGTAAGGACTTGACTCAAGCGGCTCTTTTTGTGCCGACGTGATTTGACGCGGTTGGATACCTATCTTGCTGGCGTTCTATTGTTGCTTTTAGTCGACGTCATGCTATTGGCCACTTAAATAATAAATTTGTAATAGGTAACGTAAATATGAATACAGGGAGAGAATTCAGCACAGTTGCTCCGCTCTGCAATTATCCTTTGAGCAGCACAGCTCAGACATCTAACAAGGACATTCTGCGCTGGGTTGAGCGCATGGAAGCTTTACTTCAGCCAGATCGCGTGCACTGGGTAGACGGCTCAGAAGAAGAGGCCGCCGCCATGATGGAAATGATGGTCAGCCGCGGTGACTGTGTAAAGCTCAATGAAGATTTACGCCCCAATAGTCACCTATTTCGCTCTGATCCACGTGATGTCGCTCGCGTTGAAAGTCGCACCTATATTTGTTCTGTCGCTGAGGCCGATGCTGGGCCGACCAATAACTGGATGACCCCTGAGGAAATGAAGTTAAAGATGAATGGTCTGTCCGAAGGATCAATGCGTGGCCGCACCATGTATATCATTCCTTTTAGTATGGGGCCCATCGGTTCTCCCATCGGTAAGACGGGTATTCAAATTACAGACTCGGCTTATGCCGTAGTCAATATGCGAATTATGGCCAGGGTATCGCCAAAAGTATTGAACATACTGGGTGACAGTACTGATTATGTTCGCTGTGTTCACACAGTCGGGCAGCCTATACTTTCTAAGCAAGACGATGTCAGTTGGCCTTGTAATCCAGACAATACCTATATCGCCCACTTCCCCGAAGAGAAGACTATTCTTAGCTTTGGCTCAGGTTATGGCGGTAATGCTCTGCTGGGTAAAAAATGTTTTGCCTTGCGTATTGCCAGCACGATCGCGCGCGATGAGGGTTGGTTAGCGGAACACATGTTAGTGTTGGGCGTTAAAGACCCTTCTGGTAAGAAAACCTATGTAACTGCGGCTTTCCCAAGCGCCTGTGGTAAAACCAACTTTGCCATGTTGATTCCGCCCCCTGAGCTACAAAATCAGGGCTGGGAAATCTCATGTATTGGTGATGATATTGCGTGGATCAAACCAGACGCTAAGGGTAAATTGCGCGCTATTAATCCTGAAGCCGGCTTCTTCGGAGTTGCTCCAGGAACAAGCATGGATACCAATCCTATGGCAATGGAGTCCTGCGCCTGTGACACTATTTTCACCAATGTTGCTCTGACCGACGAAGGCGACATTTGGTGGGAAGGTATGACAGATGAAGCGCCAGCGCATCTGATCGACTGGAAGGGCAACGACTGGGCACCCGATAGCGAGACACCTTCGTCACACCCTAATGCAAGATTTACAGCTCCTGCTAGAAACTGCCCTGTTATTGATCCTGATTGGGAAAATCCAGAAGGTGTAGAAGTTGGGGCAATGATCTTCGGTGGCCGTCGTATGACCACTATTCCATTGGTATACCAAAGTTTCAACTGGCAGCAT
Source organism: Porticoccaceae bacterium (assembly GCA_012960115.1). GTDB lineage: Bacteria > Pseudomonadota > Gammaproteobacteria > Pseudomonadales > Porticoccaceae > HTCC2207. The sequence continues at coordinate 209,102 of DUBX01000029.1, forward strand.
GGTGTGTATATTGGCGCCACAGTTGGCTCTGAGCAAACTGCTGCTGCTGAGGGTAAAATAGGCAGTATGCGTCAGGACCCATTTGCCATGCTACCTTTCTGCGGTTATCACATGGGTGATTACTTTCGTCACTGGCTCAAGATCGGCAAAGTCATTAACGAACCACCTCGTATATTTCATGTTAACTGGTTTCGAAAAAACGCACAGGGTAAATTTATGTGGCCTGGTTTTGGAGAAAATGCGCGAGTGCTGAAATGGATCGTTGAACGCGTTAATGGTTTAGCTCAGGCCAAAGAAACCCCTTTGGGTTGGATGCCTAGCTATGACGACTTAGATTGGGACGGCTTAGATTTCACTAAAGACGACTGGGATGAATTGATGAAAGTCGATGGCGAGGCCTTAAAATCCCAGGCTCTGGGTCATGAAGAATTGTTCCTTAAGCTGTGGGATCACATGCCAAAAGAATTACTATGGCAGCGCGACTTGTTGCTAAGCCGTTATTAGACATTAACCAAATTCATGCTTTAGGCATTTCAAGTAAGAAGGGGTGAGAGACCCCTTTGCGCTGCTTATATGTAAGGGCAATGGACGTTGGTAGAATTCCAATTTAACGGAGGAAAGCTTGCGCCTTGTCAACGATGGCAGATGCCTCAGCCCGGCTCATGCCTAGTATACTCAGCATATTCTCCGCAGTTCGGTCGATAATACTTTCATCGCCCTTGCCCAATGCCTGCACACCTGAAATAACCACCGAAGCCAATTGATTAACCTGAAACAGGTCAGGTGTAGCGGTAAAATAACCCTGCTCTATACCTTTCTTAATATCTGCTAGTACAAAGCCGCCTACGCTCAAATATTCCCCCGGAACCAAGTAAGATGCTTGCCCAAAAAATGTAGCCCATTTCTTGTTCTTATTAGCAACTTGCAACAGGGTACTAGCTGCTACGGCAATACGTATTGGCGCATTTTCGATGCCAGCAATTTTCTCCTCGGAAGCCGATACCAGCTCTATAGCCAGAGACATAGCGAGACTCATCTTTGCCTTTAAAGTGGTTATAAAGGGTTGTATGGGTCACTCCAGCAAATTCCGTAATATTCTCTATACTCGTATTACTTATACCTCTCTGGGCAAACACATCCAGCGCACTATCAAACAATAGGCCTCGTGTGCGCGCCTTTTTTTTGACTTACAGCGCGATCCTGAAAATATCTACTCACTCAAGCCTGCTTATTGTTGATAAATCATAACCTCGCTTGGTTTTGGCTTTAGCGATAAAAAGCTTGGGCCTTCTTAAGGACGGCAGATGCCATGACCGGAGTCACACCCAATAAACGTAGTAGATTCTCCGAAGTTCGGTCAACAATGCTCAAATTATTCTTGTTCAATCCCACTAGACCTAGACCCGAAATAAACACCGAAGCCAACTGGTTTAATTGGAACCTATCAGACGTTGTTTTAAAAACACCCTGTGCTATACCGGTATCAACATAAATTTTTAAGTAGCCGCTTACGTCAATAACCCCCTCCGGACCATAGAAAAATGATGCCGCAATTACATGGCACCACCTCTCGTGCTGAAGGGCAGCGCGCATCGCGATATTAGTTGAAACGACCAAGCGAATTGCCGCATTTTCGGTGTCAACAACCTGTTCATCGATAGCCGCTACAAGTTCTGCACCGATGGCCATAGCGACCGCAGAAACCAAGTCGTTCTTGTCCTGAAAATGATTGTAAAAAGTTGCATTTGACAGGCCGGCAAATTTTGTAATATCGTCAAGACGGGCATTAATGATGCCCTTCTGCCCAAAAATTTCCAACCCACTGTCAATTAGCACGCCGCGTGTTCGTGCTCTCTTGTTTTGGCCTCTAGAACGATCTTGAAAATATCTGCTCAATGGAAAACCTCTTATTTTTAGTCATACTCACAAATATCATTATGGTGCTATTAGTAGCGTTTTTAGCGACAAGAAGAGGATCTCTGTCGCTCTTATGGATAAAAATCGTTTAGCCGAAACCCAAGTCTAAAACTAACATCTACTACGGCACTGCTAACGGCAATGGACCATACGGGAGAATCTCAAAAATGGAGTTATGTGCCAATATTTTACTATGTAACCAAAATCCCTGCAAGTTTAAATTAATTCGCGTAAGCCTGTTGTATTAATTCACTATTAAAGGACATTCTTTACGTCGCTAAAGATCTAACGTTGCTATATCTCACTATTAGTTTCTCCTTCTAATTGACTTATTAGAGGTTGAGTTTTTATCCCATTAAATTTGCCATAGATGCGGGTGCTTCTTACAATGCACACCTATTAAAATTTGCAGGAAGTAATCATGGCAGGAACTTATAAAGTAGCAGTATTGGCGGGTGACGGAATTGGCCCTGAGATTACGCAACAAGCGCTGCGCGTATTACGGCTGATTGAGCAAAAGCGTGACGTCGTTTTTTCCTGCGAAGAAGCTGAGTTTGGTGCCGCTGCTTATTTTTCGACAGGCAAGGCTTTTCCCGACGCGACTAAAAAAGTGTGCGACGAAGCTGACGCGATATTAAAGGGCCCGATTGGACTAAGTTATGAAGAATCTGAAAAGATACCAGTGGAAGAGCGTCCAGAGCGCGGCGCACTGTTGCCCATGCGCCGTCGATTGAATACCTACGCCAACTTCCGTCCGATCTCACTACCAAAAGGTATGGCACATTTTTCTCCACTCAAGCCTGAGATCGTGGGCGAAGGTATTGATATTATGCTGATACGTGAGTTGATTGGCGGATTGTATTTTGGCGGCAAGGAGCGCGGTGAAACCAAAGAAGGGTTACGCTATGTCAAGGAGAGCCTAGATTATGACGAGCAGCAGATTCGTCAGATTCTTGTCGTCGCCTTTAAAGAGTCCATGAAACGGAAAAAGGTATTGCACAATATTCACAAGAGTAATGTGTTGATCTCGTCGGTATTATGGAACGAAGTATTAGAAGAGGTCGCTCTAGATTATCCGGAAGTGCGCGTTGTCCATATGCTGGTGGACGCAGCGGCCACGCATCTTTGTTTAAACCCCTGCCAATTTAATGTGATGGTTATGGAAAACATGTTTGGTGATATTTTAAGCGATCAGGCCGGTGGCATTTTAGGGTCACTAGGCTTAATGCCCTCTGCTTGTATAGGCCCGGAGAAAGCGTACTACGAGCCATCGCACGGGTCTGCGCCTGATATTGCCGGTAAAAATCTTGCCAACCCCTATTCGATGATTGGCTCAGTTGCCTTGATGCTCGACATGAGTTTCGGGATGACCGAGGAAGCAAAAGCCGTTTGGCAAGCGATGCAAAGGGTCTTTGAGTCAGGGTTTTCGACAGGTGACCTGTCCTCGGCCGGTTCAGCCAGCACCTTATTGAGTACAACAGAATTCGGGGACAAAGTACTCGAATCGCTGGAAGACTTATTGTAATTTACAAGGCTTGACCCTAGGGAAAATAATGAGTCTGGCCGGCACCGGATTAGATGTCGATGGCCCTAACCAGCACCTCCATCGCCTGTGCCGCCACTGAAAGCTCTTGCTGTCTTCGCTTAATGATGCCCAACTGATGCGTTATTATAGGGGAGGAAATTGCGCGACAGTGCAGGCCCATTTCTTCCATTTGGTTTTGACTGGTGCTTGGTACCACACTCAACCCTAGACCTTCACTGACCATGCGACCAACACTCACCAGTTGGTGTGATTCAAATGCGGGTGTCAGCACCAGATCTTTTGCCGCCAAGGCTTGATCGATTAGCGCTCTGGTTCCGGCCGGACGTTGCAGGCTAATGTGTGGGTAAGCAAGCAGGTCAGACCAACGCAATTGTGATTTTGCTAGCAGTGGGTGCTTGGAGGGAAGAATAGCGATAAATCGATCCTTAAATAAGGCTTCGAAAGCAAGGTCTGGCGCATCACTAGGCTCAAAGGTAACACCCAACTCACAGCGACCTTCTCGCACCATGTCGACCACACTTTCGGCAATTACATCGTGCACCGTGACATGGATATCTTTGTATTGCTGATGAAAACTGGCAAGTATTTTTGGCAATCGATTAATGGTGTAGGTCGGCATAGCTGCTATGTCCAGCTTGCCACGACGCAGAGTAAAGTGATTGCGCACATCTTGAAGAGATTGCTCCCAATCGGACAGCAAGCGTCGAGCAACGGGATAAAATGCTTTCCCCTCTGGCGTGAGAGCTACCGATCGCGTCGTGCGTGCGAGCAGTTTCCCGCCTAAGGCTTCCTCTAGGTTTTTAATAGCGATACTGAGCGCCGGTTGCGATAGATGTAATTGGATCGCAGCCTCGGCGAAACTTCCAGTGCGAGCAACGGTACTGAACGCAATAACTTGATTGATGGACACCGCCATTAATAGTTTAACCTTATTAATTAATATAAAATTACAACTTGTTAAATATAATATTTTCTAGCATTCTGAGCAATCCTTACCTAAAAAATATAAATAGCAGGAGTGTACTGTGTCCGGATTTGACAAAGTGGTAACCAGCTACGAAGAGGCCCTAGCGGGCCTTGAAGATGATATGACCATCATCGCCGGAGGATTCGGCCTGTGTGGAATACCAGAGAACCTCATTAAAGAAATAAAACGCAAAGGCACAAAAGGTCTGACCATTGCCTCCAATAATGCGGGCGTTGACGGCTTCGGTCTTGGCCTACTCCTAGAAGATAAACAGATCAAGAAAATGATTGCCTCCTATGTCGGTGAGAACGCCTTGTTTGAAGCGCAGATGATGAACGGCGAATTAGAAGTAGAACTTACGCCGCAGGGCACGCTGGCTGAGAAAATGCGCGCGGGAGGAGCTGGCATCCCTGCCTTCTATACCGCTACTGGCTATGGCACACCCGTTGGCGAAGGCAAGGAAGTACGAGAGTTTGATGGCCGCCACTACATTCTCGAAGAAGCACTCAACGGTGACTTTTCCATTGCCAAAGCATGGAAAGCTGACCGTCACGGCAACTTAATGTTTCGAAAGACCGCTCGCAATTTCAATCCAATGGCGATTACCGCTGGTAAAATTTCGGTCGTGGAAGTTGAAGAAATTGTTGAGGTAGGTCAACTAGACCCCGATGAAATTCATCTGCCGGGCATCTATGTTAATCGCCTAATCCAGGGCACATTTGAGAAAACTATTGAACAGCGCACAGTGCGCACCGCATAAGGGGAATTAGACATGGCTTTGACCCGCGAACAACTGGCTCAACGCGTCGCCCAAGAATTTCAGGACGGCTACTACGTCAACCTTGGGATAGGCATTCCCACCTTGGCGGCTAATTACATCCCCAGTGATATGCAGGTCGTGCTGCAATCGGAAAATGGACTGCTCGGCATGGGCCCATTCCCGCTGGAAGAAGAGATCGACGCAGATCTAATTAATGCTGGCAAGCAAACTGTCACCATGGTTGAGGGTGCTGCTATCTTTTCGTCTGCCGACTCTTTCGGCATGATTCGCGGTGGTCATGTTGACCTCACCGTATTGGGAGCCTTTGAGGTGGATTGCCAAGGTAATATAGCGTCCTGGATGATTCCCGGTAAGCTTATTAAAGGCATGGGTGGAGCGATGGATTTAGTTGCAGGTGCTGACAATATTATTGTCACCATGACCCATGCATCAAAATCTGGGCAGTCTAAACTGTTGTCTGAATGCACCCTGCCACTCACAGGTAAAGGCTGCATAAGACGCGTGCTGACCGACCTTGCTCTGATGGACATCGAAGACGGCAAGTTTATTTTGCGTGAACGAGCCCCCGGGGTAAGCATTGAAGAGATTATAAATCTTACCGGTGGAAAGCTTGTAGTGCCGGATCACGTTCCTGAGATGACGTTTTAAAGTAATACTGGTGTCGTCCATCAGGTCTCAATAGCGGGCACTTAAAGCAGTGCTCTTTCACAAAAAGTTTTATTTAAGGTGCATCTCGCCCTTTAAGTGTCAACCAACGTCCTCTTCATAGTTAGCCTGCCGGTGAGCTCTTTTTACCGTTGCACCCCAAGTTTAATATAGACATTAAAAATAATATGACATATAGTATGTCATATTATTTTATCTAATTTTTTTAGAGGGTGTTATGGACTTTACAGCGTTTGCACAGTCACGAAAGAGTACTCGTGGGTTTCAAAAAAAAGCAATTCCAAAAGATGTCGTTGATGACATTATCAATACAGCGAAATGGGCCCCATCTTCCTACAATACCCAAACGTGGTATGTTCATGCTGTAGCTGGTGAAGTGCTAGCTAAAATTCGTGAGGGCAACACCAAAAACACCATGGCTGGAAAACCTCATGTGCGTGATTTCCCTTATAAAGAAGACTATGAGGGTGAACATCGCCGGCGGCAAATCGATGTTGCCATTCAGCTGTTTGAGGCTATGGGTATCGAGCGCGACGATAAGGAAAAGCGCATGGATTGGATGCTAAGAGGCTTTCGACAATTTGATGCCCCAGTGTCCTTAGTGCTGACCTATGATAAAAGTCTTGAGCCTGCAGCCATTAGTCATTTTGGGTTGGGATCTCTTGCCTATGGGATTGTTCTTGCAGCATGGGAACGCGGTATCGGTTGCGTTATTAACGGCCAAGGCATTATGCAGTCTGACGTTGTTCGTGAACACGCCAAGATTCCCGATGACCAAAGTATCATGATCTGTATTGCTATGGGCTATCCAGATGACAATTTTCCCGCTAACGATGTACGCTCAGTGCGGACTGACAATACCGACTTTGTCAGTTATCAAGGTTTTTGATTGCCAGAGCTCGCCACCACAGTAAGGGTCTTGGAAAGTAACCATGGGTAATAAAAAAGGCTGTTACAGATGGTAAAGCGAATATTTCTGCGATTGGTGACTGTGTCTTTAGTGTTAGCCCTGGGCCTTTTTTGGCTTGGCTATTTCTCTGTTCGACCGCCACTGACTATTGACCCAGCAATACTAACGGGCGATGGCAGTACGATAAATTATTGTAACCTGCCTGAACTAGACGGTAGCGCCAAAATGGCCGCTGAGATTCCTAAAGGGAATACGCCTGGCTGTGGATACACTCATTTTCCACTGCCTGTATTGGCACAATGCACCGAGCCCCTGCCCGAGCAAGCGGATGATATTCGTGGCCTATGGCTTGGCGTAGAGGGTGGGCATACCGGCCATGTTGAGCGTGTAGAGCAGTGTGGCAACCGGACAGTCGTGACATCCGCCGGCCTTATTCATGATTATGGGCCGAACAGCACCGCTGGGCTAAATACCAACGATACTGAAGGCTCGGTGCTCTTTATCGCTGGTGACAAAGAATACTGCATGCGCACGTCTGCCAGCATGATCTGGGACAATGGCGTGCTGGACTTTCATGCCTTTGGTTGGGGCCCAGTGGTAGTTAATCGATATAGGGAGGGTGAACAATTAGTCTGGAAATATGCCGACGGTAGCACCACCCACATGGACAGAATCTGTACGCTCCCCCCGGAACACAAAGTGCCGACGCCGCGCGGCAAGCGTTACAAGCTGTTCTAAGACTGCTTTATTGAACCAAGCACCAAAGACAGGCCCTTTAATCAGCATTTCAGGTTTGACCCGCCGAACGCTTAACGATACCCTCTAAGAATCCAATCTAACCCCTTACTAATTGAGCGTATGATGAGTGAGTTTCCAAAGTTTAGGCAAGCTGACTACCCGACATTGTACTTAGAGCAAACTGACAAAGATTTGGTTAAAACCTTAGATCCAAATTTGCGTTACGCTTATTTTAAAACCATAGCCAAGGGCGGTAAGTCATTAATTCGATCCTGTAAAGATATGCATTTGGGTCGCGTGGTTTGCTATAAATCACTGTTGCCAGCCTTTGCTGATGATCCGATTGAGCAAAAAAGACTGCTACGCGAAGCCCGTGTATCAGCTATGTTGCAACATCCGAACACCATGCCAACGTATGAACTGGGTCGCGATCGTCAAGGTCATTGTTACTTCACGATGAAGCTAGTCCACGGTTATACCTTTCGAGAAATCATTAACTATCGCGAACGTTACGACATCACTCAATTGCTCGATATCGTGATTCAGGTAGCCCATGCTCTGGAGTACGCGCATACCCATGGTGTGGTACATCGAGATATTAAACCCGAAAATATTTTAATCGGGCCATTTGGTGAAGTGCTGCTGTTAGATTGGGGATTAGCCAAAGTTAGAAGTGAAGAGGGGCATGAGTCAGAGATTGATGACATTGACCCTCAATCTTCAGCAAAGACACAAAGCATGACGGGCTTTCAGAAGTTACAAGGAACCATCTCTTATATGTCACCTGAACAAATAAAAAAAGCACCAGACATTGATGGTAGAACTGACATATACAGTCTCGGCGTTCTATTGTACGAAGTTATCACCGGTAACACGCCTGCCTCGGGTGACACTATGGACAAGCTAATAGCCAGCACGCTAAATGACGAACCGCAGCTACCGTCTATACTGGCCTCTATGCCTATCTCTAACGTGCTGGAGAAAACCATCATGCAATGTTTACAAAAAGACCGAGACAACCGCGTACTAACCAGCGGTGAGTTGATTCGCCTGCTGAAACAATAATAGAGGAAATTCTAGCCGCGTTAGGGTTTGACCTGGGCCAAGATGAAAGAGACATTGTCTTGGCCGCCGCAATCTAATGCTCGATCAAGTAGTACGTCAGCGTAAGACTCTAGGTTACTCTCGAACTTGGCGGCGTACTCCAACATTAGCTCGCTTTTAACGCGATCAGATAAGCCATCGGTGCAGGCAAGTACAATATCATTAGGTTCTAGTTCAACACTGCCTGTGTCAGGCTTGAGTAATAATATGCTGCCGACTTTTTGAGTCAAAATATTGGGAGCACATCTATATAAATCCGGTGCTAAAGTAGCATCAATTTTGTCTCGATCTAGCGTATGGTCTTTGGTCAGCATGGTGATTTTATTGGCCGATGGCCTAATGAGATAAATCCTAGAATCACCCACCCACGAAAAGTGCAGCTGATTATAAGCAATCCAAAAACAACTGAGTGTTGACCCCATGTTGCGGTATTTTTCTTCATTCCGTTGAATGGCAATAATAGCTTCATTGGCATACTTTATAGCGTTGCCAAGTTCCTGTGCCGGTTTTTGGCGCAGCGTGTCGCTGTCAGCGTCGGACAAATATTCCACACTGGCGTCAACAGCAATTTGGCTAGCGACCTCACCAAAGTCATCTCCACCTATGCCATCGGCGATTGCAGCGATTAGACGATCCTGGTGAACCTGCAGGAAATCTTCGTTGTTACGCCTAACTTTACCGACATGGCTACGTGAACAAAATGTGATATCGGCTTCTTTAAACATGCATATTAGTTTACCTGATGTTAACTAACGAGCAAGGGTTAGGCGTTCTGTTCTTAACTAAAAAGCAAGGTTAGGCGCTAATGAGATCGGAAATATTAATCGGCTAACAATAAAAGTACCCTCAAAGAATGTTAAAAGTGAGTCCTTTATTCTTCAACGGCGTGGCCAGGTTGTGTTTATTTCTAAGCACCATCTGCCTGCTAGCCGTTTGCGCTTTTCACTATCCTGAGTACTTAACGACAGCTACCTTGCGTGAGATTTATACAGACGAGCAAGCGAGAATTCTACTCTTGGGAGGTATGTTAATAACACTAGCACTCTCGGTATCTGCCTTATTTTTTGCTCTGCACAAATCTTCGGCCGCGACAGCCTTGTTGCTACTTTTTATCGCCTGGCTAGCTGCCGGCACTGGCATATCTTATGGCGGTGCATACCACTACCACGGCACACCCGAAGGTTTTGTAGACAAACTGGAAAAGGGTACCGAAATGACATTGGTTGCTTGGGCTGCTGATGTCTTCCCAATCTACGCACGTTATGGTTATCAAGATGCTATGGATGCGAGCTCCGAGATTTTGATTGTTGAGAGTAGCTACCGCCATAAGTCTTCACTTGACGCCAATCGGCCAAGTGTCTCGGACTACGCCATGGGGGCTTTTACTCAAGACTATGAATGTGTTGCTGGCAGTGTTTCAAGCCTTGATGAGTGTAATGGTCGCACAGGTGTAACGCCTGAATTCCCCGAAGGGATTTATCATTACTATGCAACCAATGGTTTTCCTTTCCTTCAGCGCTGCGTGAAAGGGGCGCTATGACAAAGTGCGGAGGGTCTATTTTTCTTCTTGTGATGGGTTTGCTTCTGACGGCAGCACCAGGTAGCCAAGCCCATCTTATGGCCGAACAAAAAGGCACGCTTAATTTCGTAGATGGCGGTGCTTTTTTGGTTTTGTCTTCCCCAGTGTTAGTATTTAAAGGCGTTGATGACAATAAAGGTGGTGCACTATCAACTGAAGAGTTGAGCAACCATCTTGATCACGTTAAGCAACACATCTATCAGGGCATTCAACTTCTGAATGAATCAGGAACAAGCCTACCTCTACGTGGGCTTTTACTATCCTTAGTTCATGTTGATGACAATCCAAGCAATCCAGCTACGCAAGTACTGGCCCTCGGCCGCTTTGCAGTTAAAGACTATATGGCTTCGTTTAATTTAGGGTCACCTTGCAAAGAAAGGCACCGAAGGAAAACAAGATCACAATCACTGCAACACGCAATGGACGGTCACACAAAATAGTGTTTACACTTGATGACGACCAACACATGCTATTTCCCATCAACCCTTTAGCGCAATAAACTGGAACAATAAAAAGCAATATATAGCTATTTAATCTGGCCCTAATGATTAGACTAACTAAAACGACATGAAGAGCGATGGGCGCATAATGCAAGTGTTGGAATTTTGGGTACAACCATGGTAGTTGATCGATGTGAATGGGCGGATGTTTTGATCATCGGTGGCGGCACCGCAGGGTTCGGCGCGGTAGTCGCCGCAGGCCGTCAGGGTTTAGATGTCATACTACTTGAAGCAACCAACAAGATTGGCGGGGTGATGGCATTTTGTCCTGGAATGCCTTGGGGCGCGGGCTATCCTGCGGATAAAATTATTGGCGGCCTGATGGGAGAGCTCACCTCACGCTTAGAAAAAATGGATCCTCCCGCGGCTGAAAAGCGGTCCTGTAGCTTAGAAAATTTTGGCCCTGAAATTGTCTATGACCACGACATTGCTACCTTGACCATGTTTGACATGTTGGAAGATGCGGGTGTCAAAGTGCGCCTTGGTGCCTCTGCCGTTTCGCCACTCATGGACGCATCGGGCATTAGCGCTGTCACCTGTTTTGATCGCAATGGCCCCTTTATGATTAAAGCTGGAATTGTCATCGATTGCTCCGGCGATGGTGATATTTCCGCCAAGGCCGGTGTGCCGTATACCACTGGTGACGGCAGAGGCAACTCAATGGGTGTCACAGTGTCCTTCCATATGGTCAATGTTGACTGGGATGCTACTTTTAGAGAGTCAGACCCCTATTTCAGTGACTACGCCGAAACAGGTATAGCCGAAGGTCGATTGCATAAGGATCTTGCCAAGCTATATCTAATGAAAGGGTTTCATCCAGGCAGTGTATTTTGTAATTCGCTCCATATTTGCGGAGTTGACGGGACTGATCCGGTGGCCATTGGGCTGGCAACACAAGAAGGACGCAGACGTTGTCATCAGTTATCGCAGTTTTTGCGTTCGAATATCCCTGGGTTCGCCAATGCGCACATGACCTTGTTGTCACCAACAGTGGGGGTGCGCGAAACGCGAAAACTCGAGGCCGTTTACAAAGTGACAGGTGATGACCTTGCTCGTGGCACGAAGTTCGCTGACGGTATTGTCTGCTGCGACAACCCCATCGACGATGTGATGCGCACCAGCGCCAATATGACTCATGACGCTATTGTAGATAAGGGGGGGTATTACACCATTCCGTTTCGATCATTGATTCCTGCGGATATACCAAACCTAATGTTTGCTGGACGTATTGTGTGTGCAGATCCCGTTGCGTTTGCATCCGTCCGTGGGATGCCGCAATGCATGACCATGGGCAGGCTGTCGGTACTGCCGCCGCCTTGGCGCTGAGGCACAATATAGCTGTCCAGGCAGTCGATACTCAAATGCTAGTCACTGATCTCATCCATCAAGGGGTTAACGGATTAGGGAATATGCCGTTAATTTAACGGGTCGCCATTTTTCAACAAAAAAACCTTGGCTCCAACCCGTCATAAGAGACAAGGCTATTGCAAACGCCTTTAGGTCTTTACTCTTGTGTGTAGTAAATATTCTTTAAAAAGATCTGCTTATTCACTGCTTTATGTTGACCCAACAATGACAAGATCCCCGTCACGTCGGCCAGATCAGCACCATTAACTAGTTCAGCAATAGGAAGCTTATAGGTTGTCCACTCGTTAGAGACTGGCTTATTGCTGGCTGACCCCAACACCATGAAGTTATTAACTTGGTTGCCATCCAGCCAGCGTCCCGTCTGAAAACCAATGTTAAACGTAATATCTGAGTCACCACGGATATCAAAGTGCAAGTACCCAGACTTAAAGTTAGACAGGTTTTCCCCAATATCGGCCTGAAACTCTAGGCTGGTTCCCCACCAATCGCTCTCGCGAGTTTCTATCTCCACAACACCTTGATGTGACATTTCAATACTCACTGTCCCCTCCCAAGGAATCAGTTTGAGAATGGCACTGGGGTACGTCATATTATTAGTTGCCGAGGGTATTAGTGAATCGTGAGATACCACATAGGTGTCTGCGTTTATCGCCTCACCCACATCGACATCTCGGTTTATCGTGCTTGTCTTGCGCTTGGGCATGGTGCTTTTAAACGGCGCATTGAGTACTTCGTTTAATAAGGCCACTTCATCGCCACCATAGCTCTTATAAAGTGGCTTGCTGTTGCGCGTTAAGCCTTCAAAGCTGCCGTCATCAATGCGATCCCACAACGCATATTTAACTTCGTTATTCAGTCTTATTAATCCAAAGTGATTTTCAGACCCAGCGGCATCAACACTATCTTTCCATTGCTCATCAAACGCCTCAAAGTAAAACAATGAAACACCTGCCGCATTAGTCCACTCGCGCATGTACTGATAAAACATTTTTTGCTTATACTCATCTGCAGCCTTGGAGCCCTTTGCGCCATAGGCTGCACCATCAGAAGAAGCCCAGCCAGTTTCGCCAATATGTATGGGTTTTTCGATGCCCAAACTGGCAATATGATCGGCAACTCCTTGGTATTGTGATGCGCCATACTCTGCAGCACGCTTCATCGCTGCCTGAATCATCTCAGACTTAGTAAGTGATTCTTCGTTGGGTAAGACACCCCAAAAATCCTGATTGTAGAATGAGTCATGAAATGGATAGGTGTGCACTGACACAAAATCAACGGCATTGATTAACGCGGTCAAATCGTCGGTTTTGTACACGTTGGCTCCGCCACCCCAGGACTCATAATTGTCTGAACTAGTAATCCAAATATCAGCCTTTAACTGGCCCGTCTTTTTCAACCCTTGCAGATGATTAACCCATTTAAGGATCGTTTTTGGATAGACGAAATAATTAACCGCCCACTGAACCATAGCCTCATTACCCACTGCAATTACCTTAACAATGTCAGGGTATTCATTAGCCATTGCGACAGCGGCATCTATGTCGCTAGTGTTCTTTTTAACATCGCCTGTAAAATGATCCGTACCATGCTGCCATGAACCCTGCGCCTCGACCCATGCACCAAGCATGACGTACATTTCAAAATCAGGATCAGTGCTCTTAAGCGCTCTTATTGCCGCCAGTAAGTCTGCTGCCTGTGGAAATTGCGAGGTATTGTAGGTGCGCAACACTTTGATACCCATCGCAGAAAGAATTTTTAAGTCTTCCGTAATTTGCTCAAGGGTAGGCGCAATATCACGACTTTTACCGCGGTAACCTCCATAGGAAAATCCAGGATAGTTAGGGTTACCCAATATTTCGGCAGCCGTTAGGTCCTTGGTGCTTTTTGAATTAACCGCTTGAGTTGTATTGTCACAGGAAACCAAAAAACAAACAGCCATGCTTAAAGCGATAAATTTGAAATATTGAATCACAGCGTTAACTACCCTTTAAATTAGAATTTAAAAATGTTGTGTGTGTGCACCATTATAGTGTGCAGAGCCCGATCACCTATCTAATTAGCGACGAAAGGTATCACTTTTGTCGGTGAGTGGAGTGTCGGTAAGGCAGTCAGTTGACGTAAAATTTACCCCCACCAAACCAATAAGGCCTAAAAGTATGACGCCCAAAAAAGTTGAGCTGCTTAAACAGACTGAAGGCTTTCAGCTCCATGTTAATGGAATGCCCTTCTATATCAAAGGTGCCGGCCTTGAACTAGGCAGCATTGAAAGTCTCGCGGACTACGGCGGTAACGCTTTTCGCACCTGGCGCGTCGACAATGGTGAAAAACGTGGCCATGATATTCTTGATGAGGCCCACCAATATGGCTTGATGGTTTGCATGGGCCTAGATGTGGGCCGCGAGCGCCATGGATTTGATTACAATGATAAGCATGCGGTTGCCCAGCAACTGGCCATGATTGAAAAAGATGTTCTAGCGTTAAAGGATCATCCTGCCCTGCTTATGTGGGGTATCGGTAACGAGCTTAATCTTCGCCATGTCAATCCCAATGTGTGGGATTCTGTTAATGCCATTTCAGAGATGATCCATGAGATTGACCCTAACCATCCAACCACCACAATGTTGGCCGGCGCTGAGCCTGAGTTAATCCAAACGGTGGTTGAACGATGCCCCAATGTCGATCTGCTCTCGTTTCAACTCTACGGCGATATAGACAAACTTCCCCAACACTTATTAACCAGTAGATACCAGGGTGCTTATACAGTCTCTGAATGGGGCGCTACGGGTCATTGGGAAGTTGATTGCACAAATTGGGACCGCCCCTTAGAACCCACTAGCAGCGAAAAAGCCCAGACCTATCAAACGCGGTATCTTGATTACATTGTTGCAGATGCCGAACAGTGCATAGGGTCATTTGTGTTTCTGTGGGGGCAAAAACAGGAGCGCACCCCTACGTGGTACGGGGTATTCCTTGAGAACGCCCGTCACACAGAAACCGCTCAAATAATGCGATATCTTTGGACCGGAGAACTTCCTGACCAGCCCGTGCCTAAGTTTCCTTTACTCACCATTGAGGGTGCCACCGGTCAAGATAATGTTCGCCTGACTGAAGGTAATCTTTACCAAGCACAGGTGACCGTCGAGTCCATCGGTGATAATCCGCTCAGTTATCGTTGGGAACTCATGCGTGAGATTGATAAAAAACTAGAAAGCGATGGCGGTGATTTCGAACCCACCCCCGAGATTGTTTGGTCTCAATATGGCTCAGAAACGACTGATCATGTCGACTTTAAAGCGCCCAGCATTGGTGAATATCGCCTCTTTATCTACCTAGACGATGCCTTTGGTGGCTCAGCCACCGCAAATATACCCGTTTTAGTCGTATCTCTGACGACTGCCGAGAATCACTAACTTATACTCATATGAGTCAGGGCCAATAGCTAAACTTTCTCTGATAGGGGAAGTAAAACAACAATATAGCTACGACTACAATAATTATGAGCCAAAACATCGGGCAAAGTCCCACTCAAAATCCAATACCTTTAGATCAAAAAATTGCCTTTGGCATTGGTATGCTAGCCAATCAAATGTTCCCAGCGGCACTGGGTATTTTTATGATGACCGTCATTGTGGGTTTGGGCATGAATCCGCTTCTCGTGTCACTCATCTTTGGTATTCCCAAGGCCATCGACGCCATAACCGACCCTCTGATGGGTTATATTTCTGACCATACCGTATCTCGCTGGGGTAAACGCCGCCCCTATGTGTTTATTGGTGCGCTTATCTCAGGCCTGTCCTTTGTGATGATGTGGCAGCTGTCCGCTGACAACTCAGAAATGTACACTTTTTACTACTTTCTTTCATGGTGCTGTGTTTTTTGGCTCGGCATGACCGTCTTTAGCATACCCTATGTGGCGATGGGCTATGAGATGAGCTCTGATTATCATGAGCGAACTCGACTCATGGCCGTCGCACAATGGATTGGTCAGTGGGCATGGGTGATAGCGCCCTGGTTTTGGGTTGTTCTCTACGATCCTAATTGGTTCGAGTCTTCCACCGAAGGCGCAAGAGTCCTGTCCCTTTGGGTCGCAGGCATTTGTACCGTTCTCGCCTTAGTGCCCGCCTTTTTCTGCACCTTTACCAATACCGGTGACGGTAGTAGCGAGCAAGCCCCTAAAAAACCTAGCTTGCGCGACACCATGGTTGATTTTTTCAAAGGAATTGCCATTACATTTCGCAACAGACCGTTCCGCAAAATTTGTATTGCCACCTTTCTTATTTTTAATGCCTTTCAAACCATAGCCGGATTCTCTTTCTTGATTGTGGTGTTTTACATGAATGATGGCAGTACCGCACAGGCCGGGCTTTGGCCGACGCTGTTTGGATCTGTCGGCGCGCTCTTTACCTGCTTTTTAGTGATCCCTGTTGTGAATTATTGCGCGCAACAATACGGTAAAAAGGCGACCTTTATTTACAGTCAATCGGTTTCTTTACTGGGCTATGCGCTATTGTGGTGGGGCTTTTCTCCAGAGAATCCTTGGATGATGTTTATTCCACTGCCTTTATTTTCCTTTGGTATCGGCGGTCTGTTCACCATTATGATGTCAATGACGGCTGATATCTGTGACATGGACGAGCTTGAAACTGGCCAGCGCCGTGAAGGTATCTTTGGCGCTATCTACTGGTGGATGGTTAAACTTGGTGCAGCCGTTGCCGGAATAGCTACCGGTGTAATTCTCAGCCTTAGTGGGTTAGATCAGTCAGTGCAGGTGCAAAGCGAGGAAACCCTTCTGTGGTTGCGATTGAGCTATATCATTATCCCGAGTGTCGGGACTTTGATTGCGATACTGGTTATGCGCACCTATGACCTGGATGAGCAGCGCGCTAAAGAGATACGAGCTCAACTAGACGTGCGGCGCGCCGAGAAACTCGCCAGCTAAAATTAAAATCAGTGCATAAAAAAGCCGCCTGATTAAGACGGCTTTTTTATTTCTGCAGGCCATAGGCTAAGGTCATTCCAACCCAGGCTTAAGCGCTACTTCAATTTTGGTAACTGTGCCTTTTTTGTCAAATATCTGCATCGATAAGTCAGGATCAATACCGTTATCTGCAATCGTGGTGCTGGTTCCATCGGCAAAGCTAAGCTTTATTGACGTCTGTTTAGCTAAACTATAAACAACAGGCACCTGACAATAGGTAAAACCCAACTGCCCAGCAGATAAGCCTAGACTCTGTTGATCACCATTGAGATCAAAGTAGACCAGCGTATCGCTCGTCACAAGAAACTCAGACTTCCTAAGAATAAACGGGTTAAAGCGAATACAACCAGCCTCGACAATGACACCTAGCTCCATTAAACGCGTAATCACTTCTTCTTTGACCTGCCCGGTCATACCCGGTTGCTTTGCTCCGGCAAATCCTGGGGTATGGGAATAAGGGTCAGTCGGGAACGCACCATAATCTTTAGGCGTTTTGTTAAACCCAATACCGGCACGAATATCAAAATAACAGTCAGCCAGTTTACCAATGACCACAGGGTCTGTGCCTGTCTCTGTGGCGATGCGGAAATTCTCCAACGCTGCCAGCAGTAACTTAGACACCATATGCCAATAAATCGACCCCAACCCCTCGTAGGCATACATGCCCCCAGAACGACCGGTAAAACTGCGATGATTAAACATGTTTTCAAAAATATCTTCGACCAAAGATTGATCCTGCTCAACCAGTTCTTGATAGCCATTGGTCGCTAACACCGCAAGCGCCTGCTTGGCACTCTCGACATTATTAAACGCACCATTAAAGTAGTAGCCGCCCTGCTCGTCCATCTCGACCAACAACTTATCGCCATCAGAGACTAGGCGCTTTAAGAGCGCTGAACGTTCAAACTGCTGTTTGGGAATAATGTTTTTATCAATAAAGCGGGTTAATTCACGGTCTGGGTACAACAGATAAGAGTTCTGCCGGGCAGTAAATATCTCTGATTTTTTCAGCGCCGTTAGCACTTCCAGCGCCTGTTCAGGGTTTAAATAACCAGAACTGAGCACGGCAACCTGCCCCTCAAGCATCTCATAGAGGTGCGTGATCTCCACCCCCTCATCCGTTGCCGTCATTAGGTTGTAGGCATGATAGAGACCATCTTCACGGCGATTAGCCCTAATGGTATGGTCAATATACGCAATGGATGTACGGCAAAATTTCACAAGATCTGAGGTTTTAACCCAGCGGCGATCACCTGAAAAAGACTGCTGATATATCCCAGAGCGAAAGTCACTCGCCGCCTGGCCTAAGCCATCCAGCACCTGCTTTCGATCAGCATCAGAAAATGCTCCTTCCAGTAAATGATGATGATCGTCAAATGTGCTGTCAATGGCATACAGTAAATCTGCAATTTCTACTGACAGCTCCACCTGTTCAAATTCAACGGCTGAAAACAACTCTAATAAATATTGCTGATAACGCCGAGTATAGTAGAGCGTCACCATAGAGACGCCATAACCAACCAGTGCATTGTTGGCATCATTCCACTCAGGCCGCTGAGTGTTCATCCAGATTCCCGCCTCTGGAACAAAATTGGACAATTTAGCTAGCACGGTGGCCAACAGTTTTTCTGTTAAATTAACATAATAGACAGAGTCTTCTTGGTTCCATAGCAACCGCCCATCGGAGCCTACCTGGTCCACTCGCTGCTGAATCAGATTGTGTGCGGTGTCATCAAAATCAATGGTGTTATGAGGGTCTTGAAGCAGATCTTGATAAGACTTAATGCGATAGGGAACATTGGCGTAACAGAATAAATCTGCCGTTAAAAAATCTTTTAACGTACCCGGATGGTAACTGTGTGATAACTCTAAAAACTTTAGCAGATAGATAATCTGATGATCGCCCCAATAGCCTATGCTAGCCCAAGGGTCTTCAGGCTCGGGGCTTTCCCAATCGATACCGGCTTTGGTAATGCGGTAGGGGTTATAACCATCCGCAGTAGATGCATTGACGAACTTACAGATCATGCTCTCGACAAAATTAGGAATCGACACACTTAAGGCTTCCCAATTTTGAAAAATATCTCGCCAATTGCCTTCAAAATTAAGTAACTGAGATCCGTCCTCTTTTTTCAGCTGAATATTAAACTTGTTCCAAGGCCGTGAGGGATCACCATGACGACGACTGAATGAGAGTGGCAAATATTCATAGCAGAGCCGCTGCAGCCCCGCATCTTTCTGCGCCGCCGCAGCTCTAACTAAATCACTGTAGTGGATCCGCTGATCGAGGCCTTCAAAAAATCCTTTAAATTGCCCAAAGACCTCGCGATTAGTACTCTTCGCAAACTCAATAAGATCATCTCTTGGAACCCAATAGTTATCCATAAATAATCCACCGCGCATCACATTGAACAGCACGTTGGAAAAATGGTGATTGGTACTTAAGCGATCTTCGGTGACCTGTAAACCGTCAGCAATACCGACAATCCGAGCAAGATTTTGCGAGCCTGCCGCGATATCACGTTCAATATCGGCACTAATACCTTGGTTTTCCTTGAGGTAGGACGTTAAATCACGCACCTTGGCGGGCCCCTGATTAACCTCAGCAATAATACTCCAGCTACTTTGCTCGTCAGTGGCTAAGGTCATTAGGCCATTAACAAAATAGGCACCCCGTCGACCCCGAATATCGGTCTCTTGCTTGAGGGGTAAGCCTTGACGAAACTGATCAAGCTGAAGAGACGACACCAGTTTTTTTGAATGTGGCAAACCCTCAGACCACACCGTGGTGGTCGACAAGGCTTCGCTAGGTTCTGCCCGGTCTACCAGTATTGAACTCATGCTATAAAAGCCAAGTCCAGTGTCTTGGTCTAACTCATTTTTCTTGTAGGCATCAACTAGGCAGCTCAGACCATTCTGAACACCAGAATCAACACCATAGGGGAGTAGATTTTCAATACCATCTACAATTTCTACCGTGACTGACGCCGAACTATGATTAACAAGCGTCGCCGTTTTAACAAACCCAAATTTTTCCGACGTGCGCCAAACATAATAAAACGTCAGTGATAAATCGTGATTGATCTCTTCAAAAATGAGCTTGTCGCCGAACACGTTTTTGTACAGATTGCGGGTTAACCGATAGACCCCATCGTAATTTTTAGAAAAAGGTTCCCAGAGTGATGTTTTGTCTTCAACCGTCACTAATGCCAAGGTTCGACTACCCGTATGGGTGGACCCATCAGTGATCTTGTCGTCTGAGTAATAAGGAAACAGCGCGCTCTCTGAATTGATTCTGCCCGCAGACAGGCCGCCAAGACTAGAAATAAACATCCAATGATTAGAATCACTCACAACACTGATGAAAAAGTCGCTCATCTGGTCATAGTTACCAATTTGATAGAAAGTCTCGCCGTGCAGGTCCACGTATTTGCCTGTCACATCGTGCTTATCTTTCTGCCGGCATTGGTTTCCGATGTATATTTTTCTTTCAGCCATGTCTATCCATGTTTATCTAGTGAATTCCGCCGCTCTTAACTACTAATAACTGTATTCTGCCACCACGCTACCTAGACCTCCACTCCTTAGCTAGAGCCCCGCAAAGCGGCCTGTATGCTAAGCCCGCAAGTGCTATTTCGCAACTCAAAAGACATCAGAATGAGTTAACAGGCGGCATAGCTGGGACAAAATGGCCCTGCTTATATTTAATCAACAGTGGGTAGGCCAATAGTGAGCGTATCACGTATTAGACCAGGCTCTAAAAGCAGCATGTAACCACCAACCATGGTTTTAATTATTTAAAACGGCAAGCACTCCGGCGACGGCGTAACAGCATGTTGCCGCAAACCCTTCAAAGCCTGCACTTTTTTGTGTTTAAACCCTGCTCTATACCATATATGGTATTTTTATAATAAATATTATTCATTATTCATATACATGCAGCGTCGCTACAATGATCGCGACATAACAGAGGTGCACCATGCTATATGTTTTGCTTTTAATCATGATTTCTTTAAACGGAATAGCCGTAAATGACATGGACGTGGGTCGACGAATGCCGCTCATTAGCGACACGGTGGGTACCAAACAGAAATCTAGTACCCCACAAAATGGCGCTAATGCCGCCTAGTTTTTTGCGCAATTGAAAAAGTATTTCACCGTGCACCATAAAGTTATCATTCCCATTTGATCGTTGTCACCAGACTTCTCAACCTCGACACATCTATAGTTATATACTAAGTGATTCGACATACCGCACCTCTCTCGGGTACATTTCATTTTTAATGATAATTATCTGAACCACGGGTCTGTTTATGCAACATCAAATTTTCAAAGCACTAATTATTAGCTTTTTAGTCTGTACAGGATTTTTCACTGCACATGCTAAAGATGCCCCCAAGCCAATCCTGAGTGATCTGCAAATCACTCAGCTAGGATATAAAGAGGCGTCTAAGTTACCGTCGGAATTAAAAGGGCATCGACCTCTAAATCGAGTTCTAGTAAATTTTGTTGGTGTAGATGAGATTAAACTTTTGCAGTCGATCGCGCCTGATATTGAGTTCGTTTCAATTGAGGCCATGGGTGAGTCAGATAATAAGATATCTGGTGACTTTGATGCCGTCGTCCTTAGTTGTGGTGCACCAGTCTCTCTTAAGCATGTAACCGATGTGGCATGGGTGCACAGCTTTGCAGCGGGTGTGGAAGACTGTCTCTCACATCCCACTTTGGTGCAGTTAAACGGCAACTACATATTAACCAATGGGCGTGGCACTGCTGCGGCAACCATTGCTGAGCATGTTATTGCTATGACGATGTCTTTTTCCAGAGGTCTGCATATATTCCGAGATTCTCAAACCACTGCTTCTTGGGATCGAGAGTTGATTTATGGGACCACATTAACGACTACCGTCAACGGTAAAACTATGTTGATCTTAGGTTTAGGCTCGATTGGTAAAGAGGTAGCGCGACGCGCAAAAGCATTAGGCATGAGAGTTACTGCCACACGTAATAGTAGTCGTGAGGGTCCTGATTATGTCGATTATGTTGGCCTCGCCGATGAAACTCTAACGCTCGTAAAAGAAGCTGATGTGGTAGTAAATACATTGCCTGCTACTCCTTCAACCAAAGGGTTTTTAGACGATAAATTTTTCAAAGCCATGAAGAGTACAGCATTGTTAGTTTCAGTTGGCCGTGGTGCGACGACCAACACAGACGACTTGATTGCAGCGCTGCAAGCGGGGGAGTTGCGGGGTGCTGCTTTAGATGTGACCGATCCTGAACCACTGCCAAGTGATCACCCTTTGTGGAAGCAAAAAAACGTAATCATCACTCCGCATATCGCGGGCACCGGAAGTGGCTCCATCGATCGAGCGTTTAAGTTGATGCTAGAAAACCTTCGACGTTATCAAGCTGATGAACCGCTACTTAATACAGTAAATAAAGAAGCAGGATATTAATCCTTATTGAAGCAGCCTTTGGTTAAGAAACTGGCGCATATCGCCAGCGGTTGCTTGCACTCGTTAAAAAATTAAATAGATGCCCCAACTAAAACACATCACAAAAATAACAACAGAGAGGCACCTGCCCCACCAACGCTGAACGCATAAAACTCTCTGAAACAGACGAAATAGTAACGATGTCTAAGCTGTTGATAGTAAACTATCTTCTTGCAAAACTAGTACTAACATCACCGCAGCTAAGCGTTAGCACGCATCGGGTGTACTAATCTTACTTCGGAGAACCGTCTTGGACATTTATACCCTTACCATAGCGATCAGTGTGATTATTTTTATCGCTGTTGGCGTATATGCTGGGCGCAGCGTCAAGAAGCTAGATGATTATTTTGTCGCCGGTCGGCGCGCACCCACCTTACTGATTGTTGGCACATTGGTCGCTAGCGTGTTCAGTACCTCCATTTTTCTGGGCGAAGCTGGATTTACCTATGACGGTCAATTAGGTCCCTACATATTAATGCCGGGAATCGCCGTGATTGGTTATGTTTATGGGGCGCTATTTTTTGGCACTTTTCTACGCCGCAGTCGCGCAACCACCGTGGCTGACTTTTTTGGTCAGCGGTTTAATAGTCATCGGGTTCAACAGGCAGCAGGTATGACAATTATTGTTGGACTTGGCGGTTACCTGCTTGTGGTTACGCAGGGTGCGGCGATCTTATTATCTGAACTAACCGGTCTGGGTTATTTCGAAGGCATAGTGCTGGCCTGGCTCAGTTATACCCTATTCACCATGTACTCCGGTTCCAAGGGCGTAATCATTACCGACACTTTAATGTTTCTGTTGTTTTGCTTCGCCACTGTATTTTTTGTCTTCTACGTTGTCGACGGAATGGGCGGCGTTGCGAAAGCCGTTGAAGACTTAACCCTGATCAAGAGCAAACCTGATATTACTGCCTGGCACGGCATCGTTGGCGCCGGCACTGAGTGGCCGACTCCGAGGGATTATCTCATTTGGACTTTAATCGTAGATATGTCCTGGGGCTTTGTTTATGCCGTGGGTCCTTGGCAATCGAGCCGTCACTTGATGGCGCGAAACGAACATGTCGTTATCCGCGCATCGGTCTATGCCTGTATCGCTGTGGCACTAATGCAGATACTTATTTACGGTGCAGGCGGATTTATCAACCTAGCTAACCCGAATATTTCGCCATCTGAAACCGTGATGATTTGGGCCGCCAAGAACCTGGTACCGACCTTTCTAGGAGCACTTTTACTGGCTGGAATTATGGCGGCCGCCCTGTCTTCCGCATCAACCTTTTTATCTCTGATCGGCTTTAGTGTCAGCAATGACATTGTGGTGCGTAAGCAAGCATTAACCCTTAGAGCTTCTCGCATTGCTATGTTTGCCACCGGTGCGGCTGTACTGATGCTGTGCTTTATTTTTCCGCCTAATGTGTTTTGGCTCATGATGTTCATCGGTACCGTTTTCGCGTCGTCCTGGGGCCCAGTCGGCTTCATGAGCATCTGGAGTAAATCCATTACAGCTAGTGCTGCTTTTTGGGGAATTGTGAGCGGATTTTTTGGCAACGTGATACCCGCGTCACTCGAATACATGGGGCTAATAAACCTGCCCAGCTATTTTAATCCGGCCTTGATTGGTGCAAGTATTAGCCTCATAACGATCATCTGTTTATCCAAAAGAGGTAATGTCACCACGCAAGAGGCAGAGTACCGCGAGAACCTTCACCGCACACCAGATGTCGATTATGATCTACAAAAAACCAAAACGACCATGTGGGCTCCGGCATTCTTAGTTATCTATGGCTGTGTGATGCCACTGTTGTTGATAAGGTATTATGTCATCCCCTATCAAACAGCCCTTGGGCAACTCCTGCCGGATGGCACCGTGGATTTATCGACGGGGGAGTCTATCTTGGCCATGCTAACCGCGCCGGTCTACATTATTCTTGCCCTTATCGTCGCCAAGGTGGTCTGGGCTAGATACAGCCCCCCGCCCGCAGAAAATCACGCAAAACCACTGCCTTCTTAACCCTCAGGGTAAAGGGGCAGTGTTGGCACAACCATTCCAACGCAGATCAATCTTATAAGCCGTTTTCTTGAAGCTCTTGATAGAGAGTCTCGCGCCTTAGCGCAATAAACTGTTTTATGGAGATATCGCTAGCGTCACATAAAGCCGCACCTGCATCAGCATTAATAGCGGCAGGGTTATAGATAAATCCGCAGCCGTCTGGCAACCCTGCCTCAGTTTGACTAATAGCTGTTGTCACCAAGGCATCTCTTGTAGCAAGTTTAGGCCCTAACACATCCCAATCCATGTGGTTATCAAGTATCGACTTAATATCTGAGTAAAGTGCCTCTTTATTAGCTTGCTCAGAAAAAACAATATCCCATAAAATAGGATCAACACTTCCTAATTCTCGGCTAGCCCAATCAACCTTTCCCGGCGAAGGAAACGCGTAAGTCCCAGCAATATCTCGAAACGCAGTAAACCAAGACGGCAGCCCGATGGAGATATCATGACTGTCTCTGAAAACAAAATCAAAATCATTAACCATATAAATCCATTGGTCCGTCAGCGGATTGAAATAAAGATAATAATTGTTGGCAACCCTCACATAATGATCAACAGCGCCGAAGGCAATCTCTGCGGCTTGAGCTTTAATGAAGCCAGGAATATCAAACTGCTCAGCTAACATTGAAGCGCTGGGGTAGGTTTGCACAAAACTCATGAACTCTTGTAATAAAGCCCTGCCAGTAGCAATACTGCTCTTTTTGCTTTTTAAGTCATAGACTGGCTTATAAGGTCTAAATTGAGAATCTTCGCCGCCGTCATTAATGTCCGAATTAACAAATTGAGGGTTTAAATAATGCGCGGTGCCAAGCCACTCTTCTCTTGAGTCAGGGTCTGACTTTTCAACACCAATTTGGCAAAAATTAGGGTCTATATAAGTAACGGCGTCCTCATAGGCTACACAGTTTAGGTCTGCTTCTGCCGACCCCGCTAGATCTGCATTGTCACCAATTTTGAAAAGATAGCCATTTTTCCCAAAATAGCGTTTAAGAAAAGGTTTGTCGACTTGCTCGACCATTTGGTAAACACCCATGTTATAGGTTTGAGGCAGCGACCTTCCATAGAAATTGCCGTCACCACTAATATGAAACTCGACATTGGCATGGGCAACTCTAGAGGCAGGGACACCAATAGAATTTAAGATGTCGTGCGCTAAAAGTTCGCGCTGATAAGACGGGTCATCTCGATTGAACCTAAACGAGAGTTTGTCCACATCCATAAACTCTCTTTTGTCGTTCTCAGGCACCTCTGCATGGTCTTTTCCAACTCTAAGATAACAAGGCGCTCCTTCAACGGCAGCAGGTTCGCCTGTCGCATCAATACAAGAATAAACACCCTCATCTTCGTCAAATTCTTCATCGAACTTAATACCAAAACTAAATCGTTTAGGCTTAACGGTCCAATTATCGCCACCTTCGTCATACCAATATTCAGGCCATTGTCGGCTGGTGTTCCCTTTCATTTTAAAGCCAACTTTTTCAAATTTTTCAACAACCGAGCCGTCTGCATCTAGATATTCAAAGTCAACTTGCCGGTATATTTCACTATGGGTCCATGTATTCCATTCAGTAATATTGCCATTGGCATCGCCCGTGCTATAACGCGCACGCTCTGTATCTAAAACAAACCGATGCCATTCATCGACGTCCATGATCACGCGTATCTTATGCATCTTGTCTACAGCAAATAAGGGTGCTGACGCATCCGCACCACAGGCAACAGCAATCGTTTTGTCCGATGAACCAACAACCCCTTCCTCAATATCTAAAGCACACTCTTGCCGTCCGGGATCTCTATCGACTTTTAAGGCATAGACTGCGCCGGTCTCTAAGCCACCCTCAAAGGCAAACAGTCCGTTTTTCGCTATCGTGAGAAGCTCATCGCCCTCGCTACATTCAGTATCGCTTTGGGCCATAAAACAGCCGCTTAACTCAACATCCATATTTCGATAAGCATCCATACTGTCAATACCAATAGTGATAAAGAAAATAGGTTTAGTTACGGTTAAATCAAAAGAGATGGAGCTGCTTAATTGACCATCAGACACACTGATCGTGATGGAAGAAATTGAGTCTAAATCAGCTGTCGTCGCCGAGCCGGATAACAACCCCGACGCTGTGTCAAAAGCGGCCCATGCAGGCATACCGGTAATACTAAAGACCAAATTGTCACCGTCTGCGTCATTCGCAGACGGGGTAAAGTTTAGCGCTTCCCCAACCCTGATCGTTGAAGTGCTTCCTGAAATAGTCGGTGCCGAATTTTGTACAACAGTGACTGGCGCACTGCCACCGCCACCGCCACACGAACTGACGACCAGCAACCACATTAAAAGCAAAGTGCTACGTTTCAAAATTGTACGATAGGGTTTTCTCATCACAAATTTTCTCTACAATACGTCATAGTGACCACAACACTATGAAAGAGTTTAATGTCTAAAGGCACATTGGGTTAAAATTATGGCTCAGTGACTAATATAGCATTAACACTAAAGGAGAGTTTTTTTGAAACCAAGTATTTCCCTAGCCTACTTAATCGCGGCCCTATGGGCTGGCATGGCATTCGCCCAGAGCCCTGCCAACGACACTACGCCCGCCGACCCTTGTCTTTCGACCAATTCTGACCTGGGTGACTCAGCCTTTTGGGCGGTGACCGCAGTCGAACAGTTTGCCGACAAACAATATGCCGCTGCCGTGGATACCGTAGACGCCTGCTTCATGCAGTGGGGCCCCGAGGCTGGGCACAAACAGAAAAAAATGCACGATGACAAAACCAGCTGCCCGCGCACCGGCAAAGTCAGTGACATAAACAAAAAGAAAATCGAACAAAACTATCTAATGAATGATGTCTCTATGGCGCTCTGGGCAAAGGCTAGCTCACTGCATAAATTAGGTGACACTGAGTCGGCAAAAGAGACTTACTCCCAGTGCATCTACATGACCTGTGGCCGCGCTTGGGACCCCAAAGGATGGTACTGGAGCCCAGCACAAGACTGCGCCAAAAAAGTACGTAAACTTCTAAAATAGATACCATAACGCCTTTGCGGCAGCTAACCCTGGGTATCACCCACAAAAAAGGCCACCCTTTGGGGTGGCCTTTTTTAATTCGTCTAACGCTTTAGATCAAACTATTTACTTCTTTGGCTGCATCCAAAGTGGCAAAAACGCAATCAAGAAGCCTGACACTAGCAAGGCAATACCTACTGGATTACGCATGGTTGCTAGCTCGCCACTATATTGCGCAACAAAACCTTGAGCGATAGGACTCGCTGCATCACCCAGTGATGCCATGGCATTTGCATGAATAATCCATTGATTAGCAACGTTAGTCACTATAGTCCAATTCATTGCCAAGACCGACAGTGAAAAGACTGAGCAAATGACCTTAGCACTAACTGGAGCTTCTTTTTCGACCATAACACTACAGAACCTAGGAGCAACCCAAATAGACACTAAAACAGCAAGTAGCAGGGTAGCATTAGCACCGCGTGACGCTTGAAATGACGCCCAAATTTCTGATTCCATCATTTTCTCCGATAGTTATTATTTTGAAGTTGAGTCTGGAGGTTAGACTAATTGTTATCTAATTATAAATGAATAGAATAAGGTCATGGTCGGCTATTGGTTAACCTGCGCGTAGCACATTGCTTTATTTGTAAGGTGGTCGTACCTTTACTTAAGTACTATTTGCATTGGCATAACGGGAAATAATCTCAATAAAATCTGCCCCGTACTTCTCCAACTTACTGTCCCCCACACCGGTAATGGTTAATAACTCTGATCCCGACATAGGCATAATATCGAGCATCTCTTTTAAGGTAGCATCGTGGAAAATTAAATAGGGCGGTACATTGTGCTCTTCGGCAAGATATTTTCTGCACTCCCGCAACTCGTCCCACAATTCTTGATCTTCGGGAGGAATCTGGGTTTTTTTGTAAGACTTTGCCGAGCCCTTTTTAGTCGTCGGCGCTTTAATCTCATCTTTGCGCAGATGCAGCAACTGCTCGCCCTTTAACACCGGCCGACAAAGGTCTGTGAGTTGCAGTGCGCTGTAGCCTTCAAGATCAACCCGCAAAAAACCCCGCACCACTAGCTGACGAATCACTGAGCGCCACTGGGCTTCATGGATGTCGCTGCCAATACCAAAGGTACTTAGTTCTTGATGACTATGCTGCAGGACTTTTTCATTTTCTTTGCCCTGCAGTACATCCATAACGTGCACCACACCAAAGCGCTGGCCGGTGCGATAAACACAGGACAATACTTTTTGTGCAGCTTCGGTAGCATCCCAGGTCACTGGTGGCAGCTGACAGTTATCGCAGTTGCCACATTGGTTGGGGGCCTCGTCGGCAAAATAACTAAGCAGCACTTTGCGGCGGCAGCTGGTGACTTCACAGAGACCCAACATGGCGTCGAGTTTATGCCGCTCGGCCCGCTTAAATTGTTCGGACCCATCCGACCCCTGGGCCATTTGTTGCAAGCGCACTACGTCCTGTAAGCCATAGATCATCCACGCGTCAGCAGGGTGACCATCACGCCCTGCTCGTCCAGTTTCCTGATAATAGGCTTCGATGCTTTTGGGTAAGTCTAGATGGGCAACAAACCGCACATCCGGCTTGTCGATGCCCATACCAAAGGCAATGGTGGCAACAATAATTACCCCATCTTCACGTAAAAAGCGGTTTTGGTGAGTTTGCCGTAATTGCGCTGGCAGCCCAGCATGGTAGGGCAAGGCGGTAAAGCCCTCGTCACTCAACCAACGTGCTGTGTCTTCCACTTTTTTACGCGACAAACAATAGACAATGCCGGCCTCCTGTTTGCGCTGCTGTAAAAAGGCCAATAGCTGTTTTTTCGGGGTGGTTTTGTTGGCAATAGCATAACGAATATTGGGCCTGTCAAAACCGCTGATATAGGCATTGGACCCAGTGAGAGACAGACGCTCAATAATCTCTTTGCGGGTGCGGATATCGGCTGTGGCGGTGAGCGCGATGCGCGGTATATTTGGGAACCGCTCGTTCAACAAACTTAGGGATAGGTAGTCGGCACGAAAGTCATGGCCCCACTGGGAAACACAATGGGCCTCATCAATGGCAAACAGCGCCAATTGACAGCGGCTTAACAGGTCGAGGGTATAGGGCTGTATTAACCTTTCTGGAGCAATATACAGTAAATCTAACTGCCCCGATAAGAGCTCTTGCTCAATCTGATTCTGGTCACTGTGGGACAGAGTAGAATTTAAAAATGCCGCCTTGACGCCAAGTTGTTGCATGGCTCCCACTTGATCCTGCATGAGTGCGATTAAGGGCGAGATAATAATCCCCACACCGTCGCGCAATAATGACGGAATTTGATAGCAGAGGGATTTACCCCCACCGGTGGGCATTAACACCAGGGCATTATTACCGGCGCTAACATGCTCAATAATCTCAGCCTGGTGACCGCGAAAACTGTCATAGCCATACAGGCTATTTAATATCTCGACTGCCTTTTGCATCATGTTGTGATTGTCTGTTGTTGAAGAACCCCAACCCTTTCGGGCGATGACGACACTAGCTTTAATCGCGCGCTCAACTATATGAATCGATCACTAATATAGCGACAAAAAGCCCTTCTATTAATCTATCAATTTTATTTTTGGCGACGTCTTGCCCGGCCTGACGATTTGTGTCCTGGTCCCGCAGCACCACCCGCAATACTTAAGTCTCCGGCCATTTGAGCTTGGGCTCCACTAGTAATAACACCTAACTCTGACTGTATTCGCTCTAGATCTGGCGTATCGCCTTTGCTATAACTGTCCATCGCATGTCGCATAACAGCAACATGTTCAGGAGAGGTGCCACAGCAACCGCCGATGATTCGAGCACCTGCGTCCATCGCCAACCGGGTATAGTTGGCCATTAATTCTGGCGTGCCGCTATAACAAATTTCGCCATCAACCCATTCGGGAATACCACAGTTACCTTTTGCAACGAGTATAGGTTCTGCGCCAGCTATATCCGCCGCTTGCTGCATGTTAATAATGGCGGCTATGACCTCAGCAGCACCAAGCCCACAGTTGGTTCCATAGGCAGCTAAGGGAGTACACAGCTCAGTTTGTAGCTGGACAATATCAGATGGCGTAATGCCCATCATGGTTCGACCATTCGTCTCAATACTCAGGGTTAGTACGATAGGCAGCCCAGTGACACTTGCTCCTCGCACTGCAGCATGACACTCTTCAAGGGAAGATAGGGTTTCGATCCAGAGAATGTCTGCACCCCCTTCCTTGAGCGCCATAGCTTGCTCTGCAAACGCAATTTCACCTTCTTCTATAGTCATTAGCCCTGCTGGAGCAAAGATTTCACCCGTCGGCCCCATGGAGCCGGCCACCACGACATCGCGGCCACTAGCAGCGATCTCTTTGACTAAAATGTGGGCTGCTGCACAATTAAATTCTGCGACACGATCTTGTGCATCATGCAACTTCAACCTATAGCTATTACCGCCAAAGGTATTAGTTAAAACAATATCTGACCCGGCATCTATAAACGATCGGTAGTGGGAGGCAACACGTTCTGGAAAGTCGGTATTCCAAAACTCAGGTGAGTCACCTGACTGTAAGCCTAATGCAAATAAGTTAGTGCCGGTGGCTCCATCGATCAACAACGTTTGTTTTTCATCGAGCAATCTTAAAAATATATTATCCATTGATAAGTCACGCTATCTATAAAAAGGTTTAGTAAAAAGAGCATACTTAGATGAGGTAAAAACGACCAACAATGTAGGGCTTCTTATGGATTTTAGTATACACCGGCCTTAATAAACCGCCTAAAAGTTTCGCTATTTTGGTGAGTTAAATCTGGCTCATAGGGCCCATCTAATTAACTCTTACTGGGCACCATTCTGTAACCTAACCACCCAAAAAGGCCAACAAACTAACGTGTTGCGTGTTTTATCCAAGAACTGACTACTATGGATCAGTTAGCTGTTGATTTTGAAGGCCAAACTTTAGCTACAAGCGCAACTATCGCTAGCACCAATGCGCCCGCTATGAGTCCGACCGTGCCCTCTATCAACACTGGCACTGATGCGGCAACAACCCCTTCAAGAGGAACGCCAAGCGCGCTCATTAGCGAATCAGTTGCGTGATGTATTATTTCAATACTATGTACCAGAATTCCACCACCGACTAAGAACATTGCGGCGGTGCCAACTATCGACAAAAACTTCATCAGCAGTGGAGCAATAATTAATAAACTGCGGCCAACAAAGCGTTGCAGGCCATTGAATGAGCCCGACACAGACTTTTTTAGCATGTATAGGCCCACATCATCCAACTTAACAATACCGGCTACCAATCCATAAACCCCAAAGGTGATTCCTAGCGCGAGTAAAGACACGACGATAACCTGTGTGAGAAAAGGTTCGCTTTGTACTGTACCCAGCACGATAACGACTATCTCTGCGGAGAGGATGAAATCTGTACGGATGGCCCCTTTAATTTTATTTTTTTCAAGCTTGACCATATCGACGTTTTGATCGGCCAGAGCCGCTAGCTGTGCCTGATGCCGAGCTTCCAGTTCGTCTTTATCATGAAGCCACTTGTGGGCAATTTTTTCAAAGCCCTCAAAACACAGGTACAAACCGCCCATCACGAGTAACACAGCGATTAACCATGGTGCGACGGCACTTATCAGCAAAGCAGAGGGTACTAATACAAGTTTATTGAGCAACGAGCCTTTCGCCACTGCCCAAACCACGGGTAGCTCGCGATCCGCTTTTACCCCAGACACTTGCTCGGCATTTAGGGCTAAGTCGTCGCCCAATAACCCGGCGGTTTTCTTCGCGGCCACCTTTGATAAAACCGCCACATCATCAAGAATGATCGCGATGTCATCTACCAGTGCGAGTAAGTTACTAAAGGCCAATGTCGTATTCCTTAATAAGGCGCCACAGTAAGGACACATTGTTAGCGCTCTCAAGACCTATCTCGAAACGTACCAACATAAATACCAACTATTTGTAGGTATCTTAGTGGAATTTCTTGGGCTATGGTAGATGGTGGTCTTACAGCGATTTAAGGTCGTTTAAAATACCCTGTCTTTTAATCAAGCACTCAAGTGCATTTAGTCGCTTTTTGCAAATGACTTAGCTTACAAAGGAAGGGTTGTCGTATATTTCTTTTGACGCAAAATTAAATTAGTGGTTGATGAACGAACAATCCCCAGGCGCAACAGGCTCTGCATTATAAATTTCTCAAGACTCTCCGTATCTGTCTCAATAATCTTAAGAAGGTAATCATTGGATCCCGTGATCGAGGAGCACTCAACAATTTGCTCCTGAGTCGCAACAAAGTTGTCTAGTGTTTCAATGGTTTTCTGGCGATGATCGAGTAGCGCTATATGCACATAGGCCATAGCCGTCAACCCTAGAGATTTTGGATTAAGCATGGCCACATAACTGTCGATCACACCGGCATCCTCAAGCTTTTTAACCCGCCGCCAGCAGGGAGAGCTTGAGAGATTGACCTTTTCAGCCAGATCTTGGTTGCCAATTTTCCCATCCGCCTGCAAAACTCGCAGGATACTGCGATCATAATTATCTAAATTTGTCATGGTAAATAATTTCCTTATTAACCTTAATTTGGGTAAATATGTCCGTAAACTACCGCTTTAGGGCCAATTTCACAAGCTATTACCCGAAAATATGAGCAATACTATCCTAACAAGAAAGGATACGGAAATGGCAAAACAGACTAACTACAGCGCCAAAACGGCTGACATCAACGGATTTATCAACTACAGCGAAGAAGAGCACAGCGTTTGGTCTGATCTATTCGGTCAACAACAGGCCAATATCCAGCACTATGCAGCAGATGAATATCTATATGGTTTAGAAAAATTAGCCATGCCCAGCCACAGAATCCCTCAATGTTCTGAAATTAGTCGTCGCCTA
Organism: Porticoccaceae bacterium; assembly: GCA_012960115.1. Classification (GTDB taxonomy): domain Bacteria; phylum Pseudomonadota; class Gammaproteobacteria; order Pseudomonadales; family Porticoccaceae; genus HTCC2207. The sequence goes on from DUBX01000029.1 coordinate 242,631, forward strand.
GAGCCCCTCACCGGGTGGAAGGTGACCCCTGTTCCAGCACTCATTAGTTTTGGTCGTTTTTTCAAAATGCTCTCAGAGAAGACATTTCCCGCCGCATCATTTATTCGCAGTCGGGCTGATTTTGACTATATTAAAGAACCCGATATTTTCCATGAAATTTTTGGGCATACGCCTTTGCTAACAGACCCCAGTTTTGCACATTTCTCTGAGATTATTGGCAAGATTGGACTGCAGGTACAACCCACTGATTATAGTTGGCTGATCCGTCTATACTGGTTCACCATCGAATTTGGACTAATCAGGCAAAATGGGACCTATAAGACCCTTGGATCTGGTCTTAACTCTTCACCCACAGAACTGATATATAGTGTTGACAGCCCAGACCCCGAGCGCCGTGAATTTAATGTCATTGATATTTTGCGCACGCCCTATCGCATTGATATCCATCAGCCGATTTACTATGTGATCGACAACATCGATGACCTTCTTCAAGCCGCAGAGAGAGACTTACTGGGTGATATAAAAAAGGCACAATCTCTGGGGCTATATGAAATGGCCTTTGAACCGCTGCAAAAAACTGAATTAACCGCATAATATAGGATGACTAAAATGACTGACAATCAAACGTGCGACCTTAGCAACCGCAACTGTGAACCCTGCCAGGGGGGCATTCCAGCACTGAGCTTAGAAGATGCCAATGCTATGATGGATGAATTACACAATGACTGGCAATTGTCATCAGACGGTAAAGAGATTTCTCGAGAGTTTAAATTTAAGGGTTTCGCCCGAGCCGTGCAGATGGCAAATCTGATTGCATGGGTTGGGGATCAACAGGGGCACCACCCGGATATTGGTTTTGGCTGGAGTTATTGCTCAGTGAAATTTACGACTCATGAAATCTCTGGCCTATCGACCAATGACTTTATCTGTGCTGCTAAGTTAGACCAAATTGTTGCTAACACCTGATTTATTCTGCGGGATAGTCAGACTGAGTCTCAGGGCTAGCTGACACAAATGCGGGTATTCGATGGCAATGGTCGTATATGGCGCAAATAGTAGGATAATTCTGCAATGGGCAGTTAAAGCGCAGTGCATTATAAACCTGTGGAATGAGACAAATATCCGCCAGCGACACAGAATCGCCAAAACAAAACCGGCCATTACTCTCAGATAAGGTTAGGCGGCGCTCTAACGCAGTAAACCCCACATCAACCCAGTGATGATACCAGTGCAATTTTTCAGCTTCCGTCACGTCCATTTTTGAGGTTAAAAACTGGGTTACCCTGGGGTTATTCAACGGGTGAATTTCCATGGCGATCTGGTAAGCCATAGAACGCACATGGGCTCGATCAATAGCTGTGGCTGGAAGCAGAGGCGATTCTGAGTGAGTCTCTTCAAGGTATTCGATAATGGCAAGAGACTGAGTGATTGTGCCCTCCGCTGTAGCTAAAGCTGGCACCAGCCCCTGGGGATTAACTTGCAAGTATGTCTCCTGCTTCTGATCCCCTTTGAGTAAATTAATCGGCAACTGCTTCCAGTCCAACTGCTTCCACTCCAAGGCAATACGTACTCTGTACGCCGCAGAGGAGCGGTAATAGCCGTAGAGCTGAAGATCAGTATTAGCCGACATGCTTTATTACCTTTTGATCAATCTCACCAAAGATACTCTGTCCGTTGTCATCTAGCATATCAATTTGTATGCGATCACCAAAATGCATGAATTCTGTAGTGGCGTTGCCAGTGGCAATGATCTCCAGCATACGGACTTCTGCCAAACAACAGGACCCGTTCGAGCGATCTAGATTGGACACTGTGCCAGAGCCAACAATGGTGCCAGCACAAAGAGGGCGAGTTTTGGCAGCGTGGGCAATGAGCTGCCCAAAATCAAACGTCATATCGATCCCCGCATTGGGTTGCCCTACCAAATCCCCATTTAAAATAGCACGCAAAGGTAAATGCAGTTTAGCGCCATCCCAGGCGTTACCCAAAGCATCGGGAGTGACCGCCACTGGCGAGAAGGCACTGCTGGGCTTAGCGTGATAGAAACCAAAGCCTTTAGCCAATTCACCGGGAATAAGATTGCGCAGGGACACATCATTAACCAGCATCACTAGCTGAATATGCTTGCTGGCTTCGCTCGAAGAGATTCCCATGGGGACATCATCTACGATCACAGCGACCTCAGCTTCAAAATCAATACCCCAGCCTTCATCAGCCATGGCTATATCTTCCCGTGGCCCTAAAAAGCTGTCAGAACCTCCTTGATACATCAGCGGGTCCGTCCAAAAAGATGCTGGCATTTCTGCTTTTCGCGCTTTGCGCACGAGCTCTACGTGATTGACATAGGCGCTACCATCAGCCCATTGAAAAGCGCGGGGCAGTGGCGAGGCGCAGAGCTCTGGATCAAAAGTCTGGCCGACCATCTGACTATTTTCTAGTTGGTTATATAGGGTCTCTAGTGGCTCTTTACAATTATCCCAGTTATCAAGGGCTTCCTGCAGAGTGGGGGCTATATTTGTCGCCGATACATAGCGTTGCATCTGACTATTGACCACAATAAGCTGGCCGTCTCGCCCCTGGTTAATTGATGCAAGTTTCATACTGATGTTCCTTTTTTAAAGGATTTTGTCTCATCATGAAGCCACGCGGCATGCTGAGGTGCGCGCTTAGTTTGATCCCATTCTTCAAGCATCGCTGGCGCCACCCGATGCAATTCTTCTAACATGCCGGGCTGGGCTGTATTAGTCGCTAATTCAAGGCGATGACCACTAGGATCAAAGAAATAGATAGATTTGAAAAGTGTATGATCGATGGGCCCCAAAACGTCGATCCCTAAATTTTTAATGCGCTCTTTCGCCTCTAATAGTGTATCCATATCTGGCACTTTAAACGCTATATGCTGCACCCATTTAGGCGTGTTTAAATCAGAACCCATATCAGGAGACTGAGGTAGCTCAAAAAATGCGAGCACATTACCATTGCCCGCATCCATGAATATATGCATATAGGGATCAGGCTCACCGGTAGAGGGCACCTTGTCCTCAGCTATCGCTAATTGAAAGTCCATCCCCAGTACCTGCTGGTAAAAATCGACTGTCTGCTTCGCATTGGCGCAGCGGTAGGCTACGTGGTGAAATCCCTGAATATCCATAATTATACCGCCTCAGAGCTCTTGGCTTTTATTGATGAGTTCTCGGTTCCGAGAACGCCCCTATTTAGTTGGTCACGCTCTATTGATTCGAACAAAGCCTTAAAGTTGCCCTCGCCAAAGCCCTCGTCTTTTTTCCGCTGGATAAACTCAAAGAACACCGGACCAACTAGGGTTCCTGAAAAAATCTGTAGTAATAGCCGAGGATCGCCATGTTGGGTTGATCCATCTAGGAGAATACCGCGAGATTGCAGCTCTTCAGTAGGCTCACCATGTCCAGGTAAGCGCTCTTCGAGCATTTCATAGTAGGTCTCTGGCGGTGCTTTCATGAAAGGTAGCCCCTGAGATTTTAGCTGATCCCAGGTCGCATAAATATCATCGCAAGAAAAGGCAATATGTTGGATCCCCTCGCCGTTATAGGCCATTAAAAATTCCTCGATCTGTCCGCCGCCGGTGGATTCTTCATTAAGAGGAATACGTATCTTGCCATCTGGAGCCGACATCGCTTTTGATTTTAGCCCTGTGTACTCACCAGTGATATCAAAATAGCGAATTTCTCGAAAGTTAAAAATATCCTCATAAAATTTTGCCCAGTGATCCATTCGACCACGGTAAACATTGTGAGTTAAGTGATCAATCACATTGAGGCCACAGCCAACAGGATGTAGATCTGCATTATCAATAAACTCGAAATCGATATCATAAATGGAAGCACCATCGCCATAACGATCAATCAAATATAGGGGCGCGCCGCCAATACCTTTAATGGCAGGCAGACGTAGCTCCATCGGCCCCGTTGGAATGTCCATAGGTTGAGCACCCATTTCTAACGCGCGGGTGTAGGCTAACTGAGCATTTTCAACACGAAAAGCCATGCCACAAGCCGAAGGACCATGCTCACAGGCAAAGTAATGGGCGTAGCTCTCAGGCTCATAATTGATAATAAAATTGATATCTCCCTGCCGAAACAACACCACCTCTTTGGATCTGTGATTGGCGATATGGGTAAAACCCATCATAGTAAAGACTGGCTCTAAAATACCGCGCTCGGACGCGGCAAACTCAACAAATTCGAATCCATCAAGGCCCATTGGGTTGTGATCAGAAGTGCTCATGCTATCTCCGCATAGTTCATTGCTCTAAGCAAATTAAATAATAGTTGTAATGCCAACCATTATTGGTTGCAATCACAACTAATGTCAAGCATTATCGCTTTATGACTGAAAATAATGGTAATCACAACAAAAACAAAAAGGCTCACCAGATTCTGCAGTTAGAGCGCTATCTGCCCTACCGCTTATCTATCCTTTCCAACCGTATCAGCGCCTTGATCTCAGAGACATACAGCGCCAAGTTCGCACTCAGCATTACAGAGTGGCGAATTATGGCCGTTTTGGGAGAGTATCCTGGGGTCTCCGCTGATGAAGTATCCCTAAAGACCCAGATTGAGAAGTCCATACTTAGCCGGGCAATCAGTAAATTATTACAGCGTAAACTTTTAGAGCGAGAATTTGACCCCGCGGATAAACGCCGCTCTATGTTGCGACTAACAAAGGCTGGTCTGTCGGTTTATGATGAGCTTGTGCCAATATCCTATGATTATGAGCAACAACTACTGACCTGCTTCAGTGATGCTGAAAGCAAGCAATTTAGTGAGCTTATTGATCGTCTCTATGAGCATGCAGAAAAGCCCAACTAAGAAGTTTTATAGTCCGCTTCTTCATCTTAAACTGAGTCAAAAACCCCCCAACCCTTTCGGGTTGAGGTTTATTTTTGGTGGAGGCGGCGGGAACTGCACTTAGACTGTAAGCCATTGATTAATATAGATTTAATGAGTTTAAAAATCCGCTTTTGTTACACCCTTTGTTACATTAAAAGTACCAAAAAAAGCGGCCTAATCACTCAACGCATTAGCTCTATAGCTTCTAACCCGCTCATTCCTACTTCAACCCCCAGCGCCAACGCGGCATCTGAAACAGCACTTATTGTAGACTTGAGCATCTCATCATGATTGCTTACTCCATTCACTATGGCACAAGCTTCACCCATCTTATCGCAAGTCTCAGCATTAATGTAACCACATGCTAATAACCCTGATTCACCTTTTATAATCAGAAGAGGTGCTACTAGCTCAATTCGCTCACGCTTTAAATTAGACCAATCCATAGCTGCATTGGCACAAGTAGCACCAGCTAGTAACATTAAAAGTAGAACTATGTGTCTCATGGATTGCCCTCTTTATCATCGTCTAACAGCAAACCCCATGGATGCTACTTCTCAAGTTCTGTCTGACAGTTTGTCGAACCCAGGATTCTGTCTATATTCTTAAACGTTTATTCGGACATCCTTGTACCCTAAAATATTACCAACGCTTCACGGATAAGTAACACTAGCAGCGCCACCCATGAAAGCAAAAAGATGCCGAAACGCAGTAGCACAATGTTGATCGTTGCCTGAACCAACGAATGCACCACGCGAATAATAACAAACGCCCAGGCGACATTAACTGCCATGGCATCGACATGACCAGCCACTGCAATAGCAATGCAGGTTGCATAAAAGAGAGTCGGTTGTTCGAACAGATGATTGTAATTATCAGCGATACGACGCACCTCTGATGGCAAATACTTCATGCCGCCTGGGTGACCCATTTCAGCAGCCGGAATATCGGCTTTACTAATGGCTGGAACCCGTGTGGCATACATCCAAATCATCATCACACCACTCCACAAGCCAAGCGCGATAACCGGCTGTAAAATTTCTGAAGCGCCCATGTTCTGTCCCCTATTTAATTTAAGTCTTTGTACCTTGAGTCTTGGTTTTCCTCTTCCTGAATCCCTTCAAAAGCCGCATTAAGCTGGTTGCACACTATTTAGGTTTCTAAGGGCCATTTTCTTGGCTCTCCCAATTTCAAGCTCAGAAAGAATGTGTGGCACATTGTGTGACAGTCAAAGACTGTATTCAAGGATAGAGTGTATCCAACGACACGCTGCCACCTTGCTCCCGGATATGAATCATAGCGCTTATTTTTCGATTTACCGGAGCCGCAATACCCAGCTCCTCTGCACGGTTCGCGACTGCCTCATTGAGGAACGCAATTTCGGTTTTTCTGCCTGCTTTAATATCCTCCCACATTGAAGAGCGCGCGTGCGGATCGATGTCCAACATGGCTTTGGCCAAGCGCAGGAATATCCAGTTTGGCAAACACAGAATAATAGGCATCCATGAAGGCTTTACCGCTGTAAATTGGGCCAACTCAACGCCTTCCATCTTTGCTACTGCCAGCCATTCACGCTGGGCGGCAGCATAAATCTTTCGGAGTTGACGGTTCTCAAGCTGAGTTTTAATGGGCTGATCTGCAATTGCATTAAACGCATTGTTCAAGTTAAGCAGTAATTTACCGTAGATCACAGGCTGCATATCGACATGCACTTCACAAGGGAAACCAATATCGCCGAGCTGCTTTGCAAGTTGTTCTGTTACAGGAGTCGGGTGAAACAGCAACGTTCCTTCAGTGCCACGATGAAAATGCGCGTTGGCCTGACTCAGTATGTTGAAAGGCGTGATGCCCTGCTTCACTTTCTCGCGCGGCAAGTGTTGCCGAATGGGTGCCAGACTGTCGAGGCCATTTTGCATGAAAAATAGCTCCGTCCCACTTTTGGCCAGATGCTGCAGATCGGGAAGCGCATCCTCGAGCTGATGGCACTTCAGTGTCACGAATGCCGCATCAAACTTCTCATCTGCCAACTGCGTAATCAACGCAGTTGGCATGACTTTTTCATGCTGACCCGTATAGTCAGTGAGTGTCATACCAGCGGCATCCACGATCGAATCGCGGATGCGTTCGCGGCAAATTAGGCTGACCTCATGACCGCAAAGTTGCAACAGCCCCCCGAGGTAACAGCCGGTTGAGCCGGCACCAAAAATTGCCAGTTGCATGTATTCTCCTCAAAGCGCATTACCCGGCGCATGTTTCGAGCCCTTCCTATTCGGCACACCTGTAACGGCCCTACGCATGCTCTAAAAGACCCATCGTCAATTAAATGATAAAACTATGGTGTCTAAGCCAAACATTAAATACTTAGATCACGCAAGTTGTAATCTTTTAATTCCGCCTTGGCAGCATCATTCCAGTGAAAGGTTTTGCCTGAATCGATAAACGGCCGATACTTATAAGAAGGCTCTTCTGGAAAACGTTGTTTACGAGCATCGATTGCATAACCAAGCGCTTTAGAACGCTCTTCGATCAAGGCCTCATCGTAAAACATAGGCTCACTGTACAAGCCAGCGCCTTGAACCCCTAACACCGATGAACGGCGGTGAAAGCCGAAATTCACTGTGACTCGCGGCTCAAAACCGCAGTTAGGAAATGATCCGTGAAGCAGCTGACGATTACAGATAATGACATCGCCGGGGTTACAGAGCAAAGGAATCATCCCTTCGATGCGTTCACTGCCGGACTGTTCCACCAATTTTTTAATATCAATTTTACCAACCTTATGACTGCCTGGCTTTACCCAAACTCCATTTACTGCCGTGCTACCGTAAACCTGAGCCATAAAATTGAAACCATGAATCCCTTCATCGAAGTCCTTACTCTCCCAGTGCGTAGCGCCGTCCTGATGCCATGAGACCGCAGCGCCAATACCTGGTTCCTTGATAAATAGACTTTCATTGAACGGGGCAAAATCCTTGCCATTGATTGCCTCGGCCACGTGTAACAACTGCGGGTGACCATAAACGCGCAAGCAGCTTTCAGAAAACTGCAGAGAGCCCAGCAAAATAAATGGCACATGCTTTGGCGCCAGTTCGCTCGCCTTCGGTTCAAATAACTTAACCTGATGGCGGCCATTGGCCAACTCGGTCCCTCCCAGTGGATCTCCCAAGGGCTTTGACCATACAAGATTGGGCGCAAGACAATCCGCCCCCAAGGCTGGCTTGCCGTCCTTAGTATGCTTACCGTTGGGCTCAGAAGGGTAGGATTCGCGTATGGCTTGCAGATCGTTTTTTATATCGTCCAGCTCTTCTTCTGCTAAAACCCCCTCAAATATGTAAAAGCCATATTTAGAGTATGCGTCCAAAATGTCTCGAGCTAAGTCACCCTTCTCATCAAAGCGAATCGCGCCGCGGTTGTGTAAAAGGTAAGCTTTTCGTTCACCCTCGATGAGATAGTCACGCATAGCATCGGCATCCTCGCCATAGTGGGCTGCACAAGCGACAATTGATTGGCTGATATCTTGTTTCATAAAGAGTCCTTTGCTAATATTTACATTTTTTACTGGCAATCAATTTTAATGCATACTTAAATCTGTGGTCAAGCACTTTTAATGCATACTCAAATCTGTGAGTCAAGCACTTTTAATGCCTGAGGTCGATAAATGAACAACGCAGTCATTGCTCGGGGAAATACTACCCGGCAAGCGAACAAAAAGTTACGTCGCCAACGCATCCTCGATGTCGCTCGACATTTGATTTCTACAAAGGGCTTCGAGGCGTTCACCCTGAGTCAGCTCGCCTTGGAGGCTGAGGTATCCACGCCTACGATTCACAATCTATTTGGCAAGAAATACAATATTTTTCAGGAGCTTGTTGCAGAGATGGTTATGACGATCGGTGTCGCTATGTCTAGTTCTGACGTGTCCGACCCTATCGAGGGCGCCGAAGTCTTTATCGACAATTTGCTACAATTATATGCAAAAGATGAGGCGTTTTATCGCGCCGCATTTATAGCTGGAGACCGAACAAAGTTGTTCGAACATGAGTTACCAACCGGGATTTTCCATCAATCACTACAAATAGCGGAACGCATCTGCGCTGCCGCCAAAGAAAACGGTTTTCTTCAAGGCAATATCGAAACGACTAAGCTTGCCGAGCAACTTTTCGGCTGTCAGCGGCTCGCACGTCAAGACTGGATTAATGGGTATATCGATTTGAAGCGCTATCGCACTCAGGTTTTGATTGGCATGTATATGACTTATGCTGCCGATGCCAGGCCCGATTTTTACCAAAGGCTGTGCGAAAAAATCGAGGAGCTAAGCAAAAACTAACGCTGTAATAGGTTAAATCGGTTGTAAGCTTCGCTTTTGTTACATCCTTTGATACATACATAAAGGATTAAAGGCTACCTTTTGTTGTTATTTTTATTAGTTTAGTTCGCATAGCTAGAGCCTCCATTTTGTTTTGACTATACTAATAAAGCAAAGGTCTATAAAAGTTGAGGTATTAAGTGTTTCATACTCCCGATCGATCAGATATCACTCCAAACTTCTCTCCAACAGAAGACAATGATGTCATCGACATAGCGTGGTGCACTGGAATCCTTTCAGAAGGAAGACCGTTTAGAGCAGAGTATTGGGTTCAAGACCAATTGACCTTACTTACCTTTTTTGTCTCTGTATCTGGCATAGAGAATTACTCTGATGAGCAACTTGCTAACTTTTTAGAGGCAGAGAATCTTATAGAATTCCGAGGAGATAAACGCTCTGTGGGGTCAATGGTAATAAAAGATGCCAGCGATAATGAGATGTGGTCTATAACGATCTGTATTCATGACACTTCTGAAATATATGCGGATACTGAGCTAAAATTCAACAATTATTAGGAGAATCTAGATTTACGACATCATTGGAGACATTCACGGCCATGCAGATGAACTTGTTAAGTTATTAAAACACTTGGGTTATAAGCAAACAGACTTAGGCTACGCTCATGAGTTTCGAAAAGTGATCTTTTTAGGAGACTTTATAGATCGCGGAGAGAATTTGGCACAGCATAAACAAGTATTAAAGATCGTAATGACGATGGTGCAGAATAAAAATGCACTGGCAGTTATGGGTAACCATGAATTTAATGCTCTCGCATATCACACACATCATAATGGAAAATATCGGCGTCCTCATACACGCAAAAACACTAAGCAACATCAAGCCTTTCTTAACGAATTTAGTGGTAAATCAAAGAACAAAACGGCAGTGCTTGAATTTTTTTATAGCCTGCCCCTATGGCTCGAAGTTGATGGTATTCGCGTTATCCATGCATGTTGGGATGACGCTCATATTGCGACAATGAACAAGATCTGCCCCGCCAACAAACTAGACCGGGCAGCACTGATAGAAGCCACTAAAAAGGGCAGCGCCGCCTACACAGCAACTGAAGTTTTACTCAAGGGGATAGAGTACGAATTACCCAAAGGTAAAAGTTTCCAAGACCAAGATAAAACCCACAGAACCGCCGTTAGAATTCAGTGGTGGAAGCAAAACGCAACTAAGTTAGGCGAGGTCGTATTGCCCGTTGGTTTGGATATTGGTGACGCATCTAGGCGGCCGGTTCCAGTGAATATCCCAATGTATGCAGGTAATCAACCACCCTGCTTCATCGGCCATTACTGGCTTGACGGTGAGCCTGCCCCTTTAGCAGACAATGTGGCATGTCTAGATTACTCTGTCGCTAAAGAAGGTAAACTTGTGGCGTATCGTTGGGATGGAGAAATGAAATTAGATGCAGAAAAATTTACCCACGCTAAAAGATAGGCATACCATGTTATCTGGATAAGACATTAGACTGTAAGGATATAAGTCCATGGGATAATGCAACACATACCAAATAGGAACCATACGGATCGAACTAGCAGAACATGACCTTTGATAATCAAACTCAAAAATCGAAATACATAGCTGGAATAAGGGATCTGCTTAGGCTTTTCTATGGCACTAAGGACCTTAACTCAGCTTATCGAAAAAAACTTGAAGCTAAACTCGATGGTTTTATCGCCGCTGGCCTTTTAATCAACCTAATATCGGAAAAAGAACTCCAAAACATTATTGATGAGGAGTATATGACGGCATTTGGTATGACAAGAAATGAGCGCCGCGAAAAATTAAAATTAGAGTCAAACGAAACAGAGATAGATTGGAAGATATATGACATCCCAACGATTCACCGTCAGTGATCTCCAATACGAGGAATTTCAGGACTATCGAAATTCCATCTACCCAAAAATCTAAACACAGTATCGTTAGCGGATATATCAACATAAAAGCTTTCAATTAATACAATCGCTGTAACGGGTAACGCCTTATTGCCAGATGAGTCTGTTGCAGAAAAAGTGACTTGGGTGCTACCTACTGGAAACATTTCTGGCGCATCGTTATAAACAATAACCGAATTATCAACACTGTCTTGGGCAGTCGCACTATTTAGAAATGTTACTATCGAAGTCGCAGCCGAAGGGGTTCCGTCTCCATTAATCGCTGCCACCGTCGGTCGGCAGCAGTTCTATTTTGTTGAAATACATCAGGTAATGATCCAGGGGGGCTTCAGGATAGAGCCTGATAATGGCTCTGCCGGCGCTATTTGCGCCGAGTTGGCCGATCGTCTCAGTTTTGTATTCGTACCATCCTTCCGTGGATCGTACCGTTCCCTCGATCTGCTCCGAACCCATCTCCAGGATGTAGCGGGCGTTTTCCCATCCGGGCCTTGCGGCATAAGTGATGTCGACCTGATAGGTCCCCGGTGCATCCACCTGAACATGCCACTCCACAAAGTCGCCAGGTGTCTGCATTTTCGATATATGAAAATGTCCGGACTCTCCTCGGCGGTTGAAGCGTTTCTGGGCGTTTCCAGATGTGGAGGCAGACAGGTAGTCCAGCGAGATCCTCCCATCCTCGGCCTGTTCCACTATATAGGGGTCGATATCAGGTTCGCCATTGATCTCGAGAACATAAACCGTACTGACGTCATCCGTTGGTTCCGCGGGCAGGCTGATCGCAAGGTCACCGTCTTCATCCCGGTCAACGGTGAGTGTCTCTTCCGGACTCAAGAGCGGGTAGGCCTTTATAATTTCGTTATTTAAACCCGCAAGATTCAGTTGTCCATTCCTGGGCCAGTCGAATACATGCAGGAAGAGCCGGTTGCTCTTTCGAGTGCTGTACCCCCAGGGTAGTTCGTAGGGAAACGGAGATGGCGATGTTCCATAGATGCTCTCCGAGTTTCTTTGCATCCAGTCTCCAACCGCATTCAGCACATTGATCGATGGATTCGGGATAACCCCCTGACCTGTAGGGCCAACGTTCAACAGGTAATTGCCGCCTTTACTCACAATCGTGACCAATCGCCTGATGACTTCGTCAGGAGTTTTCCAATTGCTGTCAGATTTGCTGTAACCCCAGGTGTCATTCAAAGTTTGCGGGGTCTCCCAGTATTCCTCGATACCCCCGATCGGCATACCGTTGTCGGTCATGCTCTGGTAGTCACCCAGGAGTTCCTTGTCGTAGTGGCCAACCCGGCCGTTGACCAGAGTTCCCGGCTGCAGATTGTGAACGAGGTCGGCAAATTCCTGCCCCTGTTCCTGCGTGTACATCCCCCGGTCGAACCATACGACACCCAGAGGCCCGTACTCCGTCAATAACTCCGTCAGCTGAGGGATGGATTTCTCGTCGAGGTAGCGGCGGAACAGTTCCGGATGATCCATGGTATCCAGATTGGTTTGGGAAGAATCAAAATCCCAGAAGTTCCCATAGGCATAAGGGTGCTCCCAATCCTCGCGATGGGAATAGTAGACGCCGAATTTAATGCCGGCCTCTGCACAAGCTTCTGCCAGTTCTCGCAGGGGGTCGCGTTTGAAAGGAGTGAAGTCGACGATATTGTAGCCGCTGACCCGTGAATCAAACATGGCAAAGCCGTCATGATGTTTTGCCGTAATGATGATGTACTTCATGCCGGTTTTCTTGGCCAATGACACCCATTCCCTGGCATCGAAACCAGTCGGATTGAACGTGGCCGCGATTGCCCGGTATTCTTCCACGGGGATTTGGAACCGCAGCATGATCCACTCTGCTATGTCTCCTTGTTCTATTCTTTGTCCGTTCCATTCCCCGCCGAGTATGGAATAGGGTCCCCAATGAATGAACATCCCGAACTTGTCGTCTTTGAACCAGGAGGGATTATTGTGCGCCTGTTCCCCGCTACCTGCCTCCTGTTGGGGATCCGGTGCGCATGAAACGAGGAGAAAGCAGAATAAAAGGAAGAGTGTCCTTACAATTTTAACGGGATTATTCACGTTTGTTCTCCGCAGTTTAGTGGCCGAGTCCGGTGGTAATTTGATTTGCTGTCTTTTCGATCGCTGCTTGTGCGGCATCAATCTTCACAGGATGAGAATCGTCCAGAAATTCCAGGAAGGGAACGACCAGTGCTACAGCGACCCTGCCACCATGATCGAAAATCGGGTAGCCGATGTCCTGCACACCGTGAATTTGTGCACTGGAATTACACTCGAAGCCATCACTTCGAATTCGTTCAACAATTTTTTTCAGCGCTGATTCTGAGAGGTTTCGGTGTTCTGAAGGAATCGCCTGCAGCATCTCCTCTCGATCCGCATCGTCGGCAAAAGCGAGGAGAATGTGTCCCGAGCAAGAGTCGAAAAGCGGCGCCTCTGCGCCCAGACGAACACTCAGCACGCGCGCGGAAGGAGCGTTTTGCTGTACCACAACATGCCCCTTGCCTGCGTAATAAATGACCAGGTGACAGGACTGGTCAATGTCCTGAGACAATTGCTTCATTAGCGGTGCGGCGACCAAGTTCAAGCGTCTCACCGGGCCGAGACCGTGAGCAATTTCGAACAACTTCAATGTCAGTTCGTAGCGTTCCGAATCCGCGTGGTACGCAACAAAGTATTGGGATTTCAGCATAGCTAGGTTGGGCAATGATTAACAAAATTGTGATTTTTAACTAGCCCTGAATATATCATAAAAAATCAATAATTCTGTTACCAAAGAACAGTCGGCAGAAAAATAGCGAATGTGTGACAGTCTAAGGCTATATTCAAGGATAAAAACTTAGGATTCCTACTCTCAAAAAAGCACCCCATGGGGTCAAATGGTTTGCGACTTCAAAAAGACCGTTAAATCCTCGCTTTTTGTTATTTATTATTCAACCGATAAACCATAAAATTTTTTCATAAACCCACCGTTCTTTCTACAAAGCCTTCCTAAGCGAAAAGCTCACTTTATAGCTGAAGAGGTCTGGGTGTGACACCCAACATTAACGCGCTGGCTACGCTAATCATTGGCACTGTGAGCATTGGGATCATCATCGCCAGCTGGATAATGTTCAGGCAAAGCAAGCGTAACGGCGTTAAATGAGTGTTGAGTCACCTCTCAAACGCTAGAATCGATCAATATCAATCAGCCTAAAGGCTAACCCATCGCCGCTGTTGATTCTCTAGCCGCTTGCAAATCAACATTCTTTATAGGGAGCTGCCGAATACGATTACCGGTGGCATTAAAGATTGCATTTGTAAGCGCCGAAGCAATCGGCGGAGTGCCGGGTTCGCCAGCGCCGCCCCAGTCTGCACCACTGTTGATTATATGGGTCTCGATCGCAGGCGCATCCGACATTCGGACGGACTGATAATCATGGAAGTTACTCTCCACCACAGCACCGTCTTTAATAGAGATCTCACCAAACAAGGCCGCACTCAACCCATAAATAATGCCTGATTCAATCTGCGCCTTCATACCATCAGGTGACACCGCATAGCCTGCATCGATAACCGCCACCACCCGATCGACTGATAGATTGCCATCTTTGACGGTCACTTCGACAACTTCTGCAACGATGGAGCCAAATGAAGACTGCAACGAAATACCTCGCCCTCTTCCAGGCGCCAGCGGTAGATGCCACTGGGCCTCTTTAGCCGCCTTGGTTAATACAGCAAGTTGTCGTGGAAGATGCTGTAGGCGCGCAACACGATAGTCAAAGGGATCCTGGCCTGCAGCCACTGCCACTTCATCGATAAATGATTCAGTGAAAAACCCATGATGAGAATGAGCTACGCTACGCCAAGCCCCGAAGGGAATGTGAGTAGGACTGCGCACGTGACCAATATCCTGTACATCAACTGAATAAGGTATGAGCGCAGCTTCATCGGGCTCATGTTTGTCCACATAGGTGTTTTCCCATGCAATTAGATCACCACTGTCATCAATCGCAGCGCGGAAGCGGCTCTGAATAGCAGGACGATAAAAATCTTGCCGAACATCTTCTTCCCGTGTCCAAATAAGCTGTACCGGACGTCCAAGACTCACCGCCAACTGCGCTGCCTGAATCGCATAATCAGGCCTTGATTTACGGCCAAAGCCGCCACCCATAAAACAATTATGCAAAGTGACGTTCTCAATATCAAAACCCAGCGCGTCGGCAATGGATTGTCGAAAGCTCAATGGGCTTTGGCAACCTACCCAAACTTCGCAATGACCATCCTTAACCATGGCAGTTGCGTTTAGAGGCTCCATGCAGGTGTGGGCGAGAAAAGGCACACGATAATCAGCATTGATCACCTGAGCTGCATTCTCCATAGACGCTACTAAATCGCCCTGCGCAATATCAGATTCACGATCCACACCAGCGCTTATATCTCGATCAAACTGCTTGAAAATTGCATCACTGGATACACCATCATTCTCTGTGCTCCGCCATTGAATATTAAGAGCATCCATCCCCTGTTTGGCGGACCAATAACCTTTGGCTACCACAGCAACTGATTCTGCATAGGTGAATCCGCCAAGCACTGAACTCACCTCGGCAGACGGTAACTGAATAACATCCACAACGCCGTTGATTGCACGTGTGCGCAATTCATCGACGCTATCGATACCGCCGCCAAAGGTGGGCGCCCGCATCACCGTGGCATAAAGCATGTCAGGTAAGCGTACATCAAGAGCAAAGATTGCCGTACCATCGACCTTACTCGGGAGATCATGCCGTTCGACATGTCGCCCCATAATTTTAAACTCATCTACCGACTTTAAGGTCGGTGATACCGGCGGTGTCATCTGACCAGCCGACTCGGCAAAGGCACAATAGGGCTCCACCCGACCACTGGCTTTGTGAATCAGTTGGCTATTTTCCGCAATCACTTGGTTAACCGGCACTTGCCAAGCCTCTGCTGCAGCGATCTTCAACATCTCCTTCACTGCAGCGCCGGCAATACGCATTCCATATGCACCAGTGGTCCGAACACTGAGACTACCCCCGGTAATCTGCAGATCAAGGGCATGCGCCGTACGAATAAGGGCACCTTCCACGGTGGGAAGAACAAAATCGGGAATATCCGCTCCGGCCAGCAGCATAGCTTGGGCCATGGGATAGTTAGCAAATTCACCAAGAGCAGGCGCTTCTTCAAACTTAACAAGGTCCCAATCAGCATCGAGCTCATCTGCTAACATCTGGGCTAAGGCAGTACCGACACCCTGTCCCATTTCAGCATGTGGAATAATCGCAGTAACCACGTTATCGCTATCAAGCTTTACCCAGGTGTGAAGTAAGGTTTCACCATCGCCGGCAACATATTTGGATAGTTTTGCGGCGCGATTACCCGGACGAATAGCAACACCCACAATTAAACCGCCACCGGCCACAACACCAGCACTAATAAACGCCCTTCTGGTCCACTTACCCATTATTAATCTCCCGAGCTAACTCAGCAACGGCAGGATCAAATTGCTGTACCCCTGCGGCAGACTTAATCGCTCTGCGAATTCGCGAATACATGCCACAGCGACAAATATTGCCCGCCATAGCAATATTAATATCTGCATCAGAGGGCGATGGGTTAGTCGCCAAGAGTGCCGCCGCAGTCATAAGTTGACCAGACTGGCAGTAGCCACACTGGGGTACCTGCTCTTCAATCCAAGCCTGCTGAAGCGGGTGAAGTTCATTATTGCTAGGCGCGAGCCCCTCAATAGTCGTAATTTTTTGCCCACTGACCGCTGACAGAGGTGTGACACAAGAACGCATGGCCGTGCCGTTAACATGCACTGTGCAAGCGCCGCACTCAGCCATACCACAACCAAATTTTGTCCCCGTCAGTGCAAGTTGCTCACGGAGCACCCATAGCAAAGGTGTTGAGGGGTCTACCTGTAGTTTTTGTTCAGTACCATTGACAGTTATTACGGTCATTTTTGACTCTCTCAGCGTAGTTTAGTTTGAGGGTATCATTGTTGCTTTAAACTAATGGCCTAAGGAAAGATTGTCAAACTGCGTTTGATCAATTCTTAGCTATCTACGACTCCTTGGTTCCATCGTCTTTATTTTTCTGAATTAGCGTCGCTAAGCCTTCAGGGTAATCTATGTCATCTGCAATAAAATATTCACTTCTTAGATGCCTCCTCGATTAATGGTGACCTTAAGAGAATTGGCGACTAAGTATTGCCAGTGTTACTGAAGATGGGTTTTTCTCAGACTTTTCAAATTATTCACGTAACTTAGTCCTTATTCCGGGAAACGGTATACGCTTAGAGCATGACAATCAAAAAGTTGAACAGCTTGATCAGTTACTCGATATGGCGTCATTTGATGGTGGCTGCAAAACGTTTGGTACCTTAACTTCTGGTGAAATATAAGATTTTAATATAATGACCAAAACCTCAATTTACCAGACCCAGGTTGAGCATTATATTAACGAGCAATCTATTGTTTTAAAGGGAAACACTCAATATTTTGTTTATAGTGTAAGCCACGAGGCTAGACTCAATTTCAATAATGAAACTATGGAATTATCCTGTGTCCCCTTATTGGTAATTTCAAAAGCCAATTTTGTGATTGGATTGTTTAGTTTCTTAGTCATAGTCTGCATTTACATACTAGTATGATTATATTGTCTACTTGTTAAAATCACCCTAGTCGATATATCATACTGTCCAAGCGAAATGTTGACATTTATTTACAGCAACAAGTTAAAAGTGCAAAGAGAAAGTCACCTTGAAGGGGCGTACCCTCATCGTCATTCAGTTATTGGATTTATAATTTTTAACCTTTTCTACCAATTATTCGAGACTAAATAATGAGCAATCTATTTCAACCCATTGATTTCAAGTGCGGCGTCACCATGAAAAATCGTTTTATGCTGGCTCCACTCACCAATACCCAAAGCCATACTGATGGAAAATTGTCAGATGATGAATACCGATGGTTAACCATGCGCGCCCAAGGTGGGTTTGGCTTAACAATGACCTGCGCTGCCCATGTTCAAGCGATAGGCCAAGGTTTTCCCGGGCAGCTGGGCATTTTTGGTGATCAACATCTTGAAGGTCTTACGCGACTCGCGAGTGCTATCAATAGTGAACACAGCCTATCAGTAGTGCAACTGCATCACGCTGGCATGCGCTCGCCGGAAGAGCTCATTGGAGAATCACCGGTCTGCCCATCGGACAATGCAGAAACTGGTGCAGTGGCTCTGAGTACCGAGGCGGTAGAACAGCTTATAGAAGACTTTATCTGCGCGGCAGAAAGAGCAGTCAAAGCAGGCTTTGATGGTGCCGAGATTCATGGCGCGCATGGCTATATTCTCGCTCAGTTTCTCAGTACAACCATCAATCAGCGCCAAGACCAATATGGCGGCAGTGTCGAAAACCGGATGCGTCCGATCATGCAAATTATCGAGGGTATCCGTAAACGCTGTCCGAGTAATTTTTTGCTCGGCCTGCGACTATCGCCCGAGCGCTTTGACGTGCATCTGCCCGATATTATTGAAGTAGCAAAACGCATTCTTGCCGACGCCAATATAGATTTTCTCGATATGTCGCTTTGGGACTCTTTTAAAGAACCTCAAGATGAGGCCTACAAAGGTCGCAGTCTGTTGTCTTATTTCACCGAATTAGAGCGTGGCGATGTCAAATTAGGCATCGCGGGAAAACTACGCAACCCCGACGAAGTGCGCCAGGCTATGTCGGCTGACATCGACTTTGTTATGCTTGGCCGGGCCGCTATTTTGCACCATGATTTTCCACTACAGATGCAAGCCAATAGCGACTTCACTCCTATCAGAAATCCTGTCTCCGCCAATCATCTGCGCAGCCAGGGTTTGGGTGAGGCATTTATTAATTATATGTCTAACTGGAAAGGCTTTGTTGGCTAGCGAACGCTACAGGCTCAAAAGAGGCGCCAGTGTTTTTTAGCTTAATGCGTAAGCCTTGGTTTCGTACCATTGCCAAATATATCGATCCCTACTGGATAACTAAACAAGGAGTCAATTCTGCCTATAACCACTCACCTATGGTTACCGAAGAACTCATTCA
The DNA here is from genome assembly GCA_012960115.1 of Porticoccaceae bacterium. GTDB lineage: Bacteria > Pseudomonadota > Gammaproteobacteria > Pseudomonadales > Porticoccaceae > HTCC2207. The sequence continues at coordinate 261,852 of DUBX01000029.1, forward strand.
AAGGTACTATGAATTAGCATTGCGTGATGGAAGCAGAGATGCCACCTTAACTCGCTTTAGTACGTATAACACAACTGAAGAGCCGGTCGATACCGCCAGATTTAACGTACCAGCACTTATTATGTGGGGAAGAGAGGACTCATTAATACCCGTTGATGTGGCTGAACTATTCAATGATGCCTTGGAGCAGTCATCACTTGTGATCTATGACAACGTTGGGCATATTCCAATGGAAGAAATACCCAACCGATCAGCAGAGGATGTGTCGAAATTTTTATTAGAGGTCTATGCTGCTAATTGACGCGGTTGCTAGAGGAAGCACGGCAGGCTAATTCGCCCACTAGACTCTAATAAATTTATCTCCCCGAGATATACCCGAGACACCACTGCGGACAACCTCCATTATGCCCATATGAGCTACAGCCTCAATAAATGCATCTAGCTTGTCACTATCACCAGCAAGTTGAACCGTATAAGTCGATGGCGTAACGTCAATAATATGTCCTCGGAAAATCTCCACACAACTTTTTAATTCCGTGCGAACATTACTATCTGTCGCCTTAACCTTAACTAATAGCAACTCTCGTTCGATGTGAGAGCCTACAGTGAGATCCACCACTTTGAGAGTGTCGATCAGCTTATGTAATTGTTTGACGATTTGCTCTGCCATCTGTTCATCACCTTGGGTAGTTAAGGTTAGGCGAGATAGCGTCTCATCATCAGTTGTGGCGGCCGTCAAAGTGTCGATATTGTAACCACGCTGCGCAAACAACCCAACAACTCTAGATAAGGCTCCGAATTCATTTTCCAACAAAATAGAGATTATTCTTTTCATTAGGTTCTCTCCGTCTTGCTTAGCCACAGGTCACGCATTGACCCACCCGGCATGTGCATTGGATAAACATGTTCGGAGCGGTCGACGCAGATATCCATAAATACCACTCGATCTTTCATTGCAAAACACTCGCGCATCTTTTCCTCAAGCTCGTCAAATTTGGTTACCTTTATTCCCACGTGACCGTAGGCTTCAGCTAAAGCCACGAAATCAGGCAGTGACTTCTCATAAACACTCTGAGAGTAGCGGCTGTTGTACTGCATATCCTGCCATTGCCTAACCATACCTAGTGCCGCATTGTTAAGGTTGATAATCTTTACCGGCAAGTTACGTTGGCTGCATGAAGGCAACTCTTGTATGCACATTTGAATGCTTCCCTCTCCAGTAACGCAGGCACTTCATCAAGCAATTGAATGCCCTTCTCGAACGACCGCATTTCAGCATCGTTAGGTTGTTTCAGCCGAACACTAATGAATGCATTTATCGGAAGTCCATACTTCTCCTGATCAACCTTTGCCGTGTAGCCGCCGATTACGCCGCTGGATTCAAGTGCCCTCACCCGACGCAGGCAAGGACGCTGCCGATCCATGACACCGGCGGCTATGACTGTGCACCCTGCTTTTGTGCGAATACTCCGCTACAGCAGTAACGCACGATCATGCTTCAAGTT
>DUBX01000030.1:0-5368 GCA_012960115.1 Porticoccaceae bacterium
GACAAACCAGCGCTGATTGTTAAACCTTCTATGCTCTCAGGCGCCCAAATCAAGTCAGCCTCTAGGCCAGTAACTTCGGCATCTGCAGCGTTATCCGAGAAGAACAAGTTAGCAATACTTGGATCGAAAATAGTGGTTTGTAAGCCGTCAATCTGAGCCATAAACACACTACCATTGAAACGCATACGTCCGTCCATCATGTCAGCTTTCCAGCCAAACTCATAGTTCATCATGTCATCCGTACCGAACTGATAAGGAACTGTGTAAAGGCCGTCTTGACTAGTATAACCACCGGGACGGTTTAAGAAACCAGCTCGGAAACCTTCAGACATTGTTGCATACAGCAGCATATCTTCAGTTGGCGTGTAAGACGCAGTCAACTTAAAGATCGTGCCATCAGCTGTGGACTTATCGATACCTGAGGTAGGGTTATCTCCACCGTAGAGAGTCGCAATGTTAGTACCAAAGACCTGTGCATCTACACAAGATGGGTTTGAGCTACCACAGAAGTTGTAGAACGATCCCGCAGCACTACCATCAAAGTCAATCTCGATATCGTAGTAACGTGCCCCTAATGTCACAGAAAGTTCGTCACTAACATCATAGCTTAACTCTCCAAACACACCCATTTGCTCATCAGTCCGCTGAATATCGTTACGGAAGATCTCACCTGGTGCATAAGGGTCATTGCTTGAAAGGTATCCATCACCATATGAGTAGTTAGGATTTGCAAAACCTGGGCCTGAGCCCGCTCCACCCCAACCCTGGGCTTTAATGCTGCCAGGATAAGTAAAGCTAACTCGCTCTTGGAGTGTAGTATCACTAAAGAAGGCACCAGCAGTCAGACGTGTACGCTTGTCTTGATCTGTTGTGATACGAATCTCATGGGTTGATACTTCAGTTTCTGAGTGGCTAGGTGCTGACATGTTTGGCTCGTAACAGGTACCTGTTCCGTTGCCATAAGTCACCGAATAGTCACATATGTAGTAAGGCAGATACTGGCCTACAAACATATAATCAGAGTAGCCAATATTTTGATCTGCAGTACGCTCTGTATAAGCACCGGTATAAACAACGTCTAATCCAGCAACACGGCCTGTCAGAGTCCAGCTTGTATTATCAAACTCATCTTTCAATGAATCATCAATATAGCTTTGAATCTCAAGGTCACCTAAATTAGGGTCAGCAAAGAAAACACCATCTGCTTCAAGCTCTTGAGTAGTGTGTGAAAGTAAAAGTTCCCAATCATCACTCAAGCTAATCAAAGCACTTAATCGAGCACCGGTATACTTAGATTGGTTAAAATCTTCTTCTAAAAAAGCCGTATTATCCGCAGCAATAAAATTCACACCAGGCATATCCGCATAGCCATCGCCATTTGCATCAGCCCCGCCACTTTGAAATCCAGCACGAGCTGCGCTAACGGCAACACCATTAGAACGCATGAATCCTTCCTTACGGAAACGAGCGCTCTCTTGAACCGTACGAGAGCCATGGACGTTATCGATATAACCGCCCTTATCATCACTGTAAACAACACCGCGCAATGTCACCTTGTCACTCACTGGCAAGTTGTACATAGCTTCGTAGTTGTTGCTAGTTCCGCCTGAGTTAGTTTGCGAAAAGCCCATCTTCAGCTTACCGTATGCTTCAGAAGGATCAGGCTTGTTGGTAATTAAACGAACAGTACCTGCCTGAGAGCTAGAACCAAACAAAGTGCCCTGTGGTCCAGCTAGAACCTCAACGCGACTCAAGTCAGCTGCATAAACGTCAAGATTACGGCCAGGCTGTGCCAATGGCTGCTCATCTAGATAAAATGCAACGTTAGGTGCAAGACCTGCAACACCAGCAATAGAAATAGCCGGAGTGGTAGAGGCTACACCACGAATATAAATTGTATTTTGACCTGGACCACTACCACCAGCTGTTACGCCAGGTAATTGGATAAGGTAATCTTCAAAATTTGAAATACCCATCTGATCAAGTTTTTCGGACGTTATTGCTGAAACAGCAATTGGAATATCCTGTGTACTTGCTGAAGTTTTTGTCGCTGTTACGATAACTTCTTCGATCTGAGCTGCCACCAAACTTGCGCCAGTAGCTGCGAAGCCGGCTGCGATAACTGATACTACCGCACGGTTTACTTTAGTTTTGCGAAACATATGTTTCTCCCCAATGTAGAATTAAAATTCAACGTCACACGTGATCTAAATAGCACTGATTGCTCTAACTCTATCACTATACAGTTTATTTTATATTTTTTGTAGCGCACCCAACACTACACACGCATCAGGTTCACGCACACTGAATGGTCGCTCAGTCATAGGCCGGATGCAAATTAAAAAAGCAAATACATTAATAAGTATTTAATATAAAAAAAGTAAATTGATCCTTACAACAGCATAACTGCCATAAAATGGCTGTTTATCACGGATGCAAGGTGGTAGCTAACAAGTTAAAATCCATAAATAAAAATTATAAGCCTGCTGCTAGATGTCTTTTAGAAGTTTTTTACTATTACGCGAGTTCGATTTTTCCTGGGGAGATGACAATCCTTTTACTCTTATAAAGGGTCCCTAAAGCTTGTTTATATTTTTTCTTGGACACTTTAAAAGCGCGGTGTATAGCATCTGGGTCACTCTTATCGGTCAATGTGGACTGTCCCCCTTGCTCCGTTAAATGCCGGATGATTTGCTCAGACAAGTCATGGTCTCCTTGCAGCGTAGCCTGTGATATTAATAAATCAACTTTTCCATCACTACGAATCGTCTTAACAAACCCGGGAAGTCGCTCGCCAATTTTTAATGGTCGATAAGCATCAGCGCGAAAAAGGAGCCCAAGGTATTTACCATCAATGATGGCTTTGTAGCCTAAATCTGTTCGCCCAGCAATTTGTAAATTAACCGCCTGAGCCGGCTTTAACCAGACGGGGGTTTCATCTAGATGGTGGTTTAACTTTGTTGATGCGGCGATACGATCTGACTGTTGATCATGATATACATAGACAACATAGGAATACCCTACTTCCATTGGTTTTTGCTGTTCGTTATAGGGGACCAATAAATCTTTGGGCAAGCCCCAATCCATAAATGCACCGGCATGGTTTATATCAACGACCGTTAGCATCTCGCAACTACCCACCTCAACCTTTGGCGTCTCTGTGGTCGCAATCAATAAATCGTCTGAGTCAAAATACAAAAAAACACTCAACCAATCCCCTATTTCACACCCATCTGGCACATAACGCTTAGGCAGTAGAATAGCGTCCAGATGATCGCCGTCCAAATAAACGCCAAAATCCACCTGCTTAACAACTTGAAGTTGATTGAATGTACCGACTGTTACCATACTATTAGGCCAATTAAAGGTTTGTTGATTGTGATTGTCTGAGTTCGGTAATTATACAGGACTTATGCAAAGCAGCGCACAGAAACAAGCAACACCTACAAATAATTTAGTTTATGATTCATCGTTGCAACTACCCTCTAGATAAAAGAGCTAACCAGCATAAGGACAACCCAATCAACATTATTTCGCATAAAGACTTTAGAAACGTCTGGTTCCTCAGTATCAGTTGCGCCTTGGCCGGTTCGACTATGCCACTGATGGTATTGGCTGGCACCCTTATTGGCTCAGAGCTAGCGCCGTCATCTGAATGGGCTACCGCGCCGATTGCCTTAATGATAACGGGTACCGCCATTAGCGTTGTCCCAGTAACCCAACTAATGCGGAAACTGGGCCGAAAGAGAGGAATGCTCACCTGTATGGGTGTTGGCATATTGGGATGCATCCTCGCCATAGTTGCATTGCAATCAAAAAGCTTTGCGCTTTTTTGCACGGCCTCTGTTGTTTTGGGCTCACTAAGTGCTGCATTAATGCAAGGCAGATTCGCGGCGATGGAGTCGGTGAGCATGCAGCATCACGCTTCCGCCACGTCAATGGTAATGGGTGGTGGAATTGTCGCAGCCTTCATCGGCCCTGAGCTAGCCATTTTAGGAAGAGAGATGTCCTCCATTACCTATCAAGGCTCTTTTTTACTAGGCATAGGATGCATAGTTGCTGCAGGTATTGTATTGAGCTTATACAGCCCCGCACCCATTGCATCAAATCCCGCAGCACAAAAGCAGACGTCAACTATCAATTTGCTGCGCAGACCCTCTTTTGCGCTGGCATTAGCCAGTGGCGTCATTGCCTATACGGTTATGTCATTTGTGATGACAGGCACACCAATCAGCATGCACCATTTTCATGGTCATTCGCTCCTTGACACGAAATGGGTTATCCAAAGCCATATTGCTGCTATGTTTATGCCTTCATTTATCGCACCACTATTGTTTCGCCAGTTTGGCATTAGAGCAATGATGTTTATCGGATTGGCCTGCTATTGCACCACCATCGCCATTGGCTTTTCAAATACGAGTGTCACCGGCTTCTGGTTGCAGTTAGTGTTACTTGGCATAGGTTGGAACTTTTTGTTTCTTGCCGGCACCACGTTATTGCCCAGCACGCATCTTGACAATGACCGCCACAAGGCCCAAGCCATTAATGATTCAACAGTTTTTTCATTTCAGGCGATAGCAGCACTGTCTGCCGGCTGGGCTATAAATTTGATTACCTGGCAACAGATGCTACTGGGCTGTCTTATTCCCATCATAATAATGCTGGGCTTTATCATTTGGGAGAGCGCAAGCACAAAGCAAACAGGCCATTCGATGACTAGCTAACCGTGATAGATGCATCCACTAGTACAGGTCTCTTTTATCTCAATAGCACTTAACAGATGTAATCGAGGCTTTAGTTGATTCCATATCCAAATAGCTAAATTTTCACTGGTAGGGTTTTCCAAGCCTATGACATCATTGAGGTAATGATGGTCGAGCTGCTCATAGATAGGCGCAAAAGCCGCCTTAATGTCACCAAAATCCATTATCCAACCTGTTTGCTCTCCAACAGGACCATCGACATGGATTGCTACTTGAAAGGAATGGCCGTGCAGCCGTGCACATTTATGTCCTTCTGGGACATTTGGAAGTCGGTGGGCGGCCTCAATACTAAATTCTTTATAAATCTGCATTTTTGTTCAATAAAATAACGTGAATTAGGTCGTTATCTTAGGGCTGTGAAGCTGATATGTATATAGGCTCAGAAAATGTTTGACAGTCACCCCCAGTTCGGTAGAATGCGTCGCTCTCTCAGGGGGTGGTTAGCTCAGCTGGTAGAGCATCGCCCTTACAAGGCGAGGGTCACAGGTTCAATCCCTGTACCACCCACCATTAGAGAAATTGCTTTCACGGACCGGTAGTTCAGCTGGTTAGAATGCCGGCCTGTCACGCCGGAGGTCGCGGGTTCGAGTCCCGTCCGGTCCGCC
>DUBX01000030.1:5436-28416 GCA_012960115.1 Porticoccaceae bacterium
CCATTCGTTGTACCAACTGGTGGAGCTAACCCCCCCCTTTTTTATAAGCCTCAAGAACTTCTCTACCACCTCGATCTATTCCTAATTTGACTGAATGGGGTATTCAGCTATGATTAATAAATAAACAATCAAGGAGATAGATAAGGGTGAGGGTGAGACAAGACCGCTTTTGGTTTTAGGTGCAGATGGCAATTCTTGGCACAGCTTTCTTCTGGTGGGATTCGGGAGGGATGATAGCTGCTTATGTGATTCTTGGTTTTCACTTCTTTAACGCTCTTTTTAACTCGCTAAATCCAGAGAAAAAGTCGTACCACCTACCTTAAAAAGATAGTCCCTCAACAAATATAAAATCTGACTAAGGGAACGCTAGGGAGCAATCAAAAAGAGCCCTAGAGTCGACAACAATCTGTAATGATGGAATCTCTCCTATTATAACATCACCCAAACTAGGGTCGTTCGATCACACAGAAAACTTTAAACCGCTACAACTGACTCAAATATAGAATCTCCGCGCAGAAAAGCGCGAAATTCGCCACTCTCATAGTGCTGCCAACATTCATCCTCCGTTAACGGCTCAGTGGCAATAATCGTTACCTTATCTTGATCCGTGGTCTCTTTTGCAAAATTCACGGTAAGTTCAGTGTCTTTAAGAGTGACCTGATCAAAGGGGGCTTGTCGGGTAATCCAATACAACTTACTAGAGCAGAAACTTAACAATACCTCGCCATCGCTCAGTAGCATATTGAAGACTCCAAGCTTAGCCAGTTCAGCGCATATGTCAGCTACCAAAGCCAGCCATTTTTGATTAGTGTCTGGGATAGACGCATAGTTTTCCCGTAATTGATCCAGAATCCAACAAAATGCATGTTCGCTGTCGGTCTCTCCAATGGGTAAATAGAAATTCAAAGAAATTTCTTTCACTCTGGGAATTTGCCCGTTATGTACAAATGACCATGAGCGACCCCATAATTCACGCTGAAAGGGGTGAGTATTTTCCAAACTGATGGCGCCAACATTCGCCTGACGGATATGGCTAAGCACAATTTCACTTTTAATAGGATATGCCTTAACCCATTTCGCCAAGGGGGATTGAGCACTCGACTTAGGATCATGAAAAGCCCGTGCGCCACGGCCTTCGTAAAACACTATGCCCCAACCGTCGCTGTGGGGGCCGGTTCGACCGCCGCGCTCCATAAGACCGGTAAAACTAAAACATATATCTGTGGGGGTATTGGCGCTCATCCCCAGTAATTCACACATAGTACTTTCTCAAATAATACTTAGCTAAAAATCCAATTCTAACGTCCGATGTTTTTAAACACCAACTTATCACTCTCGCGATGAGATTATTAGTAATATATTTTTTATATTGTCTTTTTAGGACGCCCCAAAGTATTGTATCCATTGTAAGGAATTTATAAACTAGGCCAAGAAAATCTATAGTTAATACTAAGCACAACGTTTAAAACCAACTCTAACAATATTGAAAATATTATGTTCTCATCAAAAACTGCTGATTTTATTTTTACGTCAGAGACGACACCTGCGGTTTCGACAAATCTTAGGCAAAGCATTGATTTGGTCTTACCTCTTGTTGATGTTGCTGACGCGGTCAATGTTACTGACTCGCCAAATTCAAAAGCAAGATTATCCAGCTTGCTTGTTGCTGCGGGTATTAAAGAGCTGGGCTTAGATGTCATCTTGCAGCTGACTGGACGAGACAGGAACAGAATCGCTATAGAGTCTGAGGTCTTGGGTGCCCTTTCAATAGGCATCAATAAAGTCTTATGTTTGACTGGTGACAAACCCCGCCAAGGTGGCCCGCAAGTTGTCAATGAATTTGATAGCGGCGGAATAATGGGGCTCCTTAATGTGATATCAAATGGCAAGCTATCAGATGGCACTGACATCAAAGAACCGTTGCCTATTTATCCCGGTGCGGCTGATGACCTGTATTTTCAAAAAGACAACCCTCAAGCCATTGATTTTTTGAAAAGAAAAATAAGTAATGGCGCTAAATTCATTCAAACTCAGTATTGTTATGATGAAGAAATCTGTAGATTTTATTCCAACCTGCTCATTGCAAATGGAAAAACAGATGACCTAAAAGTACTTGTGGGCATGGGACCTTTAAAGTCAGCAAGGCAGGCTCTATGGATGCGGGAAAATCTGTGGGGCGTTAATATTTCTGATGCGATCATCTCAAGGTTAGATACATCTAAAAACCCTAATAAAGAAGGCTTAATGATCTGCCATGAACTCATCAGCAAACTGATTGACCTTCCAGGTATAGACGGTGTTCACCTAATGGGTCCAAGCTGTGAGAGCGACGCCGCAGACATCATCAAATTGTTTCGTTAAGTAATCTCCTGATCCTTAAGGCGTAATCCCTATATGCCATATTGAGTTAAAATGTTACACGGTAATTCAATGGCAACATGCTTTGTCAGAGCAGGACTTATAAAAGACTACATACACAGTCTGGTTACTCAACAATCTAACTATTAGTCATAAGACCTTATATAGGGCCTTTGATAGATCATTTGCTGTCTTGTATAAATTACCAAGGCTGTGCTGTCGATTGTTGAGAAAAGAAAACCCAAGATTGTTGTCTAAATCACCAAAAGTTACTTCGCCGCCAATACCCGTATGTCCAAACATCCCTGCCTTCGCCCCAATGGGAGTTAAGGGCGCATTCAGCATGTAACCTAGCCCAAACTGGTAAGGCAGGCCAAACAGAACCCCATCTGGACCATCAGAGTGGACACTAGTCACTTGCTTTATCGTCTCTGGCTTCAATAAATGCTGGCCATTTCGTGATCCGCCATTGGAAAGAATCCCATACAACTTAGCTAGACTCACAGCTGTGCCGTGCCCGTTTGCTGCAGGAACCTCTGCCAAACGCCATTCGGTGCTATTGACTGCATCATCTCCATCCAATGCTCGGGCGGCAAATGCAACACTGTAATCACCACTTTTGACCGCGCCTTTTACGCCACGCAGTGATTTAGATAACAGCATATCTGGGATATAAGAAATAAGGCCTAAGACTGCGAGGGTGGATTTGTTATTCAACATTAGGGTGTCTGCACAGCGCGATAGATCGGACTCATCAATACCAATCTTAAAGTCGACACCTAATGGTCTGGCTATTTCTTCACTAAAATAAGTGCCTACCGAGCGGCCATCTATCCGACGAATGAGTTCGCCCACTAGCCAACCAAATGTGAGGGCATGGTAACCCTGAGACTCTCCCGGTGCTCGAAAGGGTGCCTGCGCTGCCAACAGGTCGGTGAATTTTTGCCAATTTCTCCACTCATCTACAGGCAATTCGTGTTGAAACCCAAACATACCTGCTCGGTGGCATAAAAGGTCAATGACCTTAGTATCTTGCTTGCCATTGCAGCCATATTCGGGCCAATAATGAGACACCTTTTGATGGATATCTAGTAGGCCTTGCTCAATGAGTCTTGCAGCACAGGTTGCGACCACACCTTTTGTCACTGAAAAAACATTAACAATGGTATCTTCCTGCCAGGGTTTGGTCCTCGCTTCATCTTGATGGCCGCCCCATAGGTTAACCACCATTTCGCCTTGATGCTCAATGGCTAAGGAAGCCCCTACTTCAAAACCACAATCAACGGCTGAGGAAAAGATTTCAGCAACCTTTTCAAAGCGGGGGTGACAGTATCCAGAAATAATTGCAGTGTTCATTGGCCTCATCATGGTTAGTGTATTCCTATAAACGCTAGTTTGCCCTTTATCCCTATTTTTCAATAACACTCTGGGGAAGTGATACGACCTGAACAGCCTTGTTGGACTTATCGCCACCAGTCCATACCAAAATCACACGGTCATCGAATACCACCATTTGAGGAAGCCCTGCTCGGCGAGTAAAGTCAACATCTGCAACAACAACCGCGGGTCCAAGCACACCATTGGCATCAGCGTGACGTAAATTCAAGTCTCCTTTCACACCCTCTGAAAAAGTCAGCCAACTTACGATGAAACCATCATCTTCGGTGGCGGCCAAACCCACCTGACCGAGTACAGCATCACCACTGCTTATCTCCACAGCAGGCATAAAAGTATCTGAATCTTTTTCAGACAGCGCCAATTTAACCTGACCGTAGCCTTTGCCCTCTGTATACCAAGCCACTGCTGTGTGCGTTGTACTTGCTGTGACAGAAGGTCCATTCACTGGGCATCCAGAAATGAGCCATTCATCTAAAGCTACTGGCTTTGACTCAGACCAAAGTCCATTGACCATCCGCGAGTAATAGATATCTCGGTGCTCGCCCTCAGTGCGATTTCTGAACACTAAAACCGCACCTTCATCGACCTGTGCAATATCAGTCTGACAACAATCGCAGACCAATCCATCAATTATTTGTGGCTCGAAAAGCGCGCCTTCGGTGGTTATCTTTGTAGAGCGCAACGTCATGCCACTATCAGACGGCATTGGTTCCATGTCGTGCTTTGAGTGGCCACCGCCAGACATATTGCGGCCGTCTAGCCAGACTAGGCCGACATCTTGATCGTCTGCAAAAAAACTAACGAATCCATGTTCGGTTAGGGTTCCGTCGGTGTGAGGCTTAAAAGGGGTATTCCACGTTACCCCGCCATCAGTCGAGAGCCCTACCATGACGTCATAAGCGAAAACACTAGGGTCTGTCATCACTAACCAATGGGCCGCCCAGAGTGACTCTGACAACTGCACTACTGAGGGAAAATCGGCGCGATTAACTAACCAGTTACTACCGCTTGCGACCTCGACAGCATCTGACCATTGCGTTTCATCCCAGCGTGAATACTCTAGTGCAACTGAATCTTCGCTGACTTTCAACCAACTTAAGATTGGCCCGCCATCAATAGCAAGACTCACATTAGGCGATACCGAACCCACCCCTGCCGGCGATGACCAATTTGCGACAGCAGACTCAGACATCTGAGTTTGGTCACTACAGGCAACACCCGTAATAGCAATACAAGTTAGCAACACAACACCCAATAAACGACTGTGCTTAACAACTGGTATTAATGATTGATGACTCAAAATGAACACCTTTTAGCTAATCCATTATAAAAATCTATTCCCACAGATTCTATTGCCTCTTATTTTCTCATTAAGGGGCGAGTCAAACAGGTTGGGCCACCCTCGCCTTTGCGACTAATCTCCATACCTCGATATGTTAGCACCGAACAACCCGCCCGTTCTAGCCCAACCTTAACACCTGGCAGGTTTTCAAGCATCACGACTGAGCGCGGCGCAATAGCAAGAACATTACAGCCCATGGGTAGATATTCCTCCTCCGGAACATCGACAAACTCTACACCTCTTTCCTCAAGCCACGAAAGAAAGGTCTTGGGCATAAAGGGTCTATAAATCAGCGCTAAATTTTTATCAATGGGAGAAATAATTGACATCAAATGTAATACATCATCTGGGTGCTCGGGGTCCGGCAACTCAACAACATGCAGGTCTACCTCATCTCCCAGAATTGCCTGTAGCTGCCGAATCCCCTCTTTGCTTGTCCTTGGCCCTAACCCCACCGCAGCATGCTGCTCATCAATCCAAATAAAGTCACCACCTTCGAGTGTGCCAGGGGCCTTAATCTGTCCAGCTATCTTATGGCCAAGAGCCTCATAAACTGCAACATTGATAGTAGCTTCTAGTGTTCTGCTAGCCCGCCCCATATTACAAAGAATTAATCCTTTTGGGCTAACTAAAACATTATCGCGCGGGTAAATACTGTCAATTGTGAGGTTATCATTTGCGGGCAAATCAACTATCTCTGCACCAGACGCCAATAGGCACTGTCTAAATAACGCAAATTCTGCATGCGCTTTTTCAAGATCTGGCATAGCGTGAAATCGCAAGGGTTGCCATTCTTGCAATAGTTTTTCTTGACTGACAAACGCATGCTCAGGATTGCGCACAGCAACCTGAACTAAGTTCGAATATTCATTAAATTGTGGCATTTAGTTAGTCTCAGGATTCTTTTCGAACGAGGGCATAAAAAGGCATGCCAATGATAATCAGCATGAAGGAATAAAATACAATCTCTGTGCCCGCTCCCCATATAGCAAAAAACGAGTAAAGGAAGGCTGCACTTGAAAGTGCTATCGCACGGTTTCTCTCGGGACTTTCCCTGTCTCGCTTGAGAAAATAAAACTCAGCGACAGCGCAAAAAGCATAGGCCATTAAGGTGGACAAGGTTGATAGCATTGCCATAAAGGTAAAGGCGGCTACTAGGCCTTTTGTGTAGTTTAAAAGTAGTAACAGTGAAATAAAACCACCCGACACAAGAAAAGAAAAGATCGGGGTGCCGGACTGGCTCAAGGTTAAAAATTTAACCGGTAGAAGGTGGTCTTTGGCTGCGGCTAGGGGTACTTGGCCAGCAGTGAAGGTGTTGGCATTTAAACTACCTAGGGTCGATATGAGTGCGCCTATAGTGATAACAGCACCACCAACAGGTCCCATTATCTTGGTTGCCGCAACGGCGAAAGGCGCTGTTGATCCGATCAGCTCCTCAGCAGGAACGACTAGTGCAATGGCTAAACTAACTAGGAAGTAAATGGCCAACACTGTGAAAACCGAAGCCATCAAAATACGTGGGATCATTTTATCCGGCTCAGCCATATTATCAGCCGGCACGGTGGCAGTCTCGATGCCTACAAAAGACCACATAACCAAAGTGGTTACAGTTGCCAGCAGCGCTATTGGATGAAGCTCAGTAGGGTTAAGCGGAGGCAGTATTTCAGGTTCCATATTTGCGAAGCCCAAGACGATCATGAATAACAGTGGCAATATTTTCAAGATCGTTGTCACTACTTGGAAGACCCCACTACCTTCAACACTTCGAATATTAAGCCCAATGACAGTCCAAATCAGAGTTAGAGCAACCAGCAGCGACAATACGCTCGAGTCAGTGATTGCGGGCAGAAATACACCTAAGTAACCTACGAAAGCAATAGCAATACCTGCGACTGCAGAGATACATGCAATCCAGTATGTCCACGCCACCAAGAAACCCGCAAAATCACCCAAACCCGCTTGCGCATAGGCGTAGGGACCACCAATTTTAGGAATTCGTCTAACCAGGCGTGACAAAGACAAAGCAACTAACAAGGTGCCAACGCCGGCAACCAACCAACCGGCAAGGCCCAACATGCCATAGGGGGCGAGTAGTGTCGGCATCATGAAAACGCCAGAACCGATAGCGCAACCCACGGCTATAGACCACCCCCGCCAGAATCCTATTTCGTTACCCGATTCTTTTTTCACCCCTGCTTGCATGCCTGTATTCCCTTAATTTTAGGTTACCGTAACAGGGGTGAAGAATAATACAAGGATGGCTTCAAGGCTTAGTATAGGAATCGACATGTTTATCTATAGTTAAAGTCATTTGTCATCAGAGGTGCATAATAATTGAGTTACTTGATAAGTAATGTTTAACCAAACTAAGTTACCAAAAATACTGGCCGGAATGACTGTAGTACTGATCTCAGCGGTCACGACCTTAATGTTTTAGCCTTTTAAATCAAGCCTACAAGATTGGCTCGTCCTTTAGACAAATGCTCACATCAATGAGCTACTGGCCAACTCTAATAATTATTTAATGTCAGGACCAAAACCTATTGCCGGAAAACCAACAAACGCCTCTCAAACATCCACTAACCCATTGACCGACGAAAACCCAACCTTGGGTCTATGGTTTGATCGAAGACAAACACAAGCCTTAATAATGCAAAGGCATGGAAAAGTTGTCTACGAGCGTTACTAGGCAGATGCCAAACAGGCCTAGAGCGTTAACGGCATGCCTATGGCAAAAAGGATCGTCGCCATACTTATAGGCGTTTAGGCGTTGCTATTGGTGATGGTTTAATCGATTCTGAAACCGACCTGATTAGCCGCTATCTCCCTGAACTTAAAATTGAACAATGCCCGCGAGTAGAAATAAGGGACCTCTCAAGACATACATCGGGAATCCAATCGACCATGGTGGATATGCGAGCCACATTAAATGACAAATTATTAGGTCTAACCAATAGGGAGCTTTCGTTTAGTGACGACAGAGTATTCCATTACAACAATATTAACTACCATCTCTTAATGCTAATTCTCCAGTGTCTGTACCAAAAACCCATCAACGAGCTAATTGAAGAAAAAATTTGGCAGCCACTAAGGCTAGAGGATTCTTGAATAGTGGCTTCTGCAAGATACTGTTGCTCGCTTGCCGCCACGCAATCTTGGTTAGCCATAGGTAACCTCTACCAAAACCCAATCAATACTGTTGTATTAAAGAGCTGATTAAACAAAATGGTAGAGGGCGCTTTGGTGCCGAAATGGTTCTATGTGCAAGCGACAGGCAAATCCGCCGGTAATTCAAATGGTTACTATATCTATGGCGGTTTGAACCATTTACCCGAGGTTTTTTGGATTAAAGGCATGGTGCTGCAAGTCACCATGATCAACCCAAAAACACCAACCATTGTTGTGCGTTTGGGTGCAATTCCAACAGGCCTAAATCTTAAATCTAACCGAGGAGACTCCTCTATAATAGCTGCTTTGTTAGAAACCCTATCTTCAAACGCTATTTAAAGTAGCATTTCTCGCGCCAAACGTCTTAAGTCTTAAGTCTTAAGTCTTAAGTCTTGAGTCTTGAGTCTTGAGTCTTGAGTCTTGAGTCTTGAGTCTTGAGTCTATAATAAGACTGCAGCCACCTGATATTATCTCTATATTAAGCAATTTTAATGTTTTTTATCAATTACTGGTCTACGCTAGTTATGTGGGTCTAATTTATGCGGGGCTTTTGCATTTCCGTAAATCGACCTTTACTTTGTAAATCTGTAGGTTTGTAGGTTTTATCTACGTGGGGTTAATAATAACTAATCATTTATTTATACGGGGTTTATATAACATGAAATCATTTCGAAAAATCATCAGTGGCGTGGCAATTGGTGTTGCCGTCGCATCTAGCGGTGCCTATTCAGCACAGTTAGAAGAAATCATTGTGACGGCTCAAAAAAGAGCCGAAAGTTTACAAGATGTTGCCATTTCCATGAGCGCCATTAGTGGATCTAAAATTGAAGAGGCCGGTCTCCATAGCTTTGGACAACTTAGCGCCTATGTACCTAACTTAACAGTCACTGAAAACGCGGTGAATACCATTATCGGTATGCGAGGCGTTGGCATTGGTGCCAACCAGTCGTTTGAACAATCTGTCGGCATTTACGTTGATGGCGTGCATTATGGTAAAAGCCGCCAAGTCAGAACAGGCTTATTTGATCTACAACAAGTTGAAGTACTGCGTGGACCGCAGGGTATCTTGTTTGGCAAGAACACCCTTGCTGGCGCAATCAACGTAACCTCAGGGTCACCAACTGTCGGCGATGAATTTGCCGGTAAAGTGTCGGTTAGCAAAGAGTCCTTTGGAGGGCAAACAATCGAAGGGAGCCTGTCTGGTTCATTATCCGATACTTTCGCGGTACGATTCGCCTACAAAGACCATCAAGATGACGGCTTTATAGACAACACATTGACGGCAGGAGCAACGTTTGTTGGTGAACCCACGGCTACTCCTTATGCGCCAATTTTACCCTCTACCGATGAGCGCATGTGGCGTCTAAGTGCAGCTTGGGAGCCTAACGATAACACTAGCGTGGAGTTTAAACATGCGAAAAGTGACCATACTCGGATTGGCGGAACAGCCCTAATAACCACCTTCTCCCCTCTGGCTAACATAGCCGCCTCCAACAGCCTGATGTATGGCACGATGGGCGCTGTCTTTCCGCAATTAGGCCAAATGGTTGCCTCTGGTGTCCAAGATGGCTTCCGAGACGCCATTACTTTCGGCGGTTGTGACCTTGCAGCCCATATGGGTCGTTCGCATGAGGTCTGTGAAAATGGTGGCGAAATGCCCGAAGGGACAATCACCAGCACCGAGGACACCTCATTAAATATTGAGTTTGAGTTGGCCAACGGTTACACCTTTAGCTCGGTTACTGGAATGAACAAGTACGAGTACGAAGATGGTATAGATGCAGATTGGTTACCTCTGCGGTTTATTGGTCGAAGTGATATTTCCGACTATGACCACACTAGCCAAGAGTTCCGTATTACCTCCCCTAGCGAAGATAAGTTTTCGTTTGTAGCGGGTGTTTATTATGACGAGCAGGAACAATTAATTAATCGCTTAGTGACGGTAGATGGCACCTTTGGTATTCCGGGCACAATGCCGTACATCCTCGGGGCCGCTCCTCTGGATACTTTCTTATTTTACCCGCCAGCGTTCACCAGTGCCTATGGCCTTCCCTTTGCTTTAGAGGGAGTGACCAAGTTCCAAAAAGTAGGTCGTATTTCTAGGTGGCAACAAGACACCGAGTCTTGGGCCGTATTCTTTCAGGGTAATTATGATCTGACTGATAATTTGTCGTTAACGGCCGGTCTTCGTTATACCGAAGAAGACAAGACTGCTTCTGCCCTAATGAACGTGACCACCAGCTCTACGGGTATGGCCACACCTAACCCGTCTCCGTTGTTAGCTGGCATTATGGGTGCTAGTTTCGCGTCTTGGGACCATGACTTTCATGAAAGCCGATCAACGGACCAGCTAATGCCTGCTGTAAGTTTGGAATGGACACAGTCTGAAGATAGCATGTTTTATATGAGCTATTCGGAAGGCTTCAAGAGCGGTGGATTTAACGCGGTAGATGACCAAAATCCTACGTTTAATGCTGATGGAACAACAAACCCAACTGTTCCAGCACAAGGTTTTGAGTATGATGATGAAACCGCGAGCTCCATTGAAATAGGCGGCAAACACACTCTGATGGATGGTGCTATGACCGTTAACTGGGCGTGGTTTGACAGCACTTACGAAGATCAGCAAGTATCGACCTTTGTTGGCTTAGGCTTTGTGGTGACTAATGCCGCGTCAACCGATGTTTCGGGCTTGGAAGTCGACATGACATGGCAAACCACTGACAATCTGCGATTAGGTGCTAACTTTGCAATCATGGAAGGCGAGTACGGTTCATACCCAGGTGCTGGTTGTACTGCAGCGCAAGCTTCCGGGTTACTTGGGCTAGGCACACTTACCGCTAGCGACGGCCAAAACCACACATTTGACGGATGTACCGCTAAGTTCAAAGGCGATGGCACACAAACAGGCTCTGGCGCTCAGGATCTTGCCGGCGGCCAGGTGGGTACCGACTACAACGGTTCATTGACCGCTGATTATGTTCGGCCCTTGTCTAATGGCGTCATCTGGTATACCAGTGTTGATGTTAATTTCACCGCTGGCTACTTCATGGCAGGTGACATGGATCCAGTTGATTATCATGACGGTTTTGAGAAGGTCAATGTTCGTACTGGACTCCGTGGCGACAATTGGAACTTGATGGTTTATGGAAAAAACGTCACTGATGAGATTACAGCGCAAGGTGCATTCGACATTCCCTTGGCTGCTGGATCACATGCAAGATACCAAACCCCTGGCGAAGTATGGGGCGTACGACTTAGCTTCGACTTCTAATATTGCTAGAAGAGAACCACAGAAAAGGACGGGTAACCCCGTCCTTTTTTTGTCTAACCATTTTTAATAGGCCAGATAGATAGATAGATACCATAATATTTGCTATATGAATAATACCTTGTAGTAGCAATACCCACCAGTCACAGTCTAACGATTGCATATCATCCTGAAATGCATTATTTTCTTGCGGTAAAAAAATAAATAGCAGTCACAAAACTTAAATTATCAGGGGTCTATGTATGAACAACACATCATTTCGCACCATCAGTGCGTTAGCTATCGCTATCGCCACTGCTTCTAGCGGTGCCTATGCAGCACAGTTGGAAGAAATCATCGTAACAGCGCAAAAACGCGCCGAAAGTCTACAAGATGTTCCTATGTCAGTCACGGCGATAGGGGGTGATAAGATTGCTGACGCAGGCCTAAACAGCCTGTCTGAGCTGTCTGCCTATGTGCCCAACCTGACAGTTGCCGAAAATGCGGTAAATACTATTATAGCTATGCGTGGCGTGGGCATTGGCGCAAACCAATCGTTCGAACAGTCTGTGGGTATTTATGTCGATGGCGTCCACTACGGTAAGAGCCGTCAAGTAAGAACAGGCTTATTCGATCTCCAGCAAGTTGAAGCACTAAGGGGCCCACAGGGAACTCTCTTTGGTAAAAATACCTTAGCAGGTGCTATTAACGTCACATCTGCCACCCCTCAAGTAGGACAAGAGAGCGGCGGAAAAGTTACCGTCAACAAAGAATCCTTTGGCGGCACAGCGATTGAAGGGCATGTCACTGGTTCATTGAGCGACACTATAGCTTTGCGATTTGCTTATAAAACCCGCGAAAATGACGGGCATCTAGATAATAGCTTTGCCGGCACGTCACTTTCGTCAATGCCAACCACGGATGAATCAATGTGGCGCCTTAGCGCAACGTGGGAAGCATCAGACAACACCGTGGTAGAACTAAAACACTCTGAAAGTAAGTATGAGCGTTTAGGCATGAATGCCGTGATAACTCAGTTTTCGCCGCTAGCCAATATTGCCTCATCAAACGCGTTGATGTACGGAACTATGGGTGCTATATACCCAGCTCTTGGCCAGTTGGTGGCCGCTGGAACAAAGGATAGTTATCGAGATGCTATTTCTGTTGGAGGCTGTGCTCTTGAAGCTGCTGTGGGTATGTCCTCAGAGATCTGCTCCAATGGTGGAGAAAGGCCAGAAGGAACAAATACTGAAACAGCGGATAGCTCACTGAATATTGAAATTGAATTGACCAATGGTTACACCCTAACCTCAGTTACAGGCAAAGGAAGCTATGAATACCAAGATGGTATTGACGCTGACTTTTTACCGGTAAGGTTTATTGGCCGTAGCGACATCTCTGACTATGATCACACTAGCCAAGAATTTCGTTTGACCTCACCTTCTGAGGATAGATTCTCATTCGTCTTGGGCGCCTATTATGATAAGCAGGAACAAGAGATTGATCGAAATGTCACCGTTGACGGCACTTTCGGTATCCCCCATATCATGCCAGCCATTATTGGCACCGATACTTTCTTAGGTTTCTCACCAGCACAGGTCGCAGGTGTTAACGCATTGTATGGCTTAACCGGAACACCTTACGCATTTGTACCTGGCGTTGAGGGGTCCACTAAGTTCCAGCAAGTCGGTCGCATCTCCAACTGGAAGCAAGACACAGACTCTTGGGCTGTATTCTTCCAAGGCTCCTATGACATTACTGATGAGTTAGCAATTACAGCAGGTGTACGCTACACAGAAGAAGACAAAAGTGTTCATGCCGACATGGACCTTACTACTAACACGACAGGTTTAGCTACGCCTAATGCCCACCCTCTGCTAGGAGCGTTGATGGGAGCATCTTTTGCCTCCTATGCCCACAACTTCAACGAAGATCGATCAACAGACGCAGTAATGCCATCTGTTAATCTTGAGTGGTCACAATCTGACGATAATATGTTTTACATTGCCTACTCAGAAGGTTTCAAAAGTGGTGGTTTTAACGCCGTAGATGATCAAGACCCTGCGTTTACAGCAGCTGGAGTACAACCTACTGTCCCAGGACTTGGCTTTGAATATGATGATGAAACTTCATCGTCTTTCGAAATCGGTGGAAAGCACACCTTGCTAGACGGTGCTATGAACTTAAACTGGGCATTGTTTGACAGCGAGTACAAAGATCAACAGGTCTCTACCTTTGTGGGATTGGGCTTTGTTGTAACTAATGCTGCATCCACAGATGTTAAAGGCTTAGAGCTAGACTTAACCTGGCAGGCAACTGACAACTTGCAGTTAGGTGCGAGTGTTGCCTTTATGGATGGACAATTTGGTTCGTACCCCGGCGCTGGTTGTACAGCTGCTCAAGCATCAGGCTTGTTAGGATTGGGGACATTGACCACGGCTTCTCCAGTAACCTCATATGACGGTTGTCATGCACAATTCAAAGGTGATGGAACACAAGCTGGAGCGGGTCAAGATCTAGTAGGTGGGCAAGTAGGTACGGATTATAATGGATCAGTCTTTGCAGATTACGCCACGCCAGTTGCTGCTGACATCCTTTGGTTTACCAGTGTCGACATTACCTTTACCGACGGCTACTTTATGAATGGTGATTTGGATCCTATCGACTACCAAGATGGTTTCTCAAAAACCAACATTCGAACGGGATTACGTGGTGATAACTGGGATCTGATGCTCTACGGCAAAAATGTATTTGATGAGGTGACTCCATCAGGCGCATTTGACGTTCCTTTAGCAGCCGGTTCACACGCACAATACATTCTACCAGGTGCAACTTGGGGTGCTCGTTTAAGCTTCACCTTCTAATATTCTAGAAGAGCAACACAAAAAAGGACGGGTAACCCCGTCCTTTTTTTTAACTTATATTTAGGCAAAGCGAAAGGAACTTCTTAAGCTATAGTAGGATCATATAATAACGCTAAACTCTATAAGATGAGTAACCACATGAATAGTCAAACCGCACTAGTAACAGGCGCCTCAGAAGGCATCGGCCTAGAGTTTTGCAAGATTCTTGCCGGACGTGGCTATAACCTCATATTAGTGGCGCGGAGAGAAAGAAAGCTAAATGAAATTGCCTTAGAATTAAGTCAATCTCATGGTATTCAATGTACTGTCGTTGCCGCAGATTTGTCCTTACCTCAAGCTGCTCAGCTACTTTTTAAAAACACTAAAGACCAAGGGTTACACGTTGATTTTCTGATTAATAATGCTGGACTTTTACACAACGGCCCATTTTGTGAATTGAGTTTGGCCGAACAAGAAACCATGATTACCGTCAACGTACAGGTATTAACCTCTTTAACCCATTTGTTCGCTAATGATATGGCGACTCGTAACACTGGCCATATCCTTAATGTTGCATCGCTAGCGGCCTGGACGCCTATCCCTTACCAAAATGTCTATGCTGCGACTAAAGCCTATGTGTTGGCTTTTACTCAGGCCTTGGCTGATGAGATGAATGCAGAGGGCAATGGTGTAGTAATCTCAGCACTCTGCCCCGGCTACACCGCGACCAAAATGATGGACAACCCTGATCAAGGCGCCACCCTACGGATTTCACCCAAAATGATGATGTCGCCTAAAGACGTTGCTAAACAAGGCATTACAGGTTGCTTGTCTGGAAAAAACACTATAGTCCCGGGTATTTCTAACAAAATCAGCACTGCTGTTACTCATCTGGTTCCCAAAATGACCTTAGCTAAAATATTGGGCCGCTTTTATCGTAAGAACATGTATTAAATGATTAAACAGACTAGCTATTTCACATCATCTCACTGAACACTGAGGTTTCTATGGATCAACAAAATGTAAATAAGGTTCTTATTACCGGCGCTAATGGGTTTATCGGCAACACCCTAATGCGTTATTACAAGCAACAGGGCACAGCGGTTGTCGGCGTTGATCTTTGCGGTAATGGCGATGATATTATCCAAGGTGATATTTCTGATCCCGAAACTATTAGCCACCTTCTTAAGGAATGCGATGTGATTGTCCACACCGCCGCCTTGGTTTCCAATGCCATGAAAGATAGCGATATGTGGCGGGTTAATGTATTGGCAACGCGCAATTTAATCGCCGCAGCAAAACAACATAAGGTTCGCCGCTTTATACAAATCTCATCAATCGTTGCCTATGGCAACACCGCGGAGGGAGAACTTGACGAAGACCACCCCGTTCATGCTAATGGTGGCAGTTACGCACTCACAAAACTAGCCTCAGAGCACGCAGTTTTGGCTGCACAAGCCAGCGGTGGCATTGAAGTGGTCATCTTACGCCCTGGTGATGTCTATGGCCCAGGTAGTCGGCCCTGGATAATTGCTCCACTTGAGGCTATCGCTAAACACCAATTTATGCTCCCCGCCAAAGGTAAGGGGTTCTTTAGACCGGTCTACGTTGACGACCTAATTAGGGGTATCGACTTGGCCGTTCGCCACCCTGACGCAGCAGGCGAGATTTTTAACCTATCTTGCGAAGGATACATCACTACTAAAGAGTACTTTGCGCCCCATTATCAGTGGTTAGGTAAAAAAGGCCCCATGTTAGTCTCGACAAAAGTTGCGCTCAGAGTATCGACAATCGCATCAAAGGTTGCTTACCTTATGGGTAATCTAAATGAGGCCTCCCCAGCCACCGTGATGCAACTTGCTACCAAGAGCTGGTTCTCAATCAAGAAAGCCGAGCGTATTCTCGGCTGGAAGCCTGAAATATCCTTTGAAGAAGGTATAAAACGCTCACATCAGTGGGCCAAAGATAATAATTTTGTATAACACTAAATCTAATTAATATTAAGGTAACAAGCATGCGTCTATGGAACGGTTGGGGTAATGAAAATAGTGATTTAACGATGGCGTTAAATAGTAGTTTACGAATGTTACTGGAAGCTTTAGTGGGCCCAGCCACTGCCCTACCACAGGCAACACTTGAGCAGGTTATTGATAAGGTTCCCGCGTCACGACTTACAAATCACCCTATTATCAGCACTGATCCTGAGACTCGAGTACGTCATGCTCGCGGCCAAAGCCTACCGGATTGGTTAGATATGCACAGCGGCGATGTAGATACTTTTCCTGATGGTGTAGCGTCTCCTGAATCCCCCGAACAAGTGCGGCAACTACTGAACCACGTCAAAGCCAATGACATTGTGGTTATCCCCTATGGCGGTGGTACCTCAGTGGTAGGTCATATCAATCCTGAGGAAAGTGAAAGGCCCGTACTAACCATCGATATGGGCAAGATGAACCAATTGCTGAATATTGACACAGAGAGTCAGTTAGCTACTTTCGGCGCTGGCATCGCTGGCCCAGCAGTAGAGGAAGCCTTGAACAAGCGCGGTTTTACTCTCGGGCACTTTCCCCAGTCATGGGAGCTCTCTACACTGGGTGGTTGGGTGGCTAGTCGCTCCAGTGGTCAGCAGTCGATACACTATGGACGGATAGAAAACCTGTTTGCCGGCGGCACCATTGAAACCCTCGCTGGCACCTTGCATATACCCACGATTCCAGCTTCCTCTGCCGGCCCCGATGTCCGAGAGATGATCCTTGGTTCTGAGGGACGCATGGGTATTATCACTGAGGTCATAGTGCGCATAACGCCGCTACCTGAAAAAGAGTTGTTTCAGGTGGTCTTTTTTCCCTCATGGGAAAGTGGCATTACCGTAGCCAGAGAACTAATCCAGCAACGAGTAGCATTATCGATGGTTCGACTCAGTAACCCACTTGAAACCACTAGCCTGCTGTATATGGGCGCTGGTGAAGATAGCAGCGGCGTCGTTGCTTTAGAGCAGGCACTTTCTGAAAAAGGTATTGGCTCGGGTAAAGTCATGATGACCCTCGGTGTCACTGGATCTGCCAGGCACTGTGAGACAGCCCACCAACTCGCTCTGGATCATTGCTCTAATCACGGTGGTGTCGCGGATCAATTGGGACTGGGCGATAATTGGGCTCATGGACGATTTCGTGCGCCCTACCTGCGAGATCCATTGGGTGCCGCGGGTTACGCCGCAGATACTATGGAAACCGCAGTAGACTGGTCTAAAGTGCCGCAGGCTGCAGAAAATATAGAACAGGCCATTCGAACAGCGCTGGCCGATGAGGGTGAACAGGTCCATGCCTACACTCACCTCTCTCATGTCTATGGTCAGGGCTCGAGTATTTATACCACCTATCTGTTCCGTCTTGGCGACAGCTATAAACAAGGCATGAATCGTTGGGTCAAACTTAAGAAAGCAGGTGCTGAACAAATTGTCGCCCATGGCGGCACTATTAGTCATCAGCACGGCGTAGGCAGAGACCATAAAAACTATTTGAGCTCAGAGAAAGGACAACTCGGGATCGCAGCAATTAATAGCCTGTGTGAATTGTTTGACCCAAAGGGTCAAATGAATCCGGGTAAACTACTTCCAAATAACGAGCACTAAAACACCATGAATGGATTCACTGATCGCCAGCAATTATTGGCAAAAATGCGTAATGGCGAATCTCTAGACTGGGATATTATTGTTGTCGGTGGCGGTATTACCGGCGCTGGTGTGCTCCGCGAGGCGAGACGTCGCGGGTACCGAGTTTTATTATTGGAACAGCAAGATTTCTCTTGGGGCACCTCCAGTCGTTCCTCAAAAATGGTGCATGGCGGTTTGCGCTATCTGGCTGCGGGCGATGTAAAGCTAACAAGAGAGTCTGTGGTAGAGCGAGAGCGATTATTGGCAGAAGCGCCCGGCTTGGTAGATCGCATCGCGTTTTACTTTACCTTCCGCAAGGGCTTATTTCCCGGCCGCTTTGCCATGACAGTCATTCTTGCTATTTATGATTTTCTTGCCAGCATAAAAGACCATCGATACTGTAATAACGAGCAACTCTTAAAACGGTTCCCAGGGCTCGATAAAACTAATCTTAAAGGTGCCAGTTACTATACCGATGCTATGGTAGACGATTCACGTCTCGTCATGCGCGTCTTGCAAGATAGTATTGATGATGGGGCCCACGCTCTAAATTACACCAAAGTGACGAACCTATTACTAGAAAATAACAAGGTTTGTGGTGTTGCCATCGAAGATGTCGAGAATGCCAGTGCCATCGAGTTGAGAGCCTCCGTAGTGATCAATGCCACAGGAGCATGGGCTGATCGCTTACGAAATGAGGTCAATAGTGAAAAACGTATTCGTCCGCTGCGCGGCAGCCATATAATCATTCCGAAATCTTTATATCCTGTGTCCGATGTAATGACTTTCTTGCATCAAGATGACAAACGGGGTGTTTATGTCTATCCCTGGGAAGGAACCACCGTTTTAGGGACCACGGACCTAGATCATGCTGAAGATTTAGATGTTGAGGCGAGTATTTCTAATCAAGAAACTGATTATCTACTCAATGCTTTTAATCGCCAGTTTCCTCACAACCAACTTACCCGCGCGGACGTCTTGTCCACCTGGGCCGGCGTGCGACCAGTTATTAGCGCCGAGCGAGGAAAGAACCCCTCTAAAGAACGTCGCGACCATGCAGTATGGTCAGATAATGGCCTGATTACCGTTAGCGGCGGTAAACTTACCACCTTCAGATTAATTGCCCTAGACGCTATAAACGCTGCCGCAGATAGCTTGCCGAAACCTACTGTCGTCATTGATGACACCATATTTGTCACACCAGACATCAGTGCCGGTGATCTTCTACCCAATAATCCTCAGTGGGCACAGCGCCTTCTTGGCCGTTATGGCAAAAAAGCGCCCAAATTACTTGAGGAAAGTGGTGCAAATGAACATATCAGCCTCGGTGAAACAGAGTTTTGTTTGGCCGAGTGCCGCTGGGCTGTAAAGTATGAGGCCGTAAAACACCTCGATGATCTACTCCTCAGACGAACTAGGCTCGGCATGTGCTTACCCAATGGTGGTGACGCCTTGTATCCAGCGTTAAAAGACATTTTCTCCACCGAACGCAATTGGGACAATGACCGCTGGGAAGAAGAACTCAGTCGCTACAAAGCTATTTGGAATAGCTATTACAGTCTGCCTGACAATCCTTAATTAAGAGGTCGCTATGAAAAATCCACAATACTTTTTAAGCATTGATAACGGAACCCAAAGTGTCCGAGCCATGGTTTTTGATAGTAACGGTCAACTGATCGCCAAGAGTAAAGTCGAGATAGAACCCTATTTTTCGGATCAAGCTGGTTGGGCAGAACAGCATGCGGACTATTTCTGGAATGCGCTGTGCGAGGCATGTCATGCACTTTGGCCTCAATTGCCTGTTTCTAAAGACTCAATTACAGCTGTATCAGTCACCACACAAAGAGCCACTGTTATTCCTATGGGCAGTGACAATAAACCATTGCGCTCAGCTATCAGCTGGTTAGACCAGCGCCAAGTTGATACTAAACCAACATTAGGCGCGCTCGAGTCAATACTGATGAGCTTGGTCCGTGCAAAACCCTTTGTCGACCTAATGCACAGTCAAGCCGAGGCAAACTGGATTGAACAGAATCAACCAGAACTGTGGCAGCAGGTTCATAAGTTTCTGTTGCTCTCGGGTTATCACACCTACAAATTAACCGGTCAGTACACTGATGCTGTTGCTAGCACGGTGGGTTTCTTGCCGTTTGACTACAAAAACCTAAAATGGGCAGATGATAGCGACTGGACCTGGCGAGCTCTGCCGGTTACTCGAGACATGTTGCCTGAGCTATTACCTGCCGGTGCTACCCTCGGTAAGATTACATCAGAAGCTGCCGAGCAAACAGGCATTCCCGAAGGGCTACCGCTAATCGCTAGCGGGTCAGATAAAGCCTGTGAAGTTTTGGGTACGGGTTGTATCGATGCCCAGACGGGTAGTCTTAGTTATGGCAGCTTGGCCACACTCAATATAGCGACGGATAAATACCTTGAAGCTATCCCCTTCCATCCGGCCTACCCTGGCGTAATTCCCGACACTTTTAACGTTGAAATGATGGTGCAACGGGGCTACTGGATGGTCAGCTGGTTTAAAAAAGAATTTGGCCTGAGAGAAGAGCAGTTGGCCGCAAATCAGGGTGTACCTGCGGAATCACTATTCGATGATTTGCTTGCCAGTGTACCTGCAGGTTGCCAAGGCCTTATGCTACAACCCTATTGGTCGCCCTCCAATGGCGATGGCCCAGAAACTCGGGGTGCTATTATTGGCTTTAATGAGGAACACACCCGAGCCCATCTCTATCGCGCCATGATCGAAGGGCTCACCTATGCCCTTCGCGAAGGCAAAGAACTTCTAGAAAAACGCAGTAAAAAACCAATAACCAGACTAGTGGTTTCAGGTGGCGGCTCGCAAAGTGATCAGGTGATGCAGATCACCGCGGATATCTTTGGCATGACCGTCTATCGTCCACACACGTTTGAAACATCGTCCTTAGGTGCCGCCATTGCCAGCGCTGTAGGTATGGGCGTATATCCCGATTTTTCCACTGCAGTGACTAAGATGACTCATGATGGTGATTTATTCGAACCTGAGGCTGCGAACAAGGCGATCTACAACGATTTATATCATGATGTATACAAAAAGATGTATGGGCAGTTAAAACCCAGTTATGAGGCGATACGGTCTATTACCAGCAAATTAGGTTAAGGCGATATTATCGTGAAAAGAGCTTGTCTTGCCAGCCGCGTAATTTCTTATACCTAAACCCCATAAGCGCAGCGTACATGGCAAAATAAATCAATGGTTCAATGATTTCAGATTTAACCGACCAGTAGAAATGAATCACTACGAGCAGCGCAATAAGATAAGTAATGTTATGCAGCGTTTGCCACTTGCCTTTCATCTTCCTGCGCAGTTTCGTGATAGACGTGACCGCTAGTGCAATCAGCAGTACGAATGCTGACATACCCACGGTAATATAGGGTCGCTCAAACACTTCCTTAATAAATAATTTCACATCAAATTGCACTTCGAAAAATAAGAAGTTGAGCATATGACACAGCCCGTAAGTAAAAGCATAAAGGCCGATCATCCGTCTAAACCGCATGAGGAAGCTTAACTTAAACCGTTTGGCTAGAGGAGAGATTAGCAAGCTGATCAGCAGTAGGTTAAGCGCCCCAATACCGGTGAAGTGGATCACCGCTTCCACCGGATCACCGCCCAGCCGATCATTAATCGCGGCATAATATAAATTAATGAGGGG
The DNA here is from genome assembly GCA_012960115.1 of Porticoccaceae bacterium. Classification (GTDB taxonomy): domain Bacteria; phylum Pseudomonadota; class Gammaproteobacteria; order Pseudomonadales; family Porticoccaceae; genus HTCC2207. Next base: position 27,152 of record DUBX01000030.1, read on the forward strand.
GTACAGCGCCGCCAAGTGCACGAGGGCTTTGAGGTATGGAATCCTCTGTTGAGAAACAGTAATCACCATTAGACTAATAATACTTTCTTAAATTCATGTCGCTGTAGAGACCGGCGACCTCTTCCCCGTAACCGTTGAATGGCAATGTATCTATGCGGTTTTGGGCAAAAAGCCCGCCGGTGGTAATGCGCCGTTCACTGGCTTGACTCCACCGAGGGTGGTCGACTGCGGGGTTAACATTAGCGTAAAAGCCGTACTCGTTCGCTGCGAGTAGGTTCCATGTCGTTGGCGGCTTTTTTTCAACAAATTTGATACCAACAACCGACTTAATACTTTTAAATCCATATTTCCACGGCACTACCAGCCGTATGGGAGCTCCGTTCTGAGGCGGTAACGTTTTGCCATAGAGGCCAACACTCATGAGCGCCAGAGGGTTCATGGCTTCGTCTATTCGCAACCCCTCCACATAAGGGTAATCAATTCCACCCCCTAATCGTCGACTTCTTTGCCCGGGCATCTGCACAGGGTCATACAACGTTTCAAAGGCAAGGTATTTAGCCCGGGAAGTGGGCTTGGCTTTTTTGACCAGCTCCGCTAGAGAGAAACCAATCCAGGGCACCACCATGGACCAGGCTTCAACACAGCGCAGTCGATAAATACGTTCTTCGAGATCAAACGACGAGTAGAGGTCGTCGTAACCAAGAGTCAGTGGATTTTCGACTTCACCAGAAATCTTTAACTGCCAAGGATCAACCTTGAATGATTGAGATAGTGCTGCTGGTTGCTGCTTCTCAACCCCGAACTCATAAAAATTATTATGAGAGGTGATTTTAGCTTCCGGCGTTAACTCCTCAGCAAAGCCACCTTTTTCTGCGGCGTAGCTCAGGTTATTTTGAGCAAACAAAGCTTCGGGTGTTTTTTCCTCGCCGAAGATATCCAAGATGCCTGCGCTGGCTGGTGATGACAGCAGACTGGCCGCGCCCAAAAAACCCATTTTCTTAATAAGCTCACGGCGCTGATGATAAACATTTTCGTCGGTTACCGTATGTTCTTTGCACTCACTCACCGATGTGGTTTTGATAATCATTGTTGACCCTTTAATAATGCTTACGGCTAGATTAGAGGTAAAGGGCCATAAATGCTAAAAATAAGTTCAAAACTGTGACACAGGTTACACTAAGAGTCCTTCCTGAGTGCAATGGTCCAATGTTTTATCTAGGGCAACGGCTACTTTTTTAATCATCTCATCAATCTGTGTTTCGCTA